>CAZQNE010000005.1:0-61213 GCA_964594535.1 uncultured Lewinella sp.
GCGTACCCTGGGCTACGGTGGTGTGGACGGGGAAGCCCATGTTGGTTTGGGCGCGGGCGCGGGTGCCGGCAAAACCGAGACCCAGTAGCAGGCCGATACCGAATAGCGTAGTCGAATTCATTCGGGTAATATAGGCACCCCGCCCGTATGGTTACCCGCCGCGCCGGGGGGCGGCACGGCCGCTAACCATACGGATCGCCCTAGCTTAGCTTAAAATCTAAACTAACCAACCTTTCCCTACCCCACCGGTTATATCCCTAGGATCACCAAAGTAAGTCCCCCCATGTCCGCCGAACTAGACCTAGCTACCCGCAACCTGAAACGCCGCGGCTTCCTCGACCTCGACGTGGACCCCACCCTCGATCTGGCGACCGAGATCAACCGCCTGAAGAAGGAGCGCAACGCCGTCATCCTGGCGCACTACTACCAGGAATCGGAAATACAGGACATCGCGGACTACATCGGCGACAGCCTCGGACTCAGCCAACAAGCCGCCTCCACCGACGCCGACATTATCGTGTTCGCCGGCGTCCACTTTATGGCCGAGACCGCCAAAATGTTGAGCCCCCGGAAAAAGGTACTCCTGCCCGACCTCAAGGCCGGCTGTAGTCTGGCGGACAGCTGCCCCGCCCCGGTATTCGCCAAATTCAAGGAAAAGTACCCCGACCATAAGGTGGTCAGCTACATCAACTGTACGGCCGAGCTGAAGACGCTCACCGACATCTGCTGTACGAGCACGAACGCCCGCCACATCATCGACTCCATCCCGGAGGATCAGCCCATCATTTTTGCCCCCGACGTGAACCTGGGCCGCTGGTTGATCAAGGAAACCGGCCGCGATATGGTGCTCTGGAACGGCAGCTGCATGGTGCACGAGATCTTCAGCCACGAAAAGATCGCCAAATTGCAGATGGCACACCCGGAGGCGGCCTTCATCGCCCACCCCGAGTGCGAAGCCCATATTCTGGACATCGCCGACCACATCGGCTCCACCTCCAGCCTGCTTCGCTACACCCGCGAGAGCGGGCACAAGGAGTACATCGTGGCTACCGAACCCGGCATCATTCACCAGATGGAACTGGCCAATCCGGAGGCGACCTTTATCCCCGCCCCGCCCAACAATAACAACACCTGCGCCTGCAACGAGTGCCCCCACATGAAGCGCAATACGATGGAGAAGCTCTACCTCTGCATGCAGTACGAGCAGCCCGAGATTACGCTACCCGACTGGGTAATCAAAAAGGGAGTAGCCAGCATCGACCGGATGCTGGAAATCTCCGCCGCGGCCGGACTTTAAGCCCACAGTGAATCACACCTCGGAGCAGCCCTTCGCTAAGCTACGGGACAGCTCCGAAGAGAATTCGCCAAAACTCACGTATCGGGTAGCAAAATTTCCTCGGATGCGTCCCGAAGCGGAGCGCAGGGCTCATCCTAGGTATATTTTGCTGTCCTCCGTGCGCGGCCAAAGGCCGATTCCGTGGGCTAATCTATCTCCTTTCCCACTATAATCCCCCGAATCAGCCGCACCGTCACCGCCACCCCCGGCAACAATGCGAACAGCCCGTACAGTAAGCCCAGGGTAGCAAAAATTCCGCCCGAAAAAAGATGAGCCCCCCCGGCCAGCAGCGCGCTTATGCCGAAGTTGATCAGGAAAAAAGCGAAGTAATCCCCCCATCCACTCCGCCCGCTGAAGTCGGCATAGCGAATCAGTCCTTCCCGGTACCCGGCCCACAGCCTCCGGATCATTCCTCAATCTCGTAGGTATACTCCAGCAACTCGGTCACCGGCTGCCCCGTAGGGTGTTCCTGCTCCAGAAAGACGTCGATGCCCAGTGTCTCCCCCAGGGTCTTGGTTTCGCTATCGAAGGTCACCTCCAGCACCCCGCTTTCCCCCGCCTGGTACACCCTGCTATCGTTGTGCTCCACAGTGGTGCAGTCGCAGGCCTGGATCAGCATGACCTTTGCCGGCACCCGCCCCACGTTAGTAAAGGTGTAGGTGAAGGAACGCTTTTCCCCCCGGCGGACCGTGCCGATATCTTTCCGCCGCTCGTCGAACACCAGGACGGGTAGTTCGGCTACCTCGGCGGCGGGTTTGCCGTGCAGGGAACTCATGGGGTGAATGGACGTGGAGGGCGGCGGCGCGCCGGTGCCGTCTTTTCCGGGAAGATTATCGCGATCCGGTCCGTCAATGGCCCGTTCGATGATGTCGCGGCGGATGATGATACTGGTGGGGCCCTCCAGGACTTTAAATTCCGTGCGGCGGTTGATCTGGTGGGCTACCTCCCGTTCCTCCTCACTGGGTAGGCCCCGAATGTATGCTTCCGAAAGCGTATCCCCCGCCCCGAAGATGCCCGTTCGCTCGGCCAGACGCTCGGACACCACTGTCGGCCGGGTTTCCCCGTAACCCTGAAACTTGATGCGATTGGCGGCGATGCCTCCCTGCGAGATCAACCACCGACGGGCGGCATCGGCGCGCCGCTTACTCAGCGACATATTGTAGTCGTCGTTCCCGCGAAAGTCGGTATGCGAACTCAGTTCGATCACCAGATCGGGGTACTCCTCCATTAGGGCGGTCAGCACCCGGAGATCACCCTCGGCGTCTGGACGGATGTTGGACTTATCCAGGTCGTACAGAATGTTCTCCAGGGCGATACTCTCCTCGATCTGAATGGTATCGTAGACGGGGACGGTCGAGGGGTCCACCTCCAGGAAAAAAACCTGTTGGAAGGCCTTGCTCTCGGTCAGCCCCAGCGTGCTCAGTTCCACGGAGTCGGGATAGTAGCCGGGGTGGCTGGCAATAACGCGGTATTCCGTCTCCAGCGCCAGCGGAAAATCGAAGCGGTTACCGTCGTCGCGGACCTTGGTGTTGCCGTTCCCGAGGGGTTCGCCGTTCCGGATGGGTTGCAGCACGATGGTGCCCTTGTTCAGCGGCTGGCGGTCGGCACTGAAGAGCCCCACCACCAGGTTCGCGCGGATGGTCGGGATTTCAAAGGCGTAGATATCGTCGCAGCAGGTCTTACTCTTCACCGAGCGGCCCTCCCCGGGGCGGTTGCTGGTCATGAAACCGACGAGCCCGTCCTGGTAAATACTCAGGCTCTGGTCGTCGAGCGTACTGTTGAAGCCCGCCCCCATGTTTTCCGGAGCGGACCATTCGCTACCGTTCCAGCTGGAATAAAACATATCGGTGCCCCCCATGGTCGGTAGCCCATCGGTGCTGAAGTACAGCGTACCGTCAAAGTAGAAGGGCGTCATTTCATCCCCGACGGTGTTAATGGTCGGGCCCAGGTTGACCGGCGTTCCGTAGCGCCCATCCCCCTCGTAGGGCGCGTAGTAAATATCAAAGCCCCCGAATCCGCCGGGACGGTCACTCACGAAGTAGAGCACTTCGCCCCCGAACAGTTCCCCGGTGGCCGGTTGTAACGCCAGATGATCGTCGCTGTTGATGCCCGCCACGGGATTGCCACTCCGCCAGCCATTGTCGTCCACGTCGCTGAGGTAGATCTTGGCCTGGTCCACGCGGTTGCTTTGCATGGCGATGCGGTTGTAGTAGAGCCGGCGACCATCCGCGCTCAGGCTCGGATTAGCACTGTGTACGCCGGGGCGGTTGACTTCTTTACCCAGCGGTTCGGGGCGCCCCCACTCCCCCTCCTCGTCGCGGGTGGAGGTAAAAATGCGGATGTAAGCGTCCTCATCATTGATGTCGATCAGCTCTACCGGCTTGGAGGCCTTAGCCGTGGCGTAAAAAAGGGTATTCCCATCCTGGGAAAGTACCGGGCTGTATTCGCTCCATACGGTATTTACGTTGCGGCCCAGGTACTCGATTTCGATATCGCTGTCCTCCATCCGGATATTCCGGTAGCGTTGGATGCCCGCTATTTCGTTCTGCGCCAGGATGGTCAGCACCGAGTCCCGATTGAACTGCAGGAAGGAGGCAAACTGCTCCCGCGCCTCGTCGTACTGGGCGTCCATCTTCAGCAGGCGGCCGTAGTAGAATCGGTGGGGGTAGTACGCCGAATCCACCAATTCGATCTTACGGAAGGCCTGTTTGTAGCGGCGAATACCGGCGGCCACGTCCCGTAGCCGGTAGTTCATCTCGCCCATGAGGGGGAGCAAGCGCTCGTCTTCGTACCGGTCGTAGGCCGCCTCATAGTTCTCCAGCGCTACGGTCCAATTGTAACTCACCCGTGCGGAGTCGGCGGCGGCCAGTAGCTGTTCCTCGTTCGAGGTTCCGGCCAGGGGCTGAGCGCCCAGACACAGGCTGCCTACCACTCCCAGAAGCAATGGGGCGAGGCGGGGGAAGCGTAGCAGTTCCGGAAGCGTCAGGGTCATGCGGATGGGATGGGATAAATGAGTAAAATGAAACGCCGGAAAGTGCGTCTATAGCCTGGGACAGAGCATCGTCGGCACGACAGTTGGCTTCTTGTAGATATTAAAAATGTAGGCCGCCGCGATCTCGAAGCTATTCTGGTAGCTCGTCACCGAGCGGGCCTGGCTCAGCGTGATATTGTAGCTCAGGGCGGCCCGCAACTGTTTGTAATCCAGTCCAGCCAGCACCTGCGCCGCGTCGCCCGTCCGGTACCCCAGCCCCAGGCGCAGGTCCATATCCTCCTTCAGTTCCCGCTGCATCCAGCCCTGGAGGGATACCGTCGTCACCCCCACCGAACTCATGAGGAGGACCGAGGGCTGGAACCGCCAGTCGTTGCGCATCGCCAGGTCCAGCCGGGCGTGGGCGTGCAGGGTAGGCCGCCGGCGCAGGCTGTCTTCCATCCCCTCGCTGCTGGTGGTATCCAGCAGGGTCTCCCGCCTGGGGCTGTTCAGGTGGCGCAGATTGACCCCGGCCTCGAAGAGGGTATTCTGTTTCGGGTCCAGCACGGAGCGCAGCATCACGCCCGCGTTGACGCTGGAAAAAGACTGCTCGTCACCCCCACCGAGGTCCCGCAGTTCCGGCGACCCGATGCCACCGCCCCCGAGTGCGGGGTCAATCGTGAGTTGCTGGACCAGCTCATCGTTGCCCCCGCTCAGGCTGTAGCTCGTACTCCCGTACTGGGCGCCCAGCGTGAGTACGTTGCGCCGCCGCTCGTCCAGCGCCAGGTGGTAGGCCGCCGAAAAGCCAAAGTAGTTACGCTGGAAGCTGAGCTCGTCGGAATCCCCCGCGCTATCGTTGATCAGCAGGGCACCCACCCCGATCCAGTCCTGTTTGCGCAGCCCCCGCACGATCGGTGCATCGGCGTAGGCGCTCGGCGTCTTGATGCCGTTGAGGGTGTACCACTGCCCCCGGTAGATGCCCCCGATGCGCACCGACCCGCTGTAGGCCCCGGTGTGGGCGGGGTTGAGCCAGAGCGGTTGGTAGTCGTGGAGGGTAAAGTGGGTATCCTGCGCGCCCAGGCGGAGTACACCGCCGAAGAATAAAAGGAGCAGAACTGACAGACGCATGGACCGGATTTGATACGGCCCAAGATAAGCGGCTATTCCGACTTTACGACCGAAGCCCGCCGACGTTTGAGCGGTTGCTTATACACCGGCACGGTACTGCACGGTTCGCCGAACATAATCGACCGGGCGGCGGGGCGCAGGTGAGCGGTAATTTCCAGGTACGCAGCCGGGGGGACCTCCCGATCCCCACACCCTTTCACCACCACACGCTGACCGGCGTAATCATCCGCATCGAGGCTGCGTACGACGCGGCGGTAGTGGTCCCGCAGGTATTCGCTTTCCGTCCCCTGGTAGATGTCCGCCACGAAGGGGGAAGCGGCGGCGGCCACCAACATATAGGCCCAGGAAGGGATGATCGCATCGGCCGAACAGTAGACGCAGAGCACCTTGCCCTCGTACTGCCCGAAGTCGTGCTCTTTGATCGCGGCCCGGAAGTCTTTCTCCTTCAGGATCAGCTCCATGTAGAGGTAGTCCTTCAGATCGAAGGCGACCAGCGGCGAGGTAGGCCAGTAGTCTTCCAGTTTGAGGGTGATCAGTCCGGAGGCGGCAACTTTGTTGACCATGGCGGGGCTCGTTTAGGATTCGACGGCCGGGGGTTCTTGCTCAGCAAGAAGGATGTCTTCCGGCTCGCCGATCGTTTGCTCGGGAAGTTTGAACTCCCTGGGCTGCGGCAGGTCGGTGAGCGCACGCAGGCCGAAGTAGTCCATGAATTTATCGGTGACGCCGTACAGCAAAGGCTTGCCTACGCTTTCGGCCCGACCGGTAATGCTAACAAGCTCCTTTTCCAATAGTTTCTGCAGGGCGTAGTCGCAGCTGACCCCCCGGATGCGTTCCAGCTCGGAGCGGGTCACGGGCTGGCGGTAGGCGACGATGCTGAGGGTTTCGAGGGCCGAGCGGCTGAGCTTTTTGGTGCTCTGCTGCCGCAGGTGGGTGCCGATGGTTTGGTGATAGGCCGCCTTGCTCATGAACTGGTACCCCCCGGCGATCTCGACCAGCTCGAAACTATGGTCGGCGTGATCGTAGCGGCGGCGCAGTTGCCCGATGGCGGCGCGCAGTCCGTCGGTAGCGAAGGGGCGGCCGAACATTTCCTCCAGTACGGATCGGATCTCGTCGAGGCCGATGGGCTGGGGGGAGGCGAAAATCAGGGCCTCGATGTGCTGAGGTAGTGCTTCCACTGCCGACTATTCTTCCTCGAAATTCCCGCGGATGTGGGTCAGAATGCCGGCAAGACGGGTGAAATCGTCCTCGGAAAGCCCCGCCCAGGTCTGCCGCCGCAATTGCTCCACGTAGGGCATGATCTGTTCGTGTACCTGGCGGCCGCGGTCGGTGATGGAGACCTGGTAGCGGCGGCGGTCGTTGGGGAAGCGGCGGCGCTCCACCATCTTTTTGGCCACCAGCTTATCGAGGATGCGGCTGACGGTGGGGGCGTCTTTGTACGTCCCGTTGGCCAGGCTCGTCTGGCTGCTGTCTCCCGACAGGTAGAGGCGGTTCAGCAACACCCACTGCTCGGTACTCAGATTTACCCCCTGCTCCCGGAACGCCCGCAGGTAGTGCTGCTTGAGTAGGCGGGTGGTACGGTCCAGCATGGTACCGACGTTGGGGTAGGAAAGCGGAGTCACGCCGCTAAGGTAATGCGGTCACCAGATTTTTGCGGTAGTAGCGCGCCAGTAAGCGCTCGGGCAACCAGTGGCTGCCGGCGTACCGGACTACCTCTACCGAAGGCAGGGGTTCGTACACCTCGGTAAGCCGGCCGTGGTGCAGCAACGGATCCTTGTCCCCCACGAAGACGGAGCAACGGATATCGTGCTCCCGCAGGGCCGCTTCGAAGGCCGTCGGCCGCGGTGGAAAGGCGAGTACGCTGCGTAGGGTCCCCGCCAGCCGGCGCCGGAACGACTGGTCGTTGAGGTGGTACTTCAGGTAGTCGGCCGAATAGGTATTGAGGATACCCCGCCTGGTCAGCCATCTGCTGGTGCGCAGGATGGCGCGTGGCCGCTCCGTCAGTTTAGCCAGGGGGCGTACCAGAGACCGCGGCAGGGTATCGATCCAGTTGGTGTACCGCCCGCCCGCCCCGTCGGGAGCTACCAGGGCCAGGTCGCGCAGGTCGGGGTGGTGCAGGCCGGCCAGACACGAACTCAGGTAGCGCCCCCCCAGGGAGTGCCCGAGCAGAAACACGGGCCGGTCCGCGTACCGGTCCAGTAGTTGCTGCAGTACGGCCGTGAGTTCGGCGGAGGTATAGCGCTCGCCGTACCACTCGGTCTTGCCGTGGTAGGGCAGGTCGGGGGCCAGGGTGGTGAAGCGATCGCCCAGGTGGCGCCCCAGCCGCTCCATGCGCCCCCCGCTGCGACCGAACCCGTGTAGGGCCAGCAGTACGGCCTGCCCCCCGCCGTACTGGCGCACGTAAACGCGGTCGTGCGGAACGTCGGGGTCGCGCCCCTCGGCCCGGTGTTCGAGCCAAAAGTGAGTTTGCATGCAACAGGTAACGCCACGGGAAGCGGAAAGGATGGAGTACCCCGGTTTCAGGTCCACTTCCCCCGCTCGGTTTCCTCCCGGGGCAGGGCCGTCAGGTGATCCAGGAACTCGCTACGCGGGATGGCCCGTGCGCCCAGGCTCGCCAGATGCGCCGTTTCCTGCTGGCAATCGACAAGACGGTACTCCCGTTCGGCCAACCGCCGTACCAGACTGATGAAGCCGAACTTACTGGCGTTCGGGCGGTGAAAAAACATGCTTTCCCCGAAGAACACCCGCCCCATCGCCAGCCCGTACAGGCCACCGACCAGTTCTTCGCCCTCGTATACCTCCACGCTGTGGGCGATGCCGAGCTCGTGCAGGCTCACGTACCCTTCGATCAGCTCATCCGTGATCCAGCTGCCGAACTGCCCGGGGCGGTAAAGACTACGGCACTGCTCCATCACTTCGCGGAAGCGGCGGTCGTAGGTCACCCGGTACTTCCGCTGGTTGAAGTAAGGGCGCATGCTCTTACTGACGCGCAATTCATCCGGAAACAGCACGAAGCGGGGGTTGGGGTGCCACCACAGGGTCGGTTCCCCTTCGGCGAACCAGGGAAAATACCCCAGCCGGTAAGCGGCAAAGAGTCGTTCGGGGGTCAGGTCGCCGCCGAAACAGGCAGGCCCCTCGCCGTTTACACGGATGGGGTCGGGGAAGAGTTCGGGAAAACGGGGATCCAGTCGGAACAGGGCCACTTAACTACCCCTTACCCTCGATCACGGCGCTCAGGCCCCGGTCGCAGAGGGCGTCCTTCTTGGGCCGTAGTTCATTAAAGGCCGCTGACTTGACGGTCGCTTTGCCCTTCAGGTGAATCATCAGGGCCAGCTGCTCGGATTGCTCGGAGGTATGGCCCAGAATCTCAACGAAGCTCTGCATCACCCAGTCGAAGGTGTTGTGGTCGTCGTTAAAGACGATTAGGTCGGCGGGTTCCCCGATACTTACGTCAATATCTTCTTCCAGGAGGACATCGGTGTCGCTTGCGGCAAAAATACTCATACGATAGGCGCGCTAATTCAACTAAAAAACTACGATAATTCCCCCAAAGTTGTCCGGATGGCGGAATAATCGGGCTGATCCCCCGCCGAGCCCAGTACTTCGGCGTACCGGATCACCCCCTGCCCGTCGATGACGAAGGCCGCCCGTTTGCTTACGCCCTCCATGCCCAGTACGAAGGTATCGTACAACGCACCGTACTGGCGACTGACCTCCTTGTTGAAATCACTCAGTAGGGGAAAATTCAGCCCCTCCTGCTCCCTGAATTTCTCCAGGGTAAAGACGCTGTCTACGCTGATTGCCAGAATATCGGCGTCCAGGGCGTTGTACCCCTCCAGTGAGTCCCGCATGGTGCACATCTCTTCGGTGCACACGCCGGTAAAGGCCAGGGGAAAAAACAACAGCACCACCCGCCGGCCGGTGTAGTCGGTGAGACTGACTTCTTCCTTCGCATCGGAGTACAGGGTGAACAGGGGGGCTTTGTCGCCGACTTTCAGGGGCATGGGATCGATATTCAGGGTGATGCTATAGGACGCGCCCACCGGCAGAAAGTTGAAAGCACCGCGGGACCGTCCATATTCCGCGGCGGTGTTATTTTTATCCGATGAATACGTCCCGTCCCGTACTACAGGCCCACAACGTTCGCGAAGTAGGCAGGCCCGATGGTCCTCCCCTGTTGTTCGCCCACGGATACGGCTGCGACCAGCAGATGTGGCGGTTCGTATACCCCGCCTTTGCGGACCGGTACCGGGTGATTCTGTTCGACCACGTGGGGGCCGGTGGGGCCACCCGCCGCTACGACCCCCACCGTTACGCCTCGCTGGAAGGGTATGCCAAAGACGTCAACGAAATCGTGGCGGCACTAGAACTGAAGGACGTAACCTTTATCGGCCATTCCGTGAGCGCTATGATCGGCGTGCTGGCGGCCCGGGCCTTTCCCGGGCCCTACGCCCGTACGGTGATGGTGTGCCCCTCCCCCCGGTACACGGTGGATGGCGATTACGACGGCGGCTTTCAGCCCGAGGATATTGATGAGCTACTGCTGAACCTGGAGCGCAATCACTTAGATTGGTCCCGCAGCATGGCGCCGGCCATCGTAGACGAGCGCAATCCGCCGGAAGTAATCGCGGAGCTCACCGAGGCCTTTTGCCGGATGGACCCCGACATCGCGTTCAATTTCGCACGCCTCACCTTCCGGTCCGATACCCGCCATGCGCTGCCGAAGCATACCCTACCGACGCTCGTCATTCAGTGCGAGGAGGATTTCATCGCCCCGCCCCGGGTGGGCCGCTACGTGGCCGAACATTTACCCGGTGGCCGACTTGCATATCTGAAGGCGAAGGGCCACTGCCCGAACCTGAGCGCGCCGGAACAGACCATCCGGGCGATCGCCGATTTCCTGGCCGATGTGCACATGCCCCATGCCCAAAGCTTCACTGGATGACGTTTCGCTGCCCGGTAGTCCTCTCTTCTCCACCGCTCCCGGGGGGTTTCTGTTCACGGCGACCGATGGGCAAATCATCCACTGCAACGAGACCCTGGCCGGTTGGCTCGGTTACCGGGCCGGGGAACTGAACGACGGCGAACGCAGGTTGGGCGACCTCATCACCCGGGGCGGGCAACTGTACTACGAGACGCATTTCCGCCCCCTGCTTCAATTACAGGAACGGGTAGAGGAAATTAACCTGACGCTCAGGGGCCGGGGGGATAGGCGGGTCCCGGTGCTGGTTTCGGCCGGGCGCTACCGGTGGAAAGGGGACCGGGACATCCTCATGTTCATCTTTATCCGCTACACCCAGCGACAGCGCTACGAAGAGGAATTACGCAAGGCGAAACAGCAGGCCGAGTCCAGCGATCGGGCGAAGTCATACTTTCTGTCCACCATCAGCCACGAGGTACTCACGCCCATCAACGCGATCATGGGCATGGCCGACCTCCTCCGCAGCAGTGGTCTTACCGAAGGGCAGCAACGACTGGAATCGGTACTCACCGCTTCGGCCAATCACCTGCTCGAATTGTTTCAGAACGTCCTGGTGGTAGCTAAGGGGGGGCTGGACCGCTTGGAAATAGCCCAACGCTCCTTCGACCTGCGCCGGCTGGCCACCTCGGTGACGGATAGCTTCCGGTACAGCAACCGGCGGGCGCAACTCTCCATCTCACTATCCGTTGCGGAAGATATCCCTCCGTTACTGGTCGGCGATCCGACCCTCATCACTCAGTTGCTGACCAATTTACTGGGAAATGCCGTAAAGTTCACCGAGGCCGGAACGGTACGGCTCCAGATTGACCGCGGTCCGGTCGCGGCGGGGAGGGTGCCCGTCCATTTTCTAGTGTCCGATACCGGGGCGGGGCTGGCCCAGGAGGAGGCGGGGCGGCTGTTCGAACCCTTTCAGCAGTTGAATGAGGGGATTCACACCCGCTACGGCGGCAGCGGTCTGGGCCTGGCTATCTGTCAGAGCATCCTGCAGCGCCACGGATCGGAACTGAAGGTGGAGAGTGAACCGGGGCGGGGGGCGCGCTTTTACTTCTCGCTGAACTTACCCGCCGCCCACGCCACCACGGCGGCCGACCGCGAACCCAGTGAGCTGCCCGCCATCGGCCGGGGTCGGTGCTTACTGGTGGAAGACAACAAGACCAATGCCTACCTAGTCGCCCAGTACCTGAAACGGTGGGGAGTGGCCTACGACATAGCGACTGACGGCCAACGGGCGCTCGATCTGCTGAACGACAACCGCTACGAGCTGGTCCTGATGGACTTGCAGATGCCCGTGCTGGACGGCTACCGTACCAGCCAGGCTATCCGGAAAGCGGAAAACAGTCAGAGCCGCGTCCCCATCGTCGCCTTTTCCGCCGCGCCGACCGGTAAACTTGATGAGCGGATGCGCAATGCCGGTTTTGACGCCTTTATTCCCAAACCCTTCGTACCGGAACAACTGTACGCCATCCTGTCCCGCTATCTTTCACCCGGTCAATCCTTACGCATGCCGCCCGCCCCGCATGAACGATATCCCCGAATCGAGGAAGCCTTCGAGGGGGACCCAGGCGGGAAGGTGGAGTTCATACGAATTTTACAGCGGGAACTATATCAGGCCGCCGAAGAACTCGACCGGGCTCTGGCAGACGGCGACTCCGAAGCCGTCGCCGCGCTGAAACACCGCCTCAAGACGAGTCTGCGGTTAGTGGAAGCTCCCCAGTTAGCGGCCTCCCTCGTAGAAGCCACCACTCTGCTACGGGCCGGTAAGGAGCTGCCCGAAGGCCGGGGCCCGGCTATCGTGAGCGGACTGCGCGACCGGGCCAGGCAACTCGACGCCCTCCAGTCCTGAAACTCACTCAACTTTGCGCCCCTGCATGGCCGCGGCCACGTTCCGGTCGAGCGCCTCGTGGGCGAGCGGGGTCGTGTAGGTGTTCAGCTCCTCCAGTCGTTGGTTGATCCGGTCGCGGTCTTCCCCCCGAACCGCGGTTTCCAGCGCTTCGGCCAGCCGGCGGATCTCCACTACCTGTCCTTCGTTCAACCAGCCGGCGTTCTGCTCGATGAACTTTCGCGTGCTGAGCAGGACGTTGCGGGCCTCCGTACGGGCCTCGGTGAGGGCACGGGCCGCCAGATCGGACTCGGCGTGCTGGAGGCTATCGAGTAACATCAGGGCCATCTCCTCCTCGGTAATGCCGTACTGGGATTTGATGGTCACGCTCTGCTCGGTGCCGCTGCGGTGCTCGGTCGCCTTTACGCGCAGAATACCGTCGGCGTCGAGGTAAAAGTGGATTTCGATCTGGGGGATGCCGGCCGGCATGGGTGGTATGTCGGTGAGGATGAATTCCCCGAGCTTGCGGTTATCGGCCACCATGTCGCGTTCGCCCTGGTAGACGGCAACTTTCAGTTTCACCTGCCCGTCCACGCTGGTCGTGTACTTCCGCCCCACCCGGGTCGGGACCTTGGAGTTGCGCGGGATGATGGGATCCATGAGCCCGCCGACCGTCTCGATGCCGAGGCTGAGCGGAGTGATGTCGAGCAGCAGTACGTCCTGCTGGTTGCCGGCGAGCACGTCGGCCTGGATGGCGGCCCCCAGCGCAACCACCTGGTCGGGATCGAGGCTATCGTTCACCGCTTTCCCGAAAAACTCCGCCACGGTTTCCTTTACGATTGGCATCCGGGTGCTCCCCCCCACGAGAATGACGTGGTCGATGTCCTTTTTCTCCAGCCCGGCATCCTTCAGGGCGCGGACGCAGGATGCAAGCGTGCGCTGAACGAGGGGAGTAAATCGCGCCGTGGCATCGGTTGACGACAGGGATAGCGGTTGCCCCGCGAATTGCCCCGCGAATGAATCCTGGGTGGACAGGGCCTTTTTCGCCCGCTCGGCCAGGAGGCGGACCTCCCCGCGTTCCCGGGGTGAAGTGAGGGGGAGATCGTACCGCTCGGTCCAGAGATCGACGATGGCCTGGTCGAAGTCATCGCCCCCCAGGAAGGTATCCCCATTGGTCGCCAGCACCTCGAAGATGCCCTGCTCGATGCGCAGAATGGATACGTCAAAGGTACCTCCCCCCAGATCGTAGACGGCGATGGTGCGCCCCTCGTCTTCGTCGGTCAGTCCGATCCCGTAGGCCAGGCTACTGGCGGTGGGTTCATTGACGATCCGGAGCACGTCCAGTCCGGCCAGTTTACCGGCATCGCGGGTAGCTTGCCGCTGGGCGTCGTTGAAGTAGGCCGGCACGGTGATGACGGCCCGGCTCACCGGGGTGCCGAGTTCCGCCTCGATGCGCTGCTTGAGGTGGGCCAGGATACGGGCCGATAGCTCGATGGGGCTGTAGAAACGGGTTTGCCCGTCCTCCCCCGGCACGGCGATTTTGACCAGGCGGTCCTCGTCCTCGTCGATGATCCGGTAGCCGAAGCGATCGCGGGCCGCGCTGAGATCGCCGTAGCTTTTGCCGAGTAGCCGCTTGACGGAATAGATGGTGCGCTCGGGGGCAGTGGTCAGGTAGGGCTTGGCTTGCTCGCCGACCAGCACCGAGCCGTCGGGGCGGAAGTGAACGATACTGGGTACGAGAACGCTCCTTCCGTCGGGGCCGGCCACCGCCTCGGCGCGACCGTCGTGCACGTAGGCGACCAGACTATTGGTGGTACCCAGATCGATACCGACGATTGTTTCTCCACGGGAAGAGACGGCCTCGTCCTCCTTCACTTTTCCTGCCGCCAGGTCGATGCTGTACTTTGCCATGGTGGATATACGCGGGCGGGGGTGTTGGGGTTGATCGGGCGGGCCTTCGTCGAAAAAACTTGGCGGATTGGGTAGCCCCGGGGCACTTTCGGTAGCCTAAACCGGTCCTATGTTTGCTGCCGTCCGCACCGCCTTTGCCGAAACCCTGCGCAACCTGCGCGCGAATTTCTTCCAAACCTTCCTTTCCGTACTGGGCATCATCATCGGCGTGGGGGCCCTGGTGACCATGCTGGCCCTGATCGATGGCCTGGAGCAAACGGCCCGGGAGGGGATCGCCGCCAATAGTTCGACCGAGTCGGTCGTCGTGCAGGCGCGTACCCACCGGAGGGTAGACGGCATCAGCGTGAAACTGGATCGCCCCATTCACCTGACTACCGGGATGGCCGACAGTTTACGGGAAAGCCTACCCTACCCGACGAACACGCAGCTGTTTTCCACCCAGACGGCCTTCGTGCCCCACCCGGATACGGCCGATCGGATCGGGATTCAGTACGTAGCCGTTTCCCTCCCCGTGGCGGAGGGGGAGCCCGATTTGGTACACGGTCGGTTCCTACGGGTATCGGACCAACGGGACCACCGCGCCGTTACCGTCATCAACTACCATCTGGCCGAGCGACTGGCCGGCGCGGGTGGTGCGCCAAAAGGCGCACTGGGCAAACGGCTGACCATCGAAGATCAAGCGTACACGGTAGTAGGTATCCTGGCGGAAAAGGAAAACGACCCGGTCATGCAGGCCATACTTCCCCTGGCGGTCCTGAGCCGGGGGCAGGGCGGTCCGCCGACGAACAGTGCCCTGCTGGTGAACTTCGACCTCATTGAGGACGTCCGCCCCGGTAAGGATACCATCGAAGCCTGGTTTGCGGGACAGTTCCCCGAGCGGGAGGAACCGGTACGCACCATCGCCAGTCTGGACCTGGTGGAAAGCATGGAGATCGGTTTCGCCGTATTCCGGCTCGTCATGGGCTTCCTCATCGGCATCGCCGTAGTGGTAGGTGGCGTGGGGGTGATGAACGTACTCCTGATGTCGATCAATGAGCGGACTTCCGAAATCGGCGTCCGCAAGGCCGTGGGGGCCGATCGCAAACGGATCATCACCCAATTTCTGTCGGAGAGCGTCGCCATCTCGACCATCGGAAGTTGTTTCGGCCTGATCCTGGGAATCGTAATGGCCCTAATTTCGGCGACCGCGATCGGTTATCTCACCGAGATCGAGTTCACCGCGGTATTTTCCTGGCACACGCTCCTCGTAGTCGCTGGCGTAGCCATCCTTACGGGCATCGTCTTCGGAACCTATCCGGCACGGCGGGCCGCGGGGCTGGATCCGGTTCGCGCGATTCAGCGGACGTAGGCACGCTGCGTGCGGCAAAGACGCCCATTCCCCTATATTGCCCACCAAAACCCAGCAAACCTATGATCGTAACCATCAACCCGGACAACCCCCAGAAGCGGCTCATCAAGCAAATGGTCGACATTCTCGAAGAGGGAGGGGTGATTATTTACCCGACCGACACCGTTTACGGCATTGGCTGTGACATCACCAACAAGAACGCCGTGGAGCGCGTCGCCCGCCTCCGGGGCATCGATCCCACCAAGGCCATGTTCAGCTTCATTTGCGAGGACATCAGCCAGGTCACGAATTATTCGGCCACCATCAACAACGACATCTTCCGGGTGATGAAGCACAACCTGCCCGGCCCCTTCACCTTCATCCTGAAGAGCAACAACCGGACCCCGAAAATCCTCAAAAACCGGAAGGAAACCATTGGCGTACGCATCATCGACAACAACATCGTCGCCGCCCTGGTGAGCGGACTCGGCCGCCCCATCCTGACCGCCAGCGTCAAGCACGAAGATGACATCATGGAGTACTACACGGACCCCCACGAGATCAACGAGGTATTCGGTAAGCGGGTGGACGCGGTGATCGACGGGGGCATGGGCGGTACCGAGGCCAGCACGATTATCGACTGCACCGGCTCGGAGGCTATCCTCCAACGGGAGGGAGCGGGGGTACTGAAGTAAGTTTACATTTGGTCGTTCCCCGGTGGGTAGTGACCTTCGCGCTTTCAGTATTGCCCTTCATGCCCCGACCCTACCTTGCCCTGCTTACCCTGTTTTTCGTGGTAGGCCTGTATCCCTGTGACTTCGCCCGCACCTGCGCCCGCGCCCAGAGCGGTATCGTAAGGGGGAACGTGATCGACGGTGAGGACGGATCGGCCATTCCCTACGGCACGGTCCGGCTGAGCGACAGTACCGGCATCCTGATCCAGGGTACGAACACGGACGTAGACGGGTTTTTCAGTTTCGGGGAACTGACCCCGGGCACCTACCGGCTTACGGCAACCTATGTGGGTTACGATAGTACGGCGGCGGAAGTCAACCTGGCGGTAGCCAACGAGATCGAATACCTGAGGCTGCGGTTGACGCCCGCCGGAGAAACCCTTGCCACCGTCAACGTGAGCGCCGCCCGGGAAAGGGCCCGCGAAGAGGTGGCCGTCAGTCGGATCACGGTGAGCAGCGCCGACATTCTCAGTTTGCCGAGTACGGGAGGCGAACCCGATCTTGCGCAGTACCTCACCGTGCTGCCGGGTGTGGTGAGTAGCGGCGACCAGGGGGGGCAGCTCTACATTCGCGGGGGTAGCCCGGTACAGAATAAGCTGCTGCTGGACGGAGTGCAAATTTTCAATCCCTTTCACAGCATCGGGTTGTTCTCGGTCTTCGAAACGGAGGCGATCCAGTCGGCCGATGTGTACACCGGCGGCTTCAACGCGGAATACGGCGGGCGGATTTCGGCCATCGTCGACATTAAAACCCGGGAGGGGAACAAGAAGCGCCTGGCGGGGCTCGTCTCGGCAAGCCCCTTTCAGGCCAAGGCCCTGCTGGAAGGCCCCCTCAAACCCCTCGGCGAAGGGGGGGGTAGCATCTCCTTTCTACTGACCGGCAAGCGCAGCCTGATCGCCGAAACCAGCCCCACGCTCTACGACTACGCCGTGCAGGAAAACTTTTTCCGGACCGACGATAGCACGGCCACGGCCACGGCCCTGCCCTACAACTACCGGGATCTGTACGGGAAGGTGAGTTTCGTAGGGGGCAACGGTTCCAAGTTAAATCTCTTCGGCTTCAACTTTGCCGATGATTTTACCGTGCCCGGCCTGGCCGCCCTCAACTGGACCAACACCGGTGGTGGCGGCAATTTTATCCTGGTCCCGCCCACCAGCAACGTCGTCATCGATGGGGTCATCAGCGCTTCCGGCTATTCGATCGGCTTACTGGAGGGCGACGGCGGCCCGCGCCAGAGTGACATCGCCAACTACACGGCCGCGCTGAATTTCACCTACTTCGGGGCGAACGACGAGATCAAGTACGGCTTCGAGTTCAACGGGGTGAACACCAACTTCGAGTTCGTCAATCCCCTCGGCGTCACCTTCACCCAGGAGGATTTCACCTCCGAGCTGAACGGATTCGCGATGTACAAACGCAAGCTCGGCGCGCTCATCCTGGAGCCGGGCCTGCGGGTGCAGTACTACGCCAGCCTGAACACGGTGAGCGTGGAACCCCGCCTCGGCATCAAATACAACGCGACCGACCGATTACGCTTCAAAGCCGCGGGCGGTGTGTACAGTCAGAACCTGATCTCCACCCAGAACGACCTCGACATCGTCAATTTTTTCTCGGGCTTCCTGGTGGGCCCGGAGGGGGCCATCGCGGGTACCGACGATAAGCTGCAGCGGGCCGTCCACGCCATCGCCGGCACGGAGATCGACCTTAGCGATCGCCTGACCCTCAACGTAGAGGGCTACTACAAGGGCTTCACCGACCTCATCGAGCTGAACCGAAACAAGCTACTGGCCACCGACCCCGATTTCGTTTCCCTGACCGGGGAGGCCTACGGAGGAGACATCGCGGCCACCTACCGCTACGGGCGCGCCCAACTAGCGGCCAACTACAGCCTGGGCTTCGTAAACCGGGACGACGGCGAGCAGGAGTACCCCACCAGCTTCGACCGCCGCCACACCCTGAATGCCTACGGCAGCTACGGATTCGGGAGGGATGACCTCTGGGAAGTAGGTTTCCGCTTCACCTACGGCTCGGCCTTTCCTTTTACCCAGACCCTGGGCTTCATCGAAGACCCCCGCCTGCGCGATAACCCCGTCCTGGCCAACGTCCTGACCGGCAACGGCGATCTCGACATCCTCCTCAGCCCCACCCGCAACGGCGGCCGCCTCAGCGACTTCCACCGCCTCGATCTCAACCTCCAGCGCGCCTTCCCCTTCGGCGATCGGGCCCGCCTGGACGTCACGGCCAGCGTCACCAACGTTTACGACCGGAACAATATCTTCTACGTCGACCGGGTCTCCACCGAGCGCGTCGATCAGCTGCCGATCCTACCGAGCCTGGCGGCCACGCTATACTTTTAGTTCTACCGGCGCTTACTTTTCCGAACGTTCAATCCCCCCGGACGCCTGACGGATGGCGGCGCCCTATATCTCCTCCCGGGACCAGTCCGTCTGCCCCAGATAAATCAGGATAAACCCCAGGATCACCATTCCCAGCCGCACCGCGAAGGAAATCCCCACGCCCAGTTCGTACAGCCAGCTCAGGAAAAATATATCCACCCCCACCAGATTGAGGAACAGCGATACCAGGCCGAGAAACAGCAGGATGAAGCCGATGACGGTTAGCGTGGTAGCGTGCTTGAGCATGGTGGGGGTTTGGCACAAAACTACCGCCCCGGCCCAACTGTTTAGCCTGGCATGCCGGAAGTGAAGCTGATCGAATGCCCCCGCGACGCGATGCAGGGTCGCCAGGAGTTTATCCCTACGGCGACCAAGACCGCCTACATTCAGCACCTGCTCGGCTGTGGCTTCGACACCCTCGATTTCGGCAGCTTCGTCAGTCCGAAGGCCATCCCCCAGATGCGGGACACCGCCGAAGTGGTCGCCGGTCTCGACCTCAGCGGCACCGACACGAAGTTGCTCGCCATCGTCGCCAACCGCCGCGGTGCCGTAGCCGCCCTGCAACACCCCAAGATTGCCTACTTAGGCTACCCCTTCAGCGTAAGCGAGACCTTTCAGTTGCGGAACACGAACGCCACCCTGGCCGATAGTCTCGACCGGGTCCGCCAGATTCAGGAACTGACCGTAGCCGCCGGCAAGGAACTCGTCGTCTACCTCAGTATGGGCTTCGGCAACCCCTACGGCGACCCCTGGAACGTGGAGGTCGTGGAGCAGTGGCTGGCCCGGCTGGCCGAGCTCGACATCCGCATCTTTCAGCTCAGCGATACCATCGGGGTCAGCTCGCCGGCCAGCATCACCTACTTATTTTCCAGCCTCATCCCCCGCTACCCTAGCCTGGAGATCGGCGCCCACCTACACACCACCCCTACCAGCTGGGAGGAAAAGGTCAGCGCCGCCGCCGGGGCCGGGTGTACCCGCTTCGACGGGGCCATTCGGGGCTTCGGGGGCTGCCCCATGGCCCGGGACGAGCTCACCGGCAATATGCCCACCGAGCGGCTCGTTGGCTACTTCGGAAGCGCGGCTACCGGAATCGACGCGGGCTGTTTTGCGCGGGCCATGCAACTGTCGGCGGAAGTGTTTCTGGCGAATTAATCCGGTTAAACGAACCGCCCGGCACACCCAAACCTACCGGATGCGCATTTTATTTACCGTACCTCCCTGTTTATCTTGCGTACCGAATTTACCCCTATGCCTCATCTCCTCCTCGGTCTCCTGCTGCTTGCCGTCGGTGGCGCGTTTGCCCAGACGGGCTACACGAAGGTGGACGGGCGCTACTACCCCTACGCCCTCGACGACTGTGGCGACACCATCATCATCGCCCAGTTGAGTGACGTCTCGGTCAGCTCCCCGGAGTTTTTTAATAACGAGGACGAGTACAAACTCTACCGCCGCTACCGCATCTACGCCCAGCGTGCCTACCCCTACGCCGTGGATGCCATCCGCATCTTCCGGGAAACGGAGTACATGACCCAGAACATGAGCAAGCGCGACCGCCGGCGGTACATTAAGCGGTTACAGAAGGAACTGGAAGAGAAATTCGAGGAACCCCTCAAAAAAATGTCCAAGACCCAGGGTAAGGTCCTCATCGCCATGATCGAGCGGGAAACCGAGGAGCCGATCTACGATCTGATCAAAGACCTGCGCGGAGGGCTCACCGCCCGGTACTGGGCCACCCTGGCCGGCTTCTACGGCCACAAACTCAAGCAGAAGTACGAGATCGGCGACGACCGCATCCTGGACGCCGTGCTGGACGACTTCGACGTGAGCTACCAGCTCCCGGAAGTAAAGTAGTGGCGGCACCCCCCTCCCCCGATATGTCACTCCTCCAACAGCTCGATTTCCTCGATCAAAAATTCCAGCGGCGTATCGGCCGGCACCAGGGTATCGCCCCGCGGGGAGACCAGCCCTTCGGCTCCGTAAGCCAGATCGCTGGGCGTAAGGATACGCAGGCGGGCACCGGGCCGTACCCGCCGCAGTGCCAGGTTCCAGGCGGGGATCAGATCACCGAGGCGGAAGCGCAGTTTGTCTCCGCGGCCGCGGCTGTTGTCGAATTCGGTACCGTCCAGGAAGTTTCCGCGGTAGTGTACGCTGACGATATCCCCTTCGACTAGTGGACTGAATTCCCCCGCTTCCAGGACTTCGTAAAAGTAGCCCTCCGGGGCGGCCCGTACGTCGTAGTTGCGGTCGATGGCCCGGTTGATGATTGCGTTGCGCTGCCGCCCGGCCGGGTCGTCATCGGGGCTTAGTTCCCCCACCAGTCGGGCTTCGATGGCCCCCCGTTCGGCGTCGCTGCGGGCGGGGGCTTGTTCGGTCTGGGCGGGGCCGCAGGTGCCGAGTAGGAGGGGAAGCAAAAGGAATAGGGCGTACCGCATTGGTTCGCAATGAGTCTAATACAGCCGCTCGGCGTAGTCGAGGATGCGGTGCAGGTCTTCCCGGCGGCCGGGCTTAAGCTTGTGTTCCTTGATGAAGGACCGGATGGCCTTTTCCTGACCCAGATCGGCGGCAATCTTTTTGGGACTCAGCGTAAGGGGCACCAGCTCTCCGTCGACTAGGGCATAGTGCATGCGTTTGGGGTTGAATCTACGGAGGCGGACCGTTTTGCCTACGTCCTGCACCACTTTTTCGTCATTCAGCACGTCGTAGATCAGGGTTACCGTTAGGTAATCGCCCTGGTGGACCAGCTCGGCGTACTTCCTGGGGAAGCGGGGGTTGATGCCCCACCCGTAGGTGTGCTCCGTTCCGTCGTCATCGCTGATGCTGACGCGGAGGAAATTGCCCTGGGTGAATTCCCTGACCTGCCCGTCCACCAGGTACTCGAACTGATGGGTGAAGCCATTGAAATTGACCGAGTCCAGTTCGTAGCGGTTCACGGCGACATCGAACATCGCGGCCGGCCGGAAGGTCTTGTAACGGTAGGGGGTCCCCCTCACTTCGGCGTACCGGTCGGGGTCCACGGCGCGGCTGGCCTCCATCAGGTACTCGGCTTCCGTTTGCTGGCCGACTGCCACGAGGGGTAACAGGAGCACGGTCACCGCGGCGAGTAGCGTTGTTCTGAACAAGGGAGCGGGGGTTAGATGATTACAAACAAATATAAGCTAATCCCCGACTATGCGCTTCCGTCCGAATCTGCCGCCGAGCTTATTGTTCCTCCTCCTACTTTGCACCTGCGCCCCCGCCCCCCCCGTCGAAGAAGTGACCGATGAATACGGCTACCGTAGCGAGTACACCCTGAATGCGGAAACCGGAGAGCGGGAGGGCCCGGCCCGACAGTACGACCCCGAGGGCAGGCTGCTGGCCGAAGAAAACTACCGGGCCGGCGAGCTGGACGGGCTGCGCACCGCCTACTACCCCGACGGTAAGGTGGAGCTGACCGAAAGCTACCGCGAAGGCCGCTTCGAGGGCCCCTATACGACCTACGACAGCCTCGGCAACGTACGCCTGAGGGGGCAGTACGTGGACGGAGCGATGCGCGATACCTGGATCCGGTACTGGCCCGACGGACGGGTACGGGAAACCGTCGTCTTCCGGAACAACCGGGAAAACGGCGCCTTCCGGGAATGGTACGCGAACGGGGAACCCAGGGCGGCGGGCACCTACGCCGACGGTAAGGAACAGGGGATACTGTGGCAGTACAACGAGGCGGGGGAGCTCACCACCGTCCGCGATTGCGAAGAGGGGATTTGCAGCGCGATCTGGCGATCGGAGGAAGGAGGTGACCCACCGGTAGCCAGCCCCGAAATGAGCCGCCCGCCCGACGCCGGGGCCACGAAATAGCCGCGGGGCGCGTCCATCCTCCGTACCTTGCCGCCGATGCGCCCGATTGTCGTTGCCATTCTGCTCCCGTGGGGAAGCCTGCTATCCGCCCAGGTGGGGGGTATTGCCGTGTACGACTTTCTGAACTTGCCGAACTCCGCGGCCGTAGCCGCCCTGGGGGGGCACCATATCGCCCTGCAGAACGAAGATCTCTCCCTGGCCGCGCGCAATCCCGGCCTGCTGAACCCGGAAATGGACGGGCAGGTCAGCCTGAGCCACGCCTTTTTGCCCGCCGGCATCCACAATAGCTACCTGGCCTACGCTCACGAGTACGCCCCACTGCGGACGACCTTCCACGGGGGGCTTCAGTACGTCAACTACGGCAACGACCTGGTGCGGCGGGATGCGACGGGGCAGGACCTGGGTACCTTCGGGGCCTCCGACTTCGCCCTGACCGTAGGGGCCGGCCACCGGGTGGAGGAGCGACTCACCGCCGGCGCGAATCTGAAGCTAGTGGCCTCCCAACTGGCGGGGTACAGTAGCTACGGCGTGGCGCTGGATGCCGGGGTGCACTACGTGGATACGGCGGGGCGCTTCGGAATCAGCCTGGTCGCCCGCAATTTCGGCCGGCAACTCAGTCGTTATGAGCCGGGGCAGTCGCGGGAGGCCATGCCCTTTGAATTGCAGATCGGCATCAACCGGGAACTGAAGTACCTGCCCTTCCGCTTTTCGGTGATCTACCGCTACCTCGACCGCTGGAACGTGCTCTACGACGACCCCGACGCCGAGAACCTTACGATACTGGACCTGAGCAACCTGGACGGGCCGGACGAGCGGGGCGCCGGAGAGCTATTCTTCGACAATCTGGCCCGCCACTTCGTGTTGAACGGCGAGTTGCTGGTCGGCAAGCGACGGCAACTGGCGCTACGGGTGGGCTACAACCACGGCATGCGCCGGGAACTCAGGCTTACCGACTTTCGCTCGGCGGCCGGCTATAGTTTCGGGTTTTCGTGGCGGACGGCACTGTTCAGTCTGGCCTACGGGCGCACGACCTACCACCTGGCAGGAGGTGTCAACCAACTGACCGTGAGCCGGGGCTTTCGGTAGAGCGTTTATATTGTGGGCATGTCAGATCTTATTGCCTTTGCCGGTGAATTCATCGGCACGGCCCTCCTGCTAATTCTGGGGAACGGGGTGGTAGCTAATGTCTTACTGGCCCGGACCAAGGGTCACGATAGCGGGCTTATCGTCATCACCGTTGGCTGGGCCATCGCGGTTTTCACCGCCGTTTTCGTCACCGCCCCCCTGAGCGGGGGTCACCTCAATCCCGCGGTTACACTGGGTCTGGCCCTGGTGGGCAAGTTCGCTTGGGGCCTGGTACCGGGCTACCTACTGGCACAGACGGCGGGTGCCTTCGTGGGTCAGGCCGTAGTCATACTCACCTACCGCGATCACTACCGGGCCACTCCCGACCACGGGCTCGTCCTGGCGACCTTCAGTACCGCGCCGGCCATCCGCCGGTACGGCTCGAACGTGATTACGGAGGCCGTCGGCACCTTCGTGCTGGTCTTTGCCGTACTGTACATTACGGGCCCTAAATTCGGCGAATCCCCGGGTAGTCTGGGGGCGCTGGACGCCCTGCCCGTGGCCCTGGTGGTGCTGGGGATCGGGCTCTCGCTGGGGGGGCCGACGGGTTACGCCATCAATCCGGCCCGTGACCTGGGGCCGCGGCTGGCGCACGCCATCCTTCCTTTGCCCCATAAGGGGGATAGCGACTGGTCTTATGGCTGGGTACCCGTGGTGGGGCCGCTACTGGGTGCCGCTGTGGCCGCCGGGCTCTGGCATTTGGTACCCGTGGCGCTTTAGGTCGTCAGTGAATGCGGAGGCGGAGTGACAGACCGCCCTCCATGATTAGCGAAGTGGCGTAGCCCGGGGTTAGATACAGCTTGGTCGGACTGTACCGGAGGTAGGGTTCCACGGCGGCAATCAACCGCCTGCCTACCTGACGATCGTAGCCGGCAAAAAGGGAAACGGACCAGTTACCGGTGACTACCGGATCATCAACCCGCCCCTCGGGATACGTATCGGAGTCGATCTGGGGGTCGCCCAGCCACTGATTGATGGTGGTGCCGGCACCAACCAGAAACTCCCCGTTCGATTCCCCCCGGCCGAAGCGGTACACAATCGCGATGGGAATGGCCAGCGCCGTAAAGGCTAAGCGGTTGTGAAAGGTCCGGTCCGGGGTAGTTTCCGTTCCCCTGCGTACTACTTCGTAATAATGACGGCGAAGGGCGTAGTCGATGCCGCCCCGCAGGAACCAGTGGTAGCTTAGGCTATACTCAACGGTCCCGCCGAGGGCAACCCCGATATCGGTACCGCTGCCGGGGACTAACCTACCGGCCTGGCCGTTATCGGCAACTTCGCCGCTACTTACGTAGCGGAGCAGGGGCGTGAGGTGGACTCCGAAGTCGAACTTTCGCTGCCCGAACCCGGAAGCAGAAAACAGGACAAAAAGGAAGACAAGGGGGATGTACAGTTTATCGGCACTCATGGGCGTCACGCTTTAGTAAAGGGGGATCGCTCAGATGCTTAAACCCGGGAACCGGATCGAATGTGCTGTTAAGACAGACTAACAAGGCGCTTTTGTCGTTAGGCGGTCCCTCCGACTTCCCGGGTTTGCGTCGGTTGGCGGGCTTCAACTATCGCCCGCAGGGCCGTATATTTGCGCCCCCTTCGCGTACCGGGTCTGGGAGGCCCCGGCCGGCGCAGGGTTTTCACCCTTCTTCAAGTGGTGGTCCCGTCCGTTTCCGACGGCGGCTCCGCCGGAACCTAAATCACTTTACTATGCAAGGCAAGGGACTTATCAAGTTTTTCCTTGTGGTCATGCTCCTCGTGACCGTTGCGCAGTATCTCTTCGTCATCCCCACCAACGCTGTGGAAAATGACGCCGACGAGTACGCGCAGGACCTCACGGGAGAAGACTCCGGCGAAGCCTACCGGCTCGCCCGCGCGTCCTACCTGGACAGCGTTTCCGACCAGGAAGTCTTCCGGCTTCCGCTCATAAAATCCTACACCTACCAGGACCTGAAGGCCCAGCAACTCGCGCTCGGCCTCGACCTCAAGGGCGGCATGTCCGTCGTCCTGCAGGTCGACCTGCGGGAGTTTTTGCTGAAACTCGCCCGAAATTCCAAGGACCCCACATTTGAAGAAGCCATTGCCGCAGCCTCCCAAGCGCAAAAAACCGCCGACGACGATTACATCTCCCTCTTCGCCGACGCCTGGTACGAACGGGCCGGGGAAGACGACAAACTCGCGACCATCTTCGGCCGCAACGACGCCCTCCGCGATCAGATCGGCGTGAACACCTCCGACGCCGAGGTCATCCGCATCCTGCGCGACAAGGCCGACGAGACGGTTAACCTGACCTTCGTCATGCTGCGCAAGCGGATCGACGAACTCGGGGTGGTGCAGCCCAACGTCAGTCTGGACGCCGACCGCGATCTCATCCTGGTCGAACTCCCCGGCGTCGAGAACCCCGAACGGGCCCGCGAATTTCTGCAGGCCGCCGCTAACCTGGAATTCTTCGACGTGCGGAACATCGACCAGAGTACGGTCAACGCCCTGGTGCAGGCCGACCAGCTGCTGGAGCGCCGGGAGGCCCTCGCCGCCGGCCGCGATAGCTCGGAAATCGGCACCACCACCACGGTCTACGATACCATCTACGCTACCGACGAGAACGGCACCCTGCTCGACAGCATCGCCAGCATCGAAGAGCGGGAGGTTCCCAACCAGACGGCCGGCCCCCTCTTCAGCCTCCTGACGCCCAACAGCGGCAACCTCGGCCCCGCCGTGGTCGGCATTGCCCGGGAGCGGGATAAGGACCGGGTGATGGAGTTGCTCCGGGACCCGGAGGTGGACCGGCTCTTCCCCCGTAACGTCGGCTTCCGCTGGGCGGAAAGTCCCTTGACCCTGGGGGAAGACGGTGCCGGCGACCAACTCTACCAGCTCTATCAGCTCGAAATCCCCCGCAGCGGCGAGGCTCCCCTGACCGGTGAGTACGTCACCCGCGCCAGCAGCGGCCCCGACCCCAGCGGTCAGGTAGCCGTGAACCTGAGTATGAACAGCGAGGGCAGCCGCATCTGGGCCCGGATGACGACGGACGCCTACAACGACGGCGGCCGTCAGGTAGCGATCGTGCTCGACAGCCAGGTGGTTTCGGCCCCGGGCGTGCGCAACGGCCCGATTACCGGCGGCAGCACCAGCATCACGGGTGACTTTACCGTCCAGGAAGCTACCGACCTGGCCAATATCCTGCAGGTCGGTCGCCTACCCGCCCGTACCCAGATCATCCAGGAGAGCATCGTGGGGCCCTCCCTCGGGGAGGCGAACATCAACAGCTCCATCACCGCCCTGCTGGTCGGTTTCGGGTTGGTACTGGCCTTCATGCTGTTCTACTACGGCGGGGCCGGCGTGGTGTCCATCATCGCCCTGCTGCTGAACCTCATCTTCATCTTCGGGGCCCTGGCCAGCCTCGGTACCGTACTGACCCTGCCGGGCATCGCGGGCATCCTGCTCACGATCGGTATGGCCGTTGACGCGAACGTGATCATCTACGAGCGGGTGCGGGAAGAACTCCGGGCCGGGAAGACGATCCCCAACGCCGTCCGCGACGGTTTCGGCAACTCCTACTCGGCCATCATCGATGCCAACGTGACGACCATCCTCGTGGCCGGCGTGCTGGCCTGGTTCGGCCTCGGGCCCATTAAGGGCTTCGCCGTCGTACTGATCGTGGGCGTACTGGCCTCCGTATTCACCGCCGTGCTGGTGGGCCGCCTGATGGTCGACTACTGGGTGGAGAAGAACGGTAGCATGACCTTCTCGACCGGCGCCAGCCAGAATCTGTTCGCCAACGTGAACGTGGACTGGCTCGGCATGCGCAAGACGGCTTACCTCGTCAGCGGCGTACTGGTAGCGGCGTCCCTCTTCTTCATCTTCACCCGCGGCTTCGACCTGGGCGTCGATTTCAAGGGGGGGTACAGCTACACCGTCGTGGTGGAGCAGGACGTGACCGCCGATGAATTGCGCACCGCCCTGGCCGGCCCCTTCCAGGGTGACCCGACCATCAAATCGGTAGACGCGGACAATACCTACAACATCGTCACCAACTACCTCGTCGAGGAGACGGAGCAGATCGACGGCCAGGAGCCCCAGGAAGTCGTACTGGCCGCCCTCTACGAAGGGGTCACGGCGGCTACCGGCGACAATAGCGTGACGCTGGATCAGTTCGGCGATACCGAATTTACCGGCGGCACCCACATCACCAGCGTGAGCAAAGTGGGCCCGACGATTGCCGACGACATCAAGCGGTCGGCGCTCTGGGCCGGCGTGATTGCCCTGCTGGGCATCTTCGTCTATCTGCTGGCCCGCTTCAAGGGCAAGCGATTCTCCCTCGGTGCCATCGCCGCCCTGAGCCACGATACCATCATCGTGATGGGAGTATTCGCGGCCTTCTGGGGTTGGATCGGCTTCAATATGGAGGTCGACCAGGCCTTCATCGCCGCCATCCTGACCGTAATCGGTTACTCGATCAACGATACGGTAGTCGTCTTCGACCGCATCCGGGAGTACCTGAACAATTACATCACCCAGGACCGCAAAACGATGATCAACGCCGCCGTGAACAGCACCATCAGTCGGACCGTGATGACTTCCTTCACAACCATCCTGGTGGTGCTGGTGCTTTTCCTCTTCGGGGGAGCGAGCATCAAAGGATTCGCCTTCGCGCTCCTGGTGGGCATCATCGTGGGTACCTACTCCTCCATCTTCATCGCCACGCCCATCGTGTACGAGCTGACCGACGAGCCGGAGGTGAAGGAAGTACCCACCGAAAGCGAGCGTTCCGTTACCGCGTAAACGGCCTGCCTCCCGGCCGTTTAATTGAATTGCGAGCCCCATTCGACGCTGGTCGGGTGGGGCTCGTCGTTTGGGGGGGGCGGCGGCGCGCGGGTGCGATCCGGAGGAGTGAGGGATTGAAGGATTGATGGTGGGAAGGATTAAATTATGACCGTTTAAGACGGCACCTGCGTCCGCGCCCCCTAGTTACACTAGCCCTTCCGCTGGGTTGTAGCTACGCCCCGGCCTACGCCTGAACCATCCGCATCTAGGTGAACGCGAACTGCGTGCGTGCTTCCGATACTGCACCACCCCGACGATGAGCAGAGCGAAGAGCATCCCTACCCCTTCAATCCTTCACTATTGCCTATACTTGCTACCAAGCAAAATCGATCGAGCACATGCCAAGAAAATTACGAATGGGAATGGTCGGCGGGGGCCGCGGCGCCTTCATCGGGGGGGTACACCGCTTCGCCGCCGCCCTGGACCAGCAAATCGACCTTGTCTGCGGGGCCTTCAGCAGTGACGCGGAGAAATCAAGGCTGTCGGGTGAGGACCTGTTTCTTCCGGCGGACCGCGTCTACGGCAGCTACGAAGAAATGATCCTGGCGGAAAAAGACCTGCCGGAGGACGTGCGGATGGACTTCGTATCCATCGTCACCCCCAACCACGTGCACTTCGGCCCGGCCAAACTGGCACTGGAGAACGGCTTCCACGTCGTCTGCGACAAGCCCCTGGCCTTCAGCGTGGATGAGGCGGAGCAACTGGTGAAGCTAGTCGAGGAAACCGGCCTCGTCTTCGCCCTGACCCATAACTACACCGGCTACCCCATGGTCAAACAGGGCCGGGATATGATCGCGCGCGGCGACTTTGGCAAGGTGCGTAAGATCGTGGTGGAATACCCCCAGGGCTGGCTCTCCAGCCGCAAGGAGGATACGGACAACAAGCAGGCGAGTTGGCGGGTCGATCCGGCTAAGTCCGGTATGGGCGGCGCGATGGGCGACATCGGCACCCACGCCGAAAACCTGGCGGAGTATATGTCGGGCCTGAAGGTCACCGAAGTCTGTGCCGACCTGACCTCCTTCGTCGAGGGTCGCCGGCTGGACGATGACGCCAACATCCTCCTCCGCTTCGAGCAGGGGGCAAAAGGCGTGCTGCACTGCTCCCAGATCGCGGCCGGCGAAGAAAACGGCCTCAACATCCGCATCTGGTGTGAGACCGGCGGCGTGGAATGGCACCAAATGGAGCCGAACACCCTGATCGTAAAGCAGCACGAGGGGCCGGCCACCCACTACCGGACCCGCGTCGGTGGCGACCTGCTTACCCCCGCTACCCAGCGGGCTACCCGCGTTCCCGAGGGTCATCCGGAGGGCTACCTGGAGGCCTTCGCGAATATCTACAAGAACTTTGCCGCCACGGTCAACGCTAAGCTATCAGGGCGGGAGCCCAGTGAGCTGGAGAGCGACTTCCCTACCGTTCAGGACGGGCTGCGGGGAATGCGGTTCGTCGAGATCGTCGTACGGAACTCCCGGGGGTCGGAGAAGTGGAGTAAAGTTAGCTGAGGACGCCTCAGGATTTTACTCTCCGGACGCTTGAAGGTCCGGCGGATGATTATCCGTCAACCAGGGTCGGTAGAGGGCGGCACCGGCGTAAAGTAGGGTGTTCAGGACGATGCCTACAAGGGGTGTTTCCCCCTCCACCAGCCAACTGAAGGCAATGATACCCCCGATATAACTGGCCGCTAAAATGATGCCGAGCATGCGGGTGCGGGCGATGATGAGGGCGGCCACGATCAGCAGTTCGATGACGCCGAGGATGATGAGTGGCGTCGTCCCCATCCCGATGACCATCTCTTCGGGGAGGGTGAATTTAAAGACCCCGCTACCCCCGAGCGCGAAGCCGACCAGGCCGATGAGGATCAATCCGATACGTGAGCGAGTCATATAGCGCGATTTTCCCTAAATATATGTAACTACATTGAATTCGGTCGTTCTACTCTTCAACCCGCCGGAGTCCGAAGCCGCTTCTCCGCGCGATAATCCTCCCCTGCACCCGCGCGCCGCCGCCCACTCGTGCCGTGCTGTCCCCGATCTCGTAGCGGTACAGCTCGTAGTCCCCCCCTTGCTCGGTCAGCGTCCATCCCTCGCGCACGAAATACGGGAGGGCCGAACTGAGTTCGCTGGCGTCGGCTTCATCGGGTAAATTGAGGCTGGTGGGTTCTACCTGCCGGACCAGCTCTTTGGGCCAGGCCCGCTCCACTTCCAGATAGGGGTAGACCTGCACCCAGAAGAAGAGCGCCGTCAGTACGCCGGACAGGATACTCCCCCCAATCGCAAAATCCCGCCGGTCACCGTAGATGCCCAGGGTCGCGAGCAGACTGAAGATCCAGTAGGCCGCCCCCATCCCCAGCGCCGCCCGGAAACCCGCACCCGGGAAAGCCAGGCCGCCCCCCGCCAACACCAGAAAAACGGCGATAAAGGCCAGCACCAGGTGGATGACCGCGGCCGCCCGTACGTAGTCCTTCCAGGGGTAGTGTTTCTCACTGAAGTAGAGTTGCATTTGCTTGCCCGCCACGATGGAAAGCAGCAACATGAAGAGCAGGGATTGGGCCAGCAGGGTCGCGATCAGCCCCAGGCCGATGAGTTTGGAAAAGGGTTCCAGTTGCTTACCCTTGAAGATGAGGTCGCGGATGCCGGCCACCACCCAACCCGCCAGGGGCAGCATACCGAGCAGCCCGTAGTAGAGGAGGTCGAGTACCCGGCTGTCTTCCTGCCCGTAGTACCAGTAGGTGCTGGCGTCCTGGGGGCCCTGGACGAGCAGTACGACGAGGCTGATGGCCGTACCCACGCCGGCGGGGAGGGTCCAGTCGTAGTCGGTGCGCTCGAAGACGGCCAGTACCACCAGCATCAGGGAAAGGAGCAGGGTGGAAACCGGAGCGGCGATGGCCCCGAGCAGGGCGAAAACGCCGAAGGGCAGTGCTTTTTTCCGGTCCTTACTGATGCCGAAGAGGAGTACCGTCCAGCCCATCCCGGCGTGCCCCAGCAGCGCGAGGGTATCGGCGGTGGCCACCTTACCGAAGAAGGGCAGGAAGAAGGAAGCCGCCGCGGCCAGCAGGGCGAGTTCGATGGTGCGTTTCCCGAAGAGGCGGCCGGCCCAGCGGTAGGTGAAGTAGGCCGTCAGCAGTAGCCAGAGGGCGGAGAGCAAACGGGGAAAAAGAAAGATCGCATCCGTATCGGTATCGATCGACAGCCCAAGGGGTAGCAGGGCGTGATTGAGGGCGGCGGGCAGGTAGCTTCCCCAGTCGTTACCGACGGCCCGGGCCAGGGCGTAGCCTTCCCCGCCGGGCCAGGCGGTGAATACGTCCAACCGGACCAGTAAGGAAGCCAGGGCAAAAAAGGCCGACATCCACACGAAAAACCGCCAGCGGCTGGAGGGCGGTGGTGCCACGGAGGACTCGGGGATGGTGGTGGCCTTGCGGCGGCGTTTTTTTCGGCTCACTTAGGGATCTTCTCGCCGTTCTTAAGCAAGAACTCCTCGGCCAGGTTTAGAAAATTGGTGGCCCCGCGGCTTCCGGCGTTGATCATGACCACCGGCATGTGCATGTTCGGGGCTTCGCTCACCCGGGCGTTGCGGTGGATGATGGTCTCGAAGGCCTGTTCGCCGAAGGTCTCCCGCACGCGCTCGACCACCATATTCGCCAGCCGGAGCCGGCGGTCGTACATACTCAATAGGATACCCTCCAACTGAAGGCCGGGATTGAGCTGCTGCTGCACGAGTTGAATGGTATTCTGCAACTTAGCCAGCCCCTCCAGGGCGAAGTACTCGCACTGCACGGGTACCAGGACGGAATCGGCGGCGGTCAGGGCATTGATGGTAAGCAGGCCCAGGCTCGGCAGGCAGTCGATCAGGATGTAGTCGTAGTGCTTGCGCAGCGGCTCGGTGACGTTGTTCTTCATCACGTCCTCCCGGCGGAAGCGGTTGATGAGTTCGACCTCGGCGCCGACCAGGTTGATGCTACTGGGGATGATGTGAAGGTTGGGCGTTTCGGTTTCGTAGATGACCTCCTGGACGTCCAGTCCGTTGACGAGCACGTCGTAAATACTGGCTTCGATCTCATCGGCGGGGATGCCCACTCCGCTGCTGGCATTGGCCTGGGGGTCGGCGTCCACGATGAGGACGCGCCGCTCCAGGATGGCCAGGGAGGCTCCCAAATTGATGGTCGTCGTGGTCTTGCCCACCCCACCCTTCTGGTTCGCGATTGCGACGACTTTTGCCATGGGCGCGAAGGTACGAAGGGGGACGCGCTTCGCGCGGTATAGCGGAGGATCTTCGGGCACCATAGTATCCTCCGGGCGCCCAGGATAAAACAGGGAGGGCCACGAATGCCAGGGTTAGGCTTATCTACTAGGTGTGCGTGCGATGATGCGGATGGGGTGGTTGCTGCTGGTGTACGGCGGGGCGTATCTAATGGCCACCGGATTGGCCACCCTGTTCGGTGGATACCGGTTGTGGGTACTCGGGCTACCGGTGCTGCGGGTACTCCTTTATTTCAAGTTGCTGACTAGCGGGGCGCTGGCGTGGCTGACTTACCGGCGGAACTACCCCGAGCGCCTGTTCTACCGGAATTTAGGGTACGATCCTGGCTGGCTACTGGCCGGGGCGGTGGCGGTGGATTGGTCGGTTTGGCTCCTGGTTTGCCGCTGGGTGCTATGATCGCGGCGGATAGCATTCGACTGGCGTACGGGCGGCGGGTCATTCTTGACGACGTGGCGATCCGAATTCCCGACCGCGGCGTGACCGGGTTGCTGGGACTGAACGGCAGCGGGAAGACCAGTCTGCTGCACGTGCTCTACGGAGACTTGCGCCCCCAGTACGCCTATGTGGAAGTTGACGGCAGCCGAACCGACCGCCCCCTGTGGAAAACGCCCGGGCTACTCAATATGGCCGGGCAGGCGATGGGCATACCCCGGCAGTTCTCCGCTAACCGGCTGATCCGCCTTCACGGCCTGGACCCGGATTTATTCTGGTCGGTGCACGGGACGCAGCGGGACAAACTGGTCGACGGCATCAGGCACGGCAGCTTATCGAAGGTGCGCCGCTTCCTTACTCTGCTGTTGCTCATGGCCCCCACCCGGTACACCTTTCTGGATGAGCCGTTTGCCGGGCTGGCTCCGCTTTCCGTCGACTACCTCCACCACCACCTTCGGCTTGCGGGGGAGCGGAAAGGTATTCTGCTAACGGATCAGGATTTCAGCAGCGTCACTTCCGTTGCGGAAAGCATCTACCTCGTGGGCGGCGGAACGGTAGAACCCCTGGGCCCTAAGGCCACGCCAACGTAACGGGCGGGCGGCGGCGCGCGGGTGCCGGCAAAACCCGAACCCCCTGCCCCACACCGCACAGGCCGCTCAACCTCCCCTACCCTCCCGCGTTACCTTCCCCGAAAGCAAGCAAACCATGGGTAGAAAGGGCCGTAAAATGATCTACAAAACGCCCGAGGAGATCGAGCGGAGCCGGGTGGCCTGCCTACTGGTGTGCAAAACGCTGACCGAAGTGGGCAAAATGTTGCGCCCCGGACTTACGGGCCGGGAAATCGACACCTTCGCCGAAACATTCATCCGCGACCACGGGGCCGTACCGGGCTTCAAGGGACTGTACGGTTGCCCCTCTACGCTGCTGGTGTCGAGAAACGAGGAGGTGGTCCACGGCCTGCCCGACGAAAACCAGGTATTCCGCGACGGCGATATTCTGAGTATCGACTGTGGCACCATCGTGGATGAGTTCTACGGGGATGCCGCCTACACCTTTTGCGTAGGTGAGGTGGCGGAGGACGTAATGGAACTCTGCCGGCGCACCAAGCACAGCCTCTACCTCGGTATCGACGCGGCCCGCACCGGAAAGCGGGTGGGTGACATCAGCCACGCCGTGCAGTACTATACCGAGCGGGAGTGTGGCTACGGGGCCGTACGGGAACTGGTTGGCCACGGGTTGGGGCGCAGTCTCCACGAGGCCCCCGATGTTCCTAATTTCGGTAAGCGGGGTCGGGGCCCGGTACTCAAGGCCGGCCTCATCATCGCCATCGAACCCATGATCACCCTGGGCAAACGATCGGTAGTGAGCCGCGAAGACGGCTGGACCATCGTGACCGTGGACGGCAAACCCGCCGCCCACTACGAACATTCCATCGCGATTTCCCCTAACGGCGCACCCGCCGACCTGATGAGTGACCACCGTCCTATCGAAGAAGCCATCCGCAACAACCCCAACCTCAGGGTAGTCGATAACCTGGACGAGGAACTGGTGGAGCGGTATCAGCCGTTGGCGGTGGTTTAGGGGGGGGAGGCAGAGGCTAAGGGTCGCGGTACTGTGCTCGCTCCAGGCTGAGGAGGGTGCCTCAGCCTGCCGCCCTGGCGGCCCCGCCTTAGCCTTAGCCTTAGCCTCTCCCAAAAACTTTCCCCATCTCCTGTTTGGGCGATCGCGAAAATAATCTTACCTTTGCACTCCGAAAATTAAAACATGTCCAAAAAAGACCTGATCAAGCAGGATGGCGTGATTGAAGAAGCGCTCTCGAACGCCATGTTCCGGGTGCGGCTCGAAAACGATCACGAAATCAAGGCCACGATTTCCGGGAAGATGCGGATGCACTACATCAAAATCCTGCCCGGCGATAAGGTGGCCGTGGAAATGAGCCCCTACGATCTGAGTCGCGGGCGCATCACCTACCGCTACAAATAGGGCACCGCCCTGCCGCTGGTCGCAAATCTACCATTATGAAAGTCAGACCCTCCGTTAAGAAGCGTTCGGCCGATTGCAAGATCGTGCGTCGCAAGGGCAAAGTGTACATCATCAATAAGAAGAACCCCAAGTTCAAGCAACGGCAGGGCTAAGTAAGCGTAACTTATGGCAAGAATAGCAGGAGTAGATCTGCCGCGGAACAAACGCGGCATCGTCAGCCTCACCTACGTCTTCGGCGTGGGCAACACCCGGGCCGGGGAAATACTCGACCGCGCCGGCGTCGATCCGAATACTAAAGTGCAGGACTGGACCGACGACAACATCCGGACCATCTCCAATCTGCTCACCAACGAGTATAAGGTAGAGGGCGATCTGCGTACCGAGGTACAGACCAACATCAAGCGGCTGATGGACATCGGCTGCTACCGTGGCCTGCGCCACCGTAAGGGACTGCCCCTGCGCGGACAGCGCACCCAGACCAACGCCCGTACCCGCAAGGGCAAGCGCAAGACCGTAGCGAACAAGAAAAAAGCGACTAAGTAATGGCGAAGAGACAAGCCGGTGGCCGCGTGGCCAAGAAGCGTAAGGTAAAAGTGGACAACGAAGGTCTGGCCTACATCCAGGCATCCTTCAATAATATCATCATCACCCTGACCAATAAGCAGGGGGATGTGATCAGCTGGGGAAGCGCCGGTAAGGAGAAATTCCGCGGCAGCAAGAAGAGTACCCCCTACGCCGCTCAGGTAGCTTCGGGCAACGCCGCTCGCGTGGCCTACGAAGCCGGGCTACGCGTAGTGGAGGTGTACGTCAAGGGCCCCGGTAGCGGTCGTGAAGCCGCCATCCGCGCCATCGACGGTGCCGGCATTCGGGTCGCCAAGATCAAGGACGTCACGCCGATGCCCCACAACGGCTGCCGCCCCCCCAAGCGCCGCCGCGTATAAACCACCCGCCCGCCCCTGCTTGCCTACCGAAAGGATGGCAAGACACTATTCGATCTCGGACGGGGGGAGATCATTAGGTAACCTCTCAAAGACAATCCGTCACTATGGCTAGATATACCGGCCCCAAGGCCAAAAAAGCCCGCGCCCTCGGCGAACCCATATTCGGCTACAGCCGCGCCTTCGAACGCAAAAAGTACAAGCCCGGCCAGCACGGCAACAGTCGCGGTCGCCGCCGCCAGCCCTCCGATTATAAGCTACAGTTGACGGAAAAGCAGAAAGCCAAGTACACCTACGGCGTACTCGAGCGGCAGTTCCGCAATCTCTTCGAGAAGGCCGCCGCCAGCCGGGGCATTACCGGTGAGGTGCTCCTGCAGTACCTGGAAGCCCGCCTGGACAACGTCGTGTTCCGCCTCGGCCTGGCCCCCACCCGCCGTGCCGCTCGCCAGCTGGTCAGTCACCGCCACATTATGGTCAACGGTCGCCTCAATAATATCCCCTCTACCCAGATTCGCCCCGGCGACGTCGTTTCCGTTCGCGGAAAGTCACAGGGCCTGGAGGTTATTCGCGATACGATGAACGGGAGGAGCGACGTGCGCAACTACGGTTGGCTCTCCTTTAACCCGGAGAAGATGGAAGGCACCTTCCTTACCTACCCCGAGCGGGAGAATATCCCGGAGAAGATCAACACCCAGTTGATCGTCGAGCTCTACTCGAAGTAATCGCAGGGGGTGGCCGTATCCACCCGGGCCACGGCCACCCCTTCTTTCGCCCTGACGCGGCCTGGTGCCGGTTGGGGCACCCTCATTTTATAACGCCGCTGTCCTCAGGCCGCCCCCTCAAAGTCAATAAGAATATGAGCAGTATCCTAAATTTCCAGAAGCCGGATAAGATCACGATGCAAAAGTCGGACGAGTTCCACGGCAACTTCGAGTTCAAGCCGCTGGAGCCCGGATTCGGACAGACCATCGGCAACTCCCTGCGCCGCGTGCTCCTCAGCAGCCTCGAAGGCTTTGCGATCTCGGCCGTCCGCATCGCCGGGGTCGACCACGAGTTCGGCACCATCCGCGGCGTCGTCGAGGACGTCGTCGAAATCATCCTCAACCTGAAGCAGGTCCGCCTTAAGCAGCAGATCGACAACGGCGAGACCGAAGAGGAAAAGATCTACCTGACCATCAGCGGCAAGGAAGAGTTCACCGCTAAGGACATCGACGATCACACCAACGTGTTCAAGGTCATGAACCCCGACCTGGTCCTCTGCACCATGGAGCCCTTCGTGAACCTGGAGATCGAGCTCACCGTCACCAAGGGGCACGGCTACATCCCCGCCGACGAGAACCTGTCGAAGAACGCCCCCATCGGCGTCATTCCCGTAGATGCCATCTACACCCCGATCAAGAACGTAGCTTACCGCGTGGAGTCCACCCGCGTCGGCCAGCGCACCGACTACGAAAACCTGATCCTGGAAGTCAAGACCGACGGTACCATCCACCCGGAAGATGCCGTCCGGGAAGCCGCCCGCATCCTGATTCAGCACCTAATGCTGATTACCGACGAGCCCATCGAATTCCAGAGCACCAGCGCCCGCGAGGAAACGATCGTCGACGAGCACATTCTGCACATGCGCAAACTGCTCAAAACCAGCCTGGAGGATCTCGACCTGTCGGTGCGGGCCTACAACTGCCTCAAAGCCGCCAAGATTAACAGCCTGGGTGAGCTCGTCCGCTACGACACCCACGAACTACTGAAATTCCGAAACTTCGGCAAGAAATCCCTCGTAGAGATCGAGGAGCTCCTGGTCGAAAAGGGACTGACCTTCGGGATGGACCTCAGCAAGTATAAACTGGACGAAGAATAGACCAGTCGGCTACGCCGGGGAGTGCGCGCGTTGCGCTTGTAGTCGGCTGCGCCGGTTAGTAGTGCTGCACTCCCCGGCGAAAGCCGACTTAAAGGACGAAGTCCGCACTACATCGGGTCATTCATACCAATGCAATCATTCCAATAACAACTACCGCACTAACCCCTCCCCCCTCGCAGTTGCCCGTGCTGCCCACGAGTCGGAGGTGAGTGGTGTCGGATCAATCCACCTGACATGCGTCACGGTAAGAAATTTAACCACCTCGGTCGTAAGAGCGGTCACCGTAAGGCCATGCTCCGCAACCTCACGATCGCCCTGATCACCCACAAGCGGATCAACACCACCCTGGCTAAGGCCAAAGCCCTGCGCAAGTTCGCCGAGCCGCTGATCACCAAGTCGCGGACCAACGACATGCACAACCGGCGTATGGTCTTCAGCTACCTCCAGAACAAAGAGGCCGTCACCGAGCTATTTTCCACGGTAGCCGAGAAGGTCGGCGATCGGCCCGGGGGCTACCTGCGCGTCATCAAGACCGGCTTCCGCCTCGGGGATGGTGCCGAAACGGCCATGATCGAATTCGTCGATTTCAACGAGGTCTACGACAAGAACGCCGATAAGTCCAAAGGCCGCACCCGCCGCGGGCGCCGCCGCCGGAAGAAGAGTTCGGGTCAGGAAACGCAGACTCCGGCCGCCGCACCGGTTGCCGCCGCCGCCGTCACCCCCCCCGCGCCCGCCGGCGAGGAAGAATAGGCTTACCGTAATCAGCCTTTCACGAGCCCGAAGCGTCATCCGCTTCGGGCTTTTTTTCTTCTGAGGTGTTGCTACTCCAAACGACTAAATATGCTGATCGGACTCGACAGCTTCGGAGCCACCGTACTGGACCCCCAAACGGACGAAATCCTTCACCCCCAGCGCTCGATGCAGGAACTGCTGGACCGAATCGCCTACGCCGATCAGGTCGGCCTGCACCTGTTCGGTATGGGGGAGCACCACCGGAAGGAGTTTTTCGACAGTTCCCCCGCCACCATTCTGGCCGCCGCGGCCGCCCGCACGGAACGGATCAAACTGAGTAGCGCGGTGACCGTGCTGAGTGCCGCCGATCCGGTGCGGGTCTTCCAGCAGTACGCGACCCTGGACCTGATCAGTAACGGCCGGGCGGAGATGGTGGTCGGTCGCGGTTCCTTCGTGGATGCCTACCCCCTGTTCGGGCTCGACCTGAACCATTACGACGCCCTCTTTACCGAAAAGCTAGGCTTACTGCTACAGATTCGGGACAACGAGCGGGTCACCTGGTCGGGAAAGTTCCGTCCACCGCTGAACGATCAGTCGATTTTCCCCCGGCCGGTGCAACAGAAGCTACCAATCTGGATCGGCGTCGGCGGTACCCCGGCGAGTTTTGCCCGGGCCGGACGGATGGGACTTCCCCTGATGGTCGCCGTGATTGGCGGAGAGACCCACCGCTTCCGCCCCCTGGTCGAGATGTACTGGGACGCCGCCCGGGAGGCCGGTCACGACCTGAGTAAGCTGGAAGTCGGCTTGCACTCCCTCGGTTTCGTCGCGGACACTGACGAGCGGGCCAACGATGAATTTTTCCCCGGCTACGCCCGCCAGATGAACCGCATCGGAAAGGAACGCGGCTGGCAGCCCATCACCCGCAGTCATTTCGACGCCCAGAATACCCCGCTCGGTGCCCTGGTAGTGGGCAGTCCCGAAACGGTTGCCACAAAGATCGTACGCCACTCGAACGCCCTCGGGGGCATTACCCGCTTCAGCTTCCAGATGGGGGTGGCCGACCTGAAGCACGAACAGCAGCTGCGGGCGATCGAACTGATTGGGAAGGAAGTGATCCCCCGCGTCAATGCCCGGCTAGCGAACGCTCAGCCCAGCAATCCCGCCACCGCAAACCCCCAGTAGGTACCCAGTCCGCTACCCAGCGACCCGACCAGGATGCCGGGAAGGTACAGGTCCATGCGATTCAGGCTCTTCGCAAGCGCCAGGGCGGAAGACGATCCCCCGATGTTAGCCTGGGAGGCTACCGCCGCGGCGTCCATGTCCATCTTACTCAAAAAAGCGGCACCGAAAATGACCAGCCCGTGCACCACTACCGTGACGCTGACCAGGATCAGTAAGCGCCAGGCCAGCGCTCCGATCGCACCCAGTGCGGCTAACTCACAGAACGCCCCAATCACCGCCAGAAAAAGATAAACGCAAAAGAGCCCGACCACCTGCCCGCCCGCCAGCCCGTGGATAGCCGGTAGCTGCGCCAGCAACAGCGCGAGGGTCGTAAGGATTAGAATGGAGGGTACGGCAAATCCTAAACCCGCTACCACGTCCGCCAGTCCGTCCGCTATAAACAAAGAGACAAAGCCTATGCTGAGTAGTATACCTAGTGAGAGGACACTCACCCCTTCCGTCTCCCGCTCCACGTCGGCTACCGGGGGTCGGCGGGCTCCTTTCCCGCCGCCTACCCTACCGATCCGTCTGAACAGCAAGGGAAGGGCGATGGTAGCCACCATCCACAGCGCCGTAATGATGTTGTCCACCGCCGTCATCCCCGCGTACAGTACCCCCTGCCGCATCATGTCGTAGTGGATCGCTACGGCATTAAAGTTCACGCTTCCCCCGGTATAGGTGCCCGTGAACATCCCGGCGATCGGGGCGAAATTCGCTCCGAAATGAGTAGGCCCGTCAATCAGGTACATTCCGGCGCTGACTCCGACCGCCGTGCCCAGGCTGCCCAGCAAGAAGAGCAGAAGCATGGGCCACCCCGCCCGCCGGATGCTGGCCAGGTTCACGTCCAGCAACAGGTAAAAGATCGAAAGCGGGGCGAGGTAGCGGAACACTCCGGTGTAGATGACGGACCCCCGGGAAGCCGAAGGAATGAGCCCCAGGTTAGCCAGTACGGCCACGAACAAGATGACGACCAGAGCCGTGCCGAGATGGCGCAGGACGGTGCGTCGCACCAGGTATTCGGAGGCAGCCACGCTTAGGCAGAGGACGGCCAGTACCGCCAGCGGATGGGTGAGCATCCCGCAAAGTAGCGTTTACCCCCGCAACACCTTCGCCTTCTCCCGCTCGAAGGATTCGTCCGTCAGGATTCCCTCCTCCTTCAACTTAGCCAGTCGCTCGATGCGGGTGATCAGGTCGTCCGAAAGCTCGAGGGTTTCGGTGGGCTCCTCCCGCCTGGCGGTTACGGGGGCGGGGCGGTACCCGTTCTGTTTGAAGGCCTCGTATTCCGGGGTCGAGCGCAGGTAGGCCAGGTGGTCGTGGCGCTCGATCTCGTCGAAGTCGTAGTAGCCGTTCTCCAGGGCCTGGCTCAGGTGGCTGAGGGCCTCCCGGGTCTGCTCGTGGATGCTGTACAGGCAGGCCAGTTTGAAGTGCACTCCGGCCTGGCGGGGGTCGACGTTGAGCGAACGGCGGTAATCGCGGATGGCCCCCTCGAAGTCGTAGGCGGCGTACTTGGCGTCGGCGGCACTGCGGAAGGGATCGACCGGGGGGGCGGCGGGCGCGGACGCGGAGGGCGCGGACGCGGGTGCGGGGTTGACGTACACCACTTCCCGTTGCTGCTGAACCTGCTGCCGTTCCCCGTAGAGCTGGGGGTTATACTTCCGGTTGAAGGTGTCCTCATCCTGGGTCAGGAAGACGATGCCATCGATCATCGCGACGATGGTCGGGATGAAGGTCCAGATAAACAGCAGGTAGAGCAGTCCCCGGCCGGTCTGTCCCAGGTAGAAACGGTGTACGCCCAGCCCACCGAAGACGAGGGCGAAAATGCCGGCGGTCGTTTTGTTTTTCATGGTCTACGGAAAACGCTTGCGCTACGGTAAAGGTCTAATGTACGGCGCTCTCCCGAACCGATTCCCCCCGGCTTTCGACCGATCTGCTCCGTTCTTCGATGAACACCGCACCTGCGCGCCGGCGCCCCGACTACCGTAATGCGGGCGCTTACCGGTGCTTGCTACCTTTGGCCCATGCTACGGACCCAGACCACCCACCGCGTACGCTACGGCGAAACCGACCAGATGGGCTACCTCTACTACGGAAATTACGCCCTGCTCTACGAGATCGGCCGGGCCGAAATGCTGCGCGACCAGGGCCTGAGCTACGCCGCCATGGAGGCGGAGGAACGGGTGATGATGCCGGTGATGAGCCTGAACCAGCGCTTCGTGCGCCCGGCCCGCTACGACGAGGTGCTCACCATCACGACGACCTTGCGCGAGCTACCCGACAAGACCATTACCTTCCACGTCGAGATCCACAACGAAAGCGGCAAGCTGGTGAACGGGGGCAGCATCAAACTGTGTTTTCTGGACGCCGGCAGCGAGGAGCGGGTCGGTGCCCCCGAATACCTGCTCCGGGTGTTGCGACCGTACTTTGCAGTGTGAAGAAGTTCAAATTACCGGCCTTCAAGCAGTTCTTCACCGAGCATCCCATCGTGATCGGAACGCTGAAGTACGCCCGGGAGAACAGTTTTATCGGCTTCCAGGGGGTGCCGATCTACGACGTGATCGTGTTCGTAGTGAACGAGGCGAAGCGGGACGATCTCTTCACGCGGGCGAACAGCGTAGCCTTCAGTTTTTTCCTGTCGCTCTTTCCGTCCATCCTCACCCTGTTTACCCTCATCCCCTTCATTCTGGATATCCTGGCCATCTGGTTCCCGGCGCTGGAGGACTTCAACCTGATCCTCTACGAAGAGATCAAGCGGGTGATGCCGGGGCAGGCGGGTGATATCCTCTTCGGTTTCGTGCAGGAGATCACGAATTCCCCCCGGGTAGGACTGCTGAGCTTCGGCTTTTTGCTGGCCCTATTCTTCAGCAGCAACGGGATGATGGCCCTGATGCAGGCCTTCGACAAGAGCTACGTCAAGACCTTCCGGCAGCGGACCTTCCTGAAGAAACGGCTGGTGGCGGTGGGGCTGGTCTTCCTGATCGGGCTGTTCATCGTGGCTAGCGTGGTGCTGGTGATCCTGGGGGGCAACCTCCTTTCCTGGATCGACTACTGGACCGGGCTGGGCAGCTTCACCGTTTTTCTGATCAACCTGACGCGCTGGGTGATCATGCTTTCGCTCTATTACTTCATCATCGGTACGCTCTACCGCTACGGGGCGGCTACCATCAAGCGTTTCAAGTACGGCAGCCCGGGCGTGACGCTGGCGACCATCCTGAGTTTGTTGACCTCGGTAGCCTTCAGCTTCTACGTGGATGGCTTCAATCGCTACGATACCTACGCCAAGTTTTACGGCTCCATCGCTACGGTGATCATCGTGATGCTGTGGCTGCAGCTCAACGCCCTCATTCTCATCATCGGTTTTGAACTGAACGCGGCCATCGCCGTGAGCCGGGATCTGACGCAGGCCCTGCCGGAGGGGGGGGGCGGGGCGGTGATTATCGAGGAAGAGTAGACGTGCTTCGTGCGCTGAATGACTGCGGCGGTGGGGTAGCGGAGAAGTGGGCGGCGGGGCGCGGGTGCGGAGCGGTCAGAAAACCCTGGGGGTGCGATGGATAAGGATACCGTAGCGGGTGTAGTCCGACACCATACAAGTGAAGAGCAAACTATCTTTGCCGCCCGATGAACCGCCCCCCCCTCAGCACCCAGTTTTCCGACCGTATTCTCGTTCTCGACGGCGCCATGGGCAGCCTGATCCAGGGTTATGGACTCACGGAGGCCGACTACCGCCACGGCCACTTCGAAGATCACCCCAGCGACCTGAAGGGCAACCACGACCTGCTGGTACTCACCCGCCCGGACGTGATCGAAGAAATTCACGGCAAGTACCTCGCGGCCGGCGCCGACCTCATTGAAACGAACACCTTTTCGGGCACTTCCATCGCCCAGGAGGACTACGGCACCCAGCACGTAGTCTACGAACTAAATAAGGCCGCCGCGGAAGTCGCCCGCCGGGCCGCCGATGCCCATTCCACCGCGGCTAAACCCCGCTACGTAGCCGGAGCCGTAGGCCCCACCAACCGGACGCTGAGTATCTCGCCCGACGTGAACGATCCCGGCTACCGCGCCATCACCTTCGGGCAGCTATCCGACGCCTATGCCGTACAGATCCGCGGGCTGGCCGACGGGGGCGTCGACTGCATCCTCATCGAGACCATCTTCGATACCCTCAATGCCAAGGCGGCGCTGTTCGCCCTGGAGGAAGTTCGCGAAGAAACGAAGCGCGAGCTCCCCGTCATCATTTCCGGTACGATCACCGATGCCAGCGGGCGGACGCTTTCGGGGCAGACGGCCGAGGCCTTCTACATCTCCGTCGCCCACGCCAAGCCGCTCTGTATCGGGCTCAACTGTGCCCTGGGCGCTAAGGAAATGCGGGCCCACCTGGCCACGCTTTCGCGGATGGCGGAATGCTACGTACACGCCTACCCCAACGCCGGCCTGCCCAACGAAATGGGGGAATACGACCAGGATGCGGGGGAAATGCAGGGCTACATCCGGGACTTCGCCGAGAGCGGACTGGTGAACATGATCGGGGGGTGTTGCGGCACGACCCCGGACCATATTGCCGCGATGTCCCGGGTTTGCTCGCACCTGCGTCCGCGCCCCCTCCCGAAGACCACTCCCCATACCCGACTGAGTGGGCTCGAGCCCCTCGTGATCCGGGAAGAAACTAACTTCGTCAACGTCGGCGAACGCACCAACGTCACCGGCTCCCGCAAATTCGCCCGCCTGATCAAATCCGGCGACTACCCCACCGCCCTCGACGTGGCCCGCGACCAGGTGGAAGGGGGGGCGCAGATCATCGACGTGAATATGGACGAGGGCCTGCTCGACAGCCAGGAAGCCATGACCACCTTCCTGAACCTGATGATGGCCGAGCCCGACATCGCCCGCCTCCCGGTGATGATCGACTCCTCGAAGTGGGAAGTGATCGAGGCCGGACTGCGCTGCGTGCAGGGGAAGTGCGTGGTCAACTCCATCAGCATGAAGGAGGGGGAAGAAGAGTTCCTGCGGCAGGCCCGGCTGGTGAGGCGCTACGGGGCCGCGGCGGTGGTCATGGCCTTCGATGAGGTCGGGCAGGCGGATACCGCCGACCGGAAGGTGGAGATTTGTGTGCGGGCCTACCGCCTGCTGACCGAACGGGCCGGCTGGGACCCCCAGGACATCATCTTCGACCCGAACATTTTCGCGGTGGCCACCGGCATCGAGGAGCACAATAACTACGGCGTCGACTTCATCGAAGCCACCCGGCGGATTAAGGAACGTTGCCCGGGGGCCAAAATCAGCGGCGGGGTGTCGAACGTGAGCTTTTCGTTCCGGGGCAACAATATCGTACGGGAGGCCATGCATTCGGCCTTTTTGTACCACGCCATCCGGGCGGGGATGGACATGGGCATCGTCAATGCCGGCCTCATCGAGGTATACGAGGACATCCCCGACGACCTGCTCGAACGAGTGGAGGACGTCATCCTCAACCGCCGCGACGATGCGACGGAACGGCTGACCGATTTCGCTGAGGGACTGAAGGGGCAGGGCGGAAAAACCATACAGCGCGACCTGAGCTGGCGGGAAAACCCGGTGGAGGAGCGCCTGCGCCACAGTCTGGTGCGTGGCATCACCGAGTACATCACTGAGGATACGGAGGAGGCCCGCCGGCAGTATCCCCGCCCCCTCCACGTCATCGAGGGCCCGCTGATGGACGGCATGAACGTGGTGGGTGACCTCTTCGGCTCGGGCAAAATGTTCCTGCCCCAGGTGGTGAAGAGCGCCCGGGTGATGAAGGCGGCGGTGGCGTATTTGCAGCCGTTTATCGAGGCGGAGCGGGAGGCCCTCGGCCCGGACGCTGATGCCCCCGGCCCCGGCCCCGGCTATGTATCTGGGGCCCCTTCCCCGGATACCGCGGAGGAGAGGGGGGACAGTCAGCTAGTGGATGATTACTGGCAGGTGAAAGCCGGTGACGTCGGAATCATTCTCGGGTATGCAAAGCAACACCGGAAAAACCCGACCAAAGCGGAAAAGGTACTCTGGGAATTCCTTCGGAATCGGAAGGTAGGGGGAGCCAAGTTCGTCCGGCAGAAGCCCATGGGCTATACCATACCCGACTTTGTGTGTATCGAAAAACGTCTTGTCGTTGAAGTGGACGGATCTTACCACAATGCTCCGGAAATAATTCTAAAGGATCGGCAACGCGACCTGGTTTTTACTACCGTAGGCTACCGCATTCTTAGGTTTACCAACGAAGAAGTGATCGACAATACGACTAAGGTCCTATCCGAGATACAGCTGGCACTGGATCAAGCTGAACCCAGACCCTATAAGTTTCCCACCGAACTAATTCTCACCAGCCAACAGACTCCCCTCTCCCCCGGAGAGGGGCTGGGGGTGAGGGGCCAGAGCCGTGCGGTAGCGTCACCCCTCACCCCCGGAGAGGGGCCGGGGGTGAGGGGAAAAGGCTCCATCCTACTAGCCACCGTAAAGGGCGACGTCCACGACATCGGCAAAAACATCGTCGGCGTCGTACTGGCCTGCAACAACTACCAAATCCACGACCTCGGGGTGATGGTGCCGGCCGGCAAGATCCTGGACGAGGCCGAGCGGCTCGGCGTGGACGTCATCGGGCTATCGGGCCTCATCACCCCCAGCCTGGACGAAATGGTCAACGTAGCCGCCGAGATGGAACGCCGCGGCATGACCCTGCCCCTGCTCATCGGTGGGGCCACCACCAGCAAGACCCATACGGCCATCAAGATCGAACCGGCCTACTCCGGACCGACCGTCCACGTGCTCGACGCCAGCCGGGCCGTGACGGTAGTGAGCGAGCTACTGACCGAAGAGGAGGACGCCCGGGAGGCCTACCGTGCCGGCATCGCGGCGGAGTACGAGCGGGTGCGGGTGCACCGGGCCGGCCGGCAATCGACCAAGAAGACGCTCTCCATTGCCGCCGCGCGGGAGAATGGCCTGAAGCTGGACTGGGAACACTACTCCCCCCCCACCCCGGCCTTCACCGGTACGAAGGTCCTCGCTGATTACCCGCTGGACGAACTGGTGGACTTCATCGACTGGACGCCCTTCTTCAGCAGTTGGGGACTGGCGGGCAAATTTCCCGATATTTTGGAGGACGAAGTGGTCGGCGAACAGGCCACCGAACTCTACGGGGAAGCCCGGGAGATGCTCGACCGCATCGTGAGCGAGAAGTGGCTCACCGCCCGCGGGGTGGTCGGCTTCTTCCCCGCCGAGGCGGAGGTAGCTACGGATACCGTCAGGGTGCACCACGACGGCCGCACCTACGAACTCTACCAACTCCGCCAGCAAAGCAAGAAAGCTAAGGGGCGGCCCAACCAATCCCTGACCGACTACATCGCCCCCGCCGGCAGCGGTAAACGGGATTACATCGGGGCCTTCGCCGTTACCGCCGGCATCGGTATCGAGGAGCACGTCCGACACTTCGAGGCGGCCCACGACGACTACAGCGCCATCATGCTCAAGGCACTTGCGGACCGCCTGGCCGAAGCTTTCGCCGAAGCCTTGCACCTGCGCACCCGCAAAGAATTTTGGGGCTATGCTCCCGATGAATGCGCGAAGAACGAGGAACTCATCTCCGAGAACTACCGTGGCATCCGCCCGGCCCCCGGTTACCCGGCCTGCCCCGAGCACACGGAAAAGGCGAAACTGTGGGAACTCCTCGATGCCGAAGCCGCCACCGGTATCACCCTGACCGAAAGCTACGCCATGTACCCCACGGCCAGCGTGAGCGGCTGGTACTACAGCCACCCGGAAGCGAAATACTTCACCGTGCGGGGCATTCAGCCCGACCAGGAACGCGACTACGCCGAACGAAAGGGCTGGGATCCTGTTACGGCTGAAAAGTGGCTGGCTCCCATCCGGGGGTAGGCCCCACATTAAGCCCGCGTTAAAAAAGCACCCACCACCCCCGCGTACTAGCGCAAATGTGCTACCTTACCGGTGCTCTATAAATCGGCGATATGCTGAAAACCCTTTACCTGATCCCCTGCCTGTTGTGCTCGGTAGCCGCCTGGTCGCAAATCACGCTGTCGACCAGCTACTTCCCCGGGGCCGGGGATACGCTCACGTACGGGGTTTCTGACAGTACCTACACCGTCGACCTACTCACGCCCGGGCCCGATCGCGACTGGGATTTCGGCTCCCCCGCCGCCGTCCGGCAACGCCAACAAATAGCCACCGCCGTCGGGGAAGACACCACCTTTGCCGGGGCCGATCTGATTTTTGATGTCGACCAGAATACGAAAGGCTACTACCGGGTCACCGATACGGTGTTCCAACTCATCGGTCTGAGGGGTAACAACGAACTGTTAGCCGGGGTGGACCTGAGTGCCCCCGTCGACCCGCCCCGCGCCGAGCGCCGCGCTCCCCTGAATTACCAGGACGCCTTCACTACCAATACGGTCAACCGTATCGAAGTACCCGTCGATAGCCTTCCCGCTGAAATAACCGAGCAGTTCGGAGGGCTGCTCCCCTCCGACGGGGTGGTGCAAATCACCGCTACCAGTACACGCTCCGATCTGGTCGACGCCTACGGTTCGCTGGCTATCAACGAACGAACCTACCCCGTGCTCCGGGAAAAGCGAACCGAACAGGTCACAACCACCGTGAAAGTAACTACGGCCGTCGGCCTGCTCGACATCACGGGCACGCTCGCCCAGCAAGAACCCGAATTAGCGGACTTCCTGGGGGAAGCCGACCCCATCGTCACCTACTATTACTGGGCGGAGGGGGAGAAAGAGGCCATCGCTATCGTAACGGCCGACGAGAACGAAGTGGCCGAAGGCGGTATCAGCTTTATCCTCACCGATCAGACCAACTCCAGTAATTCGGTACGTTTGGCGCGGGCGCAGGTGCAAGTGTACCCGAACCCGGCCAACTCGCTGGCCACCTTCGAGGTGGACGGACTGGAAACCGGCAGCTACACCCTGCGGCTCGTGAACGTCCTGGGCCGGGAAGTCCACCGGGAAATCGTCGTGGCCGTAGGCGGTCGCAGTCGTACGGAAGTCGACGTGAGCCGTTTACCCCGTGGCACTTACCTCTACAGCCTCACGAACGAACGGGGGTTGCTGCTCACCACCCGGCGGTTGCTGGTGGGCTACTAAATTATTCCCTACCGTTCGAGACTTTCCCGCAGAGCCCGAACCTCCCGGGTAAGCTCATCCACCTTCCGTTCCAGTTCCTGGTTGTTATCCATCGTCATCTCGTCCACGAAGACGGCATTGGCCAGCCCGATCCCGAAGATTCCGCCGATGATAACCACCGAAGCAAAATATAGTCGGGTCATACCGACCGTCAGGTAGCTATCGCTACCCCGGGTGATGGCGGCCGGTATCTCGTTCCATCCCTCCAGGGTAAAGAGCTGGAAGATGCTGTAAATCGACACCAGCGGATCGCCGAAGTACTGGGGCGCGGCGTCCGCGTAGAAGTGGCAGGTCACCAGGGCCAGCATTAAATTGAGGAAGATCAGGGCTCCGAGTACCAGTACGGAAGACTTGAGTGCCCGCCCCAATCCATTGACGACCTGATCGATATTGGGCACGAAGCGCAGGAAGCGGACTAATCGTACCAATCGGAATAAGCGCAGCAAGACTAACAGGGTGGTATCCGGGAGATCGAAGATCGCCAGGAAGAGCACCGGCAGGCTCCCCATTACGATCAGGAAATCGAAGCGGTTCCAGGGGTTGCGGAAGTAGGGTCGCGGCTTGAGCACCGCCAGTTTGACGACGACCTCCACCAGGAAGAACACGATGAAGGCATGATCGAGGGTCAGTAGCCAGGGGTCGTCCCGGAGGGCGGGAAAGTAAAGGGCGAAGATGACCGCGGCGTTGAGGATCACCGCGGTCAGCATGGCCCGTTCGCTCAGGAATAGTCGCTTCACGGCGTCGGGGGGGGGACTTGTGTCCGCCAAGTTACCCCAAGCAGTCGTTGCGGTCCGTACCTTAGTAGAATGGAAGCGATCATTGAGTACTTCGAGACCATTCCAAGTAGCCACCGTACCCTGATCCTGGTAGGTGGACTGACCGTCTTCTGGCTGCTGGAAAGCGCCGTACCCCTCTTCACGGCGGAATACGGCAAGTGGAAGCATGCGGGCATCAATTTTTTCTTCACCCTGACCACTATCGTCGTCAATTTCGTGCTGGCCTTCATCCTCGTGAGTGGTAGCCAGTGGGCGGTAGCGGCCGAGTTCGGGGTCCTGCAGTGGATGGAACTTCCCCTCTGGGCTACGGCCCTCCTCGGTTTATTGCTCCTGGATTTCTTCGGTGCCTACCTGGCCCACTGGACCGAGCACCGCGTCCCCCTGTTCTGGCGCTTCCATCTCGTCCACCACACCGACCAGAACGTAGACACTACGACCGCTAACCGCCACCACCCGGGAGAGAGCGTGATTCGCTTTGCCTTTACCACCGCCGCCGTGGTGCTACTGGGCGCCCCGATTTGGCTGGTCTTCCTCTACCAGAGCATGAGCGTGGTGCTGAGCCAGTTCAATCACGCCAACATCACCGTTCCCCGCTGGCTGGACCGCGCCCTGCGTACCGTATTCGTCACCCCCGACATGCACCGCGTTCACCACCACTACGTCCTGCCCTACACCGATACCAACTACGGTAACATTTTCAGCGTCTGGGACCGCCTCTTCGGCACCTACTCCGAGCTCGACAACAAGGAACTGCGCTACGGCGTAGACACCCATATGGAAGACCACCACCACCGGCATATCGGGACGATGCTGCGTATTCCCTTCGGTAAGAAGTAGTGCGCGCTGCGCGCTCCCCACCGAAGGTGACTTTAAGGGCGTAGCCCGCACTACCTCACCACCTTCCCCGTTTCCAGACTGATCATCTTCCCCCCCTTCTCACTCACGTACCGCTGGATGATGCGGGCCGTATCCGGATACGTGACCGAGCGCTTCACGCTGTCGATGGCCATGGCGATGTTATCGCAGTATTCCTTATCGACGTAGCCGTAGCCCCGGTATTTTCCTTCCTCCACCAGGATGACGCTCATTTCGTCGTGCGTCCGCCCGGTATCGAACAGGAGGAAGTCATCGTCGAACACGTTGCGGAGGTGCAGGCGGGCATCCTCGGCGCGGAGGTTGTATTCCGTCGGATCTTCCTGACCGGCACAGCCCCCGCGACACTGTTTGAGGTGAAAGTGGAAGCAGGCACCCCGGCTGGGGTAGATATTAGTGAACGCACTACAGAGCTCCAGGTGCTTGCGTACGAAATTGAGCCTCCCCTTGGCCCGACTTAGGCTGGGATACTCGCTGATGATATCCAGCTCCTTGCGGGCCTGGGCGGTATTACGGACCACATCGAAACAGCGGAATCCCCGTTCATTGAGGTAGCTGTGGATAGCGTAATTGAAGCGTTTCCCCCGGGACGCCCGGTTGATACGGGGCTGCAGTCGCTTAATCTCCTCGCTTTCCAGCAACAATGCCACTAGCTCGCTGCCGGTAATTTCGTAGGTAATGTCGGCCACCTTTTCCGCGATCCGACTGCCCTTGGTGGTGTGGTCGCTGAAGTGCTGGGCGATACGCTTGCGGATGTTGTTGCTCTTACCGACGTAGACCACATCCCCGTTCGCGTCGTGGAAGTAGTACACCCCGGTTTCTTCCGGCAGCTCCGTGATTTGCTCCAGTTTGATCTGCTTCGGCAGACGGGTTTCCCTGATCCCGTAGTTAATCAGCTTCTTGGCTTCTTTCGCGCAGTCTTCCCCGGCCAGGCAGAGGGCCAGTAGCTCGGTAGTCGCTTTGGCGTCGGCCAGGGCGCGGTGACGGGCGTCGACCTCGAAGCCGAAGTGCCGGATCAGATTACCGAGGCTGTAGCTTTTCAACCCGGGGAAGCACTTGCGGGTCAGCCGCACCGTACAGAGTTGCCGCCGGGAAAAGGTGTAGCCCAGGCGCCCGAATTCGGCCCGGATGAAGCCGTAATCGAATTTCGCATTGTGGGCCACGAAGATGCGCCCTTCGGTCAACTCCACGATCCGTTTGGCGACCTCGTAAAACTTCGGTTGGCCGGTGACCATCTCCTGGGTAATCCCCGTCAGTTCCACAATCCCGGCCGGGATATACTGCTCGGGGTCCAATAGGGTCTCGAAAGTTTCCGTTACTTTCTCGCCGTCGAAGATCACGATACCGATCTCCGTGATCCGCGACCGGGACGCACGGCCCCCCGTGGTCTCGATGTCGACGATCGCGTATTCTCGCTTACTCATATCAGGTCCGTCTCTGCGGCGGTGCCCCCAAATGCCCCGGAATGGCCAAGGTAGCCCTTAGTTTTTGTTTTTTCGTAGCGCTTACCGCAAATTGTTTTAAAGGTGACAGCCTGGCGGCTACCGCTAGCCCTCGTCAGGCGGATTCTTCGGACCGCGAAATCGTGACGGTCAGCCCTCGTCAGGCGGATTCTTCGGACCGCAGGGCGGCGGTCCGAAGTTCGTCTGCCGAGTCCCCCACCCCCGCCGCCCACCACCCCGAAACGTACCTCCCCAAGCTTGCCGGGAAAACCCTGGGCCTGGTCGTCAACCAAACCTCCGTCCTCGCCGACGGTACCCACCTGGTCGACACTCTGCTGGCCCTCGGGCAGGACGTCCGCCGCATCTTCGCTCCCGAGCACGGTTTCCGCGGTAGCGCCGATGCCGGAGCTAAGGTGAAGGACGGCATCGATACCCGTACGGGCCTACCCATCCGCTCCCTCTACGGCCGCAGCAAAAAACCGACGCTCGATGATTTGTCGGATATCGACCTCATCGTCTTCGACATTCAGGACGTCGGTGCCCGCTTCTACACCTACATTTCCACGCTCCACTACGTGATGGAGTCCGCCGCCCGCTTCGGCAAACCCGTTCTCGTTCTGGATCGCCCCAATCCGAACGGCCACTACGTCGACGGCCCCGTGCGCCAGCCGGGCTTCGCGAGCTTCGTCGGGCTCGACCCCATTCCCGTAGTCCATGGCCTCACCGTCGGAGAGTACGCCCGTATGGTCAACGGGGAGGGCTGGCTCGAAGACGACCTGGTGTGCGAACTGGAGGTGCAGTTGTGTTCCAACTACACCCACGATACCCCCTACGAACTTCCCGTCCCCCCCTCCCCCAACCTTCCGAACCAGCGTAGCATCTACCTCTACCCGCCCCTCTGCTTCTTCGAGGGTACGGCGCTCAGCGTGGGAAGGGGAACGGATAAGCAATTTCAGCTATACGGTCACCCTAAATTGGAAGGCCCCTACGCCTTCACCCCCCGCCCCGGGCCCGGCTCCGCTAATCCTAAGCTACGGGGGGAAGCCTGCCACGGCTACGACCTGAGTACCGAACCGGCCGAAGCCTACCGGATAGATTTTCTGGACCTGGCTCCGCTACTGGATACCCATGCCGAACTCAGCGAGGCGGGGGAAACCTTCTTCACCCGTCCGGAATTTTTCGACCTGCTGGCCGGTAGCGATCGCCTCCGTAAGCAAATTGTAGCCGGCGCTACGGAGGACCAAATCCGGAATAGCTGGACCGCCGAACTAGCGGATTTCCGGAAGATGAGAGAACGATACCTGATCTATCCATAGACCAAATAGAGACCCAACGGGTGCTACCGAAAGAACTAACGGGGCCGCTCCTCCGTGAATACCTCCGTGCGGCAAAGCCTCCGTGGGTGTGAAACAACCTAGATATCCTGGTGGGAAATGGGGAATAAAGAAATCAAGGTACGCGCCGATTAAATAATAGGCCTTATCTTAGTTTAAAATTTAAACTAAGTGGTCTCCCCCCTTGCCTCCATTTACCGCCCCGGCTTCGGTCTTCTCACCGATCTCTACCAGCTGACCATGGCCGCCGGCTACCACCACCGGCGTATCCACCAACGGCGGGCCATCTTCCATCTATTCTACCGCAAACCGCCTTTCGGGGGGGATTTCGCCCTGGCCGCCGGCCTACCGCTGGTAGTTGACCTAATCCAGAATTTCCGCGTCAGCGTCGACGACGTGCAGTATCTCGGTCAGCTAAAGGGCCCGAACGATCGTGCTCTCTTCCGGGAACCCTTCCTCAATTTCCTACAACGGATGCGGTTTACGGGCGAGCTGTTCGCGATCCCGGAGGGGGAAGTCGTCCTCCCCCACGAACCACTACTGCGCATCGAGGGGCCCCTCGTTCAACTGCAGCTCCTCGAAACCGCCCTGCTCACTCTCGTGAACTTCTCCACCCTCATCGCCACCAAGGCCGCCCGCATCAAAGCCGCGGCGGGGGACGATCCGGTGCTCGAGTTCGGTCTACGGCGGGCCCAGGGTATTGACGGAGGGCTTACCGCTTCCCGATCCGCCTACCTCGGGGGCTGCGACGCCACCAGCAACGTCTGGGCCGGTCGCCACTACGGTATTCCCGTTCGCGGAACCCACGCCCACAGCTGGGTGATGGTCTTCCCGGATGAATCCACCTCCTTCGCAGCCTACGCCGAAGCGATGCCCGACAATTGTACCTTCCTGGTCGATACCTACGATACGCTCACCGGGGTGGAGAACGCCATTCGGATCGGTCGCCAGCTCCGGGCGCGTGGTCACGAACTACAGGGCATTCGGTTGGATAGCGGTGACCTGGCCGACCTCTCGAAAAGGGCCCGCACGATGCTGGATGAAGCGGGGTTTCCCGACGCCGCCATCGTAGCGAGTGACAGCCTGGACGAATACGCCGTTCGGGAACTGAAGTCCGCCGGTGCCCGCATCAACGTATGGGGCATCGGTACCCGCCTGGCCACCGCCTACGATCAGCCGGCCCTGGGCGGGGTATATAAACTGGCCGCCATCCAAAACGAAAACGGGCAGTGGATGCCGAAGGTCAAACGCTCGGAAACCGCCATTAAGTCCAGCTACCCCGGCCGGCTGTGCGTACGCCGCCACTATGGTGCGTCCGATCGGCTGCTCGGTGCCGATTTCTACAACGCATTCACCGGCACTCCCCCTCCGCCCCATGGTACCCAACGCAGTGAAGAAGTACTCCGACCGGTCCTCAAAAATGGTGAGTTGATCGCCGAACTTCCCGGTTTACCCCGCACCCGCGTCCGCGCCCTACGCAACTGGCAGCGGTGGAATGCGGTGGATATGGCTACCTTTCCCCACGGTCCGGCCCCGGAACTACGCCGGCAACAGCTCGATCTTCTGGGCCGCGACCCCGTTAAATCCTGAACCTTGCCTACTTACGAACACCCCCGCCCCTCCGTTACCGTGGATGTCGTCGTATTCGGCTACGACGGTGGCCCCGACCTGAAATTACTCCTGATCCAGCGGGGTAGCGACCCGTTCAGAGGGCAGTGGGCCCTACCCGGCGGCTTCGTGGAGATGGAGGAAGACCTGGAAGCCAGCGCACTGCGCGAACTGGAGGAAGAAACCGGGGTGAAGGACCTCTTCGTCGAGCAACTCTATACCTTCGGGACCCCCGGCCGTGACCCCCGCGGGCGCGTCATCAGCGTAGCCTACTTCGCGCTCGTTAACCTTACGGACCACCCCGCCGTAGCCGCATCCGATGCCGCCGAGGCGGAGTGGTATGCCTACGACGAATTGCCCCAGTTGGCCTTCGACCACGCCGACATTATCGGCAAAGCCATCGCCCGCCTGCGCGCCAAGGTGCGCTACCAGCCCATCGGCTTCGAGTTGCTCCCGCGGGAGTTTACCCTGGCGCAGTTGCAGGCCCTTTACGAAACCGTACTGGGCGTACCGGGCTTCAACAAGCGTAATTTCCGCACGCGTATCATGCGCACCGGCGTCCTGGAAGAGGTCGGGCGGCAGGAGAACGTCCCCCACCGACCGGCGACCCTCTACCGCTTCAACGAGGAAAAATACCAGGAACTGGTCGAGCAGCGGAATTCGGGGGAATTGCGGCGGGCCCTTGATTTCGAGCTTTAATGCGTACCCCTATGCTGTCCCACCGAGGCGAAAAAAAAGCCAATGAGCCCCTGCGCTCCGATCTGGCCCTGTTCGAAAAAGCCCAGGACGATCCCTACGGCAGCGATAATCCCGACGGGGCCATCACCCTGTGTATCGCCGAAAACGTACTGCAGTGGGGGGCCGTGCGGGACAAGCTGCAGTCCATCACCCGCCAAGACTGGCCGGACTGGATCGCGGCCTACGCTCCTCTCCCGGGCCATCCGGATTTTCGGGCGGCGGTGGCTGACTTCGTGGGCCACTATATCGCCGGGTGCCGGGTGGAAGCGGATCATTTTTGCGCGGGCGCAGGTGCAACGTCGGTCGTTGAAGTTTCGGCGCTTTGCCTGGGTGACCCGGGGGATGCGGTGGTCTTTCCGGCACCGGCCTACCAGGCGTATACCTCGGACATCACCAACAAGGCGGGGCTGGAGCGGTACGATATTCGGGAGTACGCCGCGGAATGGGGGGCGGCCTATCATCCCCTCTCGGTCGCCGAGTTGGAGGGGGCTTACGCCGAACTCGGCGATCGCTTCCGGATGCTGGTACTGACGCAACCGGATAATCCAACCGGGCTGGTGTATTCCGGCGAACAACTGGAATCATTCGCCGACTGGTGCTCGGAGCGGGGGGTTCATCTGGTCGTCAATGAGATATACGCCCTCAGTCAGTTCGATCCCGATCGGGTAGCGAACCGGTCCCCGTATACTTCCGTGCTTCCTTTGCTGATCGGGCGCGACAGTCCGTACCTCCACTGGTGGTATTCCTTCAGTAAGGATTTCGGTATCTCGGGGCTGCGGGTTGGTTTGGTTTACTCCCGGAACGATACATTCCGCAGCGCGTACGCTAACTTCAATGCCCCGCACCAGGTGAGTACGCTCGTCCAGTGGCAGCTGAGTCAGTTGCTGACCGACCGGCGGTGGATTGATGACTTTACCCGTCGCAACCGGAAGCTACTGACCGATGCGTACCTGACGGTCACCGACACGATGGATGGATTAGGGGTCCCCTACCGTCATGCCCGCGGAAGCCTGTTTGTCTGGGCGGATTTTTCCGCCTTCCTCGCGGGAGGGACCATCCGGGAATGGTGGGAAGCACTATTCCGCGATACCGGGGTACTCCTTACGGCACCGGATGGCTTCGGACAGCTGGAAGAGGGGTGGCTGCGGATCGTGTACAGCTGCGTTTCCGCGCATGCGCTGCGTGAAGCGATGGGGCGGTTACGAAATCAGCTTCGGGGGTGACTGAATTTGGGAAGGTTTGGCGAGGTCACGTTTGGTCATCCGACTTCCGGGGCCGAGACCGTACGTCCGGCTAGCCCACCTTAATCCCCCCGCCAGGTTGAATTAGCCACCTGAGATAGGTCGCTCGCTTTTTCCCGCTTAATTTCGGTCTCCCGCTTGTGAGCGTCGGTATCGCCAGTGAACACCCCGTAAGTACGCTAACTACCGAGGACCTTTTCCCCCTCAAATAGCAAAAGGGTCCCTCGGAAGAGGAACCCTTTGCGGTCTGGACGGGACTCGAACCCGCGACCTCCGCCGTGACAGGGCGGCATTCTAACCAACTGAACTACCAAACCAAATCGCAATAGCGTAGCGTGCTACTCAATTGCGAGGGCAAATATACGGGCGTGCGCCGGAATTAAACAAGCGATGGGAACAAATTTTTCACCAGGTAATTTCGGTGGCCGACGGCCTACTTCAGGAACCCGCCCAGCATTCCCCCGGCCTTATTTAGGAGGCTACCGCCGTCGAGGCCCAGTACATTCATCAGGCTCCCCTGGTCGATGTCGTCGCTGTCGCCGTCCTCCGCGGTTTTACCGGCGATGGCGTTCATGATGTAGGGTAGCGCGACCGAACTGGCGGTCCGGGCCATGGACTCCGGGATCCCGAGTTTACTGGTTAGCTTGTTGATGAACTTAGCCGCAATCCCTTTATACACCATGTTCTGGGCCAATCCCGCCTCGCCACCACCGGAAGCCCCCCTGATCATGTCCAGGATGCCACCGATATTTCCGCCCGCCATGGCACTGCTCAGCCCTTCTGAGATGCTGTCCTTGGCCAGGGGAACGGCCTGTTCGGCCTGGTTGGTACCCATACCGGTCTTCTGGGTGAGGTGGGATACGACTTCGCCCTTGACGGCGTCGATGATTGATGCTAACATAGCGGTACAATTGGTGAGCAAGCAAGGTAAATAAAAAGCGCCGCCCGGTGAGGACGGCGCTTTTCGAGCTTTTCAGAAGCAGAGTTGAGGACGGGGGCCTCCCCGGGCGTACTCGATGATGGCATCTACGATGCGGCGGCGGGGGCGGAAGCGAATGCGCGGCAGGGAGGCCTGGGCCTCGACGAGGCGCACTAGTTCGGTAATGAGGGCCGGGTCGGCGGCCAGGGCCGCTTCGGTGGCTTCGATTTGCTCCTTATCCGCTTCGCCGTAAACGTAGGCAACTAAGTCTTCCTGGGTAAATGATTGTTCCATAGGTGTAGATCGTTCGGTTATTCAAAGTGTCAGCCATGAGATGAGGTGAAACGCACAAACGTGGTCCACGAATACTAGCCGGAAGATACGACTTACTCCCGAACCCACTCCTGGGTGCGGTAGAGCCCCGTCCAGTGCTTCCCCCTGACGTATAGCGTATTCGGATCGTTATCCTCGTACCACACGCTGAGTCGATAGTCCGATCCGTTCTGGGGGTCCAGGATACGACCTCCTTCCCAGGAGCTGGGTTCTCCCTTTTCGGGGACCAGGTCGCGCATAATGACCATGCCCAGGATCGGTTTATCCTTCAGGTTGCCCTCACATTCTTCGCAGCGCGCATCGGTGTTTCCGGTCAGTATTTCGGCGATCTTGCCGTAGTACTTCCCGTTGCGCTCGTAGATCTGAACGACGCTTTTGGGTTCGCCGGTATCTTCATCGAGTGTTTTCCACCGGCCGACGGGGGAATCCAGCTGAGCGGAGGCTACCAGGGAAGCCAGGGTCAACAACAAGATGAGCGTGATTCTAAATACTTGCATCGGTCAAATAACGTAGGTGAATAAACTTGTGGTGCCAGTTAGGGAAAATATCTGACAACCACCGTGAGCTGCACCCCTACTTTCCGGTGATGATCCGACCGTCACTGCCGCCTACGGTAATTTTTCGGCTATCCTCGAGCCAGGGTTGTATCTGGGGGCACTGCTGGTACCGCTCATCCACCTCCACGAAGGTAGCTTTCACTTTGCCTTCGATCCAGTCACTCAGAAATGCCTGTTGCTTCGCGTTCTTGGTAGCCTCCTGAATTTTAGCGTAATCCTGCGCCAGCGTCGCCCGGTGGGGGGAGGTGCGCGACCGCAACTGCACGACCCGGAGCAGGGGCTCTCCCGTGGGACCGCGAAACTGCATCACCTCGCTCAGGCTATCGATCGCGAGCTCGTCAATGGCGAAGTAGACATCGGGGTCCAGGTCGCCGATCTCGAAGAAGGTGTTGCCGGTAGCCGGGTTCATCATGCGTCCGTCGTTGTTGTAGCTCTGCACCTTGTCGTAGCCGAACCGTTTGACGGCATAACTGAACGTCATGCTATCGATCCGCACCAGGTTGGCAATGCTGTCGAGAAACATCCGCGACTCCTCCAGGTCCTCGTCCGATACCTGTGGCTGCAGCAAAATGTGACTGACGCGGATCGAATTCCCCCGCCGCCCGTCAAGACGGATCAAATGGTAACCGAATTCGGTTTCCACGACCCCGCTGATTTCCCCCGGGTCCAGGTTGTAGGCCGCGGCTTCGAACTCGGCGACGAATTTTCCCCGCTTGGTCCAGCCCAGGTCGCCGCCACCCTGCCGGCTTCCGTCCATGCTGTTCTGCCGGGCGGCGTCCTCGAAGGTGATGGCACCCGCTACGATCTGTTCGCGAAGGGTCTCCAGCCGCTCGACCAGAGCCGCCCGGGTGGAATCGTTGGCCGTCGGGCGGATGACGAGCTCGGCCACCTCAACCTCGGAGTTGAAGTAGGGCAGGCTGTCCTGGGGAATGTCGGCGAAGAATTTCTTCACCTCAGCCGGCGTGACCTTCACTTCGCTGACCACCATGCCCCGCATCCGGTCGATGGCGATCTGCTCGCGCAGGTCTTCGCGAAATTGCTCCTTGGTGGCCGTGATGCTCTGCCCGTAGTAGTCCTCGAACTGGTTCACGTCGCCACCCATGTAGCCGAGAATGCGATCGATACGGGCATTGAGCTGCTGCTCGACCTCGGCATCGTTCACCTCGATACTATCTAGTTTGGACTGGTTTAGCAGCAGCTTACCGACCAGCGATTGGTCCAGCATAGCACAGCGGGCCTCGGGGGGCATCTCCTCCCCGACGGCCTGCGACTGGGCCAGTGCATACTGCTCCTCCAGATCGGAAAGCAGGATGTATTCGCTGCCGACGCGGGCGATGACCTCGTCAATCACGGTACCCTGCTGGGCCGATAGACCGGCCAGGCCAAACAGGCCGAAAAGAAAAGTGAGAATACGTGACATAGTGTCGGTTATCGCTTGGTAAAAAATTGAATGCTGTTTTCGCGGAGTTCCCGTTCGAAAATTTCTTCCCGGGCCGCTTCCAGTACCTCCCGTTTGCGTCCGTGGAGGATGGCGCGGCGGGCCTGTTCCTCGACGTAGCTCAGGGGGGCGATCTCCATGCGCGGTTTGAGCTCAAAGAGACGAAAATAGTAGCGGTTCGACCCGTCCTGCTGGCTGAACTCCCGTTTGGAGTTCACGTTTTCGGCCGTCAGAGTGCCTTCGGGCATTTGTCGGGCCACTTCCTCCAGGCCGTACCAGGCCGAATCGGCCAGGAGAGCAACCTCGGCGTAGCGTTCGGCGTAGCGGGCCAGGGCGGCCGTATCCTGTGGCTTTCCGTTGTTCCAGAGAGACTGAAGTTCTTCCTCCTCCGGTGTTGGATAGGGTACCCGCAGGAATAGACAACGCACGATGGGCTTTTCCAGTTGGTACTGCTCCTTAGTAAGTTCGTAGTATTCCTCGAGTTCCTCCTGGCTCACGGTGCTGTCCAGGCGCGTGCTCACCAACTGTTCCTCGTAGGCGCTGCGCACCAGACTGGCCCGGTAGTCCCGGACCAACCGGTCCAGGTTCAGGTCCGTGGGCGCGTTGCGTTCGCTTTCCCACAGCAGGACGGCATCCTTAGCCCACCGCTGTACGAAGGCTTCAATGATGAGCGCGCTGTCGGCGGCCGTGGCCCGCTCGGGGAACATGCCCTCCATCTCCGAAAGCCGTAGTTCCCGTTGGTGTACCCGAGCCAGAACGGGATCGTCGGTTGTGATTTCGTCTTCTCCGGAGCATGACGCCAGCGTCGGGATGGACAGGGCAATAAGTATGACCGAACGCCACCTCAAGATTCGATGAGTTTGTCGACGACGTTCCGATTCCTTTTCAGTTCGTAGGCTTTGCGGAGTTCCGCCACCCAGCGGCGCTCGAGTTCGTCCTGGTAGTCGGCAATGACGTAGCCGCGGGCCTCGTCCAGTTCTTTTTGGCGGGGGGGAAGAATTTCGGTGACCACC
>CAZQNE010000005.1:61313-114614 GCA_964594535.1 uncultured Lewinella sp.
GGTGACCACCCGCGCCCGCGGCCCGTAGGTGTACTGGTCGCGGTTGGCCGCGAAGAAGGCGCGCAGCCCCGTGGTATCTTCCCCGGCCCGGTCCCACACCTCCATTTTGGTGGCTTCGAAGAGCAGGATGCCCTCCCGGTATTCCCGCATCAGGGCCCTGAATTCGGGGAACTGCTCTTCTAACTGATCTTCGGCGTAGGCCCTGACCTGCTCCTGCGTCCAGTCCTCGAACAACACTTCCGCTGCCTCCCGGGGAGCATACCGCCGTTGCAAACTGGCCCGGCGGCGGGCGTTGCGGCTGAGGTAGTCGCTGAAGTCGGCCGTGGTCAGGGTGCGATCCCCGATTTGCAGCACCGGTTCGGCCGCCCGCCGTGCATCGGAGAAGCGGTTACTGACCAGAAAGAAGGTAGAATCCTGGCGGTTCACGAAGTCGTGGTATGCTTCCATTGGCTCGGTGCCGTATTCGTCCCGTAAGCGGCGGAAGAGGGCATCGGTGGCTTCCGTATAGCGCCCGTCCTGCTTCACGGCGGCCTCCAAAAGAGGGCGCCGGGTTTCCAGGGGTTGGTCGGTGCCGCGGCGGGAAATGCGCTTGAGGATGTGGTAGCCGGCGGGGCTCTCCACGATGCCGCTCACCTGCCCGTCACGCTCCAGACCGAAAGCGGCTTCCTCGAAGACCCGGTTGTAGCGGTTGATGCCGAAGAACCCGATATAGCCGCCCCGTTGCTTCGTGTCGTTGTCTTCGCTGTGGGTAGCGGCTACTTCCTCGAAGGGGGTACCGGATTCCAGGGCACTCCGCGCGGCTGCTATCCGGTTTTCCGCTCCGCTCGCACCTGCGTCCCCGCCCGCCCGTTGCTTGCGCACCAGAATGTGGGCGATCTCCACCTCCCCGTAGGCCGGTCGGCTGCCGTGCTTAATGAGGTAGTGGTAGCCCGCCGCGCTGCGTACGGGGCCGACCACCTCCCCGGTCCGGGATTCGTAGAGGGCATCCTCCAGGCGGTGCAGCCCCCGGGGCAGGGGGGCGGATACGAAACCGATGCGACCGCCCCGCTCCTTGCTGAAGGAATCGTCACTCCGCTCCGCCGCCATGGCCGCGAAATTTTCGGCGGTCAGTTCTTCCCCGATGGCCAGGGCCCGTTGGTAGGCCGCCGTGGTATCCTCCCCGCCGGTCTTGACGAGCAGGTGACTGAAGTCGATATCGCGTTGCTGGCGTTCGTAGAGTTCGCGGACGAGGCGGTCGGTGACCACCTTATCGATGAGGTAGTTATCGGCGAGTTGCTTGCGGTAGCCGGCCAGTTCCTGCTGGAGGGCGACGACGGTGTCCAGCCCCATATCGCGGGCCCGGGCCACCTTGAGTTTGAAGCGCTCGTAGAGATCGAGGTACTCCAGTACGCTCTCCCGACTGTAGTCGGCCTCCTCGCCGTTCGTCTTGCCGTAGATGTAGCGAAATTCCCCTACCGTGACCGGTCGGCCGTCGACGGTGAAGAGCACCTCGTCGTCGGCCTGGGCGGTGAGCGTAAGGGAGATAATAAGCAGGAGGCCGGGGCCAAAAATGCGCTTGATCATGCGTATCCGTTCAGTCAGAAAGTATGCCGGCGTGGGTCTCCACGGGGCCGCAAAAGTAACCATTTTCGGGCCCCGCTTATTGTCAGTCGTTTACCTTGCGGCCGTGTCCCTGAAGAAGCTCTCCGGCGAAACCCTGGTCTACGGGCTCAGTAGCATCCTGGGGCGGCTGCTCAATTTTGCCCTCATCACCCCCTTCATCACCCGGGTGCTGAGCGAGGGGGAGTTCGGCCAGATCGGGAACCTGATGTTCTGGACGGCCCTGCTGATCGCCCTGCTGGTCTTCCGGATGGATACGGCCGTGTTCCGCTTCGCCAGCCGGGGGGAGTACGAGCCCGGGGCCGTGTTCCGGCGGGCCCAGCAGCTGGTGGGATTGTTCTGCGGCCTGGTGCTGCTGCCGCTGCTGCTCTTCGCCGAGCCCGTGGCCGAGCTGCTGCAGACCCCCGGCGCGACTACCTACGTCCGGCTCGTCCTCATCACGGTAGCATGCGATGCCCTGGCCGCCGTTCCCCTGGCGCGGCTGCGGTTGCGGGGGCGGGCCTGGACGTTCGTGGCCGTGAACCTGGGCAACGTGGCGGTCAATATCGCCCTGATCTACTACCTGCTGTATTTCCTGCCCCTCACGGCTCCGGAGCGATTCGTCGCGGACTTTCGGGTCGGGTATTTCCTGCTGGCCGTGGCGGTGGCGGCCGGCTTCCGCCTGCTGCTCCTTCTGCTGGATGGGTTGCTGGAGTCTAAGCCCGCCCCTCCGGATGTACTCGACCGGGGTTCCCCTTCCGCCCCCCGGGGTGCCCCGGGTGTCCGTCGATTGTTGCGTTACAGTACCCCGCTGACGGTCGTGTCCCTGGCCGGAATCGCCAACGGGCTGGTCGGCCCTACGGTGTTGCTGTACTACGATGAGGCGGCGGCGGGCTACTTTACGGCGGCCCTGCGGATGGCGGTGTTCCTCAACCTATTCGTGACGGCCTATCAGTACGCGGCCGAGCCCTTTTTTTTCCGTCAGTCGGGGAGCGACCTGGCTACGGCCGACCGGACGATTTACGCCGACGCGCTGCGGGCCTACGGTTTGATCGGCAGCCTGGCCTGTGCGGGCATTTTGCTGGGCCTGCCCTGGTTACAGCTTTTCATCGGGGAGGACGTGCGGCCGGGGCTGGTGGTACTGCCGATCGTACTGGCCGCTAATTTCCTGTTCGGCATATACAGCAACCTGAGCATCGCCTACAAGCTTACGGACCGGACCTTCCTCGGCGGGGCCATCGCGCTGGCGGGTTCGGTGTGTGCGGTCGGCGGGCCACTGCTGTTGACCTCCCGCTTTGGCATCTACGCGCCGGCCTACGGGATGCTGGCGTGCTTTACGCTGATGTGCGCCCTGGCCTACCGGGTTTCGCGGCGGTACTTTCGGGTGGACTACCCACTGGGGCGGCTGTTTTTCTATGCGGTGCTAGCCGCGGGCGCGGTCTGGTTGGGGGAGTTCTCCGCTGCGCTCGGCTACCGTATTTTGTTACTGCTATCCCTGGTGGCCGTGCTTATTTTTGCGGAACGACGGTGGCTGCGGAAGACCTTTTTGGGCGGGGCCGCAGGTGCCGTGTAATGCCCTGAATGCATGTCAAATCGTACGTTCACATACATTTTTCTGGCGTCAGTGCTGATGACGTGCGCCGTTCCCCTCCGGAAGAAGAACCTCCTGGTGATCGGGGATAGCAACGGAGCGGTACCCGAAGGCTGGGTCTTCCAGTTGCAGCAAATTCGCAACGGGGGGCCGCTGGTCAACACCTCCCGGTCCGGCAACACCATCGGGTTCACCGATAACGGCAACCGTGAGCGCAATACCCTGGAAAATCTCACTCCCTACCTGCGCCGGGGCTACGCCGAGATGGGAGGCATCGACGAAATTCTGATCGGCCTGGGCACGAACGATTGCAAGCTAAAATTTACCGATCGTCATTCCGAAATCATTACTAACCTCGATACGCTACTCAGCCGCACGGCCACCTTTTTCGCCAGCCGGGGGCAGGAGATGCCGCGCATCGTACTGATCACCCCCCCGCCGGTGGCCGGAAACGATGCGGTGAGCGAGGAGTTTCGGGGCGCCGGGGGGTGTACTGCTGAGTACTCCGCCGAGCTTCGGCGACTGGCCGCCAACCGGGGCTACTGCCTGGTGGATTGGCGGGAGCAACCCGGCGACCGCATCCTCACCCTATCCCGCGATGGGATCCACTTCAGCGAGGAGGGGTACCGGATACTGGCGCGGGAAGTGGTGGATCAGTGCTACTGAGCGGTCGGGTAGGCTACCGGACATTTTCAACGTCGCTCATTTTCCGCCGAACCGCCCACCTTGCTTCCTCCCCCTGTGGGGGCCGGGGGGCCAAAGCGAGGTGGGTCCGTCAAACTAGATGCTAGGTAGTGCGATGGTCGGGGTGTTGGGCCCGCGACGTTAAATTCCTGGGCTGGCTGTCCGCCAATCCGGGTACGGTTCGCATCAGAAAGGCAAACCAATCTCTTACATCATGTTAGCACGCAGAACCCGGCGGGAGCACTCCGCCGTGAATGCCGGCTCCATGGCCGACATCGCCTTTTTACTGCTGATTTTCTTCCTGGTCACGGCCAAGATCGCTGAGGAGCAGGGGGTGCTGGTACGGCTGCCGCCATTCGAGGAGAATCAACCCATCACTCCTACCAGTCAGGTACTGACCGTAATCCTGGATGCCGACGGTGAGCTGCTCGTTGAGGAAGATCGGGCCGAACCTTCCGACCTGCCCGCCCGGCTACGCGACTACGTGCTTTCCCCCGAGCGAAAACCTACCCAGGCCGTCGTCAGCCTGATCCACGACCGCAGCACCTCCTATGCGCGCTACCTGGAAGTGTATGACGCCCTGCTCTCCGGTTATCACCAACTCTGGAACGAGCGGGCCAACCGGCGTTTCGGTACGGCCTACGATCACCTACCGGCGGAACGGCAGCGGTCCATTCGCCAGGAGATTCCGATGATCCTCAGCGAAGCCGAACCCAATAATGCATTAGGGATTTAGTCGGCCACCACAGTACTTGCAGTACACCGCATCGTCGGCGTGGCCCTCCCGGGCGCAGAAGCGGCAGACCTGGGTATTGGTGAATTTTGATTTGCCGCCGATCATTTCGCTGGTTACGATGCCCGTCGGCACGGCGATGATGGCGTAGCCTAGGATCATCACCACCGCCGAGAGGAACTGTCCGATCCGGGTGATGGGGGTGATGTCGCCGTAGCCCACCGTAGTGATGGTGACGATCGCCCAGTAAACCGCCCGCGGAATGGAGGAAAACCCGTCGTTCGCCCCACCCTCGATCAGGTACATGATGGAACCGATGATGATCACCAGAATGGAAACCACGAAGAGAAATATGGCGATCTTATTCCGACTGGCGATCAGGGCCTTCCCCAGTTGATCCCCCTCATCCAGGTACTGCCCCAGCTTGAAGATCCGGAAGATCCGCATCAGCCGCAGGATGCGAATGATCAGGAAGTACTGGGCGTTGGGCAGCAGTAAGCTCAGGTAGCTCGGCAGGATGGCCAGAATGTCCACTATCCCGTAAAAACTGGTGGCATACTTAATGGGGTGCACGGTCACCCAGAGCCGAAGGATGTACTCGATGGTGAAGGCGATCGTGAGGAACCATTCGGTAACCAGAAAGGCCGTGCCGTAGCGCGAACTGAATTCCTCCGAGCTTTCCAGCATCACGACGATGATGGACACGATGATCAGCCCCAGTAAAATGATGTCAAATGCCTTCCCTTCCGGGGTATCGGCCTCGAAGATAATCTCGTGAATGCGGTTTCGTAACCGGCGGTTTGGCATGGCGGTAAGTTAGGACACTGGACGCTGACCCTTCCCCGCCCCCCGCCGTGGGGCCAACTCCGTGATCGGGATTCGCACCAGCACTCGCGTCCCCGCCGCCTCCCCCCGATCGTTAAACAGGTCTTCGGTTTCTACCCGGTAGGCCGGGTCTTTGGACAGCAACTGAAGGCGGGATTCCGTAATTTCCGTGCCCCGGGACTTGTGGTACTTCCGCAGGTGGTCCTTTTCCTGTAACTCCCTGACCGCCCGCCGCCCGATGCCGTTGTCGGTTACCGTAGCGAGTAGGTAGTCATCGCCCTCGGGTACGAAGGTGACCTCAATGTGGCCGGTCGGTTGGCCGCGCAGTCCGTGCTCGACGGCGTTCTCCACGTAGGGTTGCAGGATCATGGTCGGGATACCGAGCAGGTCCTCGTCCAGGTCGGGGTCGATGGTGACGGAGTAGGTCAGTTTACCCCCGAAGCGGAGGTGGCGATTGATATCCAGGTAGTCGGACAAAAATTTCCGTTCGGCCTCCAGGCTGATGGTTTCCAGTTTGGAGTATTCCAGGCTTTGCCGCATCAGCATGGCAAACTTCGCCAGGTGGCGGCTGGCCGTGGCATTGGTGGAAATGAAGGACTGAATGCTATTGAGGGCGTTGTACAGAAAGTGGGGGTTCATCTGGGCCCGCAGGGCCCGCAGTTGCAGTTGGCTGGCCTGTAATTTGAGCCGGCGATTTTCCTGCTCCCGCTCTTCGGCCCGAAACTGGGCGGCGAATTGCTGCTGGCGTAGCGAATCGATCTGCTGGTGGAAGCGCAGATTGTAGTGGTCGTACGTACGATGATGGTAGTAGGCCCGCCTAAAGTCCGCTACGTTCTCGTAAGAGAGGGCCAGGTAGAGGTACGCATCGGCTACCATACTGAGAATGCGGGGATCACTGGTGTCATCGTCGACGTCCACCATGGCCAGGGTACCTTCCAACTGGCGGATGGCGGCCTGCCATTCGTCGGCATCCATGAGCAGGGTGGCCCGCATAAACCCGATGCTGGCCAGTTCGATGGTATCCTGCCCGGCTTCGGAGCGATAAATGCCTTCGGCCCGGTCCAGGTAGGTGGCGGCCCGGTCGGATTGGTCCAGGTGGTGGTAGCAAAAGCCCAGATTAGCGTAAGCGGCCGCCAGGGCCGGCGCCGAGCCGTTGGCTTTGCTGTCCACTACCGAAGCGAAGTAGGTGAGGGCGTCGGTGTATTCCCCGGAAGAGATCAGTTGCTTCCCTAAGTTCAACTGGTGCCAGGGCAACCGCGCCCGCAGACCGTAGTGCTCACAGCACTCGATGGCCCTGCGGAAGGCGACCACCGCCCCCTGGCTATCGCCACTGTGCTGATAGACGGTCCCGATACCCGACTGGGTGATGGCGTAGAAATAATGGTCCTTGGATGCCAGGGGGAAGGTGCCGCCGTCGAGAATGCGGGCGGCTTCCAAAAATTTTCGCGTCGCCTTGGGGTAGCTGTAGTACAGCAGGTACAGGTAGCCGTGCCGGCAGGCCGCCCGTGCGCGGTAGCGATCGCTGGGGTGCTCCTCCAGTAGCCAGTAGCTGCGATCGAGGTAGTCGCTGGCCGCTTCGGTGTGGCCGATATTGGAAAGATAGCCTACGTAAGCCAGGTAGACCTCCAGCTTCTGGAAGGGGTTGCCCTCCTGCTCGGCCAGGTCGAGGGCCTGGCCCAGGGGGGCGGCCGCGGCGGGGTGGTTGTACTCCTGGGATTCCAGGCTAGCCCGGAAAAGATGGTGACTGAAGCGGTAATTGATCCCGGTGGTCCGCGCCGGATCGGAAGGATCGAGCCCCCCGAGTAGTTCGGCCTGACGGTGTAATAACCGCCGGGCCCGGTGGGGGTCGGTGTAGACCAGATCGGTAAGTAAGCGGTGCAAACGGGCGATTTCCCGTAGGTGCTGCGGGAAAGCGGATACCTCGGTGGATGCCACGATGCGGGAGGCGGGCTTACTGGGGCATGATGCCGCCACAAACCTGGCGGAACCAGTGGCCGCGGCGCTTGCCCCCCGTTACCTGATCCATGGCCTTACGGTCCAGAATCTGCGTACGTTGATCCCGCTTAAGCTCCTCGATAGTTTTTTTCCCTGGCTGGGCCATTGGGTAGTGTCGTTAATTTGGATTCAGTAAATTAGGCAATACTCACGAATCGTAAAGTATTCCAACGGTGTCCAAAGTAGGAAATTTTATTGAATGTTTACCCACGCGTACCCAAACCTGACGAAATTCCCCTACTGCAACCCCCGTAGCCGGTCCAGAAAGGGGGGGCGCCGCCGCCGACTGACCTCAACCCGGGAGCCATCCTGCATCACTAGGTAGCCCCCATCCCCCTTCACGAATTTGACCATGAAGTTCAGGTTAATGAGGTGGCGCTTGTGGACCCGATAGAAGTTGAAGGGCTCGAGTAGGGTCTCGTACAACTTGATGGTTTTGGAAGCCGTGACCCGCTGCCCACCCGCCAGGTGGATGTGGGTGTAGTTGTCCTCCGCCTCCAGGCGTATGATGTCCCGGGCCTTGACGAAGTGAATGCTGTCTACCCCGGCAATACTCATCAATTCCATTCGGTTGGGATGCTCCCGGAACTGTTCCAATAGGGCCAGGCGCTCGTCCGTACGGGCGGTATCCCGGGGTCTCACCCGCTCTACGGCCTCCACCAGTAGGTCGGGATCGATGGGTTTGAGGATGTAGCCGATACTGGAGTAGGCGCAGGCCGTCATAGCGAACTGGTCGTAGGCCGTTACGAAGATGATGTCGAATTTCGCGGGGCGTAGCCGTTCGAGCAACTGGAAGGCCTTACCATCGCTCAGGTTGATGTCCATAAAGACCACATCCGGGCATTTGCCCCCCCGTCCTAACAACTCGTACCCTGTTTCCACGCCATCTGCCTCGCCGATCACCCTTACGTGCGGGCAGTGCAGATTGAGCATGTTCCGCAGGTTGATCAGCCCCATCCGCTCATCCTCTACGATTATGGCCTCGATATTCATGTACCCACGTTTGACTTCCGGGTAAAACTAGGGAAAAAGGACGGTTAGTCCCCGGGGCGGCTTACGGGGATGCGGCCGTCTACCTGTAGTACGCGGGCGTTCGAAAAGCCGGGGTCGCTCTCGAGCCCGTAGCCGGTGATGATGTAGTCCGGCTGGGTAAGGACGACGAATTTGTTGGTGTAAATCAGTTCGCGCTGTTCGTCCCAATTCAACTCTTCGGTCTCCAGTCGCTGCTGGTCGGACGACGTCCAGACGACGCTATCCCGGACGGTGATCAGGTTGTTCCGGCGTCGGTAGGCGCCGTGCCGGGCTTCCAGTACGCTGCTGGTGTCCTGGGCTTCATCGAGGAAGTAGGCGGTCAGACCGTCCGGGAACTCCTGGCGGGGGTCGGCAGTGCTGACGTAGTTGAGCATCTTGGGCGCCTCCAGAATGAGGCGGACGCGGGCCGAGTCGCTATAGATGATCTGGACGCCGTGGGCGACCTCCACCTGGTCGTCCAGTAAGAGTTCCTCCAGCCGCGCTACGTCGGCGGGGTCATTGAGGCAACTACTCAGCGCCAGTAGCAGGGGTAGCCAAACTGACGAACACCCCCTCAGGCCCACCGCGGGGAAAGGCTCGCCCTTAGCGCGCCCCAGTATTCGGGCTTCTCGGGAACGAAGGCCTGATTCGCCTTATACACGTAGATACACAGAATGACGAAGAGCAGAAGGGCGATGATGCCTCCCATGAGAACGTATCCCTTCGTCCCCGCGTGTTTGATTTCTGACATGTCCTGCTTCGGTTTATACGTTGGGCGCCGTTGATCAACGACGATTACTGCATTCGGTGGCGACCCGCTGATCCTCGACGTCGACCGCGGCGCGTAAGCCTTCCAGTAATTGCTGGTTAACGCGGGTACGGCTGCTAGTGTTGATACTGGTGCGGGCGACGGGCAAGTTACCGCTCATCCCCGTAGGTGCTTCCGTCAGGGGTTTGACCAGATAGACGCCCCGGTTACCGACTATAGGTTCGCTGACTTGCCCCGTGGTACCCTCGCTGGCCGCGGCTACCACGGCGGGCTCGTTGCCGATGCCCTGGGGTAAATTGCGCAGCGTCAGGTTGACCGAGGATAGGGTATCGACGGGTACGTCGAACTCCCCGGCCGCCGCCGCCAGGTCCATGCCCCGTAGCCGTTCGGCCAGTTGTTCTCCCTTGAGTTGATTGCGGACGAGTGGGGTGATCTGTTCGCGCACCGCATCCAGGGGGGCCATTCCCTCGGGCAGAATGTTCTCGACGCCGACCAGGATGTAGGTACTCTCGTAGTAGAAATTCGGATCGGTGGAGGTGTAGACAAATCCACTCACCTCCCCGACATCGCTTCCGAAGGCCCAGCAGACGATGTCGCGGATATCCTGACCCGTGCCCAGTTCTCCGATGCGGAAGGCGCCAACGGTAAGCGGTTCGCTGATGGATACGTCGAAGCCGGCGTTTTGGGCGGCGGACTTCAGGATCTCCAATTCGGTCTTGCCCGACAGGAACTCTTCGGCCTCGGCCCGCACGGCGTCTTCCGTTTCACTGCTCGGGATCATGGGCTCGGTGGCGTAGGCTACCTTGACCCGGGTGGTGGATTCCTCACTGCGGCTCACTACCTGCAGTAGTTGGAGCCCGGCGGGGGTACCGACCCGGTACCATTCCCCGATCTCTCCGTCGATGAAGGCAAGTTCTTCCACGGCCGGGTCTAGCTGGCCGGGTTCGACGTCTTCCAGCACGCCGTCGGTCGCCAGGCTCCGGGGGTCGCGGTTGTAGGTGGCGGCCAGGGTGCTGAAATCATCGTCGTTTTCTGCCAGGACTTCCTGCAGGCTATCGAGCAGGGCGCCGGTTTCGGCCTGTTGCAGGGCATTACTTACGGGCTGGACGATCCGGCGGAGGGTGACCGTATTGGGCACGTCGCGGCGATCAATCACCTTAGCCAGTACGGAAAGCTGCCCCTCCTGGAAGGGACCGTACACCTCTCCGATGCCCACCTCGTTCAGTAGCTCGTCGGCGGCCGAGGGAACGAGTTGGTCCTCCGCTACGTAGGTGCCCGAGTAGGAACCGCCCGCGGTCAGGGCGAAAAGGCTATCCCCCTCGGGCCGGGTCTGCCGCCATTCCCGAGCCAGTTCGTTCATCAGTTCCCGCACGGCGGCGGAGTCGGCCGGGGTCGGCTCCACCGGGAAGGTCACGTAGGCGATTTGCCGGGTTTCCTCCACGCTCGTGTAGGTGGAGCGGTTGTCCCGCAGGTATTCCTCCAGGTCGGCCTCGGTGACTTCTACGGCGTCGTTATCCAGCTCGTCGAAGGGTACCCGGATCAGGGCGGCCGCGCGATTCGCTCCCTGGGCATCGGCGTAGTTCTGGGCCTGCCAGCTCGGGGCGTACATGGCTTTACTGACCAGGGCCGTCAGCTTCTGCTGTAGGCGGTTGGTGGCCACCTGGCGGTTCTGGAATTTCCAGATGTCGACGAAATTAGGGGGCAGTTCCCCCGCTTCGATCCCCTCCTGAATGGTATTGTCCTGGATGCGCTGGCGGAAGTAGTTGAGCTGCTCCTGGTTGATCTGGCCGGTTTGGCGATTGCTGTAGTTCTGGCGGATCACGGGGCTGTAGCGGGGGCCGAAGGTCAGTTCCTCCAGTTCCGGGTTCGTCACCGCGAGGCCGATCTCCTCGGTTTCGTTGCGGATCAGGCTTTCGCTGAGGTAGTAGCGCCACAGGGCATCGCGGCTCTGGTACACGTCGCCCTGGTTGCCGGCCACCTGTAGGGTCCGTTCGAACTCGTTGCGTTCGATCTCCACCTCGCCTACCCGGGCCATCATGGCTTCTGCCGGGCCGATCGGACCGCTGTTGCCGCTGTTCATGATGTCGGACAGAACGAACAGCGCGATGCCGCCGCCGATGAAGAGCAGGACGAGTAGGGGGTTACTTCTGATTTTGCCGATCAGTGCCATACGGTGATTCTATTAGCTTGCCCCACCGGGGGTCGGTAGGGGCCGCGAAGATACTACATATTGCGGAGCCCCAAAAGTCGGCCCACCCTTTCCGGAGGTATTCGTCAGGGCGGCGGCGCGCGGGTGCAACCCCGGCCCGGGGCGCTCGTCCTTACCTTCAACCGTACTCACCAACCGCCCGTTCTTGTCGGATTTCCCCACTGCCGCCCTCCTGTTGTTCGGTCTGCTCGGCTGGGCACTGAGCCTCTACTTTGGCTTCTTCCGCTTCAAGCAGTTCGTCTGGACGCGCCACAAGGTCAGCTACGATCTGTTTACCCGCCAGGCCCGCCGCCGCCGCAATTTGGCCTCCAAACTGCAGCGCCTGGACGCAGTGGCTAAGGAAGGACGGGGCATCGAGGCCCGCCGCCGGATGGTGGCCGCCGCTTACCTCGAGTCCTTATCCGAAAGCACCTTTCTACTCCGTGAGGGTGTCGTGACCCGGGAGCAGGGGCGCGAGTGGGTGGTAGCTATCCTGAATCAACTGAACCGTATGGCCCCCGCCACCCGCCGCCGCCTGAGTGAGCTGAACGCTAGCCTTCCCCTCCCGTACCGGGCCCTGGACCTCCTGTTTGCCGAGGCCGACACTACCCCACCCCGCCCCGACCGGGCGTTGAACGAATTGCTGGAACCCCGTAACCCCTGACGAAATTTATGCCCGACGCCTCCGTCATCTTCCTCAACTCCCACCGAGCGAAATCCGGCACCCTGCTCGGCCGCCGCCTGCCCCCGGGCTACGTGCTGGCCTGTAAGTTTTTCGATTGCGGCATCATCGACCGGAGCCAATCGCTGGAGTTGGGGTTCGACCACCGGGTGCTGGATGCCATACCGACCGTTCCCGATGGACCGGGGAGTTCATTCCCGGAAACGTGTCGGGCGGTAGCCGAAGACCTGGTCGCCGAGGCCCGCCGTGCGGACCGCCGGATTCGCCTGCTGTGGTCGGGGGGTATCGACAGCACGGTGGCCCTGGTTTCCCTGCTGGGCGTGCTTCCGGAAACGGAGTACGATCGGCTGCGCATCATTCTGTCCATGGTCAGCATTGACGAGTACCCGCTCTTTTTTCGCCGCTACATCCTGAACAAGCTTCCCTTCCGTCTGGTACGCCCCCCGGTCACTAACTACTTCGGCAAGACCGACCTGGTCGTGACCGGCGAACACGGCGATCAGCTATTCGGCAGTGACAAGCTGCTGCCACTGATTCGTAATGGCCTGGCGTACGAGCCCTACGAAACCGTTCTTCCCCTCCTACTCGCCCATAAGTTCGGCAAGCCGGCCCGGGTGGATCTGCTGCTCGACTACCTGCAACCCCTGCTGGCGGCCTGCCCGGTCCCCCTGCTGACCACCTTCGACCTGTTCTGGTGGCTCAACTTTTCCACCAAGTGGCAGCAGGTTTCCCTGCGCCTGCCGGTATTCACCTTCCGGGAAAACGTGGGCGAACTGGTCGGGCGGTTTCGTCACTTCTTCCGTGACGAGCGCTTCCAGCAGTGGTCGCTGGCCCATTACCCGTACCGGTCCGCCGCCACCCTGGCCGACTACAAGCGACCCGCCAAGGAGGTGATTTACGACTTTACCGGTGATGCTACCTACCTCAACGGAAAACTCAAGGAGCCATCCCTCAAGCACGTCATCCTCGACCGCAACGCCCAGGGCAACGAGCGGTACCGCGTCCACATGCTGAACGACTACCGCCCGGTGGTCGAGACCTTCCACAAACAATTCCGCAACCAAACGATCTCCGAATGACCCCCTACTCCGAATTCGATTTCGCCGACGGGCTGCTCTATGACTATACCGACAATAGCTACCCGACCCGACTACACGCCTGGACGGAAGATTGCCGGTTCGGTGAGCCCGACTCGACCTGTTACGGCTACGTATTCGAAGGCCCCGCCCACCTGGAATCTTCGGGCTTTTCGTTGCACCTGCGTCCGCGCCACTATTTTTGCCTCAACGAGCCGTTTACCCTGAGTGGCGGCCGGGGAATCATCATCGAACGGGTCGGCTTCCGGGGCATGAACAGTATCGGCGGACCGGTGGAAGACTGGGGGCGGCTGCGCTACATCGATGGCTGTACCGACTCGCTGCTGATCCCTCCCGTGCGCCTGGGCGACCCCTGCCTGAACGCCCTGTTCTTCCCCGAGAATATCGACCAGACGGCCCACACCCACCCCAGCATGCGGGTCGGTATGGTGATTGACGGAAAAGGAACCTGCGTGACCCCGGAACGGGAATTCCCCCTGCTGCCGGGTAAGATCTTTATCATCCACGAAGAGGGAAACCACCGCTTCCGAACCGGGCCCGGTGAAAAGATGACCGTCGTGGCTTATCACCCGGATAGCGATTTCGGCCCCCAGGACGAGGATCACCCCATGATCAACCGGACGATCGTGGAGGGGGTACCGGCCGCGGAAATCGAGGCCATCAGAACGCGCTGAGCCGGGCGTACACCAGATCCACCGGCAGGCCCATGATGGTGGGATAGGTCCCCTCGATCCGTTTGATCTTGGCCAGGCCGATCCACTCCTGGATGGCGTAGGCGCCGGCCTTGTCGTAGGGCTGGCAGCGATCTACGTAGGCGGCGGCCTCCGCGGGACTGATCTCGTGCATGTCTACGTAGGCCGTACTCGCAAAGACCTCCTCCTTGCTTCGGGATTTGAGGCAACAGCCGGTCACCACCGTATGCCGGCGCCCGGAGAGTTTGGCGATGGTCCGGAGGGCGTGGTCGCGATTCCTGGGCTTGCCGTGCTTGACCCCGTCGATGAGGACAACGCTATCGGCGGTAAGCAGCACCTCGTTTTCGCTCTGCAGCAGATGGGCGGCTCCCCTGGCTTTCAGGCGCGCCAGGTAGGGGGCGATCTCCAGGGGCGGGGTGCCGGCGGGATAGACCTCCTCGGTATCCGCGGTGCGCACCTCGAATTCGATACCGGCCTGATCGAGCAGGTAGCTGCGGCGGGGGGATTTGGAGGCCAGGATAAGCTTTAGGTCGGACGGCAGGAGCATGGGTCAGGAGATAGCGGGAAACACGCGGCGTTCGACATCCTCGCACAGGATATGGCCGAGCAGGATGTGGCCTTCCTGGATGCGGGGGGTGTCGGTACTGGGCACGTTGAGGAGGATATCGACCAGGTGACCGAGTTGGCCGCCACTCCGGCCGGTCAGGGCCACCAGGGTGCAGCCGGCCTTCCTGCCCGCTACGGCCGCCGCCAGTACGTTGCGACTATCGCCGCTGGTGCTGAGCAGGAAGAGCACGTCGCCCGGTCGGGCCATGGCCGTGGTCAGCCGCGAGAACGCGTGGTCGTAGCCGTAGTCGTTGGCCACCGCCGTCAAGAAACTGGTATTGACGTGCATGGCCTCGGCGAAGAGCGGCGGTCGGTCCAGATAAAAGCGTCCGCTCAGCTCGGCGGCCAGGTGCTGGGCGTCGGCGGCCGAGCCCCCGTTGCCGCAGAACAGCACCTTGCCCCCGGCGCGGAAGGTGGTCACGCAGGCGGCGGTAGCGGCTTCCAGCCGGTCGAGCAGCCCGGCATCGTCGAGGATGCGCTGCTTGACGGCGATGGCGGCCGCGATGCGTTCCCGGGGGCTGCTCATTCGGCGAGGGTGAGGAGGTAGCGGTTCTTCTTACCGTTCTCGATCAGTACGTAGCGGCCGTGGAGGAGGTCGTCAGTGGTCAGTTCCGCGTCTACGTCGGTCGTCTTTTCCTTATTTACCGCGATGGCGTTCCCCTGGATTGCGCGGCGGGCCTCGCTCTTACTCTTGACGATGTCGGTGCGGTCGGCGAGAACGTCAGTAAGTCCGGCGGGCAGAACGGAGCGCCCCAGTTCGTAGGTCGGGATGTTACCGGCCAGGGTACGAAAGGCGGTGGCATCCAGGGCGCGGAGATCGTCAGCCGTGGCCCCCCGGCCCCAGAGCAGTTGGGTCACGCGGCGGGCGGTATCGAGGGCGGCCGTGCCGTGGATGCGCTCGGTGAGTTCCGCGGCCAGGGCGGTACGAATGGCGGTCACCTCCCGGTAGCGGTCCTCGCCCCCCAAATGAGCTTCTACTACCGCGCAATCGGCCAGGATTTCCTCCCTGCCGCGTAGGCTGAAGTACTTCAGGTAGGTAGCCAGGTCGGCATCGTCGGCCCGCAGCCAGAACTGGTAAAAGTCGTAGGGGCTGGTGCGTTCGCCGTCGAGCCAGATATTGCCTTCCGCGCTCTTTCCGAATTTACTGCCGTCGGCCTTGGTCAGCAGCGGGGTGGTGACGGCGTAGGCCTTTCCCTCCAGGTTGCGGCGCACGAATTCGGTGCCGCTGGTGATGTTGCCCCACTGGTCGGAGCCGCCCATCTGCACCGTGACCCCGCGGTCGGCGTAGAGTCGCTGAAAGTCGTAGCCCTGCAGTAGCTGGTAGCTGAACTCGGTGAAGGACATGCCGCTCTCCAGGCGGTTCTGCACGCTGTCCTTGCTCATCATGTAGCTGACCGTCAGGGTTTTGCCCACGTCGCGCAGGAAGGTCAGCACGTTCATTTCCCGGTAGAAGTCGAGGTTGTTGGTGATGGTGTACCGGCTTTCCTCCGCACCCGCGCCCCGCCGCAATAGTTCCTCCATCTGTTCCCGCTGCCGGCTCAGGTTTTCGTCCAGCTCGTCGTAGCTTTTCAGTTCCCGCTCCTTATCCTTTCCGCTGGGGTCGCCGATGCGTCCGGTCGCTCCGCCGAAGAGAACGACGGCTGCGTGGCCGGCCCGCATCCAGTGTAGCAGCAGCATCACCTGCACGTAGTTTCCGATCGTGAGGGAGGGGGCCGTCGGGTCGAACCCGATGTAGGCCTTCCGGGGCTCGCTGAGGTGCTCGCGAATGCCGGGGGTGAGTTGGTGGAGCATGCCGCGCCATTCCAGTTCGGCGATGAAGTCGGTGGGCAAGGAGAGGGAGATTTTTTGGGCGGGGTAAAGGTAAGGCGATTATTAGATGCCCCTCGCCCGATAGGAGGACCCTGAAGGGTGAGGCAGGACAGAGGACTAGACGGGGCGCGGACGCAGGTGCGATGGTAGCGGGAACGGGAATAGGAACGTCCTACTTAAAGCGAATGGCACGAACGGGATCGATCTTCGTGACCAGGTAGGAGGGAATGATCAAAAACAAGAGGGTGACGCAGAAGGTGATGAGGTTGAGGGTAAGCAGGGTGAGCCATTCCAGGCGGATGGGGGCCACGGCGAGGTAGTAGCTCTCCTCGTCGAGGGTCACGATACCGAAGGTCTTCTGCACCCAGGCCAGGCCCAGACCGATGAGATTGCCGAGAACCAGGCCGACGATGACGATGAAGCCGGCGTAGTAGAGGAAGATTTTCCGGATGCCCCAGTTATTCTGCCCCAGGGCCTTCAGGGTGCCGATCATGTTGGTACGCTCCAGAATGAGGATCAGCAGGGCGGTCATCATGTTGATGATGGCGACCAGTACGACCAGGATCAGGATGATGATGCCGTTATAGTCCTGGATGTCGAGCCAGTTGAAGAGCTCCCGGAGTTTCTCGCGGATGCTGTCGGCGTAGAGATCCTGGGTCAGCACGTCGTAGTGAATGTAGTTGGAAAAGGCTTCCAGGTCTTCAATGTCGTCCAGTACCACTTCGAAGCCCCCCACCTGGTCCTGCCGCCAGTTGAGCAGGCGCTGGAGTTGTTTGATGTCGACGATGGCGAAGTGGCTGTCGTATTCCTCGAGCCCGGTTTTGTAGATGCCCCGGACGCGGAAGGCCCGGGTTTTTTCTTCCCGTAGCCCGCTGAAGTAGACGAAGTCCACCCGGTCCCCTACTTCCAGCCGCAGCCGCTTGGCCATGCTGTTGGACACCAGGATGCCCCGGGAGGTGCTGTCGGGGGAGATGACGAGCTGGTCCCCCTCGATCACGTACTGGCCGAAGTCATCCCAGGCAAAATCTTCCGCCACCCCCTTGAGCACGAGGGGCTCGGTGTCGGCCAGCCGCTCCCCTTCCTGGAATACGGAAACGATACCGGGCAGGAGGACGAACTGCTGAATGTGCTTGATGCCCCCCCGGGTGGTGCGCTCGCTGGTGGCCCGATCCCCGAAGGGGTCGTTGAAGTCGCGGTACGTAATCGGGCCCAGGTCTTCCAGCTCGGGGTAGAACTCCTGATTCGTACTGATGGGGTAATCGGAAGTGAGCATCAGATCGCTGGCGGCCCGTTCCTCGGTGATGTGAATGTGCCCCCAGAAGCCGAAGATCTTGACCGATATTTCCGTCTTGAATCCCGCGATGAGCGCACTGGCCAGTACCATGACGGCGGTCGAGATCGCCACGGCGGCCACCGCGATGGCGATGATCGTGCGGCTGATCGAGCGGCCACCGCCCCGCGCAACGCCCCGGGCCAGGAAGAGGGGAAGGTTCATGGGCGCAAGTTAGGGGCACCAGACCAAGAGGCCGCTGGGTACCCGGGGCTCGAAGCGGGTGCTCTTGGGGGGCAGGACCCGGCCGGCCAGTACTTCGGTGAAAAACTCCGCCCGACTTACGGGGTAACCGAGCAACTGAATTCGCCCGGCATACAGTGAGGACAGCTTGCATAAGCCGCCCTGGCGGGCGGGCGGGTCCACGGACTCGATGCGGGGGTCCGTTCGGGTGTCCGTAATACCGAAGATCGCCGGTAGTACCTTCCGGTTCAGCCAGCCCGGGTCGGTATCGCCCACCTCGGTATTTTTCCGCCTGAGGTGGTAGGATTTCCCGTCGTGGTGCAGCAGCCAGCAGCCGGTACGGTCCGGTGGCCGGGGAGCGTCGAGGGGCTGAAGGCTGAAAAAGTCGGTTAGGCGGTTTAGCAGTTCCTCGCACCCCAAACCGCCGCCGTCGATTACCCGTAGAAAGGCCCCGATGCGGAGTTCGTCGGCCCCGATGGCGACCACCGGGATGTATTCGCAGGCGCGGTCGCCCCGTTCGGCCAGTTCGGCGTGGGTAGCCGCCCGGTGGTGGCCATCGGCGATGATCGGGGGGGTAGGGCCGAGATCGATTGCCCCCTCCGTGCGCAGACACTGCAGTCGGTAGATGTGGTCGTCGCCGTAAAAGGTCAGGGCTTCGGTCTGATCCTCATCTACGGAAGCGATACGGGAAAACACCTCCGTTAGGGAGGGCAGGGTCAGGAGCACCGGTTTTCCGAGGGCGCCGCGGTCGGCCCGCACCAGTCTGCGCTGCCGGTCCATCCGCGACTCCAGGGTATGCTCGTGGGGCAGCACGCTGCCGTCGCGGAAGGCCCGGGCGGGCAGGAGGCCACAGAGTCCCCTTACCCGGCGCCCCCGCTCCCCGTCGCGGATAGTGAGTAGGGCGTGCGCCGGCCCGGGCTGTTTACGGAGGGCTCCCGGCGGCAGATGTCGGACGCCGTGGCGGGTGAAGGGGAGTCGCTCGGCGAGGGGGCCGGGGGGCCGGTGGTAGTGGGGAAAGGGAAGAAGCCGCGGCATGGGGCCGGAAGGTAAGCCCAAAGTGCAGCAAAAAAGAAAGGCATGGCACGAGTGCCACACCTTTCCTGAACTAAACCCCAGTTATAAAAAAATTAATCGTGTCGGCGGGTCGCCGCCGTATTCTGCTGCAATATACGGGCGGGCGGACCACATTATTGCAAGCTGGTAAAAAAATGTGGCCCGCAACCCCATGATTTAACATTTGCACCCCATGGGTGCCTAGCCGGCTTCGGCCCCGAAATCGAACAGGAGACTGAAGCGGAGGGTGTTATCGAGCGGATTGCGCTGGTTGCTGGTGGGGACCAGGTACGACAGGTTAATTCCGAAGATATTGTACTTCAGGCCCAGCCCGGTCGTGAGGTAGCGCCGCCCGCCCTTGGTGTTGTCCTCGTAAAAGTAGCCGGCCCGTACGGCAAATTGCTGGGCGTACCAGTACTCTAACCCACCGCTGAAGGTGAACTCCCGTAATTCCTCGCTAAAGCCATTCGGCGCGTCGCTGAAGCTGGTGAGCACGCCGCTGATGGGGGAAAGGTCGTTGATTTCGTCCTGCGTGCGGTCGCAATTCGTGGTCCCGTCGCAGGGGGTGGGTACGAGGAGTTTACCCAACTCACCGGTGATCGTCAACTGGTTAAAGTCATCAAGATTAAACGTATAGGCCGCCCCCAGGGCCAGGTTGGCGGGTAGAAAATCGCGGATGGTGTCCAGGGTGTAGGAAACCTTGTTCCCGATATTGGTGATGGCACCGCCCACGGCGAACACGTTACGGGAAGGGCCGATGGGGTTACTCCGGTAAGTGAAGCCAATATCGGCGGCGAAGGCCTGCCCGGCCTGTAGCACCTGCCCCTGTACCTGCTGGCCGGCGGCCAGGTTGGAGTTGATGTACTTGCCGCCGATGGACAAACCGAAGTTGTCGGTCAGCTTCCTGGCGTAGGCCAGGGAGACGGCAAACTCGTTGGGTTGGCCGGTGCCGAGGTTCTGATTATTCTCGTCGGTATAGCGAATCTCCCCCAGGCTAAAGTAGCGCAGGCTGGCCCCGATGGCCTCGTTTTCGCTCAATTTCTTGAAGCCGCTGACGTAAGCCAGGTAGACATCGTTCAGCCCCAGGGCCTGGAGCCAGGGAGTGTAGGTCGCGCCCAGCGCCAGGTCTTCTTCGGAAAAGGCCAGGCGGCTGGCGTTGTAGTGCATCGCGTTGGCATCCGGGCTCAGGGCTACGCCGGCATCCCCCATAGCGCCCCCGCGGGCATCGGGGTTGATGCGCAGGAAGGGAACGGCGGAAACGACGGTATTGACGCAGGGCTGTCCGGTACCGGGTTGGACGCTCGCCCCGTCGGGGCCGATCACGCAAGCGCCGATCTGGGCGGTAAGGGGAAGAACGAAAAGGAGGGAACAGGCGGTGATTAGCGCCCGGAAGGAAAGTTGTTGCATAGTTGATCTCAATTCCAATACGTGAGTGGACCCGGTAGGTGCTACGGGGCCAACTGGGGTGAATAGGCATCGGTAACGGCGGCGGGGGGTAGCTTATTTTAATCCCACGCCCCCTTAGCGGCGACAAAACTAAGTTTAACGTTTGTGTTTCTATCTATCGTATGCAACATTCACTCCCTGCCCTCCTGCTTGCCCTGTTTGTAGCCTGCCCCGGCTGGCTATCCGCCCAGGTCGAATCTCACCCCTACCTGGGCGTGAGCAGCACCGGGCGGGCCCTCCAAACCGTCGGTCCGGCCGACGCCCCCCTCTCCCTGGATACCGATCAATATCTCCTGGGGTTGGACCTGCACTTCGGGCGCCGGTCCCTCACCCCCCTGGCCGGGCTCGGATACCGGCTGCTGACCGCGGAACCCGGCCCCGACGAGTCGCTGAACTATCACGTCCTGAGCCTCCCCCTGGGCCTGGCCTACCGCCTGCTGCCGGCCGACCTCGACCTCAACCTGGTGCCCCACCTGGCCCTGCTGCCCACCTACACTTGGGAAACCTTCGATCGGGGCTCGGCGGGTTACGGACTGGACGTGGGGCTGCGTACCGGTGTATCGGCCTACCTACACTGGGCGACCCTGGGCGTCCAGTACCGCTACCGGTTCACGGGGGAGGGGCCGGAGTCGCGCCGCGATCTTTGGAGCCTGGTGGTGGGTATCCGACTCTAAATAGTACCTTGGCGGCCCGGTAGCGGGGGCCAGATTGTCGCCCTACTTGCGCAAGTAGGGCTTTCGGGCTTTCTTTGCGACCGCATTTATTCACCAAAGCCACCTCAGATTATGGCAAGCATTGAAGAAAAAGTTAAGCAGATCATCGTCGACAAGCTCGGCGTAGACGAGTCGGAAGTGACCCGCGACGCCAGTTTCCAGAATGACCTGGGCGCGGATTCGCTTGACACCGTCGAGCTCATTATGGAGTTCGAAAAAGAATTCGACATTAGTATCCCGGACGAGCAGGCGGAAAACATCCAGACCGTCGGCCAGGCCGTTACCTACCTCGAAGGCAGCGTGGATAAGTAGCACATCTCCCCGCGCATTCACCCCGCCGCCCGGTTTACCTCCCCTCAGGTAGCGGGCGGCGGTTGTTTTTACATCATTGCCCATACCTATGAATCGAGTAGTCGTCACCGGCATCGGCGCCCTGACCGCCATCGGCAATTCCGTTCCCGAGTACCTGGAAGGCCTCCGCCAGGGGCGCAGCGGCGCCGGGCCCATCACCCAGTTCGATGCCGAACAGTTCAAAACCCAGTTCGCCTGCGAAGTGAAGGACTGGGACCCAACCACCCGGGTCGATAAGCGGGAAGCCCGCCGCCAGGACCGCTATACCCTCATGGCCCTCTATACCACGGATGAAGCCATGGAAATGGCCGGACTGCTCGACGGGGAGGGCAACACCATTGCCGGCGTGGACCCGGCCCGGGCCGGCTGCATCTGGGCCAGCGGCATCGGTGGCCTGCGGTCGCTGGAAGAACAAATTGAAATTTTCGAGGGGGGCAACGGTACACCCCGCTATAATCCCTTCATGATCCCCCGGATGATCGCCAATATGGGGGCCGGCCACATCAGTATGCGCTACGGACTGCGCGGACCCAGCTACGCCACCGTCAGTGCCTGCGCCTCCGGTGGGCACGCCCTGGCCGCGGCGGCCGACGACATTCGGTTGGGCCGGGCCGACGTGATGGTCACCGGTGGCTCGGAAGCCGTAATCACCAAAGTGGCCATCGGCGGCTTCAATTCGATGAAGGCCCTCAGCACCCGCAACGACGACCCCGCTACCGCCAGCCGGCCCTACGACGCGGAACGCGACGGGTTCGTACTGGGCGAGGGAGCGGCCGCGATCGTACTCGAAAGCCTGGAACACGCTCGGGCCCGTGGCGCCACCATCCTGGCCGAAGTAGCCGGGTACGCCGCCACCTCCGACGCCCACCATATCTCGGCCCCGCACCCCGAGGGGCTAGGAGCCAAGGCCGCCATGGAAAATGCGATGGAGTACGCGGGAGTAAGCCCCCGGGAGGTCGACTACATCAATACCCACGGCACGTCCACCCCACTCGGGGATACCGCCGAGCTTAAAGCCATTCAGCTGGCCTTCGGTGAGGCGGCTTACGACCTCCACATCAGTAGCACCAAATCCATGACCGGCCACCTGCTCGGGGCGGCGGCGGCTATCGAGTCCGTGGCCTGTATTCTGGCGATCCGCCACGGCTTCGTCCCCCCCACGATCAATCACGTCAACGAAGACCCCGAAATCGACCCCCGCCTGCGGTTGACCTTCAACGAGGCGGTTGAAAAACCGGTCGGGGTAGCCCTCAGCAATACCTTTGGCTTTGGCGGTCACAACTCGGCCACTATCTTTAAGCGTTTCAATGGATAGTCAATTGTAGTGATAAAGGCGATTCGCAGGATATATAACCGCTATTTCTCCCCGGAAAAAGAGTTCGTGCGCCGGCTGCGCCGCCTGTTGGGCTTCACCCCGGCCTACTTAAGCGTGTTCAAACTCGCTTTTGCCCACAAAAGCTCGAACGACAACCACCCCAAACGCCCCTACGGCGGCCAGAACAACGAACGCCTCGAATATCTCGGGGATGCCGTACTCGGCACCATCGTCGCCGAATACCTTTATAAAAAGTACCCCACCGCCGACGAGGGCTTTCTCACCAAAATGCGCTCCAAAATCGTCAAGCGCAAGTCGCTCAACTCCATCGGCTACGATATGGGCCTGGACGAGCTACTCAACACCTACAACAATACCCGCATCGCCCGCTCTATGCTCGGCAACGCCGTCGAAGCCCTGGTCGGGGCGGTCTACGTCGAGCGCGGCTACGTCAAGACCACCCACTTCGTCGTTCAGCGAATGCTGCGCAACTACGTCGATATCGAAACGCTGGAAACCTACGACGACAACTACAAGAGCCAGTTGCTGGAGCATTGCCAGAAGAGCGGCAAGCGGGTAGACTACGAAATCCTCAAACGATTTAAGCAGGATAAGCGCGACCGCTTCCGCGTAGCCGTCAAGATCGACGGGCAGCGTCGGGCCGTCGGGGAGGATTACAACAAGAAGAGTGCCGAGCAACAGGCCAGCCGCCGCGCCCTCAAGGACCTGGGAATGAATGTCCCCTCCCGCTGATTTGCCGGATATACCTTTCCGCCCTTCGCGCGTTATCCTGCTGACCGACCCGCCCGGCCCGTCCGCTCATGCACTTACCCTCCACTTCCCGCTGGCCCCTCTACCTCGCCGTGATCGGCCTGGGCATCGTCGTGGCCTCGGTGTGGTACACAAACCGCCTGGCGAACCAGCTTTCCAAGATCGAGGAGAACTACGTCCGCTTCTTTGAAGCTTCGGTCCGCGACATCACTGAATTCGACGACCTGAACGACCAGGCCGATTTCTCCATCCAACAGGAAATTATCGGCAATAACACCACCATCCCCGCCATCTGGGCCCTGCGCGAGGGCGGCTACGTGGATGCCATGAACTGGGGCGGTCGGGAATCGGATACCACCTACATCCTCGAACAACTCGAAGAACTGAAGGAAAGCGGCAAGCCCCCGGTAGAAATGCCCTACGGCGGGCTGATGTACTTCGGCACCTCCAACCTGATCCAGAAGCTCCGCCTCTTCCCCTACATCCAACTGGCCCTCATCGGTACTTTCGTCGTCATCGGGCTATTCGGCATCAACCAGGCCCGCCGCGCCGAGCAAAACCGCGTCTGGGTCGGCCTGGCTAAGGAAACCGCCCACCAGCTCGGCACTCCCATCAGCGCCCTCATGGGCTGGATCGAGCACCTGCGTAGCATGTACCCCGAAGACACGGAGATCAGTGAGGTTTCCGGCGAACTCCAGAAGGACGTCCAGCGTCTCGAAATGGTCGCCAACCGCTTCAGCAAAATCGGTGCCACCCCCGAACTCGACGCCGTCAACATCTACGCCGAGCTCGCTAAGTGCCGGGCCTATATGGAAAAACGGGCGCCCCGCCGCGTCACCTTCGATTTTCCCACCGCCGACACCGGCAATCTTCCCGTGGCCATCAATCCCCTGCTCTTCGACTGGGTCATCGAAAATCTCCTCCGTAACGCCCTCGACGCCATGGACGGCCGCGGCAAGATCAGCAGCCAGGTAAGGGAAAAAGACGGGAAGGTCGTCATCGACATTTCCGACACCGGCAAGGGCATCGAGTCCCGGAACCTACGTAAGGTGTTCAACCCCGGCTTCACCACCAAAAAACGGGGGTGGGGCCTGGGGCTGAGCCTCGTCAAACGCATCATCGAAGAGTACCACCGCGGCCGCATCGTGGTGGCCCACTCCGAAGTCAATAAGGGCACCACCTTCCGCATCACCCTACCCCGCGCCAGTTGAACCTCCCCGCTACCGACCCCATCATCGCCATCGCCACGCCGCCGGGAGCGGGGGCCATCGGCATCGTTCGCCTCAGCGGCCCGGGCTGTATCGCCCTCATCGATCCGTACTTCGAGGGCCGCGACCTGGCGGAAGCACCGGCCCGTTACGCTCACTTCGGCGTACTGAAAAATGGGCAGGGAGAAGCCATCGATGAGGTATTGGTGACCCTGTACCGGGCTCCCCTTTCCTACACGGGCGAAGACGCGGTGGAGATCAGTTGCCACGCCAGCCCCTTCATCCTTCAGCGTATTTTGGAATTGGGCGGGGACGCAGGTGCGAGATTAGCCGGACCGGGAGAGTTTTCCCAACGTGCCTTCCTGAACGGGAAACTCGACCTGAGCCAGGCCGAAGCCGTGGCGGACCTGATCGCCTCCCGCTCCGCCGCCGCCCACCGCCTGGCCCTGAACCAACTGCGGGGGGGAGTAGGAAACGAGATCACCGAGCTACGCAAGCGACTGATCGATTTCGCCAGCCTGATCGAGCTGGAGCTGGACTTCGGGGAGGAGGACGTGGAGTTCGCCGACCGCGATCAGCTAGCCCAGTTGGTGACCGGTATCCGCGACCGCATCGGCAATCTGACCACTTCCTTCCGACTGGGAAATGCCATCAAGGAAGGGGTAAGCACCGTCATCGCCGGCCGGCCGAATGCCGGCAAGTCCACCCTGCTCAATGCCCTGCTCAACGAAGATCGGGCCATCGTCTCGGACATCCCCGGCACTACCCGCGATACGATCGAGGCAACCGTGAACGTCGGCGGCATCACCTTTCGCCTGATCGACACGGCCGGCATCCGGGAGGCTTCCGATACCGTCGAGGCGATGGGGGTAGAGCGTACGCTGCGGGAAGTAGCCGTCGGGCACCTCCTCATCTACGTTTTCGACATCATCGAAACCGACCCGGCCACCCTCACCGCCGATCTCGATCGCCTGTACCGCCCCGACCTGGAACTGATCGTGGTGGCCAATAAGATGGACCTGAACCCCTACACCAAGTACGCACACTATTTCGGGCCCGCTTACGCCGGTCAGTTCAGCGTTCCCCCCGAGCGCTTCGTACCCATGATCGCCAGCGAGGGTAGTAACCTGGGGTACCTCCGCGACACCCTGCTGAACGTCGTCACCCGGGGTAAGGGCTACGATGCCCAGGAACTAATCCTCAGTAACGCCCGCCACTACGCCGCCCTGATGCGCGCCGACGAAGCCCTGGCCCGGGTAGCCGCTGGCCTCGCCTCCGGGCTCTCCCCCGACTTCGTGGCTATGGACATCCGGCAGAGCCTCCGCGACCTCGGTGAAATTACCGGTGAGATCACCACGGATGACCTGCTCGGCAACATCTTCTCCAACTTCTGTATCGGTAAATAGTCCCGTCAATTCGATAGCTTGAATTTGACCGGCAAGTTGAACGCCACCCGCACCGGCCGACCGGCCTGAATACCCGGCGTAAACGTCCGCCCCTTCAGGTTTATTCGTTGTACGGCCTTCAGCACCGCCTCGGTAAGTCCCCCCGGCTGCTCCCGGACCGCCTCGATCGTAGAGATCGTCCCGTCTTTTTCTACGACGAAGGAGATTACGACCACCCCCTCGATGCCATTTTCCCGGGCCAGGGATGGGTAGTGAGCACCCCCCTGCACGAAGGAAAGCAGGGCCCGGTCAGAACACTCCTTTCGCACCTCACCACTGAGCTTTTTGCAATCCTCGCCGAAGACGGGCATCCGTTCTACGAATATTTCTATCGTATCGTCACCGTCAACCGGTGCGGGCGGCTCGGGGGGTGGCGGCGGAGTGCTCGCCCGGGGCTCGGGTACGGGGGGCACGTACAGTTCTACCGGCGTATCCTCCGTAATGGCCTGGTCTTCTACTACGACGGGCTCGATCTCCGGGTCGGGGGAAATCTCGATGGTGGGAGGTGACGGGGGCGGCGGGGGCGGCTTCGGCTTAGTGTAGGTGATGGGAATCTCCTGCTGGATCTCCTCACCCGGGTCGGTAATCGCCGTATACACCGGTGCTTCCCGGTACTGCGTCCAGTTGATGGTCAGAAAGGTGGTTAGCAGCGCGGCGCAGAGGGAAAGCTGGCCGACAGTGGTTGAGCGCCTCAGGATGTCCGGACTAGTCTTCGTGGCTCCGCCCTGGAAGTGGCGGCGGTACCAGAGTATTCCGGCGGTCAGGGATAGGCATAGCAGAATGAGCCCCAGTAGCACCGCGGTGCCACTGAACGTATAGTGGAACATAGGAAAGGAGTTGAATGGTGATTGCGCGGGCCGGCTACGCTGTACTGTTCCCTAGATGAATCCGCTACCCGTTTTGGCGGGCGGCCCGGCCGAAAACTTCCAGCATCTTTTCGTTGAAAGAGGGTATATCGCCGGGGTTGCGGCTGCTGACTAACTGGCCATCCACTACGACCTCGTCATCCTTCACATTAGCTCCGGCGTGGGCCAGATCACCGCGGATGGCCTCGTATCCGGTGATCGTGCGCCCCCTCACGAGCCCCGCCGAGATCAGCGTCTGGCTCCCGTGGCAGATAACGGCTACCGGTTTATTGGCCGTGAAGAAGGCCTTGACGAATTCCCGGGCCCCGGCGTTAATCCGGAGTTTATCCGGACTCAGGACGCCCCCGGGCAGGAGGAGGGCACCGTATTCGGTTGGCTCGGCTTGCGCAAGGGTCCGGTCGACGGTATAGCTACCGCCCCAGTCGTCTCCGTCCCACGCCCTGATCTGGCCGGATTCGGGACTCACCAGGTGGACGGTGGCCCCCGCCTCGGTCAGGGCTTGTTTGGGTTTGGTGAATTCGACTTCTTCGAATCCGTCGGTGGCTAGGGCGGCTACTTTTAGATTATTCAGGGACATCGGAATTTATTTATCAGGTTCGGTATGGTACGGATGCGGAACTTTGGGTGTTCGCCACGTTCCGGTTAACGGGCTTCCCCCGCACCCGCGCGCCGCCGCCAATATGGTAGACACCCGATGTCCGTCAACATGTCATTCACACTATGCACCTCCACGATCCCAGCCTCCTACGCACGCTCGCTTTCATCGGTAACCGCTGGACCGCCGCCGACTCCGGGGCGACCTTCCCCGTTACCGACCCCTTCGACGGGACTCAACTCGCCCGGGTAGCCGACCTCGGAACATCAGAAACGGTTGCGGCAATCGACGCCGCTGAACAAGCCTTCCCCGGCTGGAAAAAGCGGACCGCCGAGAATAGGGCAAACACCCTCCTACGGTGGCACGACTTGCTACTCGAACACCGGGACGATCTCGCGCTGCTGATGACGAGCGAGCAGGGCAAGCCACTCACCGAAGCCCGGGGGGAGGTAGATTACGGCGCCGGCTTCATCCGCTGGTTCGCCGAGGAGGGACGGCGGGCGTACGGGGACCTCATTCCGCCCCACCGGGAAGACGTGCGCATCCTGGTCCGCAAAGAACCCGTGGGGATAGCCGCGATCATCACGCCCTGGAACTTCCCCATCGCCATGATCACCCGGAAGGTAGCGGCGGCACTGGCGGTGGGCTGCACCGTGGTCATTAAGCCGGCGGAGGACACCCCCCTCTGTGCCCTGGCGCTGGCCGAACTCGCCAAGCGGGCCGGCTTTCCGGCGGGAGTGATCAACGTCGTCCCGACCAGCCGACCGGCCGAAGTAGGCGATGCCCTGCTGCGGGACGGTAGGGTTCGCAAACTGAGTTTCACGGGCAGCACCGAAACGGGAAAACTGCTGATGCGGAAAAGTGCCGACACCCTCAAAAAACTTTCGCTGGAGCTGGGTGGCAATGCCCCCTTCATCGTGTTCGAGGACGCCGACCCGGAGGCTGCCGTCGCCGGAGCCATGGTCGCGAAGTTCCGCAACGGGGGGCAAACCTGCGTATGCGCGAACCGTATTTTCGTGCAGGACGCCGTACACGATCGTTTCGTGGACCTGCTAACGCAAGCCGTAGCTACCCTCCGTACCGGCCGGGGGACGGAGGAGGGAACCGACATCGGTCCGCTCATCAACGATGCCGCCCTGCGCAAAATCGAGCGGCTCGTAGCGGATGCCCGGGATAGGGGAGCCGAAGTCGTGACCGGGGCCCGAGGGGCGGAAGCCGGCCCCCGTTGCTACCAACCGACTATCCTGGTGAACGCCAGCGCGGAAATGGAACTGGCCCGGGAAGAGGTTTTCGGTCCGGTGGCGCCCATCTTCCGGTTTTCGGGGGAGGCGGAGGTCATCCGGCAGGCGAATGCTACGCCCTACGGGCTGGCGGCCTACTTCTACGGCCGGGACCACGCGCGGATCTGGCGGGTTGCCGAAGCGCTCGAATACGGGATGGTCGGCATCAATACCGGCCTGATCTCTACGCCGGTGGCCCCCTTCGGTGGGGTGAAGGAAAGTGGTTTCGGGCGGGAGGGTAGTAGGTACGGGCTGGACGAATACCTCACCACCAAATATCTGTGTTGGGGTGGGCTGACATAGCGAAGCCGCATTCCTCCGGGGAAGAATGCGGCTTCGCGATAAGGTTCGGGTTGCCGGGTTTAGTTATCGGCGCTGAAGTGGTTGCAGCCGAAGTTGGCCTCGGTCAGGAACTCCAGACCGGTGGTGGTCGACTGGTTCTGTAGTACGGGCAGAACGTACTTCATGCCGCTTTCGCTGAGCACTTCGCATTCACCGAAGTTTTCGCGGTTCTGAACGGCGGGGGCTTCGGTTTCCCAGTGGTTACAATTTTTGCAGGTGGCTTCCATCTTTACTTTCGTTTGTCGTGATTAATGATGCGCTAATAAAAGCATTCCGAAGGCCACTTTGTTCTCCTAACTGCCTGATCTACTGTTGTTTATAATCAGACTAAATAAGGAATAGGGTACGGGCGGCGGGGCGCAGGTGCGAGCTAAGCACAACCACAATCAGTCGATGCCCATGAGCTTGTGGGTTTGCAGACTGATGCGCCAGCGGGGGTTTTTCATGCAGTAGGCGACGGTGGCGGCGGTGTGGTCGTGGCCGGCCTCGTCCTTGGGCTGGAGGAAAAAATGGCTAAAGCCCAGGTGTTCGAAGCGCTCCGGCTGGGCGGCGGGTTCCGCCTGGGGGTAGACCAGTTTTAGTTCATCCCCTTCGGTGACTACCAGCGGCGCGGTGGCCTTGGGGCTTACGCAGACCCAGTCGATCTCCTCAGGAACGGCCTTCGTGCCATTGGTTTCCACCGCCACCTCGAAGCCGGACCTTTGCAGTGCGGTAATCAGCGGTACGTCGAGTTGCAAGAGCGGCTCTCCGCCCGTGCAAACGACGTAGGGGCGGCCCCCGCCGGGCCAGAGGTTACTCACCAGGTCCACACAATCATCGAGAGTATAGCGGCCGCCGTTCTGCCCGTCGGTACCGATGAAGTCCGTATCGCAGAATTTACACACGGCGGCCTGGCGATCCTCCTCCCGCCCGCTCCACAGATTACAGCCGGTGAAGCGCAGGAACACCGCGGCCCGTCCGGCCTGGGCCCCTTCGCCCTGGAGGGTATAGAAGCACTCCTTGATCTTGTACTGGCGTGGCATGGGGAAGAAGACAAATGGGGAACGGCTGGGGTTGAACGGTCGCCCTGTCATGCGACATCGGATGTGTGACATTTTGTCACACATCCGATGTCTGCCATAATGACAGTATGAATTTTCCCGATAACCCAGGTTCTTTCGTATTATCGACTCCTTCCGTATGTCATTGTGTCACCCGACATCGGATGTCCAAGACATCCGATGTCGGGTGTAGATCGGCACCCTTCTTCGTATCTTACCCTCTACCATGCAGTACCTCCTCCCCGCCCTTTCGCTTTTCCTGTGCTCGGCTACGCTTTCCGGCCAGGACACGCAGATCTACAACTCCGAAGCTCCCGAGCCCGTCCGCATCTGGCACCGGGTCGGCGACGTGAGCCACGGACTGCAATCGGTGGAGGCCGCCGAGTTCAGCCCCGACGGTAGCCTGGCGGTTTCCGGCGGTAAATTCGGCTATAAGGTCATGCTCTGGCGAGTGGCCGACGGCACCCTGCTCTGGGAAGCCGCCCACGAAAGCGAGGTGGAATGCGTCACCTTTTCCCCCGACGGGAAGCGGATCGCCACGGGAGGGGAGGATTACTTCATCCGGGTGTGGGACGTACAGACCGGCGAGCAACTCCACGCCATGGAAATGACCGAAGCCGGCTTCGATGGCATCACCTGGTCGCCCGACGGCCGCTATATCGTCGGCGGCGACGAGGCCGGGAACGCCGTATTCTTCGATGCCGAAACCTATGCCGAAACCGACCGGATAAATTGTGGCTCCACCATCAACTCCCTGGATTTTACCGCCGATGGGCTGCACCTGCTGGTCGGTGGCAATATCCAGACGCCAGACCCCGCAGGTCCTGGCGGTAACCGCTACACCGGCTTTGCCAAGATCATCGACATGGGCACCCGCGAGGTCATGCTCGACATCGGCGAACAACCCGGCAGCATCAAGAGCGTCCGCTACAGCGCCGACGAAGCCCTCTTCGCCACCGGCGGATTCGACAACGCGGCCCGCATCTTCGACGCCCGTACCGGAGAACTGGTCCGCACCTTCGTCAACCCCCTCAAGATCGAAGCCCTCGCCTTCACCCCCGACGGGCAGTACCTCGCCACCGGCGGCCACGAGCATGCCGTGAGCTTTTACCGCCTCTCCGATGGAGAACTGGCCCTTAAACTCCCCACGGCCCGGGTGGAGTACATCGATTTTACCGACAACAGCCGCATGATGCTCACCGGCCACGAAGACTCCGGTCTGCTGAGCTGCTACCTCTTTCAGAGCAACACCCAGACGCGGGGCAACTATCAACAGGTCGCCGACAAACAACTCAATAACCGCGACCTGAAGCAAAACTGATGGACCGCCGGAAAATCCTCAAAGCCGTCGCGGCCGGTACCATCGGACTGCCCGTAGCGCTACGGCTCCTGGGGGGGAAGGGACACGCCCAGTCGACCGAAACCACCACCAGCGGCCGCCGCTTCGACTGGAAGATGGTCACCACCTGGCCCCCCGGCTTCCCCATCCTCGGAGAAGGGTGCCAGCTGCTGGCCGACCTCTGCCGCGATATGTCGGGCGGTCGGCTCAACATCACCGTTTACGGCGGCGGCGAACTCGTCCCCGCCCTCCAGGCCTTCGACGCGGTACGGCAGGGGGCGGCCGAGGTCGGCAGTGGGGCGGCCTACTACTGGGCCGGCAAACTCCCCGCCGCCCAGTTCTTCGCCGGCTTTCCCTTCGGGCTGAACGCCCAGCAAATGAACGCCTGGCTCCTCAGCGGCGGCGGGCTCCAACTGTGGCGGGAACTATACGCGGGGGTAGGCCTGGTACCCTTCGTGGGCGGGAATACCGGCGTGCAGATGGGCGGCTGGTTTAACCGTCAGATCAACAGCGTAGCGGATTTTCGGGGCCTGAAGATGCGGATGCCCGGCCTCGGTGGCCGCGTACTGGAGCGTCTGGGTGGCACCCCCGTCCTGCTCCCCGGCGGTGAGATCTATACCGGGCTGGAGCGCGGCATCCTCGATGCTACCGAGTGGGTCGGTCCCTACCACGACTACGTGATGGGCTTCCACGAAATCGCCAAGTACTACTACTACCCCGGCTGGCACGAGCCCGGCACGAGTTTCGAGTTCTTCGTGAACAGGGAAAAGTACGGGGAGCTACCTACCGATCTGCAGCACATCTTCAGCGTAGCGACCCACTACATCAATACCTACACGCTGGCGGCCTTCGAGGCCAAAAACGCGGAGTACCTGGGGAAACTACGCCAGGTGGAAGGACTAGCCATCCGGCCCTTCCCCGACGCGCTTATCGAACGGGCCAGGCGGGTCTCGGCCGAGGTCATCCGGGAATACGCCGCCAGCGACCCGACCACCGCAAAGGTGTACCAGTCCATCGCAGCATTTCGGAAGGAGGCCCGCCCCTGGGGGGAGATGACTGAAGCCCGCTTTTACGCCTGGGCTAATCCTGGTCGATCCGGTGGTTCTCCGGCACCCGGCTCGGTGCAGTGATATCCGTGGGGTCTTCCAGGTGGTCGGGCGGGGGCTTACGTAGCAGGGAGAGCAACACGCCGCCCGTCAGAAAGACGAAAATGACCGCCAGGCTGACCCATTCGGCGGGGTGCCAGACTTCGTGCAGCATCAGTTTGATGCCCACGAAAACCAGAATACCCGCCAGGCTGTATTTGAGCAGGCTGAATTTATCGATCATGCTGGACAGCACGAAGTACAGCGCGCGTAGCCCCAGCACCGCCAGAATGTTGGAAGAGAAAACCAGAAAGCGATCGGTGGTGATCCCCAGGATGGCCGGAATGGAGTCGACGGCGAAGATGATATCCGTCGTCTCCACCATGATCAGGGCCACGAACAGGGGGGTGGCGGCCAGAATGTGGCGACGGCGCACCCAGAAATTATTGCCGTGGTACTCACTCGTCACCGGTACCATCTTCTTCACGAACCGGATCACCGGGTTTTCGGAGGGGTGAATTTCTTCCCCCTTCCCCACCATCTTGTAGGCCGAGTACAGCAACAGCAGGCCGAACACGTAGAACATCCAGTCGAACTGCTCCAGCAGGTACACCCCCGCCAGTATCATCAGCAGGCGGAATACCACCGCCCCCAGAATGCCCCAGAAGAGCACCCGGTGCTGATACTTGGCCGGCACCCGGAAATAGTTGAAGATGACGGCAATCACGAAGACATTGTCCATACTCAGCGACAATTCCACCAGGTAGCCCGTCAGGTAGTTGATCGTGGCCGTGCGTGCGTCCAGGTCGGAGACGATCCACCCATTGCTAAAGGCCAGGTAAACGAAGCCGCTGAAGCCCAGCCCGATGCTCATCCACAGGGCGGTCTGCCCCAGCGCCTCCCGGGTGCGGGGCACGTGGTCTTCCTTGTTCAGGACGAAGAGGTCGAGAAAGAGCAGTAGGCCCACGAAGAGGGCGAAACCGATCCAGATGTAGGACATACAGTCAGCTTGTAGGACCTATAACCGTCAGCCAAACTACATGTTTCCGCCAATCCGCTTTGCACCCGCGGCCCCGCCCGCTTTCCGTCCTATCTTTGGCGTACGGTAAATTTTCCTGGATTGCGTAGTTCGGTGCTGGCCCTGATTCTGCTGTGTTGTTTTTGCGCGGACGCAGGTGCGCAGGAAGAACCTTCGGTAGCCCGCCGGTGGAACGATGTCTACCTGGACGCCATCCGGCTCGACTTTGCCCGCCCGGTGGTACACGCCCGCAACCTGTACCATAGCTCGGCGGCGATGTACGACTGCTGGGCCCTGTTGCACGGTGCGGGGGGCACCAGTCTGGTCAGCCGCCCCCCCGGATTTACCCTCCCCCGGAACCCCGAACTAGCCGCCGATACCGCCGTTAGTTACGCCGCCTACCGTTTGCTGTTGCACCGGTACCGCCTGGCTCCGGGCCGCGATCGGATCGTGCGGATGGCCGATAGTTTGATGAACGTACTCGGCTACGATACGGGCTACACGGCCACCGGGGTAGCGAACGGAGGCGCGGCCGCCCTCGGGAACTACGTCGCGGAGGCCGTGATTGACTACGGAAGGGCGGACGGTTCCAACGAGGCCCTCGACTACGAGAACGTCGACTACCCGGACCCCGTCAACCCACCGCTCGAGATCGACCGCCCCTTCAGTCTGTTCGGTATCCGCGACGTGAACCGCTGGCAGCAACTGGCCTTTCCCGGTACCGTAATCGACCAATCCGGCAACCCGATTTCCTCCATTCCTACGTTTCTGGGGGCAAGCTGGGGGCGGGTCACCCCCTTCGCCATTCCGGAGGAGGCCAGAACCTCGTCCACCGAAGAACATCCAATTCTCGGGGGCAACCCCGTCTACCACGACCCCGGGCCGCCGCCCTACTGGCAACTAGAGGATACCTCCGAGCTCAACTTCTTCCGCTGGAATATGGAGCTCGTACTGAAGTGGTCCGGCCACCTCGACCCCTCCGATGGCGTGATGTGGAACATCAGCCCCGGGGCCCGTGGAAATCGCGTTTCTGCCCTGCCCGACTCCCCCGCTGAGTACCGGGCGTTCTACCGGGAGGACGAAGGGGGGCGGGCCGGTGACGGTTGGCCCGTCAATCCGGTGACCGGTGAGCCCTACGCCGATAACATCGTGCCCCGGGGCGATTACACCCGCGTACTGGCCGAGTTCTGGGCGGACGGGCCGGCCTCCGAGACCCCGCCCGGGCACTGGTTCGCCATTTTCAATAGGGTCATGGATCACCCCCTCTTCGCGCGTCGCCTCTGGGGGGAAGGGCAAGAACTGCCGGCCCTGGAATACGACGTGAAGGCCTACCTCACCCTGGGCGGGGCCCTGCACGACGCCGCGGTGACCGCCTGGAGCATCAAGGGGAAGTACGACTACGTGCGCCCGATTACCGCCATCCGCTACCTGAGCCTGGGGCGGGTGGATGAAGACGGCACCTTCGGCCCGGATCCCCTCGGCATCCGGCCCGACCCACCCCTGATTGAAGTGTTCGAGGAAGGGGATACGGTCTTTCGGAGCAGCGGTTTTACCGTACTGAGGGCGTGGGCCTGGCTGGGGAACGCGGCCATTGACAGCGCCGCCACCGATCGGGCCGGCGTGGGCTGGATCGACCCCGTGGTGTGGGAACCCTACCAGCGCCCGAATTTCGTGACGCCCAATTTCGCCGGTTACATCTCGGGGCACTCTACCTTCAGCAGCACGGCCGCTACGGTGCTGGAACGGCTGACCGGCACCCCCTACTTTCCCGGTGGCCTGGGTGAATTTGTGGCGAAGAGGAACGAGTTTCTCGTCTTCGAAGAGGGGCCGAGCCAGGATATCGTGCTGCAGTGGGCGACCTACCACGATGCCGCCGCCGAAACCAGCCTGAGCCGCATCTGGGGGGGCATTCACCCTCCGGTGGACGATATCCCCGGGCGGATAATCGGGCCCCGGGTGGCGGAGGACGCGGTGGAGCGGGCGCGGGGTATCTTTCGGGGGGAGATCACCAGTCTAAAGCCAAATCGTCCCCCCACATCCGCACTCCGCATCTTTCCTAATCCTATTCGGGCTGGCCGCACGATCACGTTCCAACTGACGGACTCCCGAGATCGTACCCTGAATGTATTCACGGCTCTGGGCCAGCGCGTTGCTTCCCTCCGTACGCGGCAATCCGTTGCTCAGTGGAATTCCGGTGATTTACCCGGTGGCATCTATTTCATCCGCAGTTCGGATGGAAAACTTGCCGTGACTTTGCGAATCGAGTAGCCCGTGAGTGTAACCTGGCCTAAAATGGGTCGGTCCACGTTATTGGCCTGACGGACGACGTTTCCCCATTGCTACATCCCTTTCCTTTAGCTCAGCGAACACCATGTGTTAATGGGACTTTGCACTTTTGATCATTCATTTACTCTGTAAAAAGCAGGGAACACCAAACTTGATACTATGCTTTCCAAACTCACCATTCAATTATTTTACTCCTCATTTTCCCTTCTGCTGCCTGTCGCCCTATCAATCGGACCGTTGTTCGGGCAGGGCGATTGTGAGGTCATGGGCGGCACCATTTCTCTTCCCGACGGTTCGGACAGCTTATCTATCTGTGCGGGCGACGGTACGGATGACTTCTTCGACGTTCACCTGGCGGATGCAGAGGGGGAGTCCAGTTCCTGGGTTATCACCGATGCCGACTTGAACATCCTCGGGCTACCCCCCGGCCCCCCCTTCAACCTGGAGGGGGCCGGGGGCGGGCTTTGCTTGGTTTGGCACCTTGCCCACGATGGCAGTCTGACCGGCGCGGCCGTCGGCGAAAACGCCAACGACCTGGGTGGTTGCTTCGACCTCTCCAACCCCATTAGTGTACGGCGCTTCACCGGTGGCGACTGCGCCGCCAACGTGGCCTACGCCGGATCGATCGAACTGAGTGACGGCGATACGGACGCCGCCATCTGCGCCGACGGAACGCCCGACCCCCTGGGTGTGGTCCGCGACGGAATGGCCCAGGGGAGCAATCGCACCTTCGTCATTACCGACAGCGACGGAATGATCCTGAATATTCCCGAGGGGAACGGCCCCTTCGACCTCGATGGTGCCGGCCCCGGAACCTGCCTGATCTGGTACCTAGCCTACACGGATGGCCTCGGTGGCCTGACGGCTGGCGAAAACGTAGATGATCTGGAGGGCACCTTCGATCTGTCGAACGCTATCACCGTCAATCGCTACGAAGGAGAAAACTGTATCACTCAGATCGTGAACGGCGGCCGTATCACGCTGGCCGGCTCCATGTCCACCGACACCAGTATCTGTATCGACGGCAACGCCGACCCTCTGGAAGTGACGCTGGACGGAATGCAGGAGGGCCCTAACCGCACCTTCGTCATTACGGACAGCGAAAATAATATCCTGAATATCCCCGCCGGAAACGGCCCCTTCAATCTGGAAGGCGCGGGCCCCGGCACCTGCCTGATCTGGTACCTGACCTACGCCGACGGGCTGGAAGGATTGATGATGGGGGCCAGCCTGGACAGCATCGTGGGCACCAGCGATCTATCTAACGCCATCACGGTCGTCCGTCAGGCACCGGATGGGGGGCGGGTCACCGTAGCGAACGGCGATACCGTCTACATGGCCGTTGCCGGTAACGTACTGGTCCCCGTGAGCTTCACGACCACGGCCACCGCGCTGAACTACTGGTACGTCATTACCGACGCCAATGGCAACATTCTAAATTCCGCTAACGCCCGCAGTGTCGATACGCTGAACCTAAGCGGTGCCCCAATCGGTACCTGCCGAATCTATGGCTGGAGTTACCGGGGCTTAGACCCACCCGTGGCGGGAGAAAGTATCTCCACCCTGACCGACGATGACTGCGAGGCGATCTCGGCGAACTATATCGAGGTAGTCCGTAACGCGACCGCCGCCGGGGGGCTCACCCTGAGTGAGATCGGCAGCGACGGGCGCATCGAGATCCTAAACGGGGGTAACGACTCCATCAACATCAGTAGCTACTGGCTCTGTACCTTCCCCCAGTACCAGGCGCTCAGCGAACTTACCGTCGAATGCGGTGAACTGACCCTGGCACCCGGCGAGGTCGTCGTAGTAAGTGGGTTTAGCGGTTTTAGCGCGGCCGATGGCGAACTGGGGCTATACACCCGGGAAGCTTTTGGGGATAGCGATGCCATCGTATCCTACCTCGAGTGGGGAAGTGGCGGCCACCAAAGGTCGAGCGTAGCCATTGAGGCCGGACTGTGGCGGTCCGACTTTTTCCTTGAACCTCCTACGGAGGACAATTCCCTACAGTATTTCAGCGATGTTACGGACAACTGGATTCGGCAAGAAAGCTCCTTCTGCGTTCAGAATGTCAATATGACCTCTACCTCCCCGCCGCTTGCCGCGGATCAAGTCCGGCTCTTCCCCAATCCGGTGCACGGTCAACTTACGGTAGAGCTCCATCAGTTGAGCGCGGGTCGCACTACCGTAGAGATACTGGATCCGAACGGGCGGCGAATCGAGCGGCGAACCATGGCCAACGGGAATGGACGTCACGTATTCTCCCTGGCTGGCGTGCCGGCGGGGACCTACTTCCTACGGGTCGTGAACGAAGGGCGGGCTCTGACCCGTAGGGTGGTACGCTTCTAATGGGCTAAAATCCACGTACCCCGGGCAAAAGGGGCGGCAGGTACCTATCCGCCGCCCCTTTTCCATAGGCTCTCTCGACTTCGACTCGCGGGCCAGTCTAGACCATCAGCCGGATCGGCTCCTCCAGCGTGGCCTTGACGTCATTGAGGAACTGGGCGGCACTGGCCCCGTCGACTACCCGGTGGTCGCTGCTCAGGGTCACCTTCATCAGTTTACCGGGCACCACTTCCCCATCGCGCACGACGGGCTTATCGTTGATACCGCCGACGGCCAGAATGCAGGCATCGGGCGGGTTGATGATGGCCGTGAACTCCTCAATGCCGAACATCCCCAGGTTGGAGATCGTGAAGGTATTGCCCGTCATTTCCTCCTGGGTCAGTTTCTTGTTCTTCGCCCGGCCGGCCATTTCCTTGATCTCGGTATTGAGCTGGCTGAGCGACTTCATGTCGGCGTAGCGCACCACGGGTACCAGCAGGCCGTCGGGAATGGCCACGGCCACCCCGATATTGACGTCCTTGTTTACGCGGATGCTATCGCCCTGCCAGCTGGAATTGATGGCCGGGTGCTTGCGCAGGTTGACGGCACAGGCCTTGACGACCAGGTCGTTGAAGCTAATCTTCACGGGGGCCACCTCGTTCATCCGCTTGCGCATCGCCCAGGCTTTGCCCATGTCGATCTCTACGGTGACGTAGAAGTGGGGGGCGGTAAACTTGGACTCACCCAGCCGCCGGGCGATCACCTTGCGCATCTGACTGACGGGGGATTCGTCGAAGTTGTCTCCCCCGGCGTTGATACTGAAGGCGGGCACGCGGCGTTCGGGCTGCTCTACATTCACGTTGGGGCTGGGCTGCTGGGCGGGTACCGGCTGCGGGGTCTGGGGTTGCGCGGGCGCGGGTGCCGTGTGGGTGGGGGCGGATGCCGGCTGACTTTTGGCGTCTTCGATATCGCGTTTGATGATACGGCCCCCTTCACCACTGCCTGCGATGGTGCTGATGTCGAGCCCGGCTTCCTTAGCCATCGCACGGGCCAGGGGGCTGGCCTTGATGCGGTCGTCGTTGCCGCTACCATCGTCTTCGGCCATGGTGCGGCCGGGGGTAGCCGGGGCGGCAGTTTCCGGGGCGGTGTTGTCGCTGCTTTCCGGGGTGGTTTCTTCCTTCTGCCCGGCGGCTCCGTTCTCTGACCCACCGGCACCGTCGATGGCCGACTGCCAGTCTTCCCCTTCCTCGCCGATCACGGCGATGACCCCATCGATGGGTACGGCCCCTTCCTTGACGGCGATGTGCAGCAGGGTACCCTCGAAGAAGGAGTCCAGTTCCATGGTGGCCTTATCGGTTTCCACTTCGGCCAGGGTCTGACCGGGCTCTACGGCCTCGCCTTCCTCGACTAACCAGGCAACGATATTACCTTCTTCCATCGTGTCGCTCATGCGGGGCATGCGGATAACCTCGGCCATAATGTGATCTTTCTTTTAGGGAGTTGGGGGGTTGTTAATTTCGGGCGCAATCTACGGTAAAAACAAACTGTACCCTCCCCCGATTGTTTTATCCATTCTACATCGCACCTGCGCTCCGCCGCCCCAATCCCCTGCATGCAGTTTTCCTCCCGATTGATCGAAGATGCCGTCAACGCCTTCGCCGAACTACCCGGCATCGGCAAGAAAACGGCCCTCCGACTGGTGCTTCACCTGGTATCCAGCCCCACCGAAGATAGCGTACAACTCGCCCGGGCCGTAGCCGGGATGCGCGAAAATATCCGCCATTGCATCACCTGCGGTAACCTCAGCGACCAGGACGTATGCAGCATCTGCCGGGACCGGCGACGGGACCGCAGTATCATCTGCGTGGTCGAAAGCATCCGCGACGTAATGGCCATCGAGGAGACGCAGCAGTACCGCGGCGTCTACCACGTGCTGGGTGGCGTGATTGCCCCCATCGAGGGCGTGGGCCCGGCCGATCTCAACATCGACACCCTGATCACCCGGGCTAAGTCGGACGAGGTGGAGGAGATCATCATGGCCATCAGCCCCACCATCGAGGGGGATACCACGATTTTCTACCTCAACAAACAGTTGGATGATGCCAACGTGCAGGTCAGTAGCATTGCCCGGGGGGTGGCCTTCGGGGGGGAACTGGAGTACGCCGACGAGGTGACCCTAGGCCGGAGCATCGTCGCGAGGCGGAAGCTCTAGCTCGGGGGGCAGGAAGGGCCGGGCGTCGCCCCCACCCTTAATAATTTCCCGCACGATCGTACTGCTGATGTGGCTGTAGGCCGGCTGGCTGATGAGAAAGATCGTCTCTAGCCCATCGCCGACGATGCCGTTGAGTTGGGAAATCGTCTTTTCGTAGTCGAAGTCACTGGCGTTGCGCAGCCCCCTCAGCAAATAGCCCGCCCCGATGTGCTGGCAGTAGTGGGCGGTCAGTCCGGTAAAGCTATCCACCTCCACGGTCGGCTGGTCAGCGAACACCTCGCGCAACCACTGCATACGCTGTTCGAGTTCGAAGAGGCACCGCTTCTGGCTGTTGACCCCCACGGCCACCACGATGCGGTCGAAGAGCGGAATGGCCCGCCGTACCAGATCGACGTGGCCGGTGGTGATGGGGTCGAAGGAACCGGGGAAGACGGCGGTTTTCATAGGCGACGGTGAATTAAGGATATATGGATATTTTCCCCGGCCGGCTCCAGGCGAAAGGCATAGGGTTCGAGGGCCCGGAATAAGCTGTTCGAGCAGCCCGGTTCCTCACGGTCGTGTAGCTCGATGACCAGTTCATCCACTCGCCCAAGCCAGTCCGTGTCACCGGAAAAAAGGTGCCGCTCCGCCCCCTCAATGTCTATTTTCAACAGATTGATCCGTTGCCACCCCTGCTGCCGCAACAGCGTGGGAATGGAAAATGCCGCGACCGTCGCCGCCCCCTCTTCTCCTTCCATCGGCCGGGTTTGGTATCCCCAGTGATCGGCACCGGGGTCGACGACCGACAGTCGGTCATCCCGGGCGTGTACGGCCGCATGGAGACAGGTGATTCGGTCCACGGCACCCGTATTCCACTCCAGTAGGTCGAAATTACTTCGCTGCGGTTCGACCGAAAGAATCCGCGCTTCCGGGTACCGGTGGTGAAAGTACAGGGCGGACAGGCCGATATTCGCCCCGCAGTCCAGAATGGTAGCCGGTGGGCTGCTGAGATTCATCGCATAGTCCTGCCGCAGAATGATCTGTTCGAAACAGGGCAGGTCGGAGGTCCCCCGCCGAAGCAGGATCGGATAACGACCGTACAGGTTAAAGTGCAGCAGGCCATCCTCCGCCGCGTTCCGATCTTGGAGCAACAGCCGCAGCCCCGGCCAGCCCGCGGCACGAAACCACCGGTAATACACTCCGAGCGTGCGCCTGATCATGGTCGGTATTTGCCCCACGCGAAGCAGTATTTAGTGAGGGTATCCACCAGGGCGTTTTGCCAGTAATAGTCCGGTTTGACGATTAGCCGGGCCAGGTTAAACGGCAACGAGTAGCAGGTAATCACCCCGAGCCGCTTGATGAACTGCCCAGTAGTCAGGGAGTGGTTACCACGCATCCCAATGCCGTCCCGCCCCGACGCGTAGGCCAGTCGCAGCCGGCCACCCAGGCTGTATTTATAGGGTTGTACCAGGTGATCGATCTCAATGGCCGGATCGTAATAAATCCGAAAGCCGGCCCTTCGTAACCGCAGCTGGAACTCATCTTCCTCGGCCCGCCCCACCGCCCCTCCCTGCATACCGAGGGCCGCGGAGAACCCCCCCACCGCGGCCCAGCCGGATCGCCGCACGGCCAGCAGGCAGCCGATCAGGTATTCCTCCTCCCCCAGTTCGCCGAATGCAATCATAGCCGGGCTCGGCCGCAGCGGACTGCGGTAGTAGCGATTCAACCACCGGGGCGGCGGGGAACGAAACCAGGGCTTAACTTGTCCGCCCAAAGCGGCGTAATCAGCCTCGGAAACCCGGTCCACAACCCTGGCGAGCAAATCCGGGGGCGCCTGAACATCGTCGTCGATGTAGAGTACCCAGGGGGTGGAAGCCTCCTCCATCCCCCGGTTGCGGGCGTGGCTGAGACCGAGTCGGGGTTCGTGCACGTAATCCGCCCCCCGCTCGCGGCAGACCCGGCGGGTCGCTTCGTCCCCCGCATTATCAACTACCAAGATGCGATAGGCAGTGGGGGCGGCCGTCTGCTCGTCCAGACTCCGTAGGCTTAGATCGAGGAGCTCATCCCGCAAGTAAGTACAGATGACTACGGTCAGGGTCATGGCCCAAAAGTAACCCCCATCTTTGTGGTGTGAAGCTCAGCATCATTATACCCGTGTACAATGCCGGGGCGTACTTAGCCGAGGCACTACACTCGGCCGTTCGGGCGGGGACGCAGGTGCAAGCTCCCTTTGAAATCATTGCCGCGGATAACAATTCCAGTGACGGGAGTCGGGATATGCTGGAAACGTTCCGCCGTAGGTATCCCAATCACGTCCGTATAACGGAGGTTACCCGCCAGGGTGCCCCCCAGGCCCGCAATGCGGCACTCGGTCTGGCCCGCGGCGAATGGGTACAGTGCCTGGACGCGGACGACTACCTGGAGGATTCGAAAATAGCCACCCAACTCGAATCGGTACGCCCCGAAACGGAATGGGTGATCGGTGCCTTCCGAAACCTGTGGCCGGATGGCAGCACCTCCGACGATTTCCCCCACGCGGATCCCTGGAAGGGTCTGGTATTCAATCACCTGGTCGGCAATACCAACGCGAATCTGTACCGCCGCGACCTACTGGAACGGGTCGGCGGATGGAATGAGTCCACGCCGCTCTACGACGATCCGAACTTACACTTTAAGTTACTCCGTACCGAAGCGCATTACCTCATCGACCCCCGAATCAGCAGCTACTACCGCCACCACCACGGACAGCGGGTAACGAGTGACCGGCGGGGGGAACAATCCCTACAGGCCGTCGAACTTATCGAGCGGGCCATCGCGCATCTGAGGGCGAACCGGCCGGACTACTTCAGTTCCAATAGATCATACTTCTACGGTGCCCTGCTCCGACAGCTTCGCATACTAGCGACCCGAAACCTGACGCTGGCCAGTGCATTGTACCGTATTCACTTTCCCGACCCCAGCCGCAGCGAGCGATTGATGTTGGTCCCCACCTACACCCGGCTATACCCCCTACTCGGCTTCCGGCGCCTGGAAAACTGGAGACGCAAGCTATCTGCTATCCTGCCGGACACCTGGAAACAACGGCTCAAACGATAGTACCTTACTCCCCCCCGTGACGCGGAAGACGCAGCCAGCCAGGCAGCGCCGCTAATTCTAAAATTTCAGTTTTCATGAGCAGCACCTTCGGTAAACTCTTCCGCGTCACCACCTTCGGCGAGAGCCACGGCGTAGGCCTGGGTGTGACCATCGACGGTTGCCCAGCCGGGCTGGAGCTAGACACCGATGCCATCCAGCACGAAATGGCGCGGCGGCGGCCGGGGCAGAGCCGGCTCGTGACCCAGCGGAAGGAGGGGGACACCGTAGAGGTCCTCTCCGGCACCTTCGAAGGAAAGACCACGGGCACGCCCATCGGGATGGTGATCTACAACCAGGACCAGCGGAGCAAAGACTACCGCCACATCCACGATAAGTACCGCCCCAGCCACGCCGACTACACCTTCACCGCCAAGTACGGCCACCGCGACTACCGCGGCGGCGGGCGCTCCTCGGCGCGGGAAACCGCGGCGAGGGTGGCGGCGGGCGCGGTGGCCAAACAGCTGCTGGCGCACTACGGCATCACCATCCGCAGCTACGTCGACCGGGTTGGCGACATCGCCACCGGAAAGGACCACCGGGAACTGAATCTCGAACGGATCGACGACACCGACGTCCGCTGCCCCGACCCCGCGACCGCCGCCCGGATGGAAGCGGAAATTCTGGCCGTCCGGAAGGCCGGGGACACCATCGGGGGCATCGTCAAGTGCGTCGTCACCGGCGTACCGGCCGGCTGGGGGGAGCCGGTCTTCGATAAATTGCACGCCGACCTGGCCAAGGCCATCCTGAGCATCAACGCCTGCAAGGGCTTCGATTACGGTAGCGGTTTCGGTGGGGTGAGCTTACGGGGAAGTCAGCATAACGACTCCTTCTACACCGACGAGTCGGGGCGGACCCGGACGCGGACCAACCGCAGCGGCGGCATTCAGGGGGGTATCTCCAACGGGGAGGACATCTACTTCCGTGCGGCCTTTAAGCCGGTGGCCACTATCGTCAGCGACCAGGAGAGCGTAAACGAGGCCGGGGAACCGGTCACCGTTACCGGAAAGGGGCGCCACGACCCCTGCGTGCTGCCCCGGGCCGTGCCCATCGTGGACGCCATGGTCGCCCTGGTCCTGGCCGACCACTGCCTGCGGGCCCGCAGCAATCGACTGGATTAACGGTTTATTCCGGGATGGGCCAGCCGTACCCCAGCCAGTCTTCCAGGTGATCTACGTCCGACAGGGGTTTCAGTTCGGCTACCGACAGAGCTTGCACCCGCGCCCGCGCCCGCGTCTCCTCTCCTACGGTTTGCGTGCTCCATTCCATATTCCTGAAGAGGCTAGGCTGGGGGGAACGCAGTCCGAGCAGATAGTAGCCCCCGTCCAGCGCCGGACCGATCACTACGTCGGTATCGTTCAGGCGCTCGAACGCCTCCTCCAGTGAGGCCGTAGTGACCCCCGGGCAGTCGCTGCCAATGATCACCGCCCGGTCGTGGCCGTCGGTAAAGGCCCGGTCGAACGCATCGTGCATCCTGGCGCCCAGGTCGTTCCCCCGCTGAACGGCCTTTACGAAGTGCCCGCCGGCCCACTCGTCGTCCGTCACGATCCACTCGGAATAAAAGAGGTAGCGGGTCGTATCCTCTAGTGCGAGGGCCTGCTTGCGAGTATAGTCCAGGAGGATACCGTACATCCGCAGGGCCAGTTCGTCGCCGACGTCCTGGGCCAGGCGGGTTTTGGTCTTTCCGGGGATGGGGTTTTTGATCATCACGATCAGGGCGCGGCTCGACATGGCGGGCAAGGTAGCGACAAACCACTCGGGCCAGCGGCGGCCGTTCCCCTCAACCTGAGCCGTACGGTAGCAGTTATACCCGCCCAAGCACTTCGATCATGATACAAGCCATCTGGAACGACCGGGTGATTGCCGAGAGCGACCGGACCCAGGTCGTCGAGGGCAACCATTACTTCCCGCCCGAAAGCGTAAACCGCCAGTACCTCAACGACAGCGACACCACCAGCTTCTGCGGCTGGAAGGGCGACTGTAGGTACTACGGCCTGGAAGTGGACGGCAAGACAAACCCGGATGCCGCCTGGTACTACCCCGAACCCTACGCCCGGGCCGAACACATCCGGGGGCACGTCGCGTTCTGGAAGGGCGTGACCGTACAGGAAAAGCCCGATTCTTGATTGATTCCCCTACCCTAGCCCGGGCAGCCACCGCCCACCATTTTGCCGCCGTACGCCGGCAGTCCGTCCTGCTGTGTGAGCCCCTCTCCACCGAAGACTATACGGTACAACCCGCCGACGACGTCAGTCCGCCCAAGTGGCACCTGGGCCACTCCAGCTGGTTCTTCGAAAACTTCATCCTGAGCCGATACGTACCCGGCTACCAACTCTTCGACGAGCGGCTCAACTGGTTCTTCAACAGCTACTACGAAAGCCAGGGCCCGCGCATCCTCAGGAGCAACCGCGGGAACATGACCCGCCCGACCCTGGAGGTCATCCTGGACTACCGCCGCCACGTGGACCGGGCGATGGACGAACTACTCGACCTGGATAACCAGGAAGTAAACCAACTCACCGAACTCGGGCTCCACCACGAGCAGCAACACCAGGAACTGCTCCTCACCGACATTAAATATATTCTGGGGACCAACCCGCTGTATCCCGTGTACCGCGATCTACCCCGGGCCGACTCCGCACCCGCGGCCCCGCCCCACCGTTTTGTGCCCATCGACGGTGGCCGGCATTCGGTCGGTTATCGGGGCGACGGTTTTTGTTGGGACAATGAGCTCAGCCGCCACGAGGTACTCCTGGAGGATTTCGGCATCGGGAGCCGCCTGATCACGAACGGGGAATACCTGGACTTCATGAACGACGGGGGCTACGACCGCTTCGAGCTCTGGCAGATGGAGGGTATCGCCTGGGCCCGTGAACTGGAAGAAAAAGCCCCCCTCTACTGGCACCGCACGGAGGAAGGCTGGAAGCAGTACACCCTGAACCGTGGCCTGGTAGCGGTGGACCCCGCGCTGCCCGTGACCCACCTCAGCTGGTACGAGGCCGACGCCTACGCCCGCTGGGCCGGGGCCCGCCTGCCTACCGAGTTCGAGTGGGAGGTGGCCGGTCGCCAGCTGTGTCCGGAAGTTCCCCAAACCGGTAATTGGGTCGAGCGGGGGGACGTGCATCCTACCCCGGCGGAACACCGGGACGACCACCAGTTGCTCGGCCACGCCTGGGAGTGGACCAATTCCGCCTACCTGCCCTACCCGCGCTACCCCCGCCCCGAGGGTGCCCTGGGCGAGTACAACGGCAAATTCATGGTAAACCAAATGGTACTGCGGGGGGGCAGCTGCGCTACGCCACGCAGTCACATTCGCTTATCTTACCGCAACTTTTTCCCGACCGACAAGCGGTGGCAATTCACCGGCCTTCGCCTGGCCCAAGACTCCTGATTTCATGACCCAGTCTCCTACTTCCTACCTCAGCGCCTTTGCCCAGGACGTCCGGGACGGGTTGCACCACCAGCCCCGGGAACTGAGCAGCAAGTGGTTTTACGACGCGCGGGGTTCGGACCTCTTCCGCCACATCATGGGGTGCCCGGAATACTACCTGACGGATTGCGAGGCGGAAATTTACCGGGGCTGCGCCGGCGAATTGATCGACGTGCTGGGCGAGAAGCCCTTCGATTTGATCGAGCTGGGGGCCGGGGACGGTTCCAAAACGCAACTGCTCATCGAGCGCTTTCTCAGGGCCGGGGCGCGCTTCTCGTACCGCCCGATCGACCTGAGCGCCAGTGCCCTCGACGGGCTGGAGCAGGTCATCCGGATGCGGTGGCCGAACCTGGATTTCAACCCCATCCAGGCCGACTACTTCGAGGCCCTCGACCGGCTCGGCTCCGCCACCGGGGGGCGGGCGCGCCTGCTGCTCTTTCCGGGCGCGAACATCGGAAATTTCACCCCCGGCCAGGCCGTCGCCACCCTGACTTCCCTGCGCAGGTTCCTCCGTCCGGGCGATTTCATGCTCACCGGCTTCGACCTGAAGAAGGACCCCGCCGTGATTCTGGCCGCCTACAACGATGCCGCCGGCCACACCCGCGAATTTAATCTGAACCTCCTTGCCCGCATCAACCGGGAGCTGGGCGGCAACTTCAACCTGGAATGCTGGCGGCACTGGCAAACCTACGACCCCACCGAGGGGGCCGCCCGCAGCTACCTGGTCCCCGTCGACGACCAGGAGGTCAACATCATCGCCATCAACGAGCGCTTCCATTTTGCCGCCTGGGAGCCCATCCGCGTGGAAATCAGCCAGAAGTACAACCTGCGGGAGATCGAGGGCATGGCCGAAGCCTCCGGTTTCGCGCACCAGCGCCACTTTACGGACGCGAAGGAATACTTCGCGAATAGCCTGTGGTCGGTTGGGGATTGAGGTACCAGCCGATTTTGAGGAGGTCCAGTAGCTGTAACCGGTAGGTTCGGGTGAGCCCGTAGCGGAGCGGCCCTTCGGGTAGATGAGCCGCCATGCGCGACAGGCGGGGGTACCGGGCCAGGAAATCCGTAAGCCGGGTGCGCAACTGCGGGTGGTCCCGTTTCAGTTCACGGAGGTTGGCGACCGCCTGTTGCTGCTTGTGCAGAAACCGCTCCGTAGGCTCCAGGCCGAGGTGCTCTACCGGATTATCCAGATAGGCGATACCCACGCCGGCGGGTTGCAGGAGTTGCGCCCAGAGGGTGTCTTCGTGGCCGTAGCCGGTGACGTCGGGGAAGGGGTGCTCGAGCATCACCTGCCTGGGGGCCATGAAATTATTGCTCTGGAAGCGGGTGTAATCGTTCGGGCGGCGGAGCGCGGGTGCGATACTCTCCCGTTGCCGCCCGTAAGCCCAGTGGAGGCGGAAGCGGGGGTCGGCGGGCGGCACAGCGGCATAACGGGTACCCCCTACCACTACTCCGGAAGAGCGGGCGGCCAGGTAGGTGCGCAGGTAATCCGGGCCCGGCCGGCTGTCCGCGTCTAGGAAAAGCAGGTGACTTCCGGTTGCATCCTTTGCCATTCGGTTCCGGATGCGCGCGCGACCCAGGTTGGTTGGTAATTCGGTGTAGCGGACGCCCGTCCGGGAACGAAGCGGACGGTTGCCGACTTTCCACCCCGTATCGCTGGCATCGTCGTAGACCAGGATCTCTACCGCTTCCTTCAGTTCCCATTGCTGACGCGCGAGCTCTTCTACCAGTGGCAGTACGGAATAATTATAAGCGGGAATGCAAACGGATAGCACCACCGTGCGAAGTTAGGCCACCAACGACCGCAACTCAATGAGAAAGGGGCGAAAGCCCGGCAAATTCTCCGCTACCGTGCCCCGTATCCACTGCGGGGGATAACCCTCCGCGAGTCGGAAGGCATCCTCGATCACGTCGGCCATCTGCTCGTAATTGAAATCGTCGAGAGTACGGGCATCCCGCAGTCCGACCCAGCCCCCATAGTCGTAGCCCGCCGGGGTCCGTTGGGCAGCCAGGGCGCGGGGGATGTAGATTGCCCCCCGGTGGACGTACTGCCAGACGTGTACCAGCTCGTGCACCAGCGTAGGGGGAGAAATCGGCCCCCAGCTATTCACGGTATGGAAGCTGACGTAGAGGAAGCGGTAGCGGCGCGGCCCGAGGTGGGCCCGCTCGTCAATCCGTACCCGGTCGTAGGGAATGCTGCGCCCGAAAACGGGATAGAGAAATTCGAATTCCTCCGGAGTAAGTTTGCGCAGCCCCGGCGTACATGCATTCGTGATAAGCTCGTAGAGGTCGCAGAGAAAGAATAAATCCAGGATCTGAAACACCCGATCCGCGAAGCCCGTCGCCACCACCGATGGGGGCAGGGGCGCGGTGAGGCGGGCGTAGCGCAGCAGGAAACGCCCCCTTAATTCGGATAGACCGGCTCGCCAGGACATGCCCGTAAGATAGCTCCTGGCCTACCCCCGTGTAGTACGCTGCTCCGTGCCCCTCCGTGAGTGGCCGAAGGCCCTCCGTGGGCATGAATACGAAAAGCTGTAGGGGTAGGATTCGAACCTACACGGGGCGGTTAGCCACCCATCAACGCTCCGGAGAGCGGCACTCACGCGGAGCCCTGACTGGCGGTTTATCCCGGCTTCCCCACCCGCGAGACCAGCGGGCATGGCTGCCAATTTCATCACCCTACAGTATAGACGGTACGTAGCCGTTGCTCCGTCCTTGCAATAGCAAAGATGCAAGCAAAGCGGCCGAAAAAACAAGTGCGATCAACAAAACTTATTAAATTATACGATTTGCTCACTAAAACAGATCATACACTGCGTATCTTTCAAATCCGACTTTCAAAGACGCGCCTTCCTTACGATTCCTTCACCGCGAACCAGAGCCCCTCCCGCTCCTCGCCCTCGGTGTAGTCGATCAGCAGTTCCTCCCCGGCACGGATGGGCCGGGCGGCAGTAAATGTGATTTGCCCGAAGGCATAGTCGCACGCGAAATGCAGGTTCGGTGGTTTGCCGTGGTTGTAGAGCGATCCGTAACCCAGTGCGATGGCGGCCCCTTCCCCACCCCATACGAAGTAGTAGTCGTGTAAGTGGGTTTGGTGAATACACCCGCGCTCCGCCGCCGAAAGCACGATGACCGGGGCCAGCTCGACCACCGACCCGGCGGGGATTCCCTCACTGGTGAATACGCCCCGCCCTCCGAGCGGACTCGGCCGCAGGTAGAGGAAGGGCAGGTGCATCAAAACAGGCCCTGAATGACGTGCTCCTCGGTGACGCCCTCGGCTTCGGCCTTGTAATTGCGCACGATGCGGTGGCGCAGCACGTAGTTGGCAATGGCCTGTACGTCAGCGATGTCGGGGCTGTACTTCCCGTTGATGGCGGCGTGGCACTTTGCTCCCAGTACGAGGTACTGGCTGGCGCGGGGGCCGGCACCCCAACTGATGTACTCGTTCACGTCCTTGCCGGCCCGGTCGGTGTTGGGGCGGGTTTTCCCGGTCAGTTTAACGGCGTATTCGAGGACGTTATCGCTGATGGGGATTTTACGGACCAGCTCCTGAAAGAACAGGATCTCCTCGCCGCTCAGGATGTGCCCGACGGAGGGGCGAACCGTTCCGGTGGTGCCCTTCACGACGGAAAGCTCCTCTTCGTAGCTGGGGTAGTCCAGCGGGATATTGAACATGAAGCGGTCGAGCTGGGCCTCGGGCAGGGGGTAGGTACCCTCCTGTTCGATGGGGTTCTGGGTGGCCAGCACGAAGAAGGGGGCGGGCAGTTGGTGGCGTACGCCGTTCACGGTCACCGAGCGCTCCTGCATGGCTTCGAGGAGGGCAGCCTGGGTTTTGGGGGGCGTCCGGTTGATCTCGTCGGCCAGTACGATATTGGCGAAGAGCGGGCCGGGCACGAAGGCGAAGTGGCGCTCGTCGTTCAGGATTTCCGAACCGGTAATGTCGGTCGGCATCAGGTCGGGGGTGAACTGCACCCGCTTGAACTCCAGGTCGAGCACCTCGGAGATGGTCGATACCAGCAGGGTCTTGGCCAGTCCCGGTACCCCGACCAGCAGGGAGTGCCCGTTGGAGAACAGCGAAATAAGGACGGTTTTGACGACCTCCTGCTGGCCGACGATGACCTTGCCGATTTCGGTGCGGAGGTCGGAGTAGGCCCGGGCGAGGGCGTCGACGGCTTCTACGTCGGATGCGTATTGGGGTGTGGGCATTTTGGGAGTGTGTCGGGGATATGAAGGCTTTAGGTCGGGGTTTTGTTTCGGGCTGTGCCCTCGACACTCCGGACTGAAGTCCGAAGTCGAAGAAGGGAAACCCCTTCGGGGTTTGTCGCCCCCAGTATGTTCCGCTTGCCAAAATATGATGGCCCCCTTCATCTGCCCGCTCTCTTCCGTTTCCGAGAGTGTACCCCCTCCGAAAGTCCCGATCCCGAAGGGATAGCCCCCCTCGACTTCGGACTTCAGTCCGGAGCATAAGACCCACCCACCAACCTTCCCAATCCCCCACCAGCCATAAGAAAAAGGAACAAGGCCGGAAACCCTCCCAGGGTGGAAATCAACCGGATCCCGTCCAGCCCCGCGAACGCCACCAGAATCCAGGAGACCAGCCCGATCACGCCGCCCCACAGTAATTTTACCGCGACCGGAGCTTCCCCGCTACCGGCTTCGATGTCGCGCACGCTCAGGGCGCTCATCGCCGAGACGTTGCTATCGGCCGCGGTGACGTAGCTCAGGAAAATGAGGATTAGGAACAGGGCGGCGGATACGCGTAGCAGGGGAAGCTGCTCCAACAACACGTAAGCCAAGGCCTCCGGCCCCCGCTCCCCGAGGGCTTGGCTCAGCAGGCCATCCGTTTGCCCGTCCAGCACCAGGGCGGTACCCCCGAAGCAGATCATCCAGCAGGCACCGAAGCAGGAGGTCGCTACCAGGTTCACCCCGATAAACTGCCGCACCGTGTAGCCGCGACCCAACCGCCCCAGAAAGAGGGCCGTGATCGGAGCCCAGGCGTACCAGTTGGCCCAGTAGAAGGAAGTCCAGTCGTGGCTCCACTCCTTGGGGATACCGGGGTCGATCCCTAAATTACGCGGCACGAAGGTGACCGCAAAGTCCACCAGGGCCCGCCCGCTCAGCGCCACTACCTCCCCTACCGGACCGGATACGAACACGAAGACCGCCAGACCAATAAAGCCCACGATATTCAGGTTCGACAACAAGCGGATGCCCCGTTGCAGCCCGGTCGCCGCCGAAACGGAAAAAGCCAGGACAATGGCCGCGATGATCAGACCCAGCCCCACCGGCCCCGCACCTGCGTCCGCGCCTAAGTATCCCGCCAGTCCACCGTACAGCGCCAGCGTTCCCGCCCCCAGTGAGGCCGCCATCCCCGCAACCAGCGCGAACAGGCAAACGGCGTCGATCACCGCCCCCACCCCGCCCCGCCGCTCGGTTCCACTCACCAGCGTAAGCAGGGAAAACGATCGCCTGGCGTGATGTTCACCTTCCCCGTAAAACCGCAGCGCGAAGATCAGTGCCCCCACCGTGTAGATGGCGTAGGGCGTCAGCGTCCAGTGCAAGAAGAGCGTCGACAGGGCGAATACTTCCGGCTCGCCTACCCCGGCCGGCGGCGGATCGCTTACGTGAAACACCGGCTCGGCAATCCCCCAGAACAGGATGCCCGTCGCGATGGTAGTACAGGCCGTCACGGCGAACCACCGCCAGGGGGAAAGCAGCCGCTCCGCCCCCCGCCCGCCAATCGTTTGCTTTCCGAGCGGACTGGCGTACGCCGCCCCCAATAAGATCAAAAATCCAAAACTCGCCCAGGAGAACAACCAGTCGAAGCGGCCCAGTATCCAGTCACTGGCCCCCTTCGCCACCGCGATCAGCCCGGCGGGATCGTAGAGCGCATAGGCCGCGCAGCCCACCAGGGGCAGCAACGGCGGCAGCAGTACCGCGAGCCGGGCCCTACGCACAGTCCCAGATCCAGTCACTAAAGGCGAAGCGCGGCCCCGTGAAATTAAAGTGCCACCACTCGGTGCGAATCGTCGCGAAACCGTGCCGCCGCATCACCTCCCGCAGTATGGCGCGGTGTTGCAGCACGTCGGCGGGCAGGTCCGTGGCTTCGGCGTGGGCGGCGGGGCCGAAATAGTCGTAGGGGGTGCCCATGTTCAGCTCGGTGCCGGTGTCCAGCTTGATCAGCGTCAGATCGGCGGCGGCCCCCCGGCTGTGGACGCTCCCCCGTTCGGGGCGGGCCACGTAGCGGGCGTCGGGCTTCACGTTCCAGAGCCGCTGCTGGTAGGGTCGCGGGCGGTAGCA
>CAZQNE010000005.1:114714-121119 GCA_964594535.1 uncultured Lewinella sp.
GGGTACGGCAACGGGGAAGCCTACTTGCCGGGGAGGATCGGGGGTAGGGGGCGGCGGGGCGCAGGTGCCGAGGAAGACCGGAAGGAGCAGAAACAGGTGACGCATGGGGCTGCTAAGGTAATCCAGTCCATACCAGGAGCGTACGAACCCTGGATTCAGCCAAAGCGGGCCGTAATCCAGGGAGTAGGGCGTGCGGAACGGTAAGGGGCCGGCCAGGATCAGGAAAGCCCCGGTCCCGCGCCGGCTATTGCGGTCGTACTATCAAAGGTATGTGTCCCCGGCCTTATTTTAGCTGACGCTCCTCCCGTCACCGGTACCCCATGCGCCAGTTACCCCTCCTGTTTACCCTCGCACTCCTCTACGGTCTTCCTGACCGTGGAAGATTGGGGGCGCAGGCATCGGGAACGGATACGGCTACGGACTTACTGGAACGCTACGACCGCTTATCGTACCAATCGCTAAACGGCATCCTCCCGCTGCTGCAGGAAGCCGAAGGCCTGGCCCGTAGCGAACACGATCCGTACGTGCTCTCCCGGGCCTACACCCACAAGGCAAACTACTACCGGGACCGGGGCCGTAAAGATTCGGTAGACCACTACGAGCTAGCCGCCTACCGGGCGCTGAAGGCCAGTCATCACCCTGCGGCCCCCACCGCCCTCCGGAAGGCGGAGATTAATCTGGCGCTTACCGACGGGCGCGATGCCGAGGCCCTGGTCATGAGCCAACAGCTTATCGAAGCCTGCCGCGAAAGCGGGGATACGGACGGTCTCGTCGATGCCTACTGGCTGGCCAGGCAAGCTTTTTACTACCAGGGGCGGTACGAACAGTCGGCGGCTTACGGGCAGCGCAGCCTCGACTTGCTCGAAGAAACGGGAGACACCCTTCGCCTGATCAACATTTTATATCGGCACGCCAACGCCCTGCGGCTAAGCTACCGGGACTCCGCCGCCATTCAGACCTACGCCCGGGTCGACGAACTACTGGAGGGCCGGGACCTTCCCTACCTGGAGTCGGGCGTGAGACTGAACGAAGGAGCCCTCTGGATGGAACTCGACTCGTTCCGGCGGTCCGAGCGACTGCTGAACCGGGCCCTACCCCTGGCCCGCCGCTCGGGCAGTTTAACCACCGAAGCACTCATCCTGGGTAATCTCGGGCAGCTCGAAGTGTTCAGGAAAAACTACGCGGCGGCCATTCCCTACCTACGCCAGGAACTGGCGCTGGCCGCGGACTTCGGGGATGCCTATTACACCTTCAATTTTCAGGACCTACTTTCCGAAGCCCACGCCGCCCTGGGCCGTTACGATAGCGCGTACCACTATGCCAATCAAGCCTACCTGAGTTACCAGGACCACGTGGAAGACGACTACGCCGAACAGTTGGCCAGCCTCCAGGTACGCTACGAAACCTCCGAGAAGGAAGGGCAAATCGCCCGCCAGGACGAACTACTCCAGCAGCAACGCGCCCTCAACTATACCATCGGGGCGGCGCTGATCGCGGCCCTCCTCGCCGGTCTCGTGCTGTTCCTGTTGAGTCAGCGCCTTTCGACCCGCAACCGCGAAAACCAACGGCTACTGGACGAGAAGCAGACCCTTATCGGCGAAGTGCACCACCGGGTGAAGAACAACCTCCAGGTCATCTCCAGTCTCCTGCAGTTGCAGAGCAGCAATCTCGCCGCCGAAAACAGCGGGGCCCGGGGCGCACTGCGGGAAAGTCAGTCGCGGGTGCAGGCCATGGGCCTCATCCACCAGAGACTCTACCACGGCACCCACCGGACGACGGTCGATATGCCGGAATACCTCGCCGAACTCAGCGACGTACTGCTGGAAACCTACCGGCTCGACGACCGCATCGAGGTATACTGCGACGTCGACGCCCTTAGCCTGGATGTCGATACGGCGGTACCCCTCGGCCTCATCGTGAATGAGTTAATCACGAATAGCCTGAAGTACGCTTTTCCCGGGTTCCGGTTCGGGATGATTACCATTACGCTGCGGCGGCTGGAGTCCGGGTTAATCAAACTGGTGGTATCCGACGACGGGGTGGGCCAAACGCCCGCGGAGGAGCACCCTGAGGCGACCTCCTTCGGGAGTAAACTGATCGGCATCCTGGCCAAAAAGCTGCAGGCGACCCTGCACACCTCCGTTGACGGGGGACGTACCGTCCGTTTGGAGTTTACTCCGCCCTGAGGCGGGGTACTCGAAAAGCGTACTTTGGCCGGTCATGGCGCACACCCGGTCCATCCTTTCCCCCCTACTGCTGCTCGTGGCGCTGCTCGGGGGCACGGCCGCCTACCTGTTCTTCTTCACCGACGAGGACGTACAGTGGCCCGCCTTCGGTAGCATGGCCCTCTTCTACGCCGTGGTGTACTACATCGGGGCGCGGGCGGCCGGCAAACGCCGGGAAGAGGATAACGATGCCGACGGTATGATGCTGGCCGGCCGCAACCTCCCCCTCTACGTCGCCATCTTCACCATGAGCGCGACCTGGGTGGGGGGCGGCTTCATCAACGGGACGGCCGAGTACACCGCGACCCAGGGTTTGGTGTGGGTACAGGCCCCCTGGGGGTACGCCCTCTCCCTGGTGATCGGGGGGCTGTTCTTCGCCCGCACCATGCGCCGCCGCCGCTACCGCACCATGCTCGACCCCCTCACCGAGCGGTACGGCCGCAAGCTCACCGCCGTGCTCTTCCTGCCCGCCCTCACCGGCGAACTCTTCTGGACGGCCGCCATCCTGACCGCCCTCGGAGCCACCTTCGGTACCGTACTCGGCATCGACCTGACGACGGCTATCCTCCTCTCGGCGACCATCGCGGTAGCCTATACCGCACTGGGGGGACTGTGGGCCGTGGCGATGACGGATGTCGTGCAGTTGCTCATTCTGTTCCTGGGGTTGGCGCTCATCGTCCCCTTCGCCCTGGAATTTACCGGGGGGCTGGCGGCCACCTGGTCATCCTACCGGGACGTGTTCGGGGCGGCGGCCAGCCCCTTCCCCTCCCGGGAGGCGCTGGGGGAGTCGTTCTGGACGTGGTGGGATTACGCGCTGCTGCTCGTCTTCGGGGGCATTCCCTGGCAGGTCTACTTCCAGCGGGTACTGGCGGCGCGGGACGAGAACACGGCCGTCGGTCTCAGCCTCATCGCCGGCGTAGTGTGCCTGCTCGCCGCCGTAGCTCCGGTACTGATTGGCATGGTTTCGGCTACGGTCGACTGGTCCACCATGGCCGCCGGGCCGCCGCCCGACGCGAGTGCCACCCTACCCTGGGTAGTACGCTACCTCACCCACCCCGCCGTGGCGGTGATCGGCCTGGGGGCGGTGGCGGCGGCCGTAATGTCGAGCGTCGATAGCAGCGTACTGAGTGCGAGCAGCATGGGGGTCTGGAATGTATACAAGCCGCTGGTGCGTCCCACGCTACCCGACGACCGGCTGGCCATCCTGATTCAGCGCAGCATCTGGATCGTCGGTACGGCGGCCACCCTGATCGCCTTTCGGGTCCGGAGCGTATACGCCCTGTGGTTCCTTTGCTCCGACTTTGTGTACTGTCTCCTCTTCCCCGCCCTGGCCTGTGCCCTTTTCGACCCCCGGGCGAACCGCTACGGGGCGCTGGCCGGCTTCCTGGTGGCTTTGTTGCTCCGGTTTGGCGGGGGGGACGAAACCCTGGGGCTCCCGGCATTTCTGCCCTACCCCGCCGACTTTCCCTTCCGTACGCTAGCCATGGGAAGCGGCCTCCTCACTATCGTAGTTGTATCCCGGCTCACCCCCAAAGCAACCGAACCCCCTACCTACGGATGAACTTTGGCAACCCGGTCTGAGGCCTTACCTCCGGTAGGAAATAAAGGACCCGCCGGGGCGTAAAGCCAGGGCGGGCCAAAAGTCAATCGACGTATATAAAGCTCATAGTATCTCAAGAAACAATTTGCTTAGTCCAACTTAAAGCGGAAGGGAACGTGCAGCATCCGCGCAATAGCGACGCCATCCGCAACGGCGGGCAGCATCCGGGGTAGATTGGCGGCGGCGGCCAGGGCGGCCTCGTCGAGGGGGGCGAAGAGGGATTGCTGTACACCCAGCACTTCCGGCCGGCCATCTTCGTGAACGAGCACGCGGACTACTACGGTGCCTTCGATGGCGTACGTTTCGGCCAGTTCCGGATATTCTAGCTGCTGATTCAAGAAGCTGGCAAAGGCTACGTGGCCACCCGGAAAAGCGGGTGCCGGGCGAAAGCGGACTTCGGCGGGGCGGGGGGTAGCTTCGGTCGGTACCTCCACCGCGGCCACGGTATGGGCCGGGACCTGTGCGGCCAGCGTCAGGGCGAAGCAAAACGGGAGGAGGATGGTCAGGTAGCGCAGCATGGGGTCGAGTGTTGGCGTGATTGGATACACCAAACATAAGCGGTGCATATACCCCATTATGCCACCGATCAGGGAAGCGTTACGACCGATCAGGGAAGAGTATGAATTTCTCAGGGAAGGATCTACAGATTCTGAATACGCGCGAGTAATTCCGCCTTTCGGCTTCTGCTGATGGGCAGTCGCGCGGACCCGATAAAGAGAAAGATCTCACCGATCTCGGTCACTTTTCGCAAGTTGACGATATAGCTCCGGTGGCAGCGCATGAAGGGCGCATCGGCTAGAAGCAGGGCTCCGAGTTTTTTGAGCGTACGCGTGACGAGGTATTCCCGCTCGGCGGTATGGATGCGACAGTAGTAGTCATCAGCCTGCACCCAGAGGATGTCACTCAGCAGGATGCGCTGAAGTCGATCCTTCACGCGGATGAACAGGCGGTCCTGTACCAGTAGGGCGTCCTCACCCTCGGGAAGTTCGGGGGGCGCGGGCGCGGGTGCGGGGGAGGCCGGGGGCGCCGCGGAATCTAGGGCCAGATCGATCGCGTGGGCCAAATCACGACCCCGGAACGGTTTGGACAAAAAGGCACTCGGGCGGGCGGCGCGGGCACGACGGTAGGTGCCCTCGTCGCTGTTGCTGGTCAGGAAGATCAGCGGGATGCTGGCGATCTCCCGAATTTTGAGGGCGGTCTGTACTCCATCGAGTTGGCCGGCCAGTTGCACGTCCATAAGGATGAGGTCGGGCATTCCTTCCGCTACTTGTCGCAGGGCATCTTCTCCCCGGTCTACGCTCGCCAGTACCCGGTAGCCCAGTTCCAGTAAGCGGTCCTCCAGATCGGCCGCGATGATCGGCTCGTCCTCCACGATGAGAATGCTGGCTGCCATATCCCGAACATACGCCGGGTCGGTCAATCTGCCGTACCGATCAGGTAGCCACCCGTCCAGGCCGCCTGAAAATTGAACCCCCCGGTGATGGCATCGATGTCGAGCACCTCGCCGGCCAAATGCAGGTTTGGGTAGAGTTTGGAGCGGAAGGACCGGAAGTCTATTTCGCGTAGGTCCACCCCGCCGGCCGTAGTGAATTCTTCCTTATTCGTAGCCTTTCCGGTCACCCGAAAGCGGGCGTCGGTGAGTTGGTGCATCAGCCGGTCCCCCTGCGCACCACTAAGTTGCGCCCACTGCTGATCGGACGGAATACCGGCCGCCCGTACCAGGGACTGCCACAACCGTAGCGGCAGGTCAAGACGGGTCTGGCTACCGATCTGCCGGCGGGCCACGTCCCGCTTCAGCGCGGTCAGGTCCTCACGCACGTCCGTAGGCCGGCGGGCCAGCCAGTTGACGGCCACCGTAAAGTGGTACCGGAGGGGGTGAAGCTCCCGGGCGCCCCAGGCACTCAGGCGCAGCACGGCGGGGCCGCTTAATCCCTTATGGGTAATTAGCAGGGGGCCTTCCGCCTTCAGCCGCTCATTTTCGAGCCGCAACTGGGCCCAGGGTAGGCTAATTCCCGCTAGCCCGGCAATCCGGGGGTCCTGGATGTTAAGGGCAAAGAGAGAGGGCACGGGGTCGACGATGGTATGGCCGATCCGCCTGAGTAGCCTCCAGACGGCCGGGTTGCTACCCGTGGTGACGACCAACCGGTCGGCGAAAAAGAGCTCTTCCCCTACGCTCACCTTCCACCGCCCCTCCGTCTCGTCGGGTGAGACAATATCAGTGACCCGGTGACGGGTAAGCACGCGAACGCCCAAACGCCGGGCTCCTTCCGTCAGACAGTTGATGATAGTGGCCGAATCGTCAGTGGTAGGGAACACTCTACCGTCCTCTTCGATCTTCAGTTCCACCCCCCGGTCGGCGAACCAGCCCATCGTATCCCCGCAGGCGAATTTGTTGAAGGGACCCAGTAGTTCCCTACCGCCCCGGGGATAGAACTGAATCAGCTCCCGGGGATCCCAGCACGCGTGGGTGACATTGCACCGCCCGCCCCCGCTGATCCTCACCTTTTCCAGTACCGACTTGCCCCGTTCCAGTACGGTGATCCGAGCCCCCGGGTAGCGTTCCGCCAACTGAATAGCGGA
>CAZQNE010000006.1:0-95959 GCA_964594535.1 uncultured Lewinella sp.
CTGAAGGACTTCGAGTCCGCCAAACTGTACATGGACATCGAGCGTTATGAATCAGCGCTCGTCAGTTTCGAAAACGTACTCAAGGATTACCCGGAGACCCAGCGCGCGGAGGAAATCCGCTACCTCATGGTCAGGGTCGAATACAACTACGCCCAACGCAGCTTCCGCGTCCGCAAGCCGGAAAGGCTGGAAGCCACCGTCGAGTTGGCCGAGAATTTCCTCAACCGCTACCCGGAGAGTCAGTACGCCGATGAGGTGGCCGGCATTTTAGAAAAATCAGAAGACGAACTAAACGATCTAGCCGATGTCAGATATCAAAGCACGGGCACAGGGGCTTAGCCCCGACACCGCCGCCCGCGACATTCAAACCGTAGTCGGGGAAACCGGAAACATCTACGAGAGCCTGGCCATCGTCAGCCGCCGCGCCCGTCAACTCGCCGTTGACCTGAAGCACGAACTCGACCAGAAGCTCGAGGAGTTTGCCGAAGTCACCGATACCATCGAGGAGGTGGTCGAGAACAAGGAGCAGATCGAAATCTCCAAGTTCTACGAGAAACTGCCCAACCCCGTCCTGATCGCCATGCGCGAATACCTCGACGAAGAGCTCTACCATCGCTACAACGAGCGGCGCGAAGAAGACGAGGACGACCTCTAGCCCCTTGTCCGCGCTAGCCGGCAAGAAGATTATTCTCGGGGTTTGCGGCAGTATCGCCGCCTATAAATCCGCCCTCATCGTACGCGGCCTGATCGCGGCGGGCGCCGAGGTCCGCGTGCTCATGACCCCCGCGGCCACCGACTTCATCACCCCCCTGTCCCTGGCCACTCTTTCCCGTAACGAGGTCGTCTCCTCCGTCCACAGCGGGGAAAGCTGGAACAACCACGTCGAACTCGGCCTGTGGGCCGATGCGTTCCTGATCGCCCCGGCCACCGCCACCACCCTCGCTAAACTGGCGAGCGGCCTGTGCGATAACGCCCTCGTGGCCGTCTACCTTTCGGCCCGCTGCCCGGTCTTCTTCGCTCCGGCCATGGACGTGGACATGTGGGAACATCCGGCCACCCGCGCCAACGTGGTGAAACTTACCGGGTACGGCAATCACCTCATCGACGTGGAAAGCGGTGAGCTCGCCAGCGGACTGACGGGCAAAGGACGACTGGCCGAGCCCGAACGCATCATTCGCTTCCTCTCCAATTTCTTTGGCGGGCCGGTCAACGCCCGGGACCTTACCGGACGCCGCATCCTGATCACGGCCGGCCCCACCGTCGAGGATATCGATCCGGTCCGGTACTTCAGCAACCGCAGCACGGGGCGGATGGGGATCGCACTGGCGGAGGGCGGCGGGGCGCGGGGTGCGGAGGTTACTCTGATCCTCGGCCCCACTTCCCTTTCTACCTCCCACCCGGGCGTCGAAGTTATCCGGGTCCGTTCGGCCCGAGAGATGCACGAACGGTGCCTCGAACACTGGCCGGCCTGCACGGATGGGATTTTGGCGGCGGCGGTAGCGGATTACCGTCCGGCGGAGTACCATTCGACTAAGATAAAAAAGGGGGAAGGCGACCTGCCCATCCAACTCACCCGGAATCCGGACATTGCCGCGGATCTGGGCCGCCGGAAGGAACAGCACCAGCGATTGATCGGGTTTGCCCTGGAAACAGAGAACGGAGAAGCCAACGCCCGCCGGAAGCTTCGGGAAAAGAACCTGGATCTGATCGTCCTGAACCCGACCAACGATACCGACGCCGGCTTCGGTCACGTTACCAACCGGATCACCCTTATTTCCAACAATAAGGTAGAGCCCCTGGAGTTAAAGAGCAAGCGAGCGGCCGCCGATGACATTCTGGATAGCTTGCTTACCCTAACTTAGTCGTATGCGCTTCCTCATTCCGTTCGTCCTCATTCCGCTGCTGCTGCCCGCCCAGAGCGAGATCGACTGGACGATCAACATCAACACCCAGCAGATCACCCAGGCCGATAAGAGCATCTTCGCTACTCTGGAGAAAGACTTATCCATCTTCCTGAACGGTCGCACCTGGACGGACGACCGCTTCGAGCCGGACGAGCGAATCGACGCCACGCTTTTCCTCACGCTATCCGAGGTAGCCGCCGAGGACGGGGAGGGTGTACGACCCGATCAGTACAAGGGAACGCTGGCCATACAGACGTCCCGCCCAATTTACGGGACCGGTGAGGTCACCCCCGTACTGAACTACCAGGACCAACGGCTGGAGTTTGGCTACGAGCAGTTCGAGGCCATTCAGTTATCGGAGCAAAGCTTTACCTCCGAATTGGCGTCGATTCTTGGGTTCTACGCTTACCTTGCACTGGGTCTCGACTACGATACCTTTTCTCCGCTCGGCGGGCAGGTGTACTACGAGCAGGCCCAGACCATCTACAACCTACTCCCGAATAACATCGCCAACAGCTCGGGCTGGACCGCCGCCGGCAAGGTCAATAACCGCTTCTTTCTACTGGAAAATTTACTCAGTGGCCGAATGCTGCCGGTACGCCGGGCGCTGTATACCTACCACCGACTGGGCCTGGACATGATGCTCGTAGACCCGGCCAGTGCCCGCAAGAATATCCTACTGGCGATCGAAGACCTGCAGGCCGCTAACCAGGCTTACCCCAATTCCGCCCTCATTCAAACAGTGGTGGACGGCAAGCGGGAGGAGATCATCGAAATCTTCAAGGGAGCCAGCGGGCCGGAGCAGAATACCGTCATCAGTATGATGTCGCGGATCGACCCCTCGCAGTCCGGGCGCTACCGGGAAATCCGGAACACCGCCCCTAGCCGCGGGCGAGTCGGAAGGCGATAATTTCGTCGTGGTCGAATTCCCCCCCGAACCGTTGCTCCTCTTTTTCGGTAACGGATGATTCCTCCGGTATCCGTTTTTCGGCCACCGCCGCCAACACGCTGGGGTGGACGTAGTACTTCCGGCAAACACTGACGGTGTTGCCCAGAAAACCGGCGACCCGTTCCACTACCCGCAGATCGGGACGCTCGGGAAGTTGGCCACCGTGTTCCTCCCTTAGTTCCCAGTACGCGTCTACCGCTGCCGCCGTACCCGCCCACGTCCGGTAAAATTTGCTGGTAAATTCTGGACCGACGATTTGTTGCACCATTCCGTTGACGTCGCCGCTGTCCAGGTTATGCATCCTGCCGTCGCTACCCCGGTAGCGGAACACTTCGTAGCCCGGTAGTTCCGTGAGGTTGGTGAGGATACCGATGAGGCTGGGATCGGTCAGGTCTACCTCCCGGTCGATACCGCTTTTGCCGACGTATTCGAAGTGTAGCCCGTCGTCGTCCACCTCTACGTGTTTCCGTCGCAGGGTAGTTAGGCCGATGGTGCCGTTCCGTTTGCGGTAGCTGGAGTTTCCGACCCGCATGCCGGTCTCGTCCATAAGGGCGACGGCGACGGCGGCGACGCGTTCCCGGGTCCAGCCGCGGGAGGCGTCCTGAATGATGCGACGCAGCGTGCGCCGGGCACCGGGCAGGGCGGCGGCGAATTCTACCAGGGCGTTAAATTTACTCAGTTGTTGGAAGGCCAGCCAGTCCGGATGGTAGCGGTACTGCTTGCGGCCGGCCTCGTCGCGGCCGGTACTGAGCAGGTGGCCGTTTTCGAGGGGGCAGATCCACACCCCCGTCCAGGCGGGGGGGATAGCCAGGGAAGCCAGGCGATCCTGCACGAGGGGGTCGGTTATTTTGCCCCCGTCCTCCCGGAAATAGTCAAAGCCCCCCTCCCGCTTTTTACGGGTCCATCCCGGCTGCTCGTCGCTTACGTGGACCAGGTCCGGTACCTGGGGAATGGAAAGACGGTCTGCGCCCATGGTTCACTGCAATAAACTGGCTAGCAGGATAAAGGCGACCGGACCGGGTGTTGTTCTAATCTTCGACCCGTATCGCGGCCAGGCGGTCGTGGATGCGCGCCAACAGATCAGCGGGCACCGGCTCAAAGGGTAGGTTCCGCTTCAGCATAACCCGAAATGCCTCCGTATCGGTGAGCGCGCAATCGTCAGGATTGCTGCACTCGGGTGGTGCGATGGGTTCGGCGACTTCGGGGAGGCGCGGCGCTCGCTTCGGACGGTGGTGGTTGGGAAACATGGTCGGAGAATTAAAAATGCCGCTCCGGACGGGTCCGGAGCGGCAGGGGTGATTAACCTAAATTTCGCGTATTCACGATACCGAATGTACGTTCGGCATAACCGCTGAGCTGCTTAATCAGGGCGATGCGGGCCCGGCGGGTCACTGACTTGACGGTATTGAGGGGCAGCTCCATGGCCTCGGCGATTTCCTTCTCGGCGAAGTCGTACAAATCGGCCATCAGCAGGATGGACCGTTGCTTATCGTTCAGCAGGGCCATGGCCCGCAGGATCGGATCGCTGAAGTCGCGGTCGAGGGCCCCGGAAATCCGCAGATCGGCGAAGCCCGCCATGGGGTGTTCGGTGGCGCGGGCGTGGTAAGCCGTGCGCTCGTCGAGTTCTTCCTCGCCCCGCCGCTTTCGCTTGCGGTATTCGTTGATGAACAGGTTACGGGCCAGGCGAAACAACCACGCCCGCCCGTTCGTGCCCGCCGTGTAGTGGGCGATCTTTACGTACGCCCGGGCAAAGGTCTCCTGCGTCAGGTCGGCGGCATCACCGGCGTTACCCGCCATGCGCAGTAAGAAATTGTACACCACGCGGTAGTGTACGAGCAACTCGGCCTCGAAGAGGCGGTCGCGGTGAGTACGTGACATGACGGTATGGACTAAGCTGATCGGTTCGTGTGGGGGTAGAATGTCGCGACGATTTAAAATAGTTTCCAAACCCGTAAAATATATGTTCCACCCAATAAGTTAATGGGTTATTCTCATGAAAATTTGGCGATAGACCTTGCGATGCGTATGTTTGCGGGACTTCTCCCCAAGAAACTATACCCTGGTTTAACGTACTAATTCGATTTCAACCGGTTGCACCCGTTTGATCGCCGAATTTCGTTGTATTCGATTAAACCAACTATTACATGTTTTCCGGACATTCCTTAGCCACCGCCACGGCGGTGGGGCTCCCCCCGTATACTGGTCCTTTCGACCGAGAACGGGCGGGCCACCTGCTCAGACGTACCCTGTACGGACCTAAACTCGACGAGATTGACTCGGCGGTCCGCAGGGGACTCACCGCGACGCTCGACATCCTCTTTGCACCCGCGTCCGCGCCCTCCCCTCCGCTCAACCACAAGTTCGAGCACGACGGCAACGTTCCCATCGGTTCCACCTGGGTAAACAGCCCGAATCTGGACTATACGAACGTCGAGCCCTACCGCTCGGAAAGTATGCGATCCTGGTTCTGGAACAACCAGATCAACTCGGGCACCCACATTTCCGAAAAGCTGCTCGTGTTCTGGATGAATCACTTCGGGCTGCTGGACCCCTACGACCACCGTTCGATGTACGGCTACATTGAGCTGCTACGGAGGTACTCCCTGGGCAACTTCCGCGACCTGATCAAGGAGGTGACCATTGCCCCGGCCATGCTCGAATTCCTGAACGGGCGGTACAACTACAAGGACGCCCCCGACGAAAATTACGCCCGCGAGCTCATCGAACTGTTCACCGTCCAGAAGGGGCGGGCCGGCGACGTGAACTATACCGAGCAGGACGTACGGGAAATCGCCCGAATCCTGACGGGCTGGCGGGTCCACAACTTCTGGTCCAACAATCATGAGCCACCGGAACCCTACTTCGAGCCTACGTGGCACGATACGGGTACGAAGCAATTAAGCGCGCATTTCGGCCATGCCGTGATCGAAAATGCGGGAGCCGATGAATACCGCCAGCTCATCGACGTCATTTTCCAGCACCGCGAGGCGCCGAAGGCCATTTGCCGGGACCTGTACATCTACTTCGTAGATCAGAATATTGACGATCGGGTCGAGAACGAGGTCATCGAGCCGCTGAGTCGCTTACTCATGGCCCACGACTTCGAGATCCGGCCGGTACTGTACAATTTACTGGCCTCGGATCACTTCTTGCGGGATGCCCACCGGGGGGTAATCATCAAAAACCCCCATGACATCCTGGCCTCGATGGTCCGCCCCCTGCACGGGTACGGCCACCTGAACCTAAGCCTGCGACAGGATTACCTGCTGGCGTACGAGCACTACCGGATGGCCAAGCAGATGGACATGGACATCATGGAACCGCCCTCGGTTTCCGGCTGGAAGGCCTACTACCAACGGCCGGCCTTCTACCGTAGCTGGATCAGCTCCACCACCCTCCAACAGCGCCGGCGGGCCGTGCAGGAGGTATGCGGCAAGGGCGTCTGGGGCGACGACGGACATAAGCCCCTGGACTGGCTCGGGTACCTGAACGGCCTACCGACACCGGACGACGTGAACGCCGTACTTGAGGATACGATCGCCGTGTTCCTCCCCCGGCCCGCTCACCCCGATCAGATCAGCAGCCTGAAAGAAATACTCCTACCGGGGCTACCGGACTTCGAATGGACCATCGAATACCGCCGGTACCGCGAGCAACCCGACGATCCCGAACGGTCCGTGCCATTAACCACAAAACTTCGCGACTTCTTCCGGGCCCTATTCAGTATGGCCGAATTCCACCTACAGTAAGACAGCTTTCTCATGAAAAGAAGAAAATTCCTACACCGCTCCGCGGTGCTGGGCCTACCCCTCCTGGGCGGTATTGGCCAACTCGGAGCGACCGCCTCCGCCCCCACCGCGCTCAGCCAACTCCTTGGCGGTTCTTCCGACGACCGCGTACTGGTACTCATCCAGCTGAATGGCGGTAACGACGGCCTGAACACGTTCGTTCCCCTGGATCAGGTAAGCACCCTGCAGCGGGTGCGGCCGCAGGTGATGCTACCCGACAACCGTATCATCCAATTAGAAAGGGGAAGTTCGCTCGGGGTACACCCAAAGATGGAAGGCATCCGCGATGTCTTTTCCGAGGGGAAAATGACCGTCGTCCAGAGCGTGGGCTACCCCGACCAGAACCGTAGCCACTTCCGTTCGACCGATATCTGGAGTACGGCCTCCCCTTCCGAGGTTTACTACAGCACGGGCTGGGCGGGGCGGTACCTCGAATCCCGCAACCCCGGCTATCCGGAGGGCTACCCGAACCGAGACCGCCCCCACCCCCTGGCCGTCACCCTCGGGAATTCGGCGAACGAAACCTGCCAGGGTACGGCGATTAATATTAGCCAGGCGGTCAACGATCCTTACAACGTCACCTACCTCGCTCCCGGCGGCAACACCCCGCTGCCGGACAGCCCCTTCGGCCGGGAGGTCGACTACCTGCGCATTTCCATCAGCCAGACCAACCAGTACGGCGCGCTGGTGAACGAAGCCGCCGAATCCGGTCGCAGCTCGGCCACTTACCCCACTACCCGCTTCGGGGAACAACTTCGCAGCGTAGCCCGCATGATCGACGGGGGCCTGCAAACCAAAGTGTACGTCGTAGAACTAGGCGGTTTCGATACCCACGCCAACCAGGTGACCGGAGACCGGACGGAAGGGGTACACGCCAACCTGCTGGCGCAATTGTCGCAGGGGATCCAGGCCTTTCAGCAGGACCTGGACCGCAACGGCGACGCCGACCGCGTAGTGGGCATGACCTACAGCGAATTCGGCCGCCGCATCCGGTCCAACGGCAGTAACGGAACCGACCACGGCGACGCGGCCCCCATGATGGTGTTCGGCAGTATGGTCAGCGGCACCGTGCTGGGAGACAACCCGGTCATCGACCCGGACGTCAGTATCGCCGATGGCGTACCGATGCAGTACGACTTTCGGGACATTTACAGCTCCCTCCTGCTGGATTGGTTCGAAGTACCGGACTCGGAAGTGCGGAATATGATCTATCCGAACTACATTTACGTACCCCTCCTGCAGTCCTCGGCCCGGACCACCTCAACGGTACGGGCCCTCCCCGTAGAGTTGGTCGACTTCGCGGCCGCTGCCAACACGGACCGTATCGCGCTCCAGTGGCAGACCGCCAGTGAGGTGAACAACGAAGGATTCGCGGTGGAACGAAGTACGGAGGGAACGGAATTTACCGAGATTGGCTTCGTGAAGGGCCGCGGGGTTCCGGCCGCCTACGGCTACGAAGACCGGGATGTGTCCACCGCCCGCACGTATTACTACCGGCTACGGCAAGTCGATACCGACGGTACCGAAACCTACAGCAAGATCGTCTCGGCCACCCTGAGCGGGGAGCGGGAACTCACCATCGGCCTGCCCCACCCAAACCCGGTGCGGGAAGCTACCGCCATCGAAATTTACACCCCGATGGATACCGACGTGCGCTACGGGCTGTACGATGCACGCGGCCGTAAGGTGATGAGCGACCGGCAGGTCTTCATCGGGAGGCGTACCGACTACCTGCGCATTCGGCCCGGGCGGATACCCAGCGGAAGCTACACCCTGCGCATTGCCGCCGGTGACCGGCGCGTGGCGCGCAAGCTGATCGTGCGGTAAGGGATGGCGGGGAAAAGGTGGTAGCGGTTCACTACCTTTGCCCCGCCTCACCAAACCGTTCCGACATGATCAGCTACTACGCCAGCCAGAACGGTAAACTGGGATCGCGGGAGACGGCCTCCCCCGAGGGTTGGATCCACCTCACGCCCCCCTTCGCGGCCGAGGAACTATCGGACATCGCCAACCGCTACGAACTACCGATCGACTTCCTTACCGATCCCCTGGATATCGACGAGCGCTCGCGCTACGAACGGGAAGACGATGCGCGCCTGATCGTCATCAATACTCCGGTACTGAGCGAGGTTGAGACCGAAAACGACAGCATCTACATCACCGTCCCCGTCGGGATCATCCTGACCCCCGAGGCGCTCATCACCATCACCTCCTCGACCGAGCACCCCGTGCTAGAGCTCTTCATTGACAACAAGGTGCGCAACTTCGACCCGGCGCGGCGGAGCCAGTTCGTGCTGCGCATCTTCGAGCAGACGGTGTACCGTTTCCTGACTTGCCTGAAACGACTCAACGTCAAACGCAACCTCATCGAGCAGGAACTCTACGACAGCAGCCGCAACCGCGAACTGAAGCAGCTCCTGAGCATCGAAAAGTCGCTCGTCTACTTCATCAATGCCCTGAACGGTAACGAGCTACTCAAAATGAAGATGAAACGGGCAGATTTCCTCGGTATCCGCCACGACGAGGACCTCTGGGATCTCTTTGAGGACATCATTATCGACAATGGCCAGGCGCTGGAGATGGCCAATATCTACACCAATATCCTCAATGGTACGATGGATGCTTACGGGTCCATTATCTCCAACAACCTCAACATCACCATTCAGCGGCTCACCCTCATTACGATCGTGCTCACCGTTCCGATGGTCATCGCCAGTTTCTACGGCATGAACGTACCCATGCCCCTGCAGCATCAGTCCTATACCTTCCTGCTCATCCTGCTCCTCAGCGCGGTGATGAGTGCCTTCGTGATCTTTTACTTCCGGCGCAAACGGCTCTTTTAGGAAGGGCGCGGTCAAAATGGCAGTGGCCGAAGTGCCTGATTATTCTACCTTTGCCCACTCCTAATTTGCTAAGCCTCACCATATGACTTACAGCACGATCACCGGTATCGGCCACTACGTACCGAAGAATGTCGTAACCAACCAGGACCTGACCGAAGTCATGGATACCAGCGACGAATGGATACGGGAGCGAACGGGCATCGAGGAGCGGCGCTACATCGACCGGACCAAGGAGACCACCACTACCCTAGCCGTCGAGGCTTCCCTCAGGGCAATCGCCGACGCGGGCATCGATAAAGACGAGATTGACTTCATCATCTTCGCTACGCTGAGCCCGGACTACTATTTCCCCGGCGCGGGGGTGCTGCTGCAGCGGGAATTAGGCATCAGCAAGACGGAGATTGCCGCCCTGGATATCCGGGCCCAGTGTTCGGGTTTCATTTATGGCCTGAGTACCGCCGACCAATTCATCAAGACGGGGATGTACAACAAGATTCTGCTCGTCGGGGCCGAGGTACATAGCGTGGGACTGGACTTCAGTACCCGCGGCCGCAACGTCAGCGTGATCTTCGGGGACGGGGCCGGGGCGGTCATCGTGGAAGCTACCGAGGATAAAGATACGGCGGTACTATCCACCAAAATGCACAGTGACGGCACCTACGCGGAGAAGCTCAGCTACATGTACCCCGGAGCGCACGGTGGGTACTTTATCGAGAAGTATGGTTTAGAGGGCTTTGACGTGGAGTTTGACCTGAGCAATACTTACGGTGACGTATTCGTCAATCGGGATATGTTCGAAAAAGGGCAAATTTTCCCCCATATGGAGGGGCCCGCGGTATTCAAAATGGCGGTGCGCAAGTTTCCCGAAGTCATTCTGGAAACCCTGACGGACGCCGGGCTGGGAATTCAGGATCTGGATATGCTCATTCCCCACCAGGCCAACCTGCGGATCAATCAATTCGTAGCCCAGAGTATGCAGTTGCGTGACGATCAGGTGTACAACAACATCATGCGGTACGGCAATACGACGGCGGCCTCGATCCCCATCGCGCTTTCCGAAGCCCGTGACGAGGGGAAGGTCAAAAAAGGAGACGTGGTTACCCTAGCCGCTTTCGGTGCCGGATTCACCTGGGCCGCCGCGGTACTCAAGTGGGGGCTATAATTATATCACTTCGGCTACGGTAAATACGCTTCCCCCGATAAAGACGGTATCCCGTTGCCGGGCTGCCCCGAGCGCCGCGCGGCACCCTAATTTCACCGAGGCATAGGTATCCCCGATCAGCCGGTATTCTTCGGCGGCGATTTGCAAGTCTTCCGCCGGCAGCCCACGGGGGATATCCGCCTTAACGAAGTAGTACGTCGCATTGGTAGGAAACAGGGGTAGGATATGGTAGAGGTCCTTATCGTTCACCACCCCGAGTACGAAGTGCTGGTGCCCTTTTCGATACGCATTTTGCTCGTTGAGCAGTTCGATTACCGGGCCCAGGCCCTCCCCGTTGTGGGCACTGTCGGCAATGACGAGGGGCGATTGCCGTAGTATCTGCCACCGACCGATAAAGTAGGTCAGTGAGGGTACGGTTAGCCAGGCGCGCTTCACCGCTTCCGGATCGAGGTCCAACTCATTATTTTCGTGCAGTTGCCGGAGGGCGGCTACCGCGGTCCGGTGGTTCTCCCGCACGTACGGTCCCCGCAGCGCCACGGGAAAGGGAAAGTCCAGCGGAGGAATAGCCTCGCCGACCGACAGCCAGAGGTGGGTGTAATCGTCCGCGCGGTTGTATCCGGCCCGGAGATCGTACACCTGATCGGCGAAGGTGATGGGCGCCCCTACGTCCCGGGCCTTGCGGCGGAACACCGGTTCGGTTTCGTTCTGGGTCAACCCGATCACAACCGGCCGGCCCGCCTTGATGATACCGGCCTTTTCGCCGGCAATCTCTTCGAGGGTATCGCCCAGGAGGGCCATATGGTCGTAGCCGATATTGGTAATGACCGAGAGCAGGGGATCGACTACGTTCGTACTGTCTAACCGCCCGCCAAGCCCGACTTCCAGGACCACCCATTGCACCCGCGTCCGCGCAAAAAAGTCCAGTGCCAGGGCCACGGTAATTTCAAAGAAACTGGGTTCGATGCGTTCGATCGCTTCCCGGAGCCGTTCGACGAAAGCTACCACCTCGGCTTCGGGAATAAACGTACCGTTGACTTTGATCCGCTCGCGGAAGTCGCGGTAGTGCGGGCTGGTGTACAATCCGACCCGGTAGCCATGCTCCTGCAGGGCGGCGGCGATGAGGTGACTTACCGTCCCCTTTCCGTTGGTGCCCCCGACGTGGACGATCCGGAGGCTGCGTTCGGGATGATCGAGTTCATCGAGGAGCAGCCGGATATTGGTCAGGTCCTTCTTCATGGCCGCCGCTCCGCTGCGCTGGTACATGGGCAGGCGGCCGAAGAGGTAGTCGATGGTCTCGGCGTAGGTCACGAGGGGCTGAGGTTCGGGGGTTGAGTACGTAGGATGCTACTACCTTCGCCCCATGAGTAGAAAGGACCAAATACTACAGATGTTGGAAGCCTCCCCGAAAGACGCCTTTTTACGCTTTGCACTGGCCAAGGAATGGGAAGCGGAGGGGAACGATGCGGCGGCCCTGAATATCTACCGCAGCATCGTCAACGACCAGCCGGAATACATCGGCACCTACTACCACCTGGGCAAAACGCTGGAGCGGATGGAACGCCCCCACGAAGCCTGGAAGGTGTACACCCGGGGGATGGAAATCACGAAGCGGCTCGGGGAAAAGCACGCCATGCGGGAACTGGCCGGCGCGCGGCTCGAACTCGGGGACGAAGAGGACTTCGAATAAACCCTACATCCGGTACTTCGGAGCCACCGCAAGCCGGGACACCCCCTCCGTGCGGCTGATGAGGTAGCCGTCGCGACGACCGTCCGCCACGGGGCGGTAAGTCGGGATACGCGGTTGCGGAGAAAGAAAAACGACCGGGTCCGACAGCTCCTCCATCCGTTCGGCCCGCTGGGCCAGGGGGTTGGGTTCGGGAGGGAAACCGGCCACTACGCCCATGCCGAGGGCCAGGATCAGCACGGCGGCAATCATCCAGGGGCGGAACCCCCGGAGCCAGCCCCGGGACCGGTCGCGGCGGTCCAGGCGTCGCTCTACGCGGTTCCAGGTGCCGGGAGCGGGGCGGCGGCGCATCCCCCGGGCGGTGCGGCGAAATTGGCGGTCGAAAGTTTGGTTGGTGGACATGTTGGTAGCGATTAGCGGGCGGGATAGCCCAGACGTTCGAGTTGCTCACGCAGGCGCTTTTTGGCCAGGATGAGCTGCGATTTGGAGGTATTGATACTGATGCCGAGCAGCTCGGCGATCTCGCGGTGTTTGTATCCTTCGATCACGTACAGGTTAAACACGGTACGGTAGCCGACGGGCATGGCGTCCAGGAGGTTGAGGATATCTTGCTCGGCGAGGCGCTCCGCGGCCCGGGCGGGGATGGCGTAGTGGGAGGGGTTCACGTCGGTGAGCTCGCTGGCCCGCTTCAGTGCGTACTTTTTGCGGAGTAGCATCAGCGCCTCATTGACTACGATCCGGCGAATCCACCCCTCGAAACTGCCCGACTCCCGAAAACTATCGATCTTGCTGAACACCCGGTAGAAGGCGCCGACGACGACATCCTCCGCATCCGCGTCCCGGTGGCAATAACGGCGCGCCACGGCACCCATCAGCGGGGCGTAGCGGTCGTACACGGCGCGCTGGGCCCGGCGGTCATTGGCTCGGCAGCCGGCGATCAGTTCCTCCTCGGTCACGGGGACAAGATGCCGCCGGAGGGAATATTGGCGGGTTCAAAGCCAAAAATTTCGGCAAAGTGGGCTAACACCAGGGGCCGTACTTCGCCCAACTCGACCGGACGACCCAGTTCCACGCTGAGACTGGTGACCGACCGATCGTCTTCGGTTATCCCACAGGGCACGATGTGCTGAAAGTGGGTCAGGTTAGGTCGCACGTTGAAGGCCAGCCCGTGCATGGTCGTCCAGCGACTCAGGTGTACCCCGACGGCGCAGATCTTGCGGCGGGGCTGGCGGCGGGCGGGGTCTCCGGCCAGCCAGACACCGGTGAAGCCCGGGTCGCGCTCCCCCCGGAGCCCGAAGTCCGTCAGGGTTCGGATGATGACTTCCTCCAGCGAGCGGACGTAGCGGTGCACGTCGTTGAAGAACTCGTCGAGATCGAAGATGGGGTACACCACCAGCTGCCCGGGCCCGTGGTAGGTAATATCGCCGCCGCGGTTGATGCGCTCGAAGGTGAAGCCCCGTTCGGCCAGTTCAGCCTCGCTCAGCAGGAGGTTATCCACGGAACCGGATTTGCCCAGGGTGTATACCGGAGGGTGCTCCACGAACAGCAGGTGATGAAGTTGCGCGATCGCCCCGTCCTGCCGCCGGGCCAGCTTGCGTTCCACCACCTCCCGGTGCAGGCGGGTCTGGAGCTCCCAGGCGGGGCGGTAGGGCATGCGGCCTAGGTGGTGAATGTAGACCCGGGGGTTCAAACCTGAAGAATTGAAAATTTTAAGTTTGGTTACGGATCGACGATTCCGATGGTCAGAACGATCTTGCCTACGTTAGCATTGCTGGCCATATAGCGGTGGGCGTCGGCTACCTCCTCCCAGTCAAAGATGGTATCGACCACCGGCTGCAGGGTGCCGTCGGTAAAGTGGGGCCAGATGCGGTCGCGAAACTCGGCGGTGAGGCTGCGGCGGTAGGCTTCGGAGCGGCTGCGCAGGGTCGTCCCGGTCAGTTGGATGCGCTTCCGCAGGAAGGGGGCCAGGCTGAATTCACCCACCCGGGCACCCCCGAGGGCGGCCAGGCTGACTACGCGGGCGTCCGTAGCGCAGGCGGCTAGGTTCTGGGCCAGGTAGGGGCCGCCGACGAAGTCCAGGATCACGTCCACCCCCCTGCCGCCGGTCGCTTCCCGGCTGGCTTCGGCAAAATCCTCACTCCGGTAGTCGATACAGCGCTCCGCCCCGAGGTCGAGTAGCTGCTGGTGCTTGTGGGCACTCGCGGTAGCCACGGGCGTAGCTCCGGCCAGGCGTACCAACTGGATGGCCGCCGTGCCGACCCCGCTCGCCCCGGCGTGGATGAGCACGTTTTCTTCTTCCCGGAGCCGCGCGATCCAGTGCAGGGCCTGAAAGGCGGTAAGGAACACCTCGGGGACGGCCGCCGCCTTCGTGAAGGACAGCCGCTCGGGGAGCCGCAGCAGTAGGGAGGCATCCACGGCAATCAGCTGGGCGTAGCCACCGCCGTTGACCAGGGCACAGACGTTGTCCCCTACTTCGAATTCGGTCACCCCCTCCCCCACTTCCATTACCGTACCGGCCACCTCCAGCCCCAGGATCGGGTTGGCGCCCGGTGGCAGGGGGTAGCGCCCCTCCCGTTGCAGCAGGTCGGCCCGATTGAGCGCGGTGGCGGCGATGCGCAGCAGCACCTGGCCGGGGCCCGCCGTGGGATCGGGGAGTTCACTTAGCCGCAACTGGCTTTCGTCGCCGGGCTGGTCGAAGGTGATGGCAAGCATAGTCGGGATTAAGGGGTTAGGCCCGGCCGAGCGCGACGGCCCGGTCGAGGGCGGCGCGGGCACCGCTCTTGATGTCTTCGAATACACTGGTAGCCCGGAAGGTGTTCATGGCGGCCTCCGTGGTGCCGCCCTTGCTGGAGACGCGCTCGATCCAGTCGCGGCAACTTAGGTCGTTTTTCATCTGTAGCTCCACGGCACCGCGGAAGGTCTGGGCCACGAGCAGTTCGGCCTGACTTTCGTTGAAGCCCATTTCGGTGGCGGCCTCGATCATCGCTTCCATGAAGTAAAGCACGTAGGCGGGGCCACTCCCGCTGATGGCCGTAGTGGCGTCAATGTGGTACTCGTCGTCTACGTAGATCGCTTTCCCGGTCGTGTTCAGTAAATTTTGCACCAGTACGAGTTCGATGCGGGTTACGGCGTCGCTGGCGGTATAGGTCGTCATGCCAAGCCCGATCTGGGCCGGCAGATTGGGCATGGCCCGAATGATTTTTTCTACCCCCATCCCCTGCCGAATACTGGCAATCGTAACGCCGGCCATAATGGAGAGGTACACCTGCTGGGGGTCGGCGGCGGGGCGCAGGGTGCGAAATAAGGCGGAACTATCCTGTGGCTTCACGGCGAGAATGACTAGGTCGGCTACCGGCAGGCAGTGTTCGGCGGCGGTGTACACCGTACCCAATGATTGATCGCGCAGCGCCGCGGCCTTCGATTCCTGCCGTTCTAAGATCATCAGGTCTTTGGGGCTCACGAGGTGGGCGCGCAGGAGGCTGCGGGCGTAGGTTTGCCCCATATTACCCCCCCCCACGATGAGAATCTTCATACCGCTAATTTTCGTAGCAAGGTAAGTAATCGCACCAGCCCCGGGGCCGGTAATCCGCGGCGGAATGCATTACGGGCAGTGCGCTCGTCTGGAACAACTTTGAGTAGTTCACCGGTGTATTTAATGTTAACACAAGAGTCGTATGCCCTCCATTGAAGAAGAAATTCAGCAATCTTCCTTTCGCTCCCCGGCCCACCGTGCCCAGGTAAACATCATCTATACCGCCGCCTGGATCAACCAACGGACCACCGCCGCCCTGCGGCCCTACGGCCTGAGTATTCAACAATTTAACCTCCTGCGCATCCTGCGCGGCCGCGGCGGGAAGCCCTCGACCGTCAAGCTGCTGACCGAGCGGATGATCGACAAAATGAGCAACGCCAGCCGGCTGGTCGATAAGCTCAAGGAAAAGGGGTACGTACGGCGTCAGGAGTGTGAGACCGACCGTCGCCGGGTGGATATCGTCATTACCCCAAAAGGGCTGGACGTGATTAACCGGGCCAGCCAGGCCGCGGAGGATACGATGCTGCGTCACTTTCAGAACCTGGAGGAGGAAGATTTTATCCAACTCAGCGGACTACTCGATCGGTTGCGGGGATAGGGCATTGTGGATAACTTTTTGTTTGAAAAATACGTTTTTCGGCTACCTTACCCGGTACCAAAAAGCTAGCCCGCATGCCCGAATTTTGTCACCTGCACTGCCATACCCAGTACTCTCTCCTGGACGGGGCCTCCGAGATCGGAGCGATGATGGACAAGGCGGCCGCGGACGGGCAGAAGGGCGTCGCCCTCACCGATCACGGGAATATGTTCGGGGCCTTCAAGTTCGTCGCCGAGGCCGATAAGCGGGGGCTTAAACCCATGGTCGGCTGCGAATTTTACGTGGTGGATGATCGCCACAAACAGGCCTTCAGCCGCGCCCGGGGTGAGAAGGACGTCCGCTACCACCAATTGATGCTGGCCAAGAATAAGGTCGGGTACCAAAACCTCGCCAAGCTCTGTAGTCTAGGGTACATCGAGGGGCTTTACGGTAAGTATCCCCGCATCGACAAGGAACTCATCGAGCGGCACAGCGAGGGGGTGATCGCCAGCAGCTGCTGCATCGGCGCCATCATCCCGCAGCTGCTTATGCAGGGCAAGGACGAGGAAGCCGAACGGGAACTGAAGTGGTGGCTGGATATCTTCGGTGAAGACTACTACATCGAACTTCAGCGGCACCGCGGGCTGGAAAATATCGATGAGCTCGGCGTCAGCCAGGAAGACATCAATCAGAAGCTACTGCGGCTCGCCCGAAAGCACGCCGTCAAGGTGATCTGTACCAACGACAGCCACTACGTCGAGGAGGAAGACTACCTGCCGCACGACATCCTGCTGTGCGTCAACACGGGTAGCCTGATGGAGGATATGAGCCGCTTCAAATTCCCGAGCTCCGACTTCTACTTCAAGTCGCAGCAGGAAATGGCCCGCCTATTCGGCGACGTACCCGAGAGCGTGGCGAACACCATGGAGATCCACGACAAGATCGAGCACCTGAAACTGACCAGCGACGTCCTGCTGCCCAACTTCCCCATGCCAGCCGGTTTCCGGAGCCAGGATGACTACCTCCGTCATCTGACCTACGAAGGGGCGAAGCGACGCTACGGCGAGATCAGCGAGGTCGTGCGCGAACGACTGGATTTCGAACTTGACGTTATCAAGGCCTCGGGCTACCCCGGTTACTTCCTTATCGTACAGGACTTTACGGACGCGGCCCGGAAAATGGGCGTCAGCGTGGGCCCGGGCCGGGGGTCGGCGGCCGGCTCGGCCGTGGCCTACTGCACGGGCATCACCAACATCGACCCCATCAAGTACGATTTGCTGTTCGAGCGATTCCTGAATCCCGAGCGCGTATCCATGCCCGACATCGATATCGATTTCGACGATGTCGGCCGGCAGAAGGTCATCGACTACGTGATCGACAAATACGGACAACAACAGGTCGCCCAGATCATCACCTACGGTACTATGGCCGCCCGATCTAGTCTACGCGACGTGGGTCGGGTGATGGACGTCCCCCTCCACGAGGTGGATAAGGTCGCCAAATCCTTTCCCTCCCAGCTCGGTGCTACCCTACGCGACGTACTGGCGCCGAATGACATCGCCCCGAAGCTGAAGGGGAAGTTAAACGGCGAGGACACCGATAAGGCCTACCAGTTCCGTACGCTGTCCGAGCAGGAGGACGAAATCGGGGAGATGATCCGCACGGCCAGCAAGCTGGAAGGCAGTATCCGCAATACCGGCGTACACGCCTGCGGAGTGGTCATCACCCCCACTCCGGTTACCGATCACGTACCCGTCACCGCCGACAAGGAAACTGGCATGTACATCAGCCAGTTCGACAACTCGGTCGCCGAGATCGCCGGATTGTTGAAAATGGACTTCCTGGGCCTGAAGACCCTCTCAATCATCAAGGATGCCGTAGAGATGGTCCGGGAAAATCACGGAACGGACATCGATATCGACGCCATCCCCCTCGACGATCCCAAGACCTACGCGCTCTTCCAGCGGGGGGAAACGAACGGCATCTTCCAGTACGAGTCGGGCGGGATGCAAAAGCACATGAAGGCCCTCAAACCGACGACCTTCGACGACCTGATCGCCATGAACGCCCTCTACCGGCCCGGCCCGCTGGAGTACATCCCGGAGTTCATCGACCGCAAGCACGGGCGGAAGCCGATCGTCTATACGCTGGAGGCTGAACGGCAATATTTAGAGGAAACGTTCGGTATATACGTGTATCAAGAACAGATTATGCTGTTGTCTCAGCTAATCGCCGGCTTTTCAAAAGGGCAGGCGGACGTGCTCCGCAAGGCCATGGGTAAAAAGAAGAAGGACGTACTCGACAGGATGTACCCCACCTTCATCGAGGGCGGTAAGGCTAATGGCCACCCGGAAGATAAGCTCGGCAAAATCTGGAAGGACTGGGAGGCCTTCGCCGCTTACGCCTTCAATAAGTCGCACTCGACCTGCTACGCCTTCGTGGCCTACCAGACGGCCTACCTCAAGGCCCACTACCCGGCGGAGTACATGGCCTCGGTACTGACCCACAACCGGACCAATCAGGACAAGCTGACCTTCTTCCTCAAGGAGTGCCGCCGCATGGAGGTGCGGGTGCTGGGGCCGGACATCAACGAAAGCCAGGCGGAGTTCTCCGTCAATAAGAAGGGGGCCATCCGCATCGGCATGACGGCCCTGAAGGGCGTGGGCGAGGGACCGGTAGAGGAAATCCTGCGGGCCCGGAACGAGCACGGAGCCTTCGCATCGGTATTCCACCTTATGCAGTGCGTCGAGCCCGGCACGGTCAACAAGCGGGTGCTGGAAGCCCTGGTCGACGCCGGGGCCTTCGACACCTTCGAGTCGGTCCACCGGGCCCAGTACTTCGCCCCCAGCGAAAAGTACGATAGCTACCTCGAGCACCTAACCAAGTACGCTAACGCCTACCAGAGCCAGCTCGCATCGGCGGCATCCTCCCTCTTCGGGGCCATCCAGGAAGAAGTACTCCCCGACGAACCCGAACCACCGGAAGCCCGCCCCTGGAACCTGCCGGAAAAACTGATGCGGGAAAAGGAGGTGACCGGTATCTACGTCAGCGGCCACCCGCTGGACGGCTACAAACTCGAAATCGAAAACTTCGTCACCTGCCCCCTCGGCGAGATTGACCCCCAGAAGCACGGGCGCATCACGCTGAACCTGGCCGGCATCATCAGTAGCTCCCGCCACATGGTCAGTAAAAACGGCAACGGTTGGGGTATCTTCGAGCTCAGCGACTTCGACGATACCCTGGAATTCAAGCTCTTCGGCGAGGACTACGAAAAGTATAAGCACATCCTCGGACAAAACAAGGCCGTCTTCGTACGGGCTAACTTCCGCCGCAAACGCTGGGGGGAAGACGACGACGTCGAACTGGCCATCGCCGAGGTAAAGCTACTCGAGGGCCTGGGGCGAGAACTGACGGAGGCTATCGTACTCAAACTTCCCCTCCATACCCTGGACCGCAAGCTGGTCATCGGCCTCGATGAGCTCTGCCGCAAATTCCCCGGGCAGCAGAAACTAAAGATGATCTTCTACGACGCCGACGGAGGACACAAACTCCACATGGTCAGCCGCGAACGGACCGTGGACGCCGATACCGAATTCATCAACGGGATCGAAAAACTCGGCATCCACTACCAGGTAGCCTAAGCTAAGGAAAGGCGGTATGCCGGTCCCAGTAGTCGGTTTGCGCTCGCATCGTTCGTGATGCGTTCGGACCTCGGATCCCAGCTGATGGTGCTCCCCAGTCGGTAGGTGATGTTGGCCAGCGAGCAGACCGAGGCCGTCCGGTGACCGACCTCCGCCGGGCAACTCACTTCCCCCTCCCCGCGCATGGCGGCAAACCACTCCCGGAAGTGCTCCACGTTCGCGTCCCGCTGGTCCTTCCGCATCCGGTTGGAACGCCCCACCAATCCCCTGATCGGGCTATCCAGCAGGCTCCGGCTCACGTCCAGGCTGCCCTCCGATCCGATGAAGCGGACGGCGTTCCCCCGCCCGAACCGCTGGTGGACTACCCGTACCCCGTCTTCGTACGTAAAGGTGAGCCCGTAATCAGCTTCGTCGCCGGGAGCGTAAAACTTCGTCGGGCCGGAGTCGTCGCGGTCTAGTGCCCACTGGACGATGTCAAACATATGCGCCCCCCAGTCGGTGATCATACCCCCGCCGAATTCTGCGTAGTCGCGCCACTTTCCCCAGATATTCAGGCCCGGGGGGGGCAGCAGCGTCGGGTGGTAGGGGCGCATCACGCTGGGTCCGATCCAGGCCTCCCAATCCAGGCCCTCCGGCCGGGGCTCGCCCTCCAGGTTGAATGCGATGGGGGGTGGGCCGATACTGACGAGCACCTCTTCGATTGCACCCAGTTTACCCGCCCGAACCAGCCGTACGGCCTCTCGAAAATTGTGCATCGACCGTTGCATACTACCCGTCTGCAGTACCTTCCCCGATCGCTCGGTGACCTCTACCATCGCCCGACCCTCCTCGATGGTGTGGGCCAGCGGTTTTTCGCAGTAGACGTGCAGGCCCCGCTCCAGGGCGGCAATACAGATCGGCGCGTGCTGGTGGTCGGGGGTGGCGATGAAGACGGCATCCAGCCCTTCGTGGTCGAGCAGGTCCCGGTAGTCGGAGTAGGCTTTGATGCTGGGGGCGGCGCTTTTCTTTTTGGCGGTTTCCCCCTGCCGCTGCTTCACGTAATCGTTTAATTTGGCCGGATGTACGTCGCAGGCGGCTACGATTTGTACCCCGTCCATCCGGCTGAGGATGCCCGAAAGTCCATTCGCCTGCCGCCCACAGCCGATGGTACCAACGTGGATATCGGCATTCGGGCTTCCACTCCCCGGCACCCCCGCCCGCATCCAGGAAGGGATAATGGTGATGGCGGCGGTAGCGGTAGCGGTCTTCAGAAACTGGCGGCGGTCGGGGAGCATGGCGTTACGATTCGTTCTCCCGAAAGATAGCTATACGGTACGGAACGACAGGAGGCGAATGTCCTTTAGCAATGCCTCGTTTAGCTCGCCGTGCATATTGGCGTTCCATTCTTCCAGTTCCAGGCGTAGCTCGCTCGTCCCCGCTTCCAGTTGAACGGCGATCTGATTACTCCACCCCCAGTCCGACCAATCGCCTTCCCCCCGCTGGGGAAAAACGAAGGAGCCGACGTACTCACCGTTCACGTACCCGCTACGGATCGCACCGGCCGTACCCGTATGGATCGGTCCGTTGCCATTGGCATAGCGAAAACTCAGCCAGTAGGTGGCCGGTCGCTCTACCGTCATCGCCAGAGTCAGGGAGGTAGGTTCTTCCTGAGTAATGCGCACGGCACCCGACTCCGTAGCACGTATTACCCCCGACACTACGCTGAGTATTCGGGCTACGATCCGCTCCCGGGCAATCACGATCGGTTCACTGGCAAAGGAGGCGTAGCCGCGCTCATCGATTGCTTCCACCCAGTAGCTGCCCGGCCCGTGGCCACCCAGTTGAAATACTGATTTTTCGGTATTCCCTATTGCTTCCCCGTTCCGGTATATCCGGTATTTCACTGCACCCGCGCACGGCGCCCATTTTATCCCAGTATCCGATATACTGACTGTTGGGGTCGGTAAACTAAAGTGAACGTCGGTCAGATTTGCCCTACGTTCCGGTAATGGCTCGTTCCGCAGGGATATAGTTAGGCGGTGCGGACCACTCAGCTCGCCCGGCACAAAGGCCTCGTCAAGAACCTCCCCGTTCAGGGATACGGAAGCAATTCGGTTGCCGAAGCCGTCTACTTCGATGTCCAGGACCATATTTCGGTAGCGCAGTCCCCGTAATTCCTTCCGCCCCGCGTAACGTTCGGGTATTACGGGCCGGAACCGCAGTCCATTCGGTTCCGGCTGTATGCCCAGAAATACACGCAGCATCATGGCGAGATTACCCGCGATACTCCATAGCATCCGGGGGCTATTGACCTCGGTGCCTACGTAGCCGCCGGTTTCGGCTACCATATTCTCGTAATGACTCAGAAACAGGGCGGCGGGGCGGTAGAGGGACGCCAGTCCGTGTTCGAGCACCGCGCCATTACCTACCCGGGCCGCGGCCAGATTCCAAAAAGCCTGCACGAAGGGCCAGATACCATTATTGTGATATGCCGGTATATCCGGTATTTGTGGAAATATGCAACTTACCCCAAAGGGAGTAAGCGGGCTTTCGGCCACGATACGTCGGGACTGCGCCCCGTCCGCTACGTCGAAGAGTACGGCCAGGGCCTCCCCGAGGGCCTCGAAACGATCGGAGCGGATCATTTCATTCCGACCGTAGAGATATTGCCCGTAATATCCTCCTTGCTCATTCCAGAGATACCGGTTGATTCCCTTTTTAATGGATTGCGCACGATCTTGAAATGGATGGTCCGGCAGGCCGAGGCGTTCGGCCATCCGGTGGGCCGTGCGGTGGGCGGCGTAGTGCACCACGTTGGTGCCCAGGCACTGGGAGGTGAAGATGTCGGCATTCGTCATCCACTCCGGGTAGGTCTGTTCCCGCCAGTCCAGGAAGGATGATTCGCCCCGGTACATACCCGTTTTGGGGTCGCGTAGGGTCCAAAAATCTTCGTTCAGCGTTTTTTCCGCGATGGGGTACACCTCCCGTAGCCACTCCTCTTCCCCCGTCACCAGGTAAATCTCCCAGGCGGCCAGTATCCACACCGTCCGGTCGCTACTCACCGGCCAGGCCCCGCCCGATCCGGTGTCCTGAACGATACGGCCCTGTTTCACTTTACGGCGCAGACTGGTTTTACCCTCCCCGGGGTACAGCAGGGCCAGGGAAAGAATGAGGCTGTAGCTGACGTCGCGGGTCCAGACCCCGTCCCAGAGGGCACCGGTGCGGAGGGTGCCATCGTCTTCGATATTCTTCCGGGCCTCCTCCATCGCCAAATTATAGAGGGCATCGACGATGGGTTGGTCGGAGCGGTAGCGGGGCTGATGTTCGGGAGCGGGTTCGGCGGTCCATTCTTCGGTCAGGCTTTGCCCCGGCAGGCTCCGAAAATTCGAGCTGAGGTGGGTGGGGGAATGCACCCTTGCGTGGGTCGGACCCTGGACCACCCGATCGGTGTGTAGGGTGTACTGCGGGCAGTGGTAAAGCGTAGCCATGCCTTCGGAACGGGGGAGCGGGGACGCAGGTGCGGGCTTAGCGGGTATAAAAAACGGCTGCCTCCAGGGGTGCCACGGTCAGTTCGTCCACCACCTCCACCGAATCGCCACTTTCGAGTTCGGTAAGCCGGGAAACGCCAGCCAGCAATTCGGGATAACCCTCCGGATCGAGGGTGACGGCGGCGCTGCTTTTGTTCATCACGACCACCACGCGCCCGTCTTCAGCGTAGCGACCGTACACATACACCCCCTCCCGGGGGCCGTAGTGTACGGTCTTCCCCGTAGCGACGACTGGGGTAGCCTTCCGCCAGTTCAGCAGGATGCGCAGATAATTCATTACCTCCCGCTGGGCGTCCGTTAGCCCGGCTCCCGTTCGCACGTCGGCCGCGTCTCCGGCCCACCCCCCCGGCAGGTCGCTACGGATGATGTCGTGGTCATTCGGGGCGGTGTCGTTATCCAGCAGCACTTCGGTGCCGTAGTATAGTTGCGGGATACCCCGGATAGTCAGAAGGTAGGTCAGCGCCATTTTTATGCGCTCCACGTCTCCTCCGAGCTGGGTGGACAGGCGGTCCATGTCGTGATTATCGCCGAAGACCAATAATTTGGCGGGGTCGGCGTACTGGAAGTCGTTGGCGAGGGCTTCGTAGAGTTTGATGAGCCCGGTTCCCCACGTCTCGGGCTCGTTCAGTGCCTCGGTAAGGGCCCGCTGGAGGGGGAAGTCCATTACCGAGGGCAGGCAACTGCGGTAACCGTTCGGGTTGTCCTTACCGGCCTGCCAGTAGGCGACGACGGCGGGATTGTAGCTCCACTCCTCCCCCACGATGCTGAAATTGGGGTACTCCCGCAGGATGGCGCACGTCCAGTCGGTCAGGAACTCCGGGTCGGGGTAGGGATAGGTATCCTGGCGTACGCCGCCGAGTCCGAGAGTCTCGATCCACCAGATGCTGTTCTGGATCAGGTAGCGGGCCAGGAAGGGATTGCGCTGGTTGAGGTCGGGCATGGAAGAGACGAACCAACCCTGCGTCATCAACCGTCGGTCGCGCTCGCTGGCGTAGGGGTCCTGGTGTACGGTCCGTAGGTGATTGGTGGTACGGGGGGATTGCTGGTAATTCAGCCAGTCACCGAAGGGCAGATCCTTCATCCACCAGTGCTCGCTACCGCAGTGATTGACGACCTGATCCATGACCAGCTTCATACCGTGGCTCCGGAGTTCATCGGCTAACTCCCGGTAGTCGGCCAGGCTGCCGAAGCGGGGGTCCACCGCGTAGTAATCGGTGATTGCGTAGCCGTGGTAGCTGTAGGTGCCCATGTCGTTCTCCAGCACCGGGCTCGGCCAGACGGTCGTTACGCCCAGTTCGTCCAGGTAATCGACCCGGTCGATGATGCCACGAAGATCGCCACCGTGGCGGGTCCCCCTACCCAGGCGGTCGACCCCGCCCTCCCGCATACCGGCAACGGTGTCATTAGTCGGGTCTCCGTTGGCAAAGCGGTCGGGGGTGATGAGGTAGATCGCATCGGTAGCGTCGAAGCCGGCGAGTTCTGCCGCTTCAAACTCCCGTTCCTTCAGTTCGTAGTCGATTCGGTGCTCGGTACGCCCCTCCCGTGACAAGTGCAGCTCGAAGGTGCCGGCCCGGGCCCGTGGCCCGATCGCCAGGTTGACGAACAGGTAGTTGGGGCTATCCGCGGTATGGGTCGATAGTACCGTCACGCCGGCGGCATCGATCCCGACTTCCATCGCACCTGCGTCCGCGCCCTGAATCAACAGCTGCAGGCTATCGCTGGCCATACCCGTCCACCAGTTTGGGGGTTCTACGCGCAGGTCCTGAGCGGAAAGAAAGGAAGTGAGGAAACAGCAGATAAGGCAGCGGTACATGGCACGAAGGTAATGCCCCCGCCGCTCCGGCTTCGGGAAATGAAAAAATCGCCTACCGGAGCAAGTAGCCGGTAAGCGATTCCTGAATCTGGGAGGTTCGGTCCTCTACAGGTTCACTTGGTAGCCGAGCGAGATGGTTAGTGCATCGACGTCGGTGCTCGGCCCCGTGACGTCTCTCAGGTAGTTTTGGCCGGGGGCATACCGAATATCAAAGACGATACGGTTGGCGAAAGTGAGCCCTACGCCACCGAAGGGGGTAAAGATATTCCCAGCCTCGTACACCCCGGGTTCTTGCGTAGAGTCCCCGGCATTAAATTGCTCGATGATGGAATTGAGGGCGAACTTGCCCTCCACCCCCAGCATAGCGTGGGCCGAAATCTGGCCGGCAAGGGGCTGAATGTACCGGACACCGACCGGAACGTAGATTGCCTGGTAATCGATGTATACCGACTCCTCATCCGGAAGGCGGTTCTTGGAGGTCAGGGAGATATAGCCCGCTTCGGCGAACACGGCGAAGTGGCGCTGGGCGAAGGGCAGGCCGGCTTCCACTTCCAGGCCGTAGCGCAGGCCCTGAATGGGGCGGAAGGCAATGTCTCCTTCGGCGCGCCGGTAGTGCCCCTGGTAGCTTCCGTAACCCAGCCGGGGGCTGACGGAAACGGGAATGCTGTTTCGCTTCTTGCGGAGCGTGGTGACGGTCTCGGCTCCCGTACAGGTGTTGTATGCTTCGAAATAGGCGACCAAGTCATTGGTTGCGTATTCCGGCTGAACGGTAGGTTGATCGGTGGCGGAGCACGTCATTTCCCGTTGCAACTCGTCCAGGTAGTCCGACTGCCCCTGGCGGCGAAGCAGGGGTTCAGGGTTTTCCACACCCGTCCGGTAGAAGAACTGGCGGTTTCTTTTTTCGCCGTAGTAGAACAGATCGGCCTCGCCGTCGACCAGCCACTCCAAAAAGACCGTATCCCGTTCCAGATTCGGTTCCGCGGATTCCTCATTTTTACCGGAGGCGGGCCGGTCGATATCCACCACGTACCGGTGGTAGCGTAGGGTTTGGTTATCGTAGCCGAATTCCCGGACGTTCGTCAGGTCGCCCGTTTTGGCATCGCCGTACAGCGAGGTTCGGTAACGAAACTTTTCCGGGTTGTTCTTCCAGTCCGCATCGTAGATGAGGATGTCCTGCCGCTTCCCGTCGTGGTCGATCAGGTAGCCGGGCTGGTAGGGGGAGCGTCCGTCCACGATTGGGGACAGACCGGTCAGTAGGGTAAGGTATAGGCTTGCAATCATACTTATTAGACGTTGAATCGTGTCCTAGCGTCTTTGTACCCGAAATTTTAACTACGGAAAGATTGGGCGCGGATCGTCGCTGGCGGGACGGGAATGAATGCTGTCTATAACCCCCGGATCATCCTAAATGATCGAAGGTATTTTCTCCCCCCCCAATCGGGTAACCCACCGGTCCACGGCGAATATCCGCATCGATCCTATATTGAGCCGATGCGCTACCCCTACCTGCTGTACCTTCTCCTACTCTGCGGCTGTGGATCACCTGACGGTGCCCGGAACCCAGACGCCACCCCACTACCCGAGCCCGGCCTGAAGGACGTAGCCCCCTTCCCCATCGGCGGGGCCGTCAATATCCGGGACGTAAGCCGCGACGAACGGCTGCGGGAGATCATCACCACCCAGTTCAGCAGCATCACCTCCACCAACGACTTTAAAATGTACCGCATCGGTAAGCGGGAGGGGGAGCTGGACTTCAGTCGGGCCGATTCGACGGTGGCCTTCGCCCGGAAGCACGGATTGCGGATGTTCGGCCACGCCCTGGTGTGGCACTATGCCCTACCGGACTACATCGCCGAAATGGACCGCCCGGAAATGGAAACGTTCCTGACCGAGTACATCGACACCGTGGTCACCCACTTCCGGGGAGAGATCGACGGCTGGGACGTAGTCAATGAAGTGTTGGCCACCAGTGGGAGTCAGATGCGCGATAGCCCATTCTACGAAACCATGGGGGAAGACTACATCGCACTGGCCTTCCGTACCGCCCGGGCCGCCGATCCGGACGTGAAACTGTTCATCAACGACTTCGGTACCGAGCGGGATACGGCCAAAGTCGGTGCTCTCATCCGCCTCACGGAGCGAATGCGCGCCCGGGGCGTACCCATCGATGGTATCGGATTCCAGTGGCACCAGCAGATGCGGGACGATACGACGGTAGTGCGGCAAAACCTGCGGCGGGCGGCGGCTACCGGGCTGCTCATCCACGTTTCCGAGCTCGACCTCATCTTCAACACCCACAACGACGAGCGGGGCGGCGGTACCGAAGACGTACGGGCCGTAACCCCGGAGATGCTAGCCGATCAGGCCGATCGCTACGAAACCCTGGCCCGCATCTACCGCGAGGAAGTACCGGCCGGGCAGCAGTACGGCATCACCTTCTGGGATTTTACCGACCGCGACACCTGGATCAAGGGCTTTTTCGAAATGGGCGACTGGCCGACGGTCTACGATGAGGATCTGGAGCCTAAGCCGGCGTATTATGGGTTTCGTAGGGGACTGAGGGTCGGGGATTGAGAATACAGGATGGGGCGGCGGGGCGCGGGTGCGGGCAGAGTGGCGGACATCAGCAGCTACAACCCGATTGAGTTACGTCCGTCTTTCAGGGGTAACTCTTTTCCTCTCCACACAAAGGTGCCGGTGATGCCGGCGGGCAGCTCGATGGTAGCCCGATTGGTTTCTTCCAGATCGTAGCTCACCGAGATCATACCATCTGGGTGGGGCATCCGGCCGCTTACCTGGCGACGGTTGCCGAGGTGGGGTTCGATGCGAACGGTGCGGAAGAAGGGGGAAGCGCTATCAATCCCTAAAATCGTGCGGTATACCTCAATATTCGGGCTGGAGCCCCAGGCGTGGCAGTCGGAGCGGGAGGTGACCGGGTCGGGCTGTTCGGCCCAGGTGGTGAGGCCCAGGGATAGGTTTTCCCGCCATACGTCCAGCCAACTGAGGTAATCGTCGCCCATTCCGGCCCGCACCAGGGCCCGGTGCACGTAGTAGCGGAAGTAAATGGAGGCGGGGGTGAGGCTTTCGTCACCCATGATGCGCTGACCCACCGTAGCCAGTTTATCTTCGGGTACCAGTCCGGCAAGAATCGCTAGGCTACTGGCGTGCTGACTGAACGTAGCGTGGTCGGCATTATCGGCAAGGAGACTTCGCTCGCCGTTCCAGTATTTTTTGAGGATTGTGTTTCCCAGTTGCTCGGCCCGTTGGCGGTACAGTTCGGCGAAGGCATTCATTCCGAGTTCTTCCTCCAGAGCTTGGGCACTGCGGTAGGCTAGAAGCAGTTGCAGATCGAGTACGGCCGAGTGCCCCCGCCCGTCCAGTGGCGGTACGCCCCGGGGCCATTCCTTCACCCAGTCGGTATACGACCAATTGGGGAGGTGCCGCAGCGAGCCATCCGTATCCTGATAGCCGTGGAAGTAGTTGAGCACCTGCCGCATACCGGCTAGCTTATTCCGCAGAAATTCCCGGTCGGAGCCGTAGCGTAGGTAGTCGTGCAGCATACCGACGTACCAGAGCGAGAAGGGGCCGATGATTTGCTTCAGGTTGGTGGGGTAGCGGCTCAGGGTGACCCCCTCCGGCTGGCGGGACATGTCCATCAGGTCGAGGGCGTGTTTGACTAACTGGTCGTCGCCCGTATTGTACAGGGTCACCAGTGCCTGGATGCGGGTGTCGCCGATGTACTGTAGTTGCTCCCAGTAGGGGCAGTCCATGTACGTATCCATGGCGCAGAGGCGGGCGGTCCGCCAACCTACTTCGAGCAGGGTATCGACCTGCGGCTCTGGCATCCGCACCTTCGCCCGTAGGTCGAAGGGGTAGCCTACGGCTACGGCGGAAACGTCCTCCCACGTAAGCGGCTCGTCTCCCGTATCGAGGTCAATCTGTACGTAGCGGTAGGTCCGGTACGAGAGGGGGGTGAACACTTGGTTCTCGCTGCCGTCGGTGAAAACGGTGTCCTGACGGCCGACGATGACCTTACGCTCGATCTGGTTTCGGTTTCCCTTCGTCCAGAGGTCGTCCTCATAGAGGGCTTCGGCGTAGGTGATACGTACCCGGGCCCCCGCCCCCCCACTGAAAGTGAAGGTGGGAAAGGCATTGGTCAGGTGCGATTGATCCAATAACAGGGTCGCTTCGGTATTCGGGGGGATCACCAGGGGAGCACGACCCTGCAGAAAACCTTCGGGCACCTCCACCCCTTGCATCCTGCGCGCCGCCGCAAAACGTTCCGCCGTACGCTCCATCTGGGGGACGGGGGAAGGCAGTAAGCGCCAGGGTTCCCGGGCATCCATACCTACCGTTGCTTTCGGTACGCCGCGGCTGATGGGTGCCGCATTCGACCAGTTGGCATCCTCGAAGTCGGCACCGGACCAGTTCCGGATTCGTCGGGCCATGTCTACCCGGTCGCCCGGGCCGGCGACGTAGTATCCCTTCATACCGACCAGTCCGGGCCTGGGGCCGTAGGTACTCACCGGAACGGGGCGGTAGCCGGGGTCGGGGCGGCAGCGCCAACTGGTGTCCGTACTGACCGGCGCACCCGCGCGCGCGCCCGCCTGAACGATCAATGCCGTAGCGTAGGAGATCTGCGCCATCTTCCGGTGCTCACCGGCATTCCAGACGCGGACGGCCAGCGTATTGTCCCCCGCTTGCAGGTGGTCGGCCAGGTCGAGGGTATCGTAGTACCAGTGATCGAGGTCACCGTGGGCCGGTCCCCGCCCGGCAAATTCACCGTTGACAAAGAGTTCGTACTGATTATCCGCGGAAATCAGGATGGGAAAGGTATCCGGAGCCGTAGCTAGCCCAAACTGCTTCCGGAAGAGGTACACCCCGTAGGCCGTGCGGTCGATGCCGGGTACGGTTACCCATTCGGCGGGCCAGCGTTCGCGCTGCAAGTCCGGAGCGGTGGCCTCCTGGGCGCAGACGGAGGCGAGCGTACACAGAGCCGCCAGCAGTAACAGAAAGTTGCGGTACATCATGTCAGGAAGGTACTAGAGTTGACCAAACTGACGGCGGCGATCGATCCGCAGTGGGCGAACGGACGTGAAGAAAACTTAACTCAGACGACGCATTGATTTAGCATGCCAGTGGGATTTTTGGGGTACTACATGGCTATACGTAGCCATTTAACTCACAATAATAGTATATGAAACTCTCCCAGCCGGGGTCAGTCCGGGCCGTGCCCAGCCCCACCTTAGCGTTCCTGCTACTGTGCTACGGGCTGCCGCTGTGCGCCCAAACTACCCTCTCGGGCACCATTACCGACGACAGTTCCGGAGAACCGCTCGTCGGGGTCAGCGTCCTCGTGGAGGGCAGTTCGTCGGGCACCATCACCGACCTGGACGGCAGCTACTCCCTTATCGTGCCGGAAGACGGTGAAGCGGTGCGCTACTCCTATATCGGCTACCGCCCGGAGCGCATCGTCCTGGTCGGGCAGACTACCATCGATCTCGCCCTGGAGCCCGACGCGGCCAACCTCGACGAGGTAATCGTGATCGGCTACGGGCAAACCCGCAAGGAAGACCTGACCACGGCCGTAGGCAGCATCGACGGTGCCGCCTTTGCCGACCAGCCGATTACGAGCTTCGACCAGGGACTGGTGGGGCGCATTGCCGGAGTGCAGGTACTGCAAACCTCGGGGTCGCCGGGGGCGGGGCTCAGCGTCCGGGTGCGGGGCACGGGGTCCATTACGGCCGGCAACGAGCCACTGTACGTAATTGACGGGGTTCCGGTGAGCAACGACAACGCCCGGGCAACGGGGGAGATCAATACCGGCACCGGCAACTATCCGGAGCAACCCATCAACATCCTCAGTACGATCAACCCCGCCGATATCGAGTCGATCCAGGTACTGAAGGACGCCTCGGCGGCGGCCATCTACGGTTCCCGGGGTTCTAACGGGGTGGTCCTCATTACTACCAAGCGGGGCGGCGCGGGACGGCCCCGCCTGAGCTACAGCGGATACTACGGCCTGCAGGAAACGACCACCCGCTACGATATGCTGAACGCCTACGAGTGGTCCCAAATCAACTTCGAGGGGCGCAACAATGGGTACCGCGACCGCTTCCCCGCCGGCCGCGACGAAGATACCAACGCGGAACGGGCCGCCAACGTACCGGGGCAGCCGGCGGTCCTCATCCCCCCCGAAGTGCTGCCCTACGTGGAAGGGCAGGCCGGGCTGACGGATACCGACTGGCAGGACGAGATCTTCCGTACCGCCCCCATTCAGAGCCACTCCCTTTCCGTCTCGGGCGGGGGCGAGGGGTTGAGCTACTACGCCTCGGGAGAGTACATGAACCAGGAGGGCCTAGTCATCAACTCCGGCTTTCGGCGCTACAGCGGTCGCTTCAACCTGAACCTGACCCGCGGCCGGTTGCGGGTAGGGCTGAACCTGAACCCCACCCTGACCGAACACGACCTGGTCAATTCCGAGGGGCCCTGGTGGGACCACGGCGTCATCGGGCTGGCCCTGCACATCTCCCCCATCTGGCCCGTCTATAACCCCGACGGCAGCTACAACTTCGGTGGCAACGCCTGGGGGTTCGCCATGACCGACGCGGTCAACCCCGTGGCCCTGGCCAACGAAATCGAGGATGAGCTGGAGCACCTACGGCTACTGGGTAACGTATACGCGGAGTACGACCTGCTGGACAACCTCAGCTACCGACTCAGCTTCGGCGCCGACCTGAACCGCTTCGACCGCAATTACTACTGGCCGAGCTTCGTGGAGCGCCGCGGGCAGTCCGGCCCCCGCACCCCCATCGGGATCGGCCGCAACCGGGCCACCACGAACTGGCTGGTGGAAAACACCCTCAACTACGAGGCCCGCCTCGGGGGGCGCCATAACCTCTCCGCCGTTGCCGGCTTCACCTCCCAGAAGGAGCGCTTCAGCAGCCAGGAGCTGTTCGCGACCGACTTCGCCAACGATTTGGTACCCACCCTGAACGCCGGTCAGGTCACCGGCGGGGGCACCTTCCGGGAAGAGTGGTCGCTGCTCTCCGTGCTCGGACGGGTGCAGTACAACTACGACAATAAGTACTACCTCTCCGGGGCCGTGCGGGGCGACGGATCCAGCCGCTTCGGTACTAATAACAAGTGGGGCTTCTTCCCCTCGGCTTCGGCGGCCTGGCGCATCTCGGGCGAGGACTTCCTGGCCGATAACCGGACGCTCTCCAACCTCAAACTCCGCCTGAGCTACGGCGTGACGGGTAACTTCCAGATTCCCAACTACGGCTCGGTCGGTCTGCTGGGCTTCACCAACTACGTAGTCGGGGGCAGCAACCTCGCCGTCGGACTGGCCCCGAGTACCCCCTCCAACCCCGACCTGAGCTGGGAGCGCACGACCATGGTCGACGTCGGACTGGACGTGGGGCTATTCAACGACGCGGTGTACCTCGAACTGGACTACTACAACGCCGACACCCGCGACCTGCTACTGAACGTACCCGTACCCATGAGCTCGGGTTTCACCAGTGAGCTACGCAACATCGGGGAAGTCAATAACCGCGGCTTCGAGGCGGCCCTGACCTACCGGAGCCGCCCGGGGCGGGGGCTGGGCTGGTCGCTATCGGCCAACTTCGCGACCAACACCAACGAGGTGATCAGCCTGGCGGAGGGCGTACCCCAGATCATCGTCGGCGGGGGCACGGGCTCGGCCCAGTGGATCACCACCCCGGGCGAGCCGATCGGCTCTTACTACAACCCGGTATACGACGGCGTCTTCATGAACCAGGCCGAGATCGACGAGAACCCCAGCGTGCCCAACGCCAATCCCGGTGACCTGCGCTGGCTTGATCTGGACGGCGACGGGGTAATCAACTTCGCCCAGGACCGCCGCATCCAGGGCAACTACCTGCCCGACTACACCTACGGGGCCGTACTGGGCCTCAACTTCTGGGGTATCGACTTCAGCGCCCAGCTACAGGGGGCCCAGGGGCAGGAAATCCTGCACCTCTTCCGCCGCTACATCTACAATCAGGAAGGGAACATGAACCTGATGCGCGGCGCCCTCCAGCGCTGGCAGTCGGAGAGCAACCCCGGCGACGGGCAGACCAATCGCGCCAACCGCCTACAGACGGGCTCCAACGGGCAAACGTCCAACTGGCACCTCGAGGACGGCTCCTACACCCGCATCCGCAACCTTACGCTGGGCTACCGGCCACCGGCCACCTTGCTCGACGGACTGGGCATCACCCAGGCGCGGGTGTACCTCAGCGTGCTCAACCCCTTCACCTTCACCGACTACCTGGGCTACAACCCCGAGGTGAACGCCCGCCCCGATTCGGCCCTCAACCCCGGGGAAGACTACGCCAGCTATCCGCTGCCCCGCACCTATTCCTTCGGACTCAACCTCACCTTCTGACGCCATGCGCTACTCCATTCTCCCCCTCTGTCTGCTGCTGCTATCCGGATGTCAGGAAGATTTCCTGGAGCTGGCCCCCATTTCCTCGCCCAACGTAGCGAACTTTTACCGTACGCCCGGCGACATCGAGAACGGCGTGAATGCCGCCTACGCTACCCTCCAGTCCGGCGACCTTTACGGGGGGCGTGACCTTTCGGACCTTACCGAGTACCGCGGCGACATCGCCTTCGACAACGACCCCTCGGCCAGCTCGGGCATCCGCTTCAATGTAGATCGTTTCCTGGCCGGGGCGGCGAATGAAATCATCGAAGACGTCTGGCAGCGGCTCTACCAACTCGTCTACCGCGCCAACGTCGTCCTGGACAAGCTGGACGAGGTAGAGGGGCTGGATGCCGAGGCGGCCCGCCGGTACGAGGGGGAACTGCGCTTTCTGCGGGGGTTGGCCTACTTCCACGCCGTGCAACTCTGGGGTGCCGTGCCCCTAGTGCTGACGGCTGACGATCCGGAAACCTCCCGTGGCCACGTCCGCAACGACCCGACCGACGTGTACGCCGCCATTGTAGCGGACCTGGAGTTCGCCGCCGCTAACCTCCCGGCCGATTATCCGGCCGATCAGGTTGGTCGGGCTACCGCCGGGGCGGCGCGGGGCCTGCTCGGAAAGGTTTACCTGACCCGGGAGAACTGGGCGCAAGCCGCCGCCACCCTGGAAACCGTAGTAGAAAGCGGGAACTACGCGCTGCAGCCGAGTATCGCCGCGGTATTCGACCCGGCCAACGAGTACAATAGCGAGATCCTTTTTGCGGTCCGGTTTACGGCCGACAACCCGGACGAGAGCCACGGCTACTACTTCAGTTCCGCGATCGGAGATTTCGTCGAGCCCACTTACCGCGGCAGTTTTCGGGAAGGGGACGAGCGGGCCGGAATGCTGGAGCTGGTCACCCCACCGGGCACGGCCACGCTGGTGCCGGCCAAGTACTTCGAGCCCCCGGCCAATACCGGCGACGTGGGTACCGACTTTCCCGTCCTGCGCTACGCCGACGTCCTGCTTATGCTGGCCGAGGCGCTGAACGAACTGGGGTACGAACCGGACGGCGCGGCATTTACCCACCTCAATGCCGTACGCACCCGCGCCGGATTGCCCGCCTACACCGCCACCGACCTGCCGGATCAGGCCGCCTTTCGCGACGCCGTCCTCCGGGAACGCTGCTGGGAACTCCCCCTGGAAAACCACCGCTGGTACGATCTACTCCGTAGCGGGCGGGCCATCCCGGCCCTGGCCGAAGTGGGGATCACCATCGGACCTGACGACCTGCTTTTCCCGATCCCCAACTCCCAGGTCCTGATCTACAATAATCCCGGTGAATTCGCTCAGAATCCCGGGTATTAGCCGGCACCTGCGTCCGCGCCCCATGCTACAGTCCATTGTCTCCCCCTTTGGCGTTCTTGCCATTCTGTTGCCGCTGTTTCTCAACGGTCAGCGAACGGTCTACCCCGCCCCCAATGCTACCCAGGCCGTAGCCGTGGACAGTCACCACTTCTATACCATCAGTAACTCCCGCATCGTCAAGCGCCGGCGCGACGGGGGGCAAGCGGTCGCCGAGTGGAGCGGCCCCCTGCAGCACCTGAACAGCGGTATCGTCTGGGACGGTCGGCTGTACTGCGCCAATTCCAACTTCCCCGATCAGCCGATGGCCAGTTCCCTGGAGATTTTCGATACCGAGACGCTGAGGCACGTCGGGAGCCATAGCTTCGGCCACTACCTCGGTTCCTTCACCTGGATCGACCGGCGGGGGCAGGATTACTACCTGATGTTCGTACACTACAACGAAACCGGCCGCGAGCGCGATCTGGGCGTAGCCTACACCACCCTGGTGCGTACCGACAGCCTCTTCCGGCGAACGGCCGGTTGGACGGTGCCCGATTCCCTGCTCCACCACCTTGCCCCGATGAGCATCTCGGGCGGGCTGCTGCTCGAAGACGGGCGGCTGCTGTTCAGTCCCCACCACTACGGGGAGCTTTATCTGCTGCGCTTCCCCGAGATGGGTTACGAACTGATCTGGGAGGCCACCCTTACGGTACCGATGCAGGGCCAGGGTATTGCCCGCGACCCCACCGACCCCCGGGCCATATGGGGGATTGACCGGGCGCGGCGGGAGGTGATCGTAAACGAGTACTGAGGGGGCGGGCCTCCGGTAATCGTGAGTTAACGATTACTTGACGAAAGCATAACCCAAGAACGGCCAAAAATAGACCAAATTTTCTGTGTTTGTGGGCTCAACAAATACCACGGAATGCGTACACTCTACCTGTTTGCCATACTTATATTTTGCGCGGACGCAGGTGCACAGATTTGTCCGGACGACCGCCCCACCCCGGTGGGAACCAACGAGCTAGCACTGACGCCACTCAGCACCTACTCGACCGGGGTATTCGACGAGGGGGCGGCCGAAATCGTGGCCTACGACACGGTGAGTCAGCGGCTGTTTTTCACCAATGCCGACGATAACACCGTCGTCATTCTCGACATCAGCGACCCGGCTAACCCCGTCGCTATCGACACCATCGCCCCGGAGACCGACCAACTGGCGGGGGTGAATAGCGTAGCCGTAGCGAACGGACTGGTGGCCGCGGCCTTTCAGGGGGTCAGCGCCGACAGCCCCGGGGAGGTACTGTTGGCGAATAACGACGGACTGATCCTAGCCTCTTTTCCAACCGGGCCGCTGCCCGACATGGTGGTCTTTAGCCCCGACGGCAACCTGATCCTTACCGCGAACGAAGGAGAGCCCGACGATGACTACCTGGTCGACCCCATGGGCTCGGTCACCGTAATCGACATCTCCGGGGGGCTGGAGAACGCAACCGACACCACGCTGAACTTCACGGCCTTCAACAACCAGCGGGCCCGGCTGACCCGCGGGGGCGTACGGCTATTCGGGCCCGGCGCGACGGTCGCCCAGGATCTGGAGCCCGAGTACATCACCGTCGCGGGTGATCGGGCCTACGTAGTGATGCAGGAAAATAACGCTTACGCCATCCTGGATCTGAATCGAATGGAGTTTACGGACATCATCTCCTTCGGCTACAAAGACCATTCCTGCTCCGCTAATGCATTCGATGCCAGTAATCGGGACGACGGAATCATCATTGCCCCCCGCCCCACGCTGGGAATGTACCAACCCGACGCCGTGGCCAGCTTCATCCGGGGTGGGGTCACCTACCTGGTCACCGCCAACGAGGGCGACGCACGGGATTACGACGGCTTCAGCGAAGAAGTCCGGGTCGCCGATCTCGTGCTGGATACCTTCGCCTATCCGAACTACCGCGAACTGCAGGAAGATGATAACCTGGGCCGCCTGCTATCCACCACCGCCACCGGTGACGTGGACTGCGACGGGGACATCGACCAGATCTACAGCTACGGCGCCCGCTCCTTTTCCATTTTCGCGGCGGAGACCGGCGAGTTGGTCTTCGATAGCGGGTCGGACTTCGAGCGCCTACTGGCCGAAGTACTGCCGGAGGACTTCAATAGCAACAACGACGAGAACGACAGCTTCGACAGCCGCTCCGACGACAAGGGCCCCGAGCCCGAGGCGGTCGAACTGGCCACCGTCAACGGGCGGATGTACGCCCTAATCGGCCTGGAACGCGTCGGCGGCGTGATGATCTACGATATCACCGACCCGAGCGCCCCGGCTTTCGTCAGCTACACGAACAACCGCGACTTCGGGGTAGCGGCCACGATCGAAGTCGACGGAGAAGACCGCACGAACCCCGCCGTCGGCGACCTGGGCGTGGAAGACGTCGTTTTCATTCCCGCCGACCGGAGCCCGACCGGGGTTGATCTGGTAGTGACGGCGAACGAGGTAAGCGGCACCATCACGCTATTCGGACTGGCCGAGCCTACGCTGACCGTCCGGCTCATTCACAACAACGACGGGGAGAGCAAGATCGTCCCGGACACCCTGGCCGACGGTACCGTTTTCGGTGGTGCGGCACGCTTCGTGGCCGTCGTGGATAGCCTGCGCGCTACGGACTCCCCCAGTATCGTGCTGAGCAGCGGCGACAATTACCTGCCCGGGCCCGCCTTTAACGCCAGCCTGGCCCGCGCCGACGGGCTACCCCTCTACGACAGCGAGGTACTGAATGCCATCGGCTACGACGCCCTGGTGATCGGCAACCACGACTTTGATTTCGGACCGGACATCCTGGCCCGTGTCATCGAAGAAACCGCGATGAGCATGGCAACTTTCCTGAGTGCCAACCTGAATTTTTCCGGAGAACCCGAATTGCAAATGCTGGTCGACGAGGGGCGTATCGCCGCCCGTACGGTCGTAGCCGTCGGCGGGGATAGTATCGGCGTGATCGGCCTCACCACCCCGGCCCTGCCAACGGTGTCTTCGCCCCGGGGCGTCACGGTGGATTCCAACCTGACCGCCATCGCCCAGCAACAGGTTGACGAACTCGTCGCCTCCGGGGTGAACAAGATCATCCTGATCAGCCACCTGCAGAGTATCAACGAAGAACTTGCCCTGGCCCAAACCCTGACCGACGTCGATATCATCATTGCCGGTGGCGGCGACGAATTGCTCACCAACGACCCCGGTAACGCAATCGGTGGCCTGGAAGTAGACGGCACCTACCCCATTGACACTATCGATGCCAGTGGGGATACGGTCTACGTCGTCACCACCCCCGGGGAATACCGCTACGTGGGTAATCTACTGGTGGAGTTTAGCGGCGACGGGGAGGTACTGCGGATCGTGGACGAATCCGACGTCATTCCCGTAACCGGGTCGACTCCGGTCGACTCCCTAGTTGCTACCATCGAGGACAGCATCCGGGCCTACACCGCCGTCCAGGCCGCCAATATCGTGGCCCGTACCGAGGTGGACCTGGACGGACTCCGCGCCAGCGTGCGCACCATGGAAACCAACCAGGGCAACCTCATCGCGGATGCCTACCTCTGGTTCTTCGAACGGGAGCGGGGCGAGTTCGATTTTGACGAGGACCTCCCGGTAATCGCCGTACAGAACGGGGGCGGTATCCGGGACGATGAGGTCATTCCCGCCGGTAGCGACATCAGCGAACTGAAGACTTTCGACATCCTGCCCTTTTCCAACTTCGTCAGCGTACTGGAGCCGATCGGCCCCGAAGCCCTCAAAAGCGCCCTCGAGAACAGCGTTAGCCAGGTTCCCGACCGCGACGGCCGCTTCTTGCAGATTGCCGGATTTAGTATTGAGTACGATACCTCGCGTACGGCCGGGATGGAGCGCATCCGTACGGTTACCCTCGACGACGGTACGGCGATCGTTCAGAATGGAGAGGTGGTCGAGAATGCCCCCGAGGTGTACATCGTGACGAACAGCTTCACGGCCGCCGGCGGAGACGCCTACGATGAGTTCGCGGAACTGAACTTCGTCAATATCGGTCCGAGCTACCAACGCGTCCTGTTCGAATACCTCGGGGCCGAGACCGGTCTTGATGGAGTCATCACCGCCGCGGAATACCCGGCCGGTGGAGAGGGGCGGATCACGCTGCTCGACCCCACGGCCCTGCCCCCGTCGCTGGACCTGAGTACCATCGGTTGGCGCGTCAGCCCCAACCCCTTCGGCAACGAGCTTACGGTCAACTTCACGCTTCCGGCCGCGGCGGAGGTCAGCCTGGACCTGTTCGATCTGGGGGGCCGCCCCCTGGCCACCCTGGTAGCGGACCGTCTGAGCGCCGGCGACCATCGCTTCGACCTCCACAACCCGAACCTGCCGACCGGCACGTACCTGCTGCGGATTCGCCTGGACGAGCGGGTGGCCGTCGAACGACTGATTCACCGCTAGATTAACTAGCCCATTTCCCTGTTGTCCGCCCCGTCGAACCCAGTTCGGCGGGGCTTTTCTATCTTTCGTACGTCTCACTGACCACTCGATCATGGCCACCAACGAACACCTCGACATCCCGGGTAACCCCTCCACCGCCAAGAGCAGCCAGCACGAGTTGCGAAAAGAGATCGGCAGCAGAGGCCTGCGCGTGCTGAGCGGGGCGGACTGGGCCTTCTGGCGTCGGAACGGCTACGTAGTGGTGAAGGAAGCGGTGCCGCGCGCTCAGGCCCTCCGTACGGCCGACTTCCTCTGGGAGTTTGAAGAAAAGGATCCCGACGACCCGACGACCTGGTACACCGCCCCCCGGGCCGAAATGAAAATGAAAGAACTGGCCGGTACCGGAATGGTCGAGGTGTACAATCACCAGACGCTGTGGCGGAACCGCCAGGCCCGCCGGGTGTACGATGCCTTCGTCGACGTATGGGGGACGGAAAAACTCTGGGTGACCATCGACCGGGCTAACCTGAATTTTCCTATCCGCCCCGGCTACACTTATAGGGGCTTTATTCACTGGGACTACGACCCGGAAACCCGCCCCCAGAACGTGCAGGGTGTACTCGCCCTGGCCGACCAAACGGACCCCAATATGGGTGGCTTCCAGTGCATTCCCTGGCTGTACCGCAACTACGAGACCTGGAAGCAGGACCAACCCGAGGACCGCGACCGTTTCAAACCGGAGGTGAGCGATCTGCACGATAAACTCGTAAAGGTGCCCCTCGAAGCCGGTGACCTCCTGATTTTTAACTCCACCCTACCGCACGGCATCCGGCCTAACCACTCCACCGATAAGGTTCGCATCGCCCAGTACGTATCCATGATGCCCGCCCAGGAGGAAGATGAGGAGCTTCGGCAGTGGCGCATCCGATCGTGGCGGGACCGGATCGCTCCGGAAGGATATGCCTTCCCGGGTGACCCAAGGGGTTGGGAACGCTCGAAATACGCTACGGCCAGACTCAGTGAACTCGGGGAACGTCTGCTTGGCTTGCGGACCTGGGACTAAAGCTGCCGGCTCCGGGAACTTGCGGAGCCGGCAGCGGTGATTCGACCACCTACACGGTGTAGCCCGGGTTCTGGGGGTAGCCTCCCAGCGTGCGATCGATCTGATTTTGGGGAATGGGCCGGACGACGTGGAAGTCCTGAATGTTCGGCCCGCCTTCGGGGTTGTATTCCCGTACCCGCTCGACTAGGGTGCCGGTGCGGGTGAGGTCGAACCAGCGGTGGCCCTCACCGACCAATTCCCGTGCGCGTTCGTCGAGTAGAAAGTCGAGGTCGACCATACTGGCATCCACCATCAGGGCATCTTCCTCACCATCCACGGCACCGCGGCGGCGAATCACATTGATGTCTTCGGCAGCTCCGGCGTCATCTCCCTGTTGCAGTCGGGCCTCGGCGCGCAGGAGGTAGGCATCGCCCAGGCGCATGAGGATGAAGTCCCGCTGCCCCTGCACATGCTGTCGGTTGGGGCGGGTGGGATCCAGCCACTTGCTCAGCGTGGGGTACACCCGTTCGGTGTACTCATCGGGAGTAACGACCATATAGGGGGCGGCGGCCTGGCGCTCCTGGTCCCATTCATCTTCCAGCTGGGGGCCGGGAATAAATACGGCCGTATCCCCCAGACCGAACTTAGGCGCTCCCTCGGTACCCAGGCCGGCGGCGGCTTCCTCGGCGGTATAGGTCGGAATGCTACTCGCGGAGTTCGCTAACCAGGCCGACTTGAAAGACTTATCGTAGCGCGAATCGACGGAGCGATCCCAGAGGTCGAGGGTATAGGCCGTGGGGCGGAAGCGCTTCCAGGGCCGGCCGTTAGCAATGTCGCGGGTCATACCCGGAAGCCGGTCGTATTCCATCAGAAAGTAGAGGTGGCCGCGGTTGCCCTGCCCGTCCAGTCCCTCGTCGACCTGGCTTTTGGAATTCTGGATGCTGAAGATGACCTCCGCATTCTGCTCATTGTCGATGGCCCAGAGATCGGCGAAGTCGTCGAGTAGCTCGAACCCGTAGTCTTCGATCACGTTCGTCAACAGTTCCTCCGCCCGGCTGGCATCATCCCCGGCCGCGAAGTCCGTATAACTCCGCCGCAGCAACACCTTGGCGAGCAGCATTTCGGCGGCGGGTTTGGTGGCCCGGCCGTAATCACTTTGCTCCGTGGGAAGGTTAGCAACCGCAAACTCCAGGTCCGGTATGATCGCCGCCGCGTACACCTCCGAGGCGGGCGTTTTGTTGGCCGTAACCTCGATGCCGACGGTTTCTTCCAGCGTCAGGTGTACGTCGCCGTAAATGCGGACCAGATCGAAGTAGTACATGGCCCGTAGGAAACGGACTTCGGCCAGCCGGAGGGTTTTTTGTTCCTCCGTTACGCCTTCGAGTGAGGCACTGCGGTCCACGACGGCGTTGGCCTGGTTGATGCCGCGGTACAGGTCGCGCCAAGTATCGCGGATGAACCCGTTCGTGCCATTTAACTGGCCGTCGTAGGCATTGATGCCCTTGTGCCCGCCATCGGATCCGTTGGTGTAGGTATCCGTTCCGAACACCGTCAGGGTGAACCCCCGCTCCACTCCGTAGAATGGCTTCATATAGGAGTAGGTCGCCTTTACGGCATCCTCGAAGCCAGCGGGCGTGGGATAGTAGGTGGCTGCCGATACGTCGGATACCAATTCTTCCTGAAGGTATTCCTCACAGGATTGGGTGAGGGCGCCCAGAACGACCAGGCAGCAAAATGAAAATAGGTGCTTCGTTTTCACGATGGTATATTTTAGAAGGTGGCACGAATACCGCCAATGATGAGTCGGTTGCTGGGGATGACGCCGTTAATCTCGGGATCGAAAGTGTCGTAATCGCTACTGAACCAGAGGTTCTGACCCGAAGCGTATACCCGTAGCCGCGACAGCCCCATTCTGGTGATCAGGTTATCGGGCAGGTTATAGCCGATCTGAATGTTGCGTAGCTTCAGGAAACTACCGTCGAAGTAGGACAGGGTGTTTCCGTCACGGGGGCGTTCCTGGTTCTGATTCGGACGGGGGTTTTCGTTGGTCGGATTATTGACCGTCCAGTAATCGACGTCGAGGTTATTGTAGCGCGCGAATAGGGTGTTGTTACCCCGGTGGAACCGGCTGGCAATCATCTGCCCCTGCCGGAAAAAGAAGAAGATGCTCAGATCGAAGCCCCGGTACTGAAAACTGTTGGTGATACCACCGAAGAAGTCGGGGACGTCGCTACCCAGGATCACGCGGTCGGCGGGGGTAATTTGCCCGTCGCCGTCCTGATCCCGAAGTTTGATTTCCCCCGGCACCTTGTTCTCGGCCGAGTTAGCCAATTCGACCTCGTCGAGCTGGTAGATGCCGATCTTCTCGTAGTCGAAGAACACATTGAGCGGCTCCCCGATGAACCACTCGTTTCCGATATCGTCGGTCGGGTTGCCGTCTTCGTCCACCAGGGCTAACTCTACGATCTCCTCGTCGTAGGTAGAGATGTTGAAGTTGACGTTCCACTGCAATCCGGTCGGGTTGGTCAGAATAGCCGCCCCGATATTCATCTCCGCCCCCTGGGTGCGGGTGGAGCCGATATTCTGCAGGATGTTCGCGTAGCCACTGGTGGGCGGCAGGTTGCGGGCCAGTAGGATGTCATCGGTATTGGTACGGTACACTTCGAAGGAACCGTTGAAGCGGCCGTTCAGAATGTCGAAGTCAATACCCGCATTCACCGTTTTGGCTACCTCCCAGGTGAGGTCCGGGTTAGGGATGTCGTTCAGGGCGAAGCCGAAGGCCGGGCTCTCGTCCCAGGCGTAGGTCGTCCGCCGCAGGCCACCCTGGGTACTGTAGGGGTCTACGGCCGTGTTACCTACCTCGCCGTAGCTGGCCCGTACCTTTAACCCGTCGAGCCAGTCTACGCCGGCCAGAAAGGGTTCGGCGCCCAGACGCCATCCGACCGACACGCCGGGAAAGTAATTCCATTTGTTGCCATCCGAGAGGCGGCTGGAACCATCGGCCCGCAGACTGGCCTGCAGCAGGTACTTGCCGTTGATATTGTAGTTGAGGCGGCCCATGAAGGAAGCCAGTTGCCACTCTTCCAGACGGGAATTCAGGTCGCCCTTCACTTCGGCCGAGCCGATGTTGTAGAACAGCTGCTCCTCGTAGGGCAAATTAACCACCGCCACCCGCGACCGCTCGTACTGGAAGCTCTGAATGGACTGCAGGAAGGTGACGCCGAGGTTGTCATTGGCACCAATGCTGCGGTTGTAATTCAGGATGTTTTCCCAGGTGTACCCGAAGTCGCGACTGTTTTCCACCTCGGCATCCGCCGGGCCACCGCGATTATCGTTCGTGAGACTGGCCCGAAACTCCCCGCGCCGGTAGTAGCGTACGTCGGGTCCGAAGTTGGTCGTAAACTGCAAGCCGGGGAGCAAATCGGCTTTGAAATAGATCGGCGCGAAAATGCGGGTCACCTCCCGCTCATCGATGTAGGCATTCTCGACCAGCTCGGAAAGGGGGTTGGTCCGGATACCGTCGTTGGTCGGCAAGAATCGGATGCTACCGTCTTCGTTGTAGGGTACACCGAGCGGGTTGTTGGCAAGGGCCTCGTTGACCGTAGCGTCAGACCCCCAGTTCTGCACGGAATTGGATGCCGTAAAGGAAATGCCCGCCTGAAAGATCGAACCGATACGCTGGTCCAGGTTCACGCGGGCCGTGTAGCGCTTAAAGTCCTGGTTGGCAATGATGCCCTGCTCGTCAAAGTAGCCGAGGGACATATTGAACTGCGTTCGCTCGTTGCCGCCCCGCACGCCCAGTTGGTGGTTCATCTGGTAGCCGTTGCCGAAGACCAGGTCCTGGAAATCGGTGGTGCGGCCGGCGGCCAGGCTCTCCAGTTCGATGGGGTCTTCGAAGACCACCTCGTCGGCGGGAATGTCCCCGTCGTAGCCGACGCGCTGGCTCTCGCGCTTCATCGCGGCGAACTCCTCCCCGTTCATCATGTCTACCGTTCCGGTGGCGCTGGTGGGGCCGTAGTATCCGTCATAATTCACGATGGTGCGCCCCACCGATCCCCGTTTGGTGGTTACCAGTACGACGCCATTGCTGCCCCGGCTTCCGTAGATGGCGGTGGCGGCGGCATCCTTCAGGATCTCCATGGAAGCAATGTCCTGGGGATTAATGTCGGCAATAGCGTTGGTACCGCTGGTCTGCGGGATTCCGTCGATGACGAACAGGGGGTCGTTATCCGCCGTGAGCGACCGGCGCCCCCGAATGAGAATGCTGGGGTTCTGCCCGGGGCGCCCCCCTCCCTGTACGATATCCACCCCGCTGACCTGCCCCTGCATGGCGGCCACGGCCCCGGGGGCGGCAATCTTTTCGATTTCTTCCGAATCCAAACTGGCGATGGCGGCGGTCACGTCGCGCTTTTTCTGCACTCCGTAGCCTACCACCACTACTTCATCCAGGGTGGCGGCATCTTCTACCATGACGATTTCGAAAGAGGTTTGGTCGCCGACCTGAATGAGCTGACTCTCGTAGCCGGTATAGGTGACGATGAGGACGGGGTCCTCGCCGGTCACTTCCATGCTGAAGGTGCCGTCGATGTCGGTGACCGTGCCGGTAGTGGTCCCCTCCTGTCGGATAGTAGCTCCAATCAGCGGCATGCCACTCTGATCGGTGATTACGCCGGTAATGGTTGCCTGGGGTGCGGGACCGGCGAAGACCCCCCACGCCCCGAACAGGCATAGCAGTAGCAGAATATAACGCATACGGGATGGGTTAATAGAGTGATTAAATTTTTAGTACTAGTAGAATTCATGCTAAATATAGCATAAAGGCGTATTAAACCAATATTAAATAATACTTTACTTACTTCGCTGCCCACCGCGGTTCATTTGCGCGGTTCAGGGTCAACCCTACGCCCTGGAGTCCGGTTAGGAGCCCCAAAGCGATATGTCACCTAAACTCGAGATCATCCAGCAGGCTCCCGGTTGGGCCGTAGTGAACAAACCGGCCGGTATTGCCACGGAGCGCCACTTCCAGTACGATACGGTGGAGGCGCGGGCGCAGGTGCAGTGGAAACGACGGGGAGCGACTAAGCCGGCGTACGTCGGTATCGTCCACCGGCTGGACCGGGTCACCAGCGGGGCGCTGTTGCTGGCCCGTAAGAAGTCAGTACTCGTCAGATTAAATTCGCACTTCGCCGAGCGGCGGGCCGAGAAGGTATACTGGGCCGTGACGGCCGCCGCCCTGCCCTCCCCCACCGGCGAGCTGCACGACTACCTGCTACGGGATGCCGGGCGCAAGCGGGCCGTAGTGAGCAGGCGCCCGGTGCCGGGCGGGAAGGAAGCCCAACTGAGCTACGAACTGCTCCGGGAAGACCGGGGCCTGTACCTGTACGTCGTGCGCCCAACCACCGGGCGGTTTCATCAGATCCGGGCGCAATTGGCCGCCGCCGGCGCGCCGATCTTCGGAGACCAGCTGTACGACTCGACCCGCATCCTGGGTAGCTACCGGATTGCCCTCCACGCCCGGCAACTGGCCTTCCCCGCCCCCGGTGATCCGGAAGAATACGTTCGGGTCACCGCTCCCCTACCCGATTACTGGCCACTAGCGGTTCCGGCCGGTGTGTAGGGCAGACGCAGTAAGCTGGGTGATCCTGATAATCACCCTGGTCGGGTGTCGGCAGGAAAGCCCGGTCCGGTCGGTTTCGGAGATCTTTGCACCCGCGTCCCCGCCCCCGGTGTACGACGAATTTGCCGGGCTGGCCGATCTGTTCGCCCAGCGCAACGACACCACCTACCTGATCAACTTCTGGGCCACCTGGTGTAAACCGTGCCTCGACGAACTTCCCCTGCTTCAGGAAATTGAACGAACCTACCCGGACCGACCGCTGGAGGTACTGCTGGTCAGTCTGGATACTGACCCCGACGCCATTGCCCGTATTCCCGATTACCTCGACCGCCGCGACATCGACTTACCCACGGTGGTCCTCACCGACCAAGGATCGCAGTGGCAACGGGAACTAGACGAAAACTGGGATGGCAGCCTGCCGACTACCTTTATCTACCGCAACGGCCTGCGCTACGTATACCGCCGCAACTTCCGCACCCTGCCGGACGTGCGCGATGCCGTAATGCCCCTGCTTGACCGGTAGCCGACTTTTTTCCGGTGGGGGACGAACGTAGCGGGGATTCTGCGTATTTTAACCCGTAAACCCTATCCACATGCGGCAGCTATACCTACTCCTATTCTTGTGCTGGAGCGCGGTGGCTTTCGGCGATTCCTACCGGGGCTTCCTACTGACTAAAGACGGCTACCAGCTGACCGGCTACCTCAACGTGTTGCAGTACACCGCCGGTGGCAACCTGATCACCTTCACCAACGACTTCGGGGACGAGTACGTCATCCACCCCTTTTTGGTAAGCGGATTCGGTTTTACCTACGACGGAGAAACGATGCGCTTCGTAAGCCGGCGCCACGAGGGGATGTGGTTTTTCCTCCAGGAAGAAGTGCGGGGTCGTTCCGTAAGTCTGTTCCGCCTGCCCCGGGGGAGCGGCCGCTGGGTGGACGACACCATGCTTCGCTTCCTGGCCAGCCCGCCGCCCGAGTATTACCTGGAGTACGCCCGGGGGCAGTTCCTGGGGGTGCCGCGGCTGGGGTATAAGCGGACGCTACGCGAGTTCTTTGCCGCTAGCAACCCGAGGCTGTCCGCTAAGATCGGTAAGCGGGGCTACCGGTACCGCGACCTGGATGCCATCGTGCGGGAGTGTAATGAACTGCGTAGCCGCAAACGGCGTAGACTGTAGGCAGGGACGTACCTTGCCACCAGTCAGCTGCCGACACGCATGTTAAAGAAAGACCTCGCGGGATTTTTCGCCTTTTTCCTGGGCATCTTTGGCGTACACCGCTTCTACTTGGGGCAGTGGTGGCGGGGGGCGGCGCAGTTTCTGGGTTTCTGGACGCTCATTGCGCTCGTGGCCGAAACGAACGGCGAAATGCCCCTTCCCTTCGTACTGGTCGGGTTCATCCTGGCTCCGATCATCACGGCCATCGTGTTCTGGGCGACACCTTACGAGCAGTGGGCCGCCAAGTACGATCCCCAGGCTCTGACGGCCCGGGGGTACCAGTCGGGCACCATCACCCGCCGGAAAGAATACCGCGTGGGTACGCCCCCGCCCGCCGATTTGCGGGCGCTGAAAGCAGAAGGAGTGAAGTACTACCGCAGCGGCGATTTCGACCTGGCCGTCGAGGCCTTCGAAGAGGCCGTGGAGTTGGTGCCCACCGACCCGGTAGCCCACTTCAACGTGGCGTGCTGTTACGCCCTGCTGGGCCGGTTTCCGGCCGCGCTGCGTTCGCTGGAAGTAGCCGTCACCCACAACCTCCCCAAGCCCGAACGCATCGAGCACCACCCCGCCCTGCGCGACCTGCGGGCCAGTGATGCCTACCGCCGCTTCCGGGAAAATAACTACCGCCAGCTCAACCTGATCGAACTGACCTCACCCACCGAGGTACCCACCGAGGCCGGCCACGCCGGGGCGGATGAAGTGCTGGAAGACTTCGGTGCCCCACCGCGGAGCAATGCCTACCGCCGGCGCAACGCCGATGGCGACTTACTGGAACAGATGGCGCGGCTGCGCGAACTCTACGACAGCGGCGTCCTGACCCAGCGGGAGTACCGGATGCAGCGGGAGAAATTGCTCGGCTGATGCGCAGCTACCTATTCCTACTGCTGCTACTGGGCACGCTGCCGTCCGCCGCACAGGGCCTGGCCGGTACCCGCAACCTGGACCGGGCCCTACTGGTAGGGATCGGCTACGGCCCGTTTACCGCGGCGGGCGACCTGGGCGATCGGTTCGGCCGGGGCTTCGCCATTGAAGGGGCGGTGGACTTTACGGCAACCAATGCGGCCTGGCAGTTCGGAATTATGGCTCAGTATGGATTCGGTAGTACGGTGAAGGAAGACGTGCTGGCCGGTCTGCGCACTTCCGCCGGCTCACTGGTCGGCAACCAGCGTGATCCGGCCGACATCAATTTGCGGCAGCGACAGCTGTTCCTTGGCCCCCGGGCCGGCTACACGCTTGCCCTGGGCGAGAACCGGCGGGCCGGCGTACAATTCCGTACCGGAGTGGGCTACTTCTACCACCGAATCCGCATTCAGGACGACCCGGTACAGTTCGTGCCCCAGGTGGCCGAAGATTTGCAGGCGGGATACGATCGCCTGGCGGGCGGGCCGGCCTTCTACCAATTCATCGGCTACCAGCAACTGGCCCGGGACCGGCGGTTGAACTTCTTCATCGGCGCGGAAGCTACCCTGGCCTTTACCCGGAACCTACGTAGCTACGACATCCCGACCGGGGCCCCTCCACCCGGTGACGGACGCACGGACATCGCCCTGGGGGTGCGGGTGGGCCTCATTCTGCCGCTGTACATGGGGGAGGGCCGGCAAATTTATTACTGATGCGGTGGCTGTACCGTGCCGGGACGGCGGCCTACCACCTGGGAATCCGTGCGGCGGCGGCCTGGGGCAACGATAAAGCTACGGCCTGGGTAGCGGGACGGCGAGACTACAGCGAGGTGTACGCCAAACTGCAGGACTTACGCCTGAACGGCCGGCGGTTGATCTGGGTGCACGCCGCCAGCTTAGGAGAATTTGAGCAGGCCCGCCCGGTCTTGCGGGAATTGCGGGATCGGTATCCGGAACTGGCCGTGGTGGTCACGTTCTACAGTCCGAGTGGGTACGCTCGTTGTCGGGGTACGGAATTGGCCGACCTGGTCGCCTACCTTCCCCCCGATGGCCGCCGGAACGCCCGGGAGTGGCTGAACGCGCTCCGGCCTAGTCTGGCCGTCTTCGTCAAGTATGAGTTCTGGTTCGATCACCTTTCCGCGCTGGATGAGGCGGGGGTCCCGACCCTCCTCATTGCCGGTAAGTTCCGGCCCGACCAACCTTTCTTCCGGTGGTACGGAAGCTGGTGGCGCGGAGAACTCGGGCATTTTACCCACTTCGGCGTCCAGACGGAAGCGGATGCGCGACTGCTCGCCGGCATTGGGTATACTAATGCCGAAGTGACCGGTGACCCCCGGGTGGATCGGGTACTGCAATTGGCCGCTGCCCCCTTTTCCGATCCGGTGCTCGAGGGGTTTACCGCCGGTGCGGAACGGGTCCTCCTGGCCGGTTCGGTCTGGCCGGCCGACGTGGCCATCATCGCCGCGGCCTGGGCGGAGCTGCAGCACGATTGGCATCTCGTACTGGCCCCCCACGAGCTCCACCGCGCACAACTTAGTGAGTGGCAGCGTGACTTTTCGGCCGATCGCTATACGGAGTCGCTTACGGGGAAAAAGGTGTTGCTACTGGATACCGTCGGGATACTGAGCCGGGCCTATCGCTACGGGAGCGTAGCCTACGTAGGGGGGGGATTCGGTAGTGGGTTGCACAATACCCTGGAGCCGATGAGCTACGGACTACCGGTCTGCTTTGGCCCGAAACACGGAAAATTCCCGGAAGCGGGCGGCGCGGTGGCGGCGGGTGGGGCCTTCGTGGTTCGCAACGGCGGCGAACTGGCGGATACGCTCAGCAAACTGGCACGACCCGCTACCCGGCGATCGGCGGAGCGGGCCCAGCATGAATATACCGAACGGCACCAGGGGGCGGCCGGGCGCACCTTCGATCTGATCCGCCGCTATCTGCCGTTGTGGTTGTTCCTCTTCGCTTCACCGCTGGTCGCCCAGTCCTGGTCCGCCGCCGACCGACTCGAAACCTGCCTGGACGGCATTTTCTCCAAATCCAACCTCATGGTTGCCCTCTCGGGTACCGAGTGGCGTCCGGGCCTTTGCCTGGGGGTAGGCAGATTGCGGGAGGGGGAATCCGCGGCAATACGGCTTGAATTGACGGCCGGGCACTCTTTCGTATTTCTTGCATCGGGTGAGGGGGCGGGGAGCGACATCGACCTGTACCTGAGGCGAAGTGACGGTACCATCCTGGCCACCGATGCCGAGGCGGACGGTACCCCCATCATCCGGTACGGTACGGATACCGCTCACACGGTCATTCTCCAGCTTCACGTCCGGCAAAGCGACCGGGACACGGAATTCGCCGGTTTCGGAATCCTGCGTTCGGGGGGTACCGCTCTTCCGCGCGATCGGTACCGGGAAGTAGCCCAACGGTTTGGCGCGGCCGCGGGTGCGGTGCGGGCGGCGGGAGCGGCTACCGAATTTACTGTCGGTTCCAGTGGGTGGGCCGTACTGGGGTATTTAGTCGGCCGGGAAGAGGTGACGCTCGACGGGCTGAATTTGCCGTTGGGTAATAATTTCGTAGCGGTATCGGCGGGAGACCATATCCAGGACGTCGACCTGTTTCTGGCCGACCGAGATTTACGTTTGCTCCGTACCGACACGGGGAAGGACGCCTATCCGATGCTGGAGTATCGGGTTAGCGAACCTGGAGCCTTTCGTTTGCGCTTATCCATTGAACGCGCCCGGGAGCCGGACCTCCTGCTCCTGGGGTTTTTCACCCATTAACCCGACCGTCGTTCGTGGCGGTTCTAACTACCCTATTCATGGCAAGTGTAATGAAAGTAATCGAAGTACTGAGCGAGAGCCCGCGCAGTTTTGAGGAGGCCGTCGCCTCGGCGGTCGAGGAGACGGCGAAGAGCGTTCGCCACATCGAAAGCGCCTACGTGCGCGAACAGTCCGTCACCGTCGAAGACGGCAAAGTGTCGAAGTACCGCGTGAACGTCAAGATCACCTTCAAAGTAGATACGGGAAGCGCCGTATAGCGGCGTAGCCTACCGGGGCCGGATGCACCCTATATTGGCCCGGTATGCCCATTCTGCTTACCTTCCTGGCCGTAGTCGGCCTACTCCTACTGATCGTCCTGCTCAAGTGGCACCCCTTCGTGGCGCTGGTGCTGGTGGCGATCCTGACGGGCCTTCTGCTGGGTATGCCGGTCGGTACGGCCCTCGCATCGGTGACTTCCGGAGTGGGGGGGACGCTGGGGGGACTGGCGCTGATCCTGGGACTGGGAGCGGCCCTCGGTGGCGTAGTTGCCGAAACCGGGGCGGCACGGGTCATCACCGACCGACTCGTCGGAGACCGCAGGGGCGGGGGCGTACTGTGGAGCCTGTGTTTGGTCGGCTTCCTGATCGGTATTCCGTTATTCTACACGGTGGCCTTCGTGATGATGGCCCCCATCGTGTTCGCAACGGCCAAAAAAACCGGCCTACCCCTGGTCATGCTGGCGGTGGCGAGCGTAGCCTCCCTGTCGGTCACCCACGGCTTCCTGCCCCCCCACCCCGCCCCGGTCCTGATCGCCGATACCTACGGCGCGGATGTCGGGCTGACCCTGCTGTACGGATTGATCCTGGCCGTTCCGGCCGTCGCCATTGCCGGTCCCCTGTTCGCGCGTACCCTTTCCGCGATGCCGATGACGGAGGGGGCCGCGGTGGTGGACGATACGGAACTTCCCGACCGGCTGCCCGGGTTCGGACGAAGTTTGTTCTGTGCCCTGCTTCCGGTCTTGCTTCTGGCGATTACGGCCCTACTGAAGGGTCTTCATCCGGGTCTTGCGACTTCACCCGCCCTTCAGTTACTCAGTGACGCCACGGTAGCGCTCCTGATCGGACTGGTTGCCGCAATGTTACTGCTGGGTGCCCAGACGGGGCAGTCGCTTGGCACGCTGATGTCCCGGGTAGGCGTGCAGCTTTCGCCCATGGCGGCCGTACTCCTGATCATTGCCGGGGGCGGGGCCTTCAAGCAGGTACTGGTCGACAGCGGTACGAGTGCCTACATCGTCACTACCCTGGAGGGTTTCAACGCCCATCCCCTCGTCATTGCCTGGCTGATTGCCGCGGCGCTCCGCATCACCCTGGGGTCGGCTACGGTGGCGGCCATTACGGCGGCGGGGATCGCCCTACCGCTGGCGGGAACGGGGGAGGTGAGTGCTGAACTACTGGTGCTGGCCACGGGGGCGGGAAGCCTGACCTGCAGCCACGTCAACGACACCGGTTTCTGGCTCTTCAAGGAATATTTCGGTCTGACGGTCACCCAAACGCTCCGGAGCTGGACGGTGATGGAAACGCTGGTGAGTGTAATCGGGCTGGTGGGGTGCTTGGGACTGGAGTGGGTGGTTTAGCCCCTACCTCACCAATCCACATACCCCCTTCACCTCCTTCACCGTTTCCTGCGCCCGTTTGCGGATTTCCCAGCTACTCTGCTTAATGCGATCCTTCACGGCCCGGCGATCGGATTTCAGTTCCTCGAGTCGCTCCCGGATACCGGCACTTATTTCGACCAGGCCATCGGCTACCTCTTCCTTCAGGTCGGCGTAGCGGAGGGCCCCCGCCCCGTAGTCGTGGAGTAAACTAGCGTGTGCTTCGGTTCGCCCACTCGCCCGTAAGAGGCTAAACAAATTGGCGACTCCGGCCGACATCGCACCCGCGCCCGCGCCCTCCCCTCCCGTGTCGGTAACGGCCGAACGGATTTGCTTACGGATGCGCTTTTCGTCGGCGAAGACATCGATGTTGTGCTTGTCGCCCAGGCTGGCGCTCATTTTGCGGGACGGGTCGGCCGTCGACATTACCTTGGGTACGCTGGTGTAGAGTGCCTCGGGGACCGGAAAGACCTCCCTACCGGCAAAATTATTGAACCGCTGGGCGATATCGCGCGTCAGCTCCAGATGCTGCTCCTGATCCTTCCCGACGGGAACCAGGCCGGCCCGGTAGATCAGAATGTCAGCGGCCTGCAGGGCGGGATAGGTGAACAGCCCGGCGGAGATAAAGTCCTCATTCTGCCCCCCCTTATCCTTGAACTGGGTCATGCGGGTGAGCTGTCCGTAGCTGGTGAAGCAACCCAGTATCCACCCCAGCTCGGTGTGCTCCGGAACCAGACTCTGGATGAATAAATTTTCCGGTCGGATGCCGCAGGCCAGAAGGTTGAAGCAAAGCTCCCAACTGTTTTCGGCCAGTTTCTTCGCAGTGAAGGGCATCGTCATGGCGTGGTAATTCACGACCATGTAGAGGCAGTCATACTCCTCCTGGAGCCGCTTCCAATTCTCAACGGCCCCGAAGTAGCGGCCGAAATGAAGCTTACCCGTGGGCTGAATCCCGGAAAGAATGGTGGTGGTGGCGGACATGCCGCGAAGGTAACCGACCCGATCAAACTATTCGGAACGTAAGGCATTGGGGAAGCAGTGGTCAAGTCCATCCTCATCCTCCTCGCCCTGGCTGCCGGTTTGCTACTTCCCGCACTGGAAACCTACACCTTTACCCTGCGCCCCTTTTTGATGGCGCTGCTCTTCTTTTCCTTTCTCAACGTACGCATCGGCCGCGACCTGTTCTCCCGTATGCAGCTGTACGCGGCGCTGCTCCTGCTACCGACGGGGCTGCTGATATATTACCTCGGCCAGCTTTACGCGGAAGACCTCGGGCTCACCCTACTGCTGATGGGGCTGGCCCCCACGGCCGTCATCACCCCGGTACTGGCGCAAATCATGCGGCGTAGCCCCGGGTACATGGTGGGGGCCATTCTGGTTTCCCACGGCTGTTTTGCGCTGACGGTACCGTTGGTGTTGCCGGTATTGCTGGGTATCGAGCTTTCGGTATCCTCCCTGGTTCGACTGGTGTACACGATCGGGGGTACGGTGGCGGGGCCGCTGGTGCTGGCTCAATTGGTGAGGCGAATGAACGGACCCCTCTTAGTGGGGTTGCGCCGAATCGCACCCTATACATTCGCTCTATTCCTGAGCAACATCACCGTTGCTTCCGGTAGTTTGTCCCACTACCTGCGGTACGAAAGCAGTACGCCCTGGGTATTCGTGATCTATACGACCCTCGCTATCGGCGCTCTGGTGGTAATGAATTTCGCGGTCGGCAGTCGATTAGCGCCCCGGGGAAAGGCCGTGGAGGGCAGCCTGGCGCTGGGGCGAAAAAATACCATGCTCAGCATATGGATCGCGCTCGAGTACATCAACCCCCTCACGGTGCTGGGCCCGATGCTGTACATTTTGCTACAGAATATCCTCGTGGCGGGACAGATTGCCTACGTGGAGCGGAAGGACCGGGCCTCAGCGTTTGTCCCACTTGAGCCGTAGCCGGCCGTTGCGTTCGCTCAAGTCGACGTTGAAGTTGTTATCGGTCAGGCGATCGACGATCCCGATCCACTGAAATGCAATGCGCCCCCCCGGGTCGAAGAAGTCGGCATCGATGGCAAACTCGAGGTCGTTGTCGTCGAACTCCCGCAGGGCGCTGATCCGCCAGACGCCGTCGAACAGTTCCCCGGTGCCGGCATCGTAGCGTAGGCTAAAATCCGGAAAGAAGGTGATGCGGTCTCCCCGGAATTCATCCGTGATGTTATCGGCGAAGAGTTCGTCGTCCTCTTTGAAGCTCGCTTTGTCGATCTGCCAGGTACCGACCAGTCGGTCCTCTCTACGCTCGATCCGTTGTTCGATGCTACAGGAGGCGAACAGGAGGAAAAGCAGGAGGAGGAAACAGACGTACTTCACGGTTACCGAGCTGGGTGAACCGGAAGATCGGGCCCAGGGAGCTGCGCATCAATGCCGGACCACCCGTTTAAGGCTTATTTAACCGTTAAGCGCGTTCCAGGGCCTCGATGCTCTGTTTGTAGCTCTTCATACTACGGGCCTGGATTTCGGCGGTGGCATTGAGTACCTTCAGTTCCTCGTCGAGCCGCGTTTCCTGAACCGGATCGTTTTTGAAAAACCTTCGTCTCCGGTTGATCTCCAATAACTGTTGGATAGTGTTGCTCAGTGCGATCTTCGTCTTCAGGTACTTGTACTTCAGGTGTTTTCTGGTGCTCATTCGGTAAGACTGGTTTTGCTGGTTAATCCAACGTTCGGGCGGTCTGGAAAATAGGCGATTATTTCGAAATCGCCAACTTTTTCTTGCGGCTTCCTGCCCGGAAATTCTCTACCGAAATAACTCCCCGCAAGGGGCCGGGGTTGGTTACCGCTCATTCTGTGACCGAAAATTAACCGAAGGCCCGGGAGCGAAAGGGATGCCGGGGCTGCCACTCCGGCTCGCGGAAAAACGCGGGAACGGCGGATGGGAGTAATCGCCGTAGGAACTTAGATCGGGGATACACCAGATTCGCGTAGGCGATGGGGCGCGCACCCAGGCTACTTTTGATCTCGGCGGCCGTCCGCCCCATATCCAGTACGCTTGCCCCGGCTTCCAGGCTAGTTTCCAGCATATCGCAGAGCATGTTGTGGTACAGATGGTGGGATCGCTTGTAGGCGGGCTCCATTCCCAGGAAGTGCGCCTGCCACACCGGCCCGTTGGGTAGCAGGGAGGTGAAACCGATCAAACGCTGCCCCTCGAAATAGCCGGTAATTCGTCCCTTTCCGCTTAACCAGTGCAGATAGGCCGGGGTCAGATCGGTGAGGTTCACGTCGGCCGCACCGCGGGTGAGCCGGTACAACCCATACATTCGACCCCGGATAGAATCAACCTCTTCCTCTTCGACCAAGTGGCTAACGATGCCCCGCCCCTTGTTACGGGCCCGCCGGTAGCGAACCCGGTACTTGCTACTCAGGGCGGAGAGGTACTCATCGGGGGAATCGAAGGGCGTCAGGTCCAACCGCATGACCGGTTCACTCGGCAGCGCCACGTATCCCCGGCCGAGCAGGCGCGCGACCGCCGGATGCGCTTCCGGCCAGAGGTCTTTGATGAGGATGGCGCTAACCGAGGGTTCGGCGTGGAGTAAGTAGCCGCCGAGGGCGCGAATGAGCCGGCTGGCCTCCCGGTCGTCCAGAGTGGCCAGCCCGTCCGAGGCGTAATTCCCCGAAGTCAGTAATTGACCGATCACATACACGCGTGGCGTGAACAGCCCGAGCGATTTCCGGCGGAAATCGAAGCGGGACGTCGCCCCCTTTACCCCCTCCCCGATGTGGCGACTGGCCCGGAAGCGCATGTCTTGCAGGGTCAGGAGCACCCGTTGCCCGGTGGATGGCTTCCGTAAGTGGATACCGGCGGTGCTAAACCCCAGCGGCTCCTCCGCCAGGTACGACAGGGTGGAGGCGCGGAGCCAGAAACTCTCATCCCGCTCCGGTGTCGGCCATTCTTTGGCGAGTACATCCGGCGCTCCGACGATTTTGCCTACCCAGTCGGGGCAACCCGGGAGCTCGAAAGCGACCGCTTCCTTCCGCCCGGGCTTAGGCGGGCGCGGTAATAGACATGCATCAAGTAGGGCCACGGTCCGGTGTGCTTTAGGGGCTAACAAGCGGAAGTAACATATGGATGTGCGACCTTATATCCGGCGAAGTAACCAGCCGGTGTATCTTTCGCCCCATATTCGGTCCTCTATGATTCAACGTATTCTGGTCCCCACTGATTTTAGTGACGGCTCCGCCGCCGCCCTCCGGTACGCCGAAGCGCTGGGGGAGACAATCGGCGTGAGTGAGGTACGCGTCATCCACGTCTTCACGCCCCAAACGGTCCCGGCCGATACGGTGGTGGCCGCCCCCGTGGGCGAACTCATGGATACCCGCGAACGGGACCTCAGCGATTTTTTGAGGCAGTATCCAGCCCCCGCCGGAATCCGACGCCGCAGCGAACTGCTGCTGGGCTTCCCCGCCGACAAGATCGTTTCCGAAAGCAAGCGGACCGATCTGGTGGTGATGGGTGCCACCGGGGAAACCGATCTGCTCGAAGAGGTATTCGGCACCGTTGCCTCGGAAGTGACGCGCCGGGCCGAATGCCCGGTTTTGTTGGTCCCCCAACGGGCCACATTCAGCAACTACCGGCACATCCTCTACGGCAGTAGCAGCCTCTCGCTGAGCCGCCGGGCCGTCCTGCAACTGATGGAGTTCAACGACCTGTTCCGGGCGCGTATCCACTTCGTACACGTGAATGAGGATGGCGATGGCGACCGCCGGGAACGGGAAAAACTGTTCGCCCCCCTATTCAATAACCCCGACCCCGAGTTCGCCTTCGAGATCGTGGAAGTCACCGCCGGCACCGTCCAGGAAGGACTGACGAACTATCTGCGGAACAATCAGGTCCAACTGGCCGTAATGGTCACCGAGCACCGGGGCTTTTGGCAACGACTGTTTCACCATAGCGAGACGAAGCAGATGGTCTTTCATCCGGAGGTGCCGGTGCTGGTCTTACACCTGGAATGAACTAAGCCGTAGCGCCCTCCTCATCCCGTTCCACCCGCAAATTGTCGATAATGAAGTGCTGCCGGGCCGGAGTGTTCTTGCCCATGTAGTAACTCAGGAGATCGTCGATATTGGTATGGTCGCCCATGACCACCGGTTCCAGACGAATGTCTTCACCGATAAAATCCTTGAACTCGTTGGGTGAAATCTCCCCCAGCCCCTTGAAGCGGGTAATCTCCGGCTTGCCGCGCAGTTTTTCGATGGCGGCCTGCTTTTCCTCCTCGCTGTAGCAGTAGTAGGTCTTTTGCTTGTCCCGCACGCGGAAGAGCGGCGTCTCCAGGATGTACAGGTGCCCCTTGGCCACCATATCCGGAAAGAACTGCAGGAAGAAGGTGAGCAGGAGCAGACGAATGTGCATCCCGTCCACGTCGGCATCCGTGGCAATCACCACCCGGTTGTAGCGGATTTCGTCGGTGTCGTCCTCGATATTCAGGGCGTGCTGGAGTAGATTGAACTCCTCGTTTTCGTAGACGACCTTTTTGGTGAGCCCGTAACAATTCAGCGGCTTACCCCGGAGGCTGAAGACGGCCTGCGTCTGTACGTCACGCGCCACGGTGATGGACCCGCTGGCGGAGTCGCCCTCGGTGATAAAAATGGTCGTGCCCATCCGAATTTCTTCCTCCCGCTTGCTGTCGCCGAAGTGCACGCGGCAATCCCGTAATTTTTTGTTGTGCAGGTTGGCTTTCTTGGCGCGCTGATTGGCCAGCTTCTTGATGCCGGCAATCTCCTTGCGCTCCCGCTCCGATTGCTTGATGCGCTTCTCGAGGGCCTGTGCGGTGGTGGGGTTTTTGTGGAGGAAGTTATCCAGGTGCTCGAGCAGGAAGTTTTTGAGAAAGGTCTGCACGGTCGGCCCCTGGGGGCCCATATCGGTACTGCCGAGTTTGGTCTTGGTCTGCGACTCGAAAACGGGCTCCTCCACCTTGATGGCGATGGCGGCGATGACGCTGGCTAGGATGTCCTTCCGGTCGTAATTCTTATTGAAGTGCTTCTGCACCGTTTCCACCAGCGCCTGCCGGAAGGCATTCAGGTGGGTACCGCCCTGGGTGGTGAACTGCCCGTTCACGAAACTGAAGTAGTTCTCCCCGTAGGCATTGCCGTGGGTGAGGGCGATCTCGATGTCGTCCGCCTTGAGATGAATGATATCGTAGCGGATTTGCTCGACGTTGGTCTTGCGTTCCAGCAGGTCCCGCAGTCCGTTGCGGCTCAACAGCGTCTTGCCGTTGAAGTTGATCTTGAGCCCGGCGTTCAGGTAGGCGTAGTTCCAGAGCTGGCTCTCGACGAAGTCACTCCGGAAGCGGTACTTCTTGAAGATGGAACTATCCGGTACGAAACTGACGAAAGTACCGTTACCCTCCCCGGTCTTCTTCGCGCGGTGGTCCTTCACCAGTTCCCCGCGGCTAAAGTCGGCCTGCTTCAGTTTACCCTCCCGCACGGCGTAGACCCGGAAGTCGTCGGAAAGGGCGTTGGTCGCCTTCAGCCCCACCCCGTTCAGTCCCACGGCCTTTTTGAAGGCTTTGCTATCGTACTTGCCGCCGGTATTGATTTTGGAAACCACGTCGACCACCTTCCCGAGGGGGATCCCGCGGCCGTAATCCCGGATCTTCACGGTGCCGTCCTCAATGGTTACGTCAATCTGGCGGCCGTGGCCCATGACGTACTCGTCGATAGAGTTGTCGATGACCTCCTTGAGCAGAATGTAGATACCGTCGTCGGGGCTGGACCCATCCCCCAATTTGCCGATGTACATACCGGGCCGCATCCGGATGTGCTCCTTCCAGTCGAGCGAGCGGATGTTGTCTTCGGTATAGGTGACCTGTGCCATGTACTGCGTTTAGCTTGCGCAAACATACAAAATTCCCCCGTTTGATTGACACAAAATGTTTGCAAACATAGCCCGTAGCTCCTGCCTTCTATGCCGATGTCGCGACCCACATTTCGCTTCCGCCCCGTTTATCTGCTCCTGCTGCTTCCCCTACTCCTCTACGGTGGGGCGCGGTACTACGTCGGCTACCGGATCGACCGATTCATCGAGCGGGCCAACGCAGGAGACAACCGGCTTTCGTTGGTGGGCTACGACTATTCCGTGATCCCGCTTTCGGTGACCGCCCGGGGGCTGCGCCTGGAGCAGGAGCGGCGGGGCACCCGGGTGGCCGGCACCATCGATCGGCTGGCCCTGCGCGGTTTGCATCCCCTCAGCTTACTAGGTAGCGGGCCACTGCACCTTCGGGAGGCCATCGTTTCCCGCGCCGAACTTCGCATCCTGCGCGCCGCCGCCCCCTCCCCCGGTAGCGATACCACTAGCGGAAACGGCTTTCTGATCGACCGGGTGGCCCTGTCGGAAACCGATGTCACCTACCGGGATAGCAGTCGCACGGGCCGTATCGCGGGGCTCTCGTTCCGGCTTGCCCCCCTGCGCGTTCCCTTCACTCCCTCCGGTATGCAGGTCGATACGCTGGGACTGGACACCGTTTATCTCGCCCGGGCCGCCGGAGACCGGGTGCGGGGAGTGCACCTTCGGTACGCGGAAAACGAGCTACGTCTGGAGGGCATATCCTACCGTGGGCAACCGGATACGGACGTAGCCGCTAACCGGATTTATATCGGTGGCCTGAGTACGGCAGACATCGGAGACACCATCCTACTCGACACGATTTCCGTCGCACAGTTGGGCGGCGGCGCGCGGGTGCCGGCGGAACCCCGGGGGCAAATGTCGTCCTACCGGCCGAATCTGGTCCGAATCGATCACTTGCTCTCACCCGACATCAATCTCGACGTAAGTGGTGATTACGGTCAGGTCAGCTACCGGGGGCGGATAGCGACCGACGATCTTCGGTCCGGCCGTACCATATCCCTGGGCGGGCTTCGCGCCGAAGGGGAAGAAATCCGCTACGATACGCCGAAGGACGCGGCCATCAAACTCACCGACTTTAGCCTACGCCAGGGGAAGCTCGGTCTGGCCCCTTTCGCCACCGACCCCGGCCCGACGGAGATCGACGGGGAGAACTTCCTGATTCAGGACGGCAGCCGCCAGCTAGCGGCCGCTACGGTCAGCTACCGCAGTGGGGGCCGGGGGCTGACCGCTACCGGAATTTCCCTGGTCGGGCCGCGTACCACCGGGCAGATCGGGCAGGTCACGGTAGCGGATATTGACCGCAGCCTCCTGCTCGGGGAGCTGGTACTGGATACCGGCCCCATCGCGGTCAACCGGGCCCGGATTGAATTAGCTACCGCATCCGGTCGGCGCTATCGCCTCCGCTTTCCCGAAATCGGGGCGGCCGGGGTGAGCGGCCGGGACTCGCTGACGGTACACGACCTGAAGCTCGCGGGGGCCGGGGCCAGGGGCTATCGCTCCGGCGGCGGCGAAGCACTGGCGGTGGCGGGGGTGGACCTGCGGGTCGATTCGGTTCCTTTCCCGTTCCAACTGGAGCGAGTGGGCTCCGCGACGGTCGCACTCGATTCGGCCGTATTTACCGGTGAGGAGGGGGTGACTCACCACGGGCTGTACGGAATGAGTTACGCTGCCCGAACCGCGGAACTTCGCTTCGATAGCATCGTGCGGAGGAACCGACTTTCGGCGGCGGAAGTGTTCCGACGCCGGATCCAGGAATCGGTCATGAACTTCAGTTTCGACCGCATCGTGGCCCGGGGGCTGGACTACGGGCTACTGCTACGCCGGCAGGCGGGGGCTGACTCGCTCTTCGCGGAAGACTTTCGCCTGCGGGTGGTCGAAAATCTCGACCTTGACCTCCCCGGTGGCAAACGCATGCTGCCCCTGCAGGCGCTTCGCTCGGTAGGCTGGCCGATCCGGATAGACGGAGTGAGGGTACGGTCCACGGACATTGCCTACGGGGTGGTGGATAGCGTGCTGGACGCCAAAACCATTCACTTCACCGATGGGACGATCGAACTGCGGGGGGTGGACACCCGGATCGACGCGAGCGATTCCATCCGGGCGACCTTCGCGGCCACCTTCGAGCAAACCTCCCCCATGCGGGCCGTTTTCATCCTACCCCGGGATAGTACCGGACGGAGCGCTACCATGCGGGGGCAATTGGCGGATTACGACCTGAGTCGAATCAACCCCCTGATGCGGGTAGCGGCGGATGCCATTATCGAGAGCGGCCGGGTAGACAGCCTGGTGTACGACGGCATCCTTCGTCGGGAGGTAGTCACCGGTGAGGCTGGCTTCTACTATCGGAATCTGGACGTGAAGGTGACCGGTAGCGGAGCCTGGATAAAGAATCTGCTCAGCGGGGCGGTCGTGAATGACCGCAACGTAGCGGGAGAGGACTTCCGCCCCGGGAAAATTTACTACGAGCACGAGCCGGAAAAGAGCTTCTTCAATGCCTACTGGCAGGGCATCGTGACGGGGCTACGCTCTTCGGTACTGTCCGATATCGTACTGCCCGAGGAACTGGATTGAGTGCGGCCTACCCCTCGACGGTCGCTTCTTCCGCCGGCTTGCCTTCGGAGGTTTCTATGATGGTACTGCGACGGCGCGGGCGTTTCAGTTTGGGGGTATTCACGTCCCCGTTCCGGCTAAGGAGGATCGCCACCGGCCGGGTACTCGGAAACTGGGCGCAGATAATGATGATGGCCACCGTAATCGGTACGCTCAGCAGCATACCGACAATGCCCCACAGCATAGACCACAGGATCAGGCTCAGCACCACCACCAGCGGGCTAATGTTGAGGGAACTCCCCATCAGGCGGGGCTCCAGTATGTTTCCTACCAGGAGCTGGATAACCGTTACACCGATCACCACGACCAGGAATGGGGTCAGGGTATCGAACTGCACCAGGGCCAGCAGGGCCGGCAGGGCGGTGGCGGTAATGGAACCGATGGTCGGCACGAAGTTGAACAGGAAGATCAGAAACGCCCAGAACAGCGCATAGTCCAGTCCCAGAAACGTAAACACAAAGAAACTCAGCAGGGCCGTCAGAATACTCGTCAACGTCTTCACGCCCAGGTAGGTGCGCATGGCCTGGTTGATCTCGGTAAGGACCAGGGTGAAGCGGGTGGTCTTACCCAGGTTCAATCCCAGGGCTTTCAATTTGCGGGGGAAGGTGCCCTGCTCCACCAGAAAAAAGAGCACGTAGAGCAGGACCAACCCGATACCCTTAGCCGCGCTGGTCACGCCGGCCAGCACGAGGGCAAAATTACCCAGCACCTGCTGCCCCAGTTTCAGGTCGACCACGCTCGGCGGTACCCGATCCAGCCGCAGGCGGGCGTAAACCCGCGCGATTTGCTCCTCGATCCGGGGTAGGTATATATCGCTGTCCTGAATGAAGCCATTGACCGTCTGCACGATCATATCGGAAATGAGATAGAGGGTGAGCCCAATGAAAATCAGCGACATGCCCAGGGTAATGGCGTTCGGCAGGCGCGTACCGATGACCGGCAGGTGCCGGAACTGGTCGTTGAGGGCATTGACGAGGTACCACAGAACCAGGGCAACGAAAATGGGAACCAGGTAGGTCTTGCCCACCACGATAAGTACCAGGATCAGTCCGATGGTGATAAGCCAGGCTGCGACGCGGACGATTGACATATACGGGTAACGAACAAAGTCGGCCGAATGTGCTTCACCCGGTAACCAGATTGGTTGCCGGGCCCGGTTCCGTTGCCAAAACAACGGCCGGTGACAATTTCCTACTTTTGTCCCCTACCCGGAGCGGTAACACTTAATTTACAATAGAACCCACCCCATGAGCGGATCCAAGATCACCATCAACGACGGTAAGCTGAACGTCCCTAACGACCCCATCCTCCCCTTCATCGAGGGAGATGGCATCGGGCCCGACATCTGGGCCGCCGCCAGCCGCGTGCTGGAAGCCGCCGTCGGGAAAGCGTACAATGGTGAACGCTCCATCGTCTGGAAGGAGGTGCTGGCCGGACAGAAGGCCATGGACCAAACCGGCGAATGGCTCCCCCAGGACACGCTGGACAACATCGAGGAATACCTCGTCTCCATCAAGGGGCCCCTGACCACCCCGGTCGGTGGCGGTATCCGCTCCCTGAACGTAGCGCTGCGGCAGAAGCTGGATCTGTACGCCTGCGTCCGCCCCGTGCAGTACTTTACCGGCGTCCCCAGCCCGGTCAAGAACCCCCAGGACGTAGACATGATCATCTTCCGCGAAAATACCGAAGACATCTACGCCGGTATCGAGTTCGCCGAGGGCACCGAAGAGAATGCGAAGTTCCTCAGCTGGCTGAAGGAATCCTACCCCGAGCGCTACGCCAAGGTCCGTTTCCCCGATACGGCGGGCATTGGCATCAAGCCCGTCAGCCAGGAGGGTACCCGCCGGCTGGTGAAGTCGGCCATCCAGTACGCCATCGATAACGGGAAGGATAGCGTTACGCTGGTACACAAGGGGAACATCATGAAATTCACGGAAGGCAGCTTCCGCGACTGGGGCTACCAGACGGCGGCCGAGGATTTCGGTGCCACGCCCCTCGACGGTGGCCCCTGGCATACCCTGACCACCGACGGCGGGCGCACGATCACCATCAAGGACGTCATCGCCGACGCGATGCTGCAGCAGATCATTCTGCGGCCGAAGGAATACAGCGTCATCGCTACCCTTAACCTGAACGGCGACTACATCAGCGACGCCCTTGCCGCCCAGGTGGGGGGAATCGGCATTGCCCCCGGGGCGAATATCAACTACACCACCGGTATTTCGATCTTCGAGGCTACCCACGGCACGGCCCCGAAGTACGCCGGCCAGGATAAGGTAAACCCCAGTTCGGTCATTCTCTCCGGCGAGATGATGTTCCGCTACATGGGCTGGCCGGAGGCCGCCGACCTCATTATTAAGGGGATCGAGGGCGCCATCTCGAAGAAGCGGGTAACCTACGACTTCGAGCGGCAGATGGAAGGGGCTACGCTACTGAAGTGTAGTGAATTTGGGGAAGAGATTGTGAAGAATATGTAAGGTAGCGAGGCAGTTAGGTGCTGGGCGGCTAGGTGTTTGGGTTTTAGGTTTTGAGTAATTAAACATTTTGTGTTATAATTACAGCATAATCACCATTTAGCAAAAATCCCAAGCCATATGTTATAGAGCTACCGAGATCTGAGGATCTACCAAGAATCACTTTCACTTTTTACCAGAGTCCATAAGTTTTCTCTGCAGCTGCCGAGGTACGAACTATATGAATTAGGTAGCCAACTGCGCAGATCGGCTGACAGCGTGAATTCCAATATTGTGGAGGGATACGGTCGTCGTAGCTATAAACGTGACTACATACGGTTTTTGGTGTTCTCGATAGCGAGCAATGATGAGACTATCAATCACTCACGCAAGCTGGCGTTGGTCTACGAAAATCACCGGGAAGCCGCCACCTCGTTAGCAACAGCCTACGAACAACTTGGTAAGCAACTAAACAGGTACATCACCTTCGTGCGCCAAAACTGGAAACCCCTCCCATCTGCTCGATCCAGTAGCTAACCAACCTAATACCTAGCTCACCCAGCAACCCACCAACTAGGCGGCCTAGCACCTAGTCTACCCCACTCCCCGCTCCACCAACTCCCGTAGCGCCAGCGACATCAGCAACTGCTCCTCCTTTTCGCTGAGGTCATCCGGGACGAACTCGAAGGCCCGTTGGCTCAGGGGATCGTCCTGCTCACCCCGCACCTGCGTCAGCGCCCCGACTTCGCGGTTACCGACGCTGACGGGCAGATAGTTTTCCGTTCCGTTAGCGTGGATGCGCGCGAGCTCCTTGCCCGTCCGTTCCCCCAGTAGTACGTTGTTGTTCAGGTTTCCGACGGGCTGATTGTCGATTTCCAGGCGGGTCTTGCCCTTCTCGGTCCAGTAAACGTAGTCGTGGTCGGCGGTGCGGGCGTAGAGCAACGCGTTCACCTGTTTACCCAGGAAGCGGCGGTAACTGTAACTGACGACGGGTTCGTGAAAAATAGTAGTGAAGGTACCTCTTGCCGTGGCGGCCTGCCCGCTGGTTTTGACCACCTGTCGTTCCTGGGCCAGGCTGAACAGATCGAGCTCTTCCTTATTCATTTTGACCAGCCGGGGGCTCCAGTGGTCCATTTCCTCCCGCATTTGGGCCAGTAACCGCGCCCGCTTTTTTCGGGACGGCATACGGTGGCGGTTCCACTGGGTGAAAAGGTAGATCAGGATGGCAAGGAGGAGTACGGAAATGGCGAGCAGCGGAATCATATACCGCTAAAACACGGTAGACCGGCCCGGGGGTTTATTCCTTCGTAGAATGTATCGCGGCAGTGGTCGAACGGGACGGTACCGCGTCAGGACGCCCGCCCCGATCCGGTCGGAACGGGCGTCAAGCGCGTTTTCCCCTCCGGTAGCCCAGGTAAAGCAGTACCGAACCACCGAGGAGCAAAATCAGGTGCCCCCAGACACGGCCCCGATTATAGGGGGTAAGAATGGCGTAGTCGGGGAGCAGTCGCGTCAGTGCGACGAGCGATACGATCGTCAGGAAACCTCCGGTCAGGTAAAAGCCGACGCGCAACAGCACCGCTTACCGGGTAACGATGGTCGTAGTCGGGGAATACAGGCCGCCGGTGAGCACGTTCAGCAGGCCGTCCACGAAGGTATGCGTGATGGTGACGGTATAGTCGTCGGCACCCCGGGCCAGTTCGGCGGGATCGGTAATACTGATGGGAGCCAGGCCGCCAATGAGGTAGTGGTTCCCTTTTTTGTTTTCGATACCGGTCTGAGCGCCCTGCCCGACGTCGAAGGTGTAGGTATAGCAACCCGAGGCGGTACAACAAAGGGCGAAGGCAAGAACTAGCGAATACAGGGAGTGTTTCATAACGTATGTGTAGTGATCCCTACTCATTTGGCTTTTCGGGTTACGCCGCACCCGACGCTTTTGCCGGGCTGCGGATCAAATGTAAAACATCCGCCCCGGGAATGAAACCGAATGAAGGATAAATCCCCGATTCGCCCGGGCGGTCTGCGTGGGCCGGTACGGAACCATTAGGTTTTTCCCTCCCCGCATCCGTAGCTTACCCGGCCCAACTACCTCTGCGTATGGTCGCACCCCAACTTTACTATAGGCTAACAGTCACCGTCCTTCTCCTATTCGCCTGCCACCAGCGCGCCGCCGCCCAAACCACGCTCTACCTCGACCAGCCGGGGGAAACGGCCGAAGCACCGGACGTGCGGCTAAGGGATGATCACAACGGCCGTATGTATCGGGTTGGCCGGCCTTACCTCACCGTGTTCAAGCCACCGGAAGGAGTACCCCTACGGGGGGCCGCCGTGATCTGCCCCGGGGGCGGCTACGGGTATCTGAGTATGGACAAGGAGGGCGAGGAAGTAGCCCGCTGGCTCTCACGGAATGGGTTCGTGGGAATGGCGCTGGGCTACCGGCTACCCCACGAAGGGCAAATAGAAACCGGCATCCCGCTCCCACAGCGGGATGGGTTGGCCGGACTGCGACGGGCACGCCACCTCATGGATAGCCTCGGTATAGCACCCGATAAACTCCTTGTCGTAGGCTTCAGCGCCGGTGGCCACCTGGCCTCTTCGCTGGTCCAACTGGCGGAGGATACTCTCCAGCCCAACGCAAGCATTCTGGTCTACCCCGTCATCAGTATGCGGGATGGCATCGGTCACCGTGGGTCGCGGGAAAAGTTACTCGGACAAACCCCCACCGAAGAAATCCTGGCTCGTTACAGTACTGACGAGCGGATTGCGGCCGGCTACCCCCCCACCCTGCTCGTGCACGCCACGGACGATCGCACGGTACCCGTGGAAAATAGCCTACGCTACTACGAAGGCCTGCGGGCGCACGGGGTGCCGGCGGCCCTGTACGTTACGGAACGGGGTGGCCACGGCTTCGGAATGCGGGGAGACCTGGGGTGGACCGAAGCCGCCCTGGCCTGGCTGGAGCGGCAGGGGTTCTGACGATCCGGCCCGGGCCCCTTACTAGCGGGCGGCATCCCTGAGCACTTCCATCCGGCTACGCAGACTATCGCGGTAGGTCGCGAAGTCAGCCTGCCCAGCTAGATTGTTACCTTCCAGCGGGTCGGCGCGCAGATCGTACACCTCCTCGTTGGGCGTCGGCTCGTCGTAGTAGCTGAGGTATTTATCCGTGAGTGAGATCACGCCCTCGGAACGGGGTATGGGCCAGAGCCGGTCGGATTCCTCGGCCAGCGTGCGCACGTCGAAGGGGTGCTCGTAGTAGAAATCTTGCCGCCAGTCGGCAACCTCTCCGCCGCGGACTAGGGGAAGTAGACTACGACCCTGCATCACCCCCGGCACCGTTACCCCGGCGGCGTCCAGCACGGTGGGGGCCACGTCGATATTCAGGGCGATCTGCTCGGGGCGGTTGCCCCGTTCCATTCGGGGGTCGTAGTACAGCAGCGGCACGCGCACGCTTTCGTTGTGGCCGAACCACTTCCCCGCCAGCCCGTGTTCGCCCAGGTAGAAGCCGTTATCCCCGATCAGTACGATGATGGTATTGTCGGCCATCCCCCGTTCTTCCAGGGCGGCGGTGATGCGCCCCACAGCGGCATCTACTCCACTGATGAGGCGGTAGTAGCCCTTCGTCATTTCCTGCCGCATTTTCTCGTTCGCGAACCGCAGTGTCCAGCGGCGGCGGGCCTCGGAGGTCTGCAGGAAGGGGTAAAGCCGGTCGAAGTAGGTCGGATAGGCCGTCTTCGGCCGGGGAATATCGATGTCAGTATACAGCCCGGCGTAGGCGGTATCGTAGATAAACTGCCGGGGGTCGACGTCCTGCACGTGCGGCGCCTTGAAGCTGACGGAGAGGTTAAAGGGCTGGCCCTGCGGCACCTCATCCAGGAAGGCGATCGAGCGCTCGGCCATCTGGCGGGTGAGGTGGCGGTAGTCCCCCACGCTGTCGGTCAGTTCGTACTTCCCCTGCCCGTTGAAGGCCAGCCAGCGGTCGAAGCGTTCCCGGGCTTTTTCTTCCTCGATCCAGCCCACGCCGTACTTGCCCACGAAGCCGGTGAAGTAGCCCGCCTCCCGCAACCGGGCCGGATAGGTCAGGGCGAAGGCACTGTCGCTAAAGTTGGTGCCGAAGTCGTGAATACCGTGCCGCAGGGCATACTGCCCGGATAGGATGCTCGCCCGGCTGATCGCGCAGATGGAGGTCGTCACGTAGGCATTCGCGAAGACCGTCCCCCGCTCGGCCAGACTATCCAGGTGGGGCGTATGTACGATCTCGTTACCCATGAAACCGGCGGCGTCCCAGCGTTGGTCGTCGGTGACCAGTACGATGATATTAGGTTTGGGCGCGGACGCAGGTGCCAGCTCGGTGGACGCGAAACGGGGCTGGCAACTGACAAAAACCAGGAAGCAAAGCAGGACGAGCGGGTAGCGCATGGCTAAACTTACCGCTTTCGCACGAAGTGCCCCTTCACCGGCCCGCCAAAAACTCCTGGATCGCTTCCCGGGTCGGGGCGGAGGGCTGGGCCCCAAGTACGGTGACGGCCAGGGCGGCGGCGGCACTGGCGAACCGCAGGGCCTCGGTAACGGACTTCCCCTCGGAAAGGGCAACGGCCAGGCTGCCGCAGTACACGTCCCCGGCAGCGGTAGCATCGATGGCCTTCACCGGGAAGGCTTCCTGAACGTGCACCCCCCCGGAATCAGCCAGCAGCGAACCGCCTTCGCCCAGCGTGACTACCGCCACCGGGCAGCCCAGTTCCAACAGCCGCCGGGCGGCGCGTTCGGCGGAGGGGCGGTCGTTGACGGGAATGTCCGTCAGGGAGGTGGCCTCCGTTTCGTTCGCGACGATGATCGGCCCGTAGCGCATGAGTTCCGCAGGGAAATCGATGGCCGGGGCGAAATTGTACAGAATGGGAACGCCGGCCGCGTGGGCCAGCTCCATGGCCCGGGATATGGAGGGCAGGGGAATTTCGTTCTGCACCACCAGCATATCGGCCCCTTCGATGGCCGTTCTGGCGGCGGTCACGCGCTCCGGAGTCAGGCGGTAATTCGCTCCCGGTGCCACGGAGAGGTAATTGTTGCCGTCCCCGCCGATCATCACCAGGGCGTGCCCGCTGGCGATCCCCTCCTCCTGGTAGACGTAGGTCGTATCGATCCCGTCCGCCCGGTAATTGTCCACCATTCGGTCCGTGTAGGCATCGTCGCCGACAGCATTCACGAAGGTGACCGCCCCCCGCGCCCGCGCCGCCGCTACGGCCTGGTTGGCCCCCTTGCCTCCGTACACCTGGACGAACTCACCGTTGGTGACGGTTTCGCCCAGTCGGGGCAGGCGGGGCATCTTCATGATGAGGTCGACGTTGGAGCTACCCACCACCGTAATTTTTGCCATACCTACACGTAGTTACGGGCCGCCACGATCAGCACCAGCCCCAGAATGAAAAAGACGAACATACCGGTCAGCAGTCCGCTGGTTTCCCGCTTCGCCGCCGCGAACTCCTTCCACACGAACACCCCCCAGAAGGCCGCGATCATCGTAGCCCCCTGCCCGAGCCCGTAGCTGATGGCCGGCCCCGCCGTTCCCGATGCGATGAGGTTGAACTCCATGGCGGCGCACCAGATGACCCCACCCATGATTCCGATGAGATGAACCTTCGTCGTACCCCGGCGGAAGTAATCACCGTAGCTCACCGCCCCGCCCTGGATGGGCCGGTACATGAAGTAGGTATTGAATACGAAGTTGGACAAAAAGATGCCCACCGTAAACACGAGCATGGCCGAATAGGGCGTCAGCTGCCCCGCCTGGGGCGTCACGAAGTCGTCGGCCATGGCATCGGCCACGAAGCGGTAGAAAAACCCCATCAGCACCCCGGCAACGACCGAAATCAGAATACCCTTCCCCTTCGTCTGCTCTTCATCGACGGGCAGTTTGGCGTAGGCGCGGGCGTTCAGGAGCAGGGCGACCACCACCAGGAGGGTGCCCCCGAAGAGCAGGTAGGGGTTGCCGAGCGGTTCGCCGATGTAGTTCACGACCACCCCGATGACGAGCGCCAGGCCCACCGCGATCGGAAAAGCGACCGACATGCCCGCGATAGCCGTAGCCGCCACGACCAGCAAGTTAGCGATATTGAAGACCACCCCGCCCAGGAAGGCACTGCCCAGGGCGGTGGCATCGGCTTGCCCCAGATCGGTGAGAAAACTTCGCCCCCCCTGCCCCGCGCTTCCCAGGGTAAAGCCGAACAGCAGGGTGGTAAGGATCAGCCCGATGGAGTAGTCCCAGTAATACAACGGAAACTCCCACCGCTTCGGACTCAACTTAAGGGTATTGGCCCAGGAGCCCCAGCCCAGCATGGTGATGAAGCAGAAGACGATGGCCAGGGAGTAGGATTCGACGATGTACATACTAGCCGAAGCGTTTTTTGGCCTCCTCCAGTATGCTCACCGTAGCCGTAGCACCGCAGCGTTTGCAGCCTACTTCCCTTACCATCAGTAGTTTGTCGAGGTCGCGCACCGCCCCGGAAGCCTTCACCTGCGTCCCCGCCCCGGTACTGGCCACCATCAGTTCCAGGTTTTCGCGGGTAGCGCCGACGTAGCTGTACTTACCGTCTTCCCCCTTACTGAAGCCGAATCCGGTCGAGGTTTTGACGTATTCCGCCCCCACCTCCGTGCATATCTCACAGAGCTTTCGGATGTGGTCGGGTCGGTCGACGTAGTCCGTCTCGAAGATGATCTTCAGGCTGGCCCCGTGTGCCGTGCACGCTTTTTTGACGGCTCCGATTTCTTCCCGCAGGTAGTCCCAGTCTTCCTCCAGTGCCCGGGCGATATTGATGACCATATCGATCTCCTGGGCACCGTTGCGGCAGGCATCCTCGGTTTCGTATACCTTGACGGGAATGGTCTGTATACCGGCCGGAAAACCGACTACGCAGCCCACCCTTACGTCGGAATCGGCGAGTTGCTCCCGGGCCGAGGCCACCATGTAGGGCTTGACGCACACGCTGGCTACCCCGTAGCGGCGGGCTTCGTCGCAGGTTTGCCTGAGGTCTTCCTCCCCCAGTTTGGGGTGCAGAATGGTGTGGTCGATCAGTTGCGCCAGTTCGGCTACGGTGGGGGTATCCATGGTCTAGGGTAGTGTGTTGGGATAGGGAGGCATCAGCCGAAGGTAGCTTTCCACTGCAAAAGTCCGGTAATGAAGCCCGCACTGTGGGGGATCCAGTCCTCGTCGGTGAAGGAAGACGGGGCATCCACGGCCCTGGTGGGCATAATCTCCATTTTGAATTGCTCCCCCACCGAAAAGCCGTTGCATACCACTCCCTTCGTCTGAAACCAGGTACCCGCCCACCGCTGCCCCACCCGACAGATCATGCTGGCCGGCCAGGCGATGCCCTCCGGCACTTCGGTGGTATAAATCACGCTTCCCTCCGCGATATTTTCGTTGGTGATGCCCGCGTTAAGTCCGGCGATCCACTGCAGGTTACCCGCGGCGATGTGGCGCAGCTCCTCGTGGCCGAACAGCCGGTACAGTCTACAGGCCAGGGCCGCCGTGTAGCCGTAGATCGAGTTGGTGCCGTGGAACGGCCCGACGAACCAGAGCGGCCCCTCCTCCCCGAAGACGCCCAGGGGGACCAGGTAGAAGGGGTTCAGCTTACAGGTCGGAATCAAAAAACCCTCCGTAAACTGCCGCAGCGTAGCCTTCCAGACGGGGGCTTCGGCGTGGTCGGGGAAGAGCTCCAGCAACTCGCACAGCGGGACGAGGTAGTTCGGAAACAGCGCCCCGATGTCGGTCCCGAAGCGCTTTTCGCCGGTAGCAAGAATGGAATGGGTCCAGGATTTCTGGCTGTGGGGGGCGCCGGGGTATTCGATAAAGTGGCCGTAGTAGCCGTTCTCGGCCCCCGCCTCCGTGATCTGCCGCTGGTTGATCTGGCGGGCGTAGTCGATGCTCAGTTGTTTGTAGCGGTCCTCTCCGCTCTGCTTGTACTTTTCCAGGCAGGCCCAGCAGAAGAAATTGAGGTCGCGGGTGGGCCATTCGTCGCCCGGGATGGGGGCATCGTCGGCCAGTCCGCGCTGCCGCCGGGCCAGGCCCTGATCGCCAATGGGGCGGGCTACCCGGAGCAGGTAGTCCAGACCGCGGTCGGCTACCTCCAGGTAGCTACGCTTCTGGTCGGCGAAAGTAGCGGGCAGGGCCGCGGCGGCTTTGTAGAGGGCCACGACCGCCTTGACCGTATCGTTGGGCAGGGCGTACTCTTCGTGGCCGATCACGTCGTGCACCATCGAGCCGGGGGGGTTGCCGAGTTCGCTCGATTTTCGGGCGGTCAGTACCAGGTAGTCGGCGCCGACCACTAGTTGGGTATACAGCTGTTGGAGGTAATCGTTATCCCCCCCCCGCTGCACCTGCGCTACGTCGCCCAGACACATCACCATCGCGCTCTGGGCCGGTGACTCCACCCACAGCGCCCCGGCGTCCTGCCAGCCACTGCCCACCTTGGTGAAGTAGCTCCTTTTGCGCAGCATATCGACCGTTGCCCAGTAGTAGGTTTCTTCCCACAGTACGTCCGGGGCAACGCGCAGTCCGCCCTCCCGGAACACTACCCTTCCGTCGTCTTCGGCCTCAACGGCCCACTTTCCTTCCTCGGCTATCCTGCCGAAATCAGCCACCCACCAGTGAGTGTGCCAGCATTCGCCCCAGTAGGTAAGTCGCGTCCGGTAACGCCGCTGTCCCCGATCGGGTAAGAGGGCGCAACTTGCCTTGTCGCTCAGACTATCGGCGGCCGGCGCGCGCACGATCACCCGTACGGGATGGTGGGTAGGATAGCCCACCTGACTGAACAGTAGGCCGCTGTGGCCGTCCTGCTCCCCCTTCCGCAAGTCCGTGTACACCGGATCGGTAGCCGTAGCAGGGGGGGCCGCGTTTAGTCCGGCCAGTCCCGGCAGTAGCAGGGAGGAACGCAGGAAATCCCGACGCTTGGTGGTAGCCATGGCGCTAAATGTAGGGCTTTTGCGGAAGGGGCGGCGGCGCGCGGGTGCCGGCGGAACGGGGAAGCAATAGGTTTGCTAATTCCAACGGACTGGTCGTAGCCGTTCCGTATGTTTACGGCATGCGTTCCCTACTGCTGTTGCTCGTCTTACTGCCCGCCCTGGTGAGCGGGCAAACCCGCCTGATCCTCGATGCCGATACCGCCAATGAGGTGGACGACCCCTTTGCGATCATTCGACTGCTGCTCGACCCCGCCGTGGAAGTGACGGCGCTCAACGCCACCCAGTGGGAGGCCAGCCACTACCGCGTGCCCCAGACCATGATGATGAGCCAGCGGATGAACAACGCTCTGCTCGCCTACCTGGAAATCGACGACGTACCCAGCCTGAAGGGAGGCACGGACCGGATGTACGACTGGGGCGATCTGGCCCAGCCCTCCGCCGCCAGCAACAATATCATTCGGCAGGCGCAGGCTCTTCCCGAGGGGGAGCGACTGACCATCATTGCCCTGGGTGCCCTGACCAACGTAGGCTCGGCTATCGTACAGGAGCCCGCGATCGCCGACCGTATCGACCTGTACTGGCTGGGCTCCCAGTATGATTTTACGGAGCGGATCATGACCAAGCGCGACTTTAACGTCGTCATGGACATTCAGGCGCTGGAAGAGGTACTGAACAGCAACATCAACCTCCACGTGCTACCCGTCAGCGAGGCCAATGCCCTGACCTTCACCCGGGAGGAGGTAGCGGAACACCTCCCCCCCGACCATCCCGTTACCGGCTTTCTCCTGCGCCTGTGGGACGACCACGTCGATGGCGGCCGGCTCGAGCGCGTGCTGTGGGACATCGGCATCGTGGAGGCTTTTCTGCGCCCCGGGCTGTTCACCGCCGAGGAGGTGCCCCTGCCCCGGGCGAACGGCAGTCGGATGGTTACCTACTTCCGGGATATCGACGTACCGGTCCTGAAGGAGGACTACTGGCGGGCGGTGGTTGAGGGGCTGAGGGACTGAGGGGGTGAAGGGCTGAGGGGTTGGGGGACTGAATCGATATACTATGAAAGTGCAACTAAAGAAGGCGGACATCACCACCCTTTCCGTCGACGCTATCGTCAATGCCGCCAATTCCTCCCTCCTCGGCGGCGGCGGGGTGGACGGGGCCATCCACCGGGCGGGCGGGCCGGCAATTCTGGCGGAGTGCCGTCAGATCCGCAACCGGCAGGGGGGCTGCAAAACCGGGGAAGCAGTCATCACCACCGCCGGTCGCATGCCGGCCCGGTACGTCATTCATACCGTCGGTCCCGTATGGCGGGGCGGCAGTAACGGCGAAGCCGAACTACTGCGATCGTGTTACGAAAAGAGCCTTCAACTAGCGGAAGACCACGAGTTGACTTCCGTCGCCTTTCCGAACATCAGTACGGGTATTTACGGCTTTCCGAAAGAGCGGGCGGCGGAAATCGCCGTGGAGGCGGTGCGGAACCACCACCCTTCGCAGGTACGGGAGGTCTACTTCGTTTGTTTTGATGCGGAAAACCACCGTTTGTACAGCTCGCTTTTGGATTGATTGCGTTGGACGGAGGGCACCTGCGCTCCGCCGCCCTGAGTACGACGTGGATTTGGTGCGCACCGGTAAGCTGCGGCCCGTAGTTGCGCGGCTAGGTGTGCGGTAGTTTACGTCTTGGCGGTTGGTGTAGTATCGGTGGGACTGGTCACGTGGCACTGCTGCGTGTACCCGGCGCTCGCAACTACAAGTTGCGGCGTCCTGTCGCGAATGCAATTCGCGTTGTACTACTTACCGCCGGCTCTCGTAAAACTGCACTACCTCCGGATCGACCATTACGTCACGCAGCCGCAGGGGCTGCCGCAGTACGATCCCCTCCAGGGTACGGCAGCGACTGAGGGCAACGTAGGTCTGTCCGTGCTCGAAGGCCCCCGAGCGGCCCAGGTCGACGACGATCTTGTCGAAGGTCTTGCCCTGGCTCTTGTGGATGGTCACCGCCCAGGCCAGGCGCACGGGGAGTTGGCGGTAGGTACCCAGGGTTTCGGTGGCGATCTTGCGCAGGTCGCTGCCGTCGGCCGTGTAGCGGATGATGTCCCACTCGTGGTACTCGACTTCTACCTCGCTGGGCTTGCCGTTCTCCACGATTTCGATACGGACCGATTCCGGTTTACACTCCAGTATCGTGCCGATGGTGCCGTTGACGTAGCGGCGATCGGGGTCGTTGCGTAGCGTCATGACCTGAGCGCCGACCTTGAGTTTGAGGATCTGGGGGACGGGGAAGAGCTTTTCGGGAAAGTTGCCCTTCACCTCGGCGAAGTAAAGTTGTTCGGGGGCAGCGAGCCCGGCCAGGGCGTTACCGTTGATGCGGGTTACGGTGGCGTTACGGGCGGCTAGCGTGAGGTAATTCTCCCCCTCCGGCGGTACGAAGTCGGCCTGGTAGCGAGCGTTGAGGTCGGCGAGTTCGTCGCGGTCGACGGTAGCGTTGCGGATACTTTCGAGCAGGCGGAGGAAGTAGCGGCTGTCCTGGCGGTAGACCTTACTCAGTTCGATCATTTCCAGGTCGATGTGATCGAGGGCATCGGCGCTGAAGAAGTAGGGGCTGGCGTAGCGTAGGCTGAAAAACTCCCGCTCCGTCTGGCTACTCACTACGGGCGGCAACTGAAACAGATCGCCGAACAGGATCAACTGTACCCCCCCGAAGGGCTTACCGCTGCCGCGGTTGAGCTGAAGCCCGTAGTTGATCGCCTCCATCACGTCGGCGCGGACCATGCTGATCTCGTCGATGACCAGCGTTTCCAGGTTCATGAACACGCGCTTGTTGCGCCGGTTGGGCCGCACGTCCTTCGACTGTAATAGGCGCGGGGGAAAGTTGAAGAAGCTGTGGATGGTTTGCCCGCCGACGTTCAGGGCGGCGACTCCGGTGGGGGCCAGTACCACCACGTTCTTGCGGGTGCTACGCTTGAAGATTTGCAGGAGGGTCGACTTGCCGGTCCCCGCCCGCCCGGTGATGAACAAGTGGTCGCCGGACTCCATGCGCTCCAGGGCGTAGTTGAATTCGGTGCTCAGTTTGAGGGCTTCGGGCATGGGGGCGAAGGTAGGTCAATCCGGAACGTACTCCACCGGTATACCTTTACGAAAAAACCTACCGTCGTGGCTGATTACGTTCCCTTCGATCCCACCCCCTCTTCCCCCGCCGGGATGGAGGTGCTTTCCCGGAATTTCTACCGGATGATGAAGACCCGGCGCACGGTGCGCGAGTTCGACCCCACGCCCATCCCCCGTCCGGTCATCGAGAACCTGCTGCGGGCGGCGGCGACCGCCCCTTCGGGAGCCCACAAACAACCCTGGCACTTCTGCGTGGTGACCGATCCCGAAATCCGCCGGCTGATCCGGGAGGCCGCCGAGCGGGAGGAGTACGAAAACTACCACGGGCGGATGTCGGACGACTGGCTGGCCGACCTCGCTCGGTTCGGTACCGACTGGCACAAACCCTTCCTTACCGAGGCGCCCGTGCTCATCGCCGTCTTTAAAAAACCCTACGATTTGGGTGCCGACGGGGAGCGGCAGAAGAACTACTACGTCAACGAGAGCGTCGGCATCGCCTGCGGATTCCTGATCACCGCCATCCACCGGGCCGGGCTGGTTACGGTGACGCATACGCCCAGCCCCATGAATTTCCTGCAGCGTATCCTGAATCGACCGGAGAACGAGCGGGCCTACCTGCTACTGCCCGTAGGTCTACCGGCGGCGGGGGCGCGGGTGCCGGCTATCACCCGGAAACCTATGGAGGAAATACTTAGCTTTTACTGATGAATCCCGGGCGGTATCTATTTAATATTCGTCAAACCGTCCGTTTTGAGGATAGCGGATTGTTGACGTAAACCCCGAGGGGCTCGCTCAATACGGTCAGAGCGTGTTGGGAAGAACGTGTTCGGACCCTTAGTTTCCCCCGCGGGTGGCAGAGACTCCCTATATTCATCGGTATAAGTAGTCGGACACAATTATTCACACAATTTCCCTCGCTGTCTCCTGCGGCTACCCTTCGTTAGAAAGCCTCGCCAACACGGAGGCGTTGCCTGCGTTTTCTGCCTCGGTTATCCACACGATCCACCTGATGGAAATGGCGTAATAAATATGTCCGACTACTTAGTCATCCAATCTTCCGGGCCCTGCCCGCACCCGCGCGCCGCCGCCCGCCTCACTCACCCCAGTACACATGCCTCCCCCCAGCCGCCCCCTGCCCCGCCGCCCCGACCCCCTGGTACTGAACCTGCGCGGCACCCGGACGGATTCCCTTGACGGTCGGTCCGACCCCATCGGCGCGGGCGAATACGTAGTAGCAGTACGCTACGACCTGAGCGGGGCCTCCCGGGGCGGTAGCTACCCCCAGACTGAAACCATCGACCGGGAAATCGTCGGGCTGACCGCCGGCGGGGGCGTGGAATGGTACGGATTGGGCGAAGACCTGCCCGCCGTCACCGGTTCACCCGTGGACGTCAGCAGGGGGCAGACCACCTTTACTCTGCCCCGGACGCTTCGGGGGGATAGCGCCCACCGCGGATTTGTACAGGACCTGGTGATCAACACCTTCGCCAAGATCAAGCGGCGTAAGGAAAGCCCCCTGGGTCGGGCCACGGTCGACCGGGTACTGGGGGAAACCTCCCTCGATAAGGTCAGGGAAACGCTGCTGGAAGCCGCCGGGGAGTTCGTCGGCCTCCGGATCGCCAGACGCATCGACGATCAGAAGTGCAGCCGGCCCGGATTGCACCGCATCGACTACACGGGGAAGTTGACGGACCACGTCGGCACGGTGGCTACCAACCGGCCCATCCTGATTTTCATCCACGGGACGATCTCTAACTTCACGGACGGTTTTGAAGGCATCGAACCGGCTTACTGGGCCGACATCCATGCCGCCTACGGGGGGGAGGTATTCGCCTTCAACCACCGTACGATTACCGAATCCCCCGTTCGCAACGCCCTGGATTTGCTGGCCGCTTTACCCGAGGGTTGCGAAGTGGATCTGGTCACCCACTCCCGGGGCGGACTGGTGGGCGATGTCCTGGCCCGCTGCGACCTGCGGCTGGGCGACGGGATCGGCTATACGGAGGTAGAAATTAACACCATCCGGGCGGATGAAAGCGCGGCCCAAAAGAGTTGGGAGGCCGACCGGGAGTTGAAACACGACCACGATGGCGAACTCTCCGAGGATCTGCGGGAGGGCCTGCTGGCCTCCGCCAGGAAGCTGGTATCCACCGGTCGGGCTACGGCCGAACTGGCGGCGGAGCTCACGGAAATTACCCGAATTGCCCCCGGCCGGCGCCTCAGTGTGCGTCGGATCGTACGGGTAGCCGCCCCGGCCGCCGGAACGACGCTGCTGGCCGAGCGCCTCGATCACTTACTCAACGCCCTGCTGAATCTGGCGAAGTACGCCGCCGGGCCGGGCTGGGCACCCGTGGTCGACAGCCTGCGCACCTTCGCGATCGCCGCCGTCGAGGAACGCCACGACCCCGCCGCCTTCCCGGGGCTGTACGCCATGGTACCGGGGCGGGGGTTTTCCCGCATCAACAACCGGAATCTAACCCTCGATCTGCCGTCCGATCTCATCAACGTAGCGGGTAATTCGGAGGCGGGCGGGGGGCCCCTGCAGTCGCTGAAGGTCATCCTGAGTAACCTCTATTACTGGCAGGCCAACGACTTCGTGGTGGATACGGCGAGTATGTCACGGGGGTTGTTCCGAAGGGCCAGCAACCGCACGCTGACCATCACCAGCGAACGGGTCGATCATTTCTCCTATTTCCGGGTGGGGAGCTTTATGCAATTGGTGACCAGTCTGCTCCTATGCGGAAAGCCGGAGGGTGAGGGTCTGACGGAAGGAATAACCTTCGTCGATACCACCTTCGACCGCACCGATAAGGGGGTGTTAGTCGACAAACTCTACGATCCCGGCCTGCTGCTGCCGGAACGTATCGTGGAGGACCGCCCGATCGTCGTTCTGCTGCCGGGCATCATGGGCTCGATGCTGTCCGTCGACGGGGACCTGAAGTGGATCCGGCCCGCCGCCCTCATCAACGGGGCCCTCGTCACTGACCTGGCCGCCGATGCGGAGGTGACCGCCCCGGGGGTCGTAGCCGACTACTACCGCGATCTCGGCGATCACCTGAAACGGGAAGGCTTCGCGGTACGCGTGTTTCCCTACGACTGGCGGCGGAGCGTGACCGAAAGCGCGGGGCTACTGCACCGGGAGCTTCAGGAATTGGGGGATCGCGGTCAGCCCATCACGTTCGTGGCCCATTCCATGGGCGGGCTGGTCCTGCGGCAGTGGATGTTCGACCACCACGATGCCTGGTCGCATCTGCGCGTGGACCGGGGCGGGCGGGCAATCTACCTCGGCACCCCCTGGCGGGGCTCCCACCTGATCACCGAGCTGCTCACCGGCCGCAGCCGCCGGGTGAACGAATTGCACCTGCTCGACCGAAAACACGGTAAGCGGGAGTTGCTGAATGCCCTGGGGATGCACCGCGGGATCTTCGAGCTGCTCCCCCTGGATGACGAACGCCTGGTCGACCCCGAAGAATGGAAAAGCCTCGAACGCGTCATCGGCCCGCGCGGTATGGCGCCGATCCGGGACACCATGATCGACTACCTCCGGCAATGGCGCAACCGGGTGCGTACCGGCCTGGATCGCCTGACGGACGAGGACTACGCGGCCATGTACTACGTCGCCGGCCGGGCCCCGGCGACCATTGACGATTACGAGGTCCGCTACAGTTGGTTTCGTTGGCGGGGAAAACTCATCTTCGGGGACACCGAGCGCGGGGACGGGAGCGTCAGTTGGGCGAGGGGCATCCCACGCCGGATTGCCAACGACCGCCGCTACTTCGTCAAAACGGAACACGCCCAACTGGCGAACGACCCCACCCTGTTCCCCGGCCTGGTTGAATTAATCCGCCGGGGAACTACCCGCCAGCCGGCCTTCCAGACCTCCGTGGCCGGAAGCCGCGGCGGCACCGCGGTAACGTCTTCCCGCCACCGGATTCCCGCAGCCGTTACGGACCAGTCCGCGATAGCTATCCTGATGGGGGAAACCGCCCCCGCCCCCGGTAGCGCCAAACCGGAACGATTACCACTGCGCGTGGAGGTACTGAACGGCGACTTACGGTGGGCTTACTTTCCGGTGCTGGTCGGCCACTTCGAGCACGACGGCATCGTAAGCGCCGAAAAAGCCATCGACACCTACCTGAACCAGACACTGAGCGAACGCCACCAACTCGGGTTCTACCCGGGTAAGATCGGGGAACAGGAGGTCATCATCCACCACGATAACCAACCCCTGGGCACGGTGGTGGTCGGCCTGGGCGAAAAGGAAAACCTGACGGGCTTTCTCCTCTCCAAGACGGTAGAAAAAGGGATGCTCAAGTACGCCATTTTCCTGCGTGACAACGAGGTTCAGGATACTCACTTCCCGGAAGACGGCCACGGCATCAGCGTGCTCTTCATCGGCAGCTACTACGGGCAGATGCCCCTGCGCGAAAGCATCCGCAGCATCCTACTCGGCATCCGGCAGGCCAATGAGGTCATTGCCGGCTTCCCCGCCACGGGGCCGAACGGGACCTTACGGCCCATCACGACGGTAGAGTTCGTGGATTACTACGAAGACCGCGCCTACGAAGCCTATAAGTCGCTCCAGGACCTACGCGACCTGCACGTCATCGACGAACTGGAACTCGCCCCCGCCATTCACCCCGGCCTGGGTCGCAAACGGCGCTTCCTCCGCGATGGTAGCCGCAGTTGGTGGCAAACCTTTACCACGCGGCAGGTGGCGGTACAACAACAAAAGGGGAAGGAAACGCGCCACAAACTGTCCTTCAGTACCTACAACCGCAGCTCGTCCGTCACCACCGACGAAGTAGACGGCAATCTCGAACTGGCCCGCTTCATGGCCGAAGAACTGTCCAGCGACCCGCGGTGGAACCGGGAGAACGCCAAGGTCCTCTTCGAGATGTTGCTGCCCAACCGGTACAAAGATTTCATCCGCAACCACCGCAACGTGACCTGGCGGATGGACGCCGCAAGCGCCATCTTTCCCTGGGAGATGTTCCACGACGTGGAGGTTGGGGACGTGCCCACCTTCGTACGCTCCGGCATGGTGCGCCAGCTCTACTCCGGCACGGCGGAGGTTCGCCCCGCCCTGGTACGGAGTATGCGGGCATTGGTGGTAGCCAACCCCCCCTTCACCAGCGAGGATCTGCCCGACCTGCCCGGTGCCGAGCGGGAGGGGACCGAGGTCAGTCAGCGGTTGACGGCCGGCAGCTTCACGGTAGTGCAGGAAATCGGGGCCGGCCCCGTATCCATTCTGAAGGCCCTGTTCCGGCAGGGGTACAAGATCATGCACTTTGCCTCCCACGGTCGCTTCGATCCGGATAGCGAGCGGCACGGGATCGCCATCGGAAAGAACCAGTTCATTAGCCCCGGCACCCTCCGTCAGGTATCGGCCATTCCCGAACTCGTCTTCGTCAACTGCTGCTATCTGGGTAAACTCGCACCGGGACGGGAAAAATACTACCGCCACCGCCACCGGTTGGCCGCCAACATCGGCACCCAACTCATCGAGAGTGGGGTGAAGGCCGTCATCGTGGCCGGCTGGGCGGTGGATGACGCGGCCGCGCTCACCTTCGCCACGACCTTCTACGATAATTTGCTGCGGGGAGAATACTTCGGCGAATCGGTCCGCCGCGCCCGCCGCGCCTGCTGGGAACGGCACGACCGCACCAATACCTGGGGAGCCTACCAGTGCTACGGCGACCCCTTCTACCGGGCCACGCTGGTGGGAGAAACCGAAAAGAGCGAACGTGAACTGACGCTGGAGGAAGAGATCGTGCTGGAACTGGACAACCTCATCTCCGCTGCCGAAAGCGTCACCGGCGGGGCCCGGGAGGAAGCCACCCGCCTGCGGGCTACCGCCCAGGATCTCCTGCGCCGCGCCGAGCTGCACGGATACTACGGCCCCCGCATCGTAGAACGGGAGGCCAAGTTCTACATCTACATCAACGAATACGGGGCCGCCATCGAGCGCTACGAGATTCTTTTCGCCCGGGATCACGGCAGGTATTTGGTACGCAGCTACCTGGATTACCTCTATACCCTGATCCATCACCAAGCCACCGACACCAGTCTGGATAACCGGCAATCGGCCGCGGCCATTCGAAAGACCGTGGCAAAAATCCGGGCCCACCGGATCTCGGAGCCGGGGGTAGCGATACATACCCTGCTGGCCAGTGCCTACAAACGGCTGGCGACGAAGGTCAACCTTACGGAATCCCGAAAATACCTGCGGCAATCGGCCCGTAGCTACCTCACGGCCGCCCGGGAGGTCGGCGTGCGCGAACGGGCTGCTATTTACCACGTCACCAGCTACCTCTCATTATCCGCACTGGCCGATCTGGGGCTGGAGCGTACCGACTTCGACCCGGCGGCTGATCTCGGGCTGGCCCCGCCGGCCTACTTCGACCTGTGGCGGGCCGGGCACAGCTACCGGGAGCGGGGTAGCGCCTACGCCCGCCTGCGGGGTACGAACCTCTTACTCAGCGAGATCGTCTACCGCGGCTGCCACGACCAGGCGGGAGGCAGTGAACGCTGGGGAGGAATGACGCTACGGCAACGGGCCCGCCAACTGGAATCGCTCTACCGCCGGCAGTTCCGCGAGGGCTACAACCTGCGCGACCTGTACGGACAGTTGGAACATCTGGACATTCTGCTCAGCGTCTGCGCCAAACTGGGGAAGCGGCCCCTCCCCCAGCTTACCGAGGAAGTTAAACGGATGCAGTCGCTGCTGCTCGGCTACGTCTGAGAATCGGCCTCCGAATAGTACGCCAAACTTAGCTGCCTCCCCCCGCGAGGTCGAACGCACGCAGCCCGTTCAGGCGAGCCCCTTTACCCCGCATTCGGTACGGTAGTCGCCATACGCGCCCCGCCTCGTCGCCGAAGTACAATCGCGATATACTGAATGCGTGGGGATTGCCATCGCACCAAAACAGCTGCAGGGGGGGCACGCCGTTTATTACCCGCCGCACGTAGGAGGGGTTCCGTTCGCTCCCCGTAGTGATAGCCCGATCGAGCCGCCACCGACCCGACCGGGGGTTCCGGCTCCATAGTTCGATCTCGCCGCCCACACCGTACGCCTGCGGGCCCGGGCCGGAGGGGAGTACGCAGCGCCAGCTTCCGTCGGGGCCACCGACCAACAGGCTCCCGGTGTCGTAGTTGTGGTCCGTACGACAGACCGTTTCCGTCACCCACTCCGCTCCGTCGAAATAGGTGACCCGGAACTCGTAGGGGGCATTGCCGGGGCCGGGTTCGTGGCCGCCGCTGGTGAGGTACAGACAGATGGGCCGACCGCTGGCGTCGTAGCGCATGTCTTTGAGGTACACATTTTTCCGCCTTTCGGCGTAGTCCGCTACCCGGGCCGGGCTCTCTACGCTACGCAGGGGGAGTGAGAGGGGGTTGCCGCTCACGTCCGTCCAGTTCTTGCCCAGGTCCGTCGTCTGCACGTAGTATAGATCCGTTCGCCGATCGACGTTCCCGTCGGGGTGGCGGTTGAAGAACGTCCCGATGACTTCTCCGTCCCGGTAGTGACCGCTGACCTGGTAATGGCCGGCCTGCTCTCCCGGAGCCTCGCGGATGCCGGCCAGTTGGCGATCGTCCGTCCAGTTTACTCCGTCCTGGCTGGTCTCGTAGTACAGTTCCCGTCTTCCGCTGTACTTGGTGAAAAAATGGAAAAATCCGTCTCCCACCGGCCAGACTTGCGGGTAGGTAAAGGTTTCCTCCGCGACGATGTCGAAAGCATCGGCCCGGTAGGGACGGCGGCTCCTGAGTTTGATGCCGGGTCGGAGATTGCCCCGCCCGCTTACGAAAACCCAGAGGTAGCCGGCGCGATCCACGCTCAGGGAGGGATTGTCGTGGGGGTCGTCCACCTCCCCCTTGTCGTATACGACGGTCGGCCGCAGAAAGCGTTTCCGGCGGTGGTCGTAGGTGCCGATCATGCAGAGCAAGTGGCGTTCGTCCGCCGCGGTAGTCCCTCCGTATACGAAAAAGGTCTTCTCCGCTTCCGGGACGTAGATCGCCAGCGGCATATGCTTGGCGGTATAGGTCGCCAGCCCTCCCGAGTATTTATCGCCGTAGGGGTAGGGTTGCCCCAGTTCGAACCAGAGCCCGCGGTACCCACCGATGGTCGCGTTGGCGAGGCGCTGACCCATCACGCCTTGGTGCACGGATACCAACGCCAGAACGATCAGCCACCTACTCATACCGGTAAGGTACTCTATTCGTTCCCCCCCTGCCCGCCGGTCGTCGTAGCTTGGCGCCATGGCTGATACACTCTGGCAGAAAGACTACTCCCTCGACCAGCGCATTGCGGAGTTTACCATTGGTCGCGACCGGGAACTGGACCTGGAGCTGGCGCCCTTCGATATCCTGGGAAGCTTGGCCCACGTGCGGATGCTAGCGGAAGTAGGCCTCATCGACGGGGCGGCGGCGCGCAGGTGCGAAGCGGAACTCCGGAAAATATACCAGCGTGCGAAATCCGGAGCATTCACTATCGAGGAGGGGGTGGAGGACGTCCATTCCCAGGTAGAACTATTGCTGACCCGGGCACTCGGCGACGACGGAAAGAAAATACACTCCGGCCGCAGCCGCAACGACCAGGTACTGGTGGACCTGCGGCTCTACTTCCGCCACCGGATACGGGGAATTGTGGAGCAAACGGCCGCGCTCAGTGAAACGCTAACGAAGCTAAGCGAGGAGCATAAGGACAAGCTAATCCCCGGCTACACCCACCTGCAGGTAGCCATGGTGAGTAGCTTCGGGCTGTGGTTCGGGGCCTACGGGGAGGCGCTGATCGACGACCTGCGGCTGTGGCAGTCCGTGTACCGGACGGTCAATCAGAACCCCCTCGGTTCGGCGGCGGGCTACGGCTCCAGCTTTCCCGTGGACCGGGACCGGACCACGGAACTACTCGGCTTCGACTCGCCGGTGGTTAACGTCGTCGCCGCCCAGATGGGCCGCGGAAAGACCGAACTCATGGTAGCCTTCGCCGTCGCCGGGTTGGCCCAGACCCTGAATAAACTCGCGACCGACGTCTGCCTGTACAGCAGCCAGAACTTCGGTTTTCTGCAACTGCCCGACGAGCTGACCACCGGTAGCAGCATCATGCCCCACAAAAAGAACCCGGACGTATTCGAATTGCTCCGCGGCCGCTGTAACCTGCTGCAAACCCTCCCCGCCCAGATGAGCCAGTTGACGGGCAACCTTCCGAGCGGCTACCACCGCGATTTTCAGTTGCTCAAGGAGGCCATCTTTCCCGCCCTCGACCAGCTCGAAGATGCCCTGGCCATTGCCGCTTACGCACTACCCCGCACCCGCGTCCGCGCCCAGGAACTGCCGACGGACCCCCGCTATACCTATCTGTACAGCGTGGAGGCCGTCAATCAACTGGTACTCGACGGGGTCCCCTTCCGGGATGCCTACCGGCGCGTCGGCCGCGACATCGAGGCGGGAACCTTCGTGCCCCCGACCGAGCTCAGGCACACCCACCTGGGTAGCCTGGGAAATCTGGGTAACGAGCGGATCGCCGCTAAGCGCGATGCCGTACTGCAGACTTTCGACTTTAGCCGTCCGGATGAGGCAGTCGCCGCTTTACTCCGGGTATCCTGAGCGGTAGCGGTAATTGGCGACCCCGTACCCAATGAGCCGGTACCTTACGCCGACTTCGAGGGATAATCCGCTGAGTTCCGGAATATCAAGGTGGTAGTACCGTAGGGCGATCCCGGGGGACAGGTTACCCACCGATACGGACGGGCCACCGTACACGAAGTCAGTCGTACCCGACCCCAGGGGAATCAGACGATCGGCGGCCAGTCCGAATGACCAGCCGGCGGCTGCTGCAAAATCCCCGTTGATCACTTCCGTCAGATTCATCTGGGAGTATCCACCCTCCCCCCTGAATACCCAGGGCCCGAGATCGCGCCCGTAACTCAGCCCGATGGTGAGGGTCGGCGGCGCCGGATTCTGGGTAAAACTGGATCCGGTGGGTATTTCCCCCGTCCGCCGATTGCCGTCGAAGGTGGTGACCAGGCCGAATGAGTGTAAACCTTCGGTAGTGTATACGACCTGGACGTACATGCCTCCCCCGGTTGCCAGATGCGTGGAGCGGCCGCCGAGGGGTAGTGCGAGGTGGCCACCGAAGGCTACCCCGAGCCGTTGGTTCGTCCGCTCCAGGAAGGCAAAGTCAGCGGCCCGGGCCCGGTTAAACGTCAGCATTTCGGTTTGGTAGTCCGTCACCCGGGTGGGCGCCGACCTTACGCCAAACGTATCGTCGTAATCCGGAAAATTGAAGTAGACACCGTACAGCGTTTCCCGGGCCGGGTCCGCCCCTCCGTAGTCGAATCTGGGCAGCAGACGGGTCCGTTGGCGCAGGCTATCGGTAATGGCTCCGGGGAGGTCCGGATTGATACCGGTGAGCTCGGCGCGGCCCGCCGTATCGATGAGGTACACGAGTTCGACCCGCTTAGCGGTCAGGAAGGCGCGCTGCTGGGCCGTAAAGTCGATATCGTAGTAGTAGCTGACCAGGCGGGCGGCAGTCAGGGGAACGCGCGTTCTATCCATCCGTTGCGCGATGAGCTGCATACCGCAAATGCAACCGATTACTACTGCCAGCAGAGTCCTTTTCATCGTTTTTTCAACCGGCTATCCGGGTAACTTATTGCCACGCCTACCGCGGATCGTCGTCCGGCGTATCCCACTTCGAACCGCCGATATCCTCACCGCGGGCGGTGGCGAGCTGGATGTCGAGGGCGCTCAGCAGTCTTTGACCAATGTAATTGATCAGCGGCTTATAATCTCCTGCATCAGCCTCAGCGAGCGTGTTATAATAGGCATCCCGAGTAGCTACCGGAATAACAGCGGGAGGATACCCTGCTCGCATCAATGCGAAGTTCATTACTATTCGACCAATCCTTCCGTTCCCATCATCGAATGGATGAATGGCTACAAATTCGTGATGAAGGATACTCGCACGGACCAACGCGTGAATTTTATTGGCCCGTTCCTCGTGGGTATACCAGTCCAATAATTCTCGCATAAGTCCAGGAACCGCATTCGGCTCTGCGTAGTAGTGGCGATCACCCATTACAGTGACGACATGATTCGGTTCCCGTTTGTAGGTACCGACGTGTATAGTACGGTGAACTACCCGACCATCGGGCGTAATAGCTCGTTGTTGATAGTCCGCCTTCAGCATGATCTGGTGCAACTGCCGTACGTCCGTCTGCCGCAGGGGGCGGTCGCCCTTCACCATATCGAGCATTAGTTCAACGGCGTCCCGGTGGCCGATGATGTCGAGGTGATCCTTCAGGGGCTTGCCCCGGGCGGTCAGTCCGTAAAGGAGGAGGGTGAGGGTTTCTCCGTAGGTCAGTTTATTGCCCTCGATCGCGTTGGAGTTGTAGTTCCAGATGCGGAGGGTTTGCTGCAGCACGTGCTCCTCCATATTCCGGCTGAAGGGTCGGCGGCCGTCGATGTCGGCCTTCATGGCGGTTGCCTCAGCGAGTACCGGCAGGGCGTTCAGGCTATCCCAGTCGATGCCGGCCAGCCGCCCGCTCCCGTAGCTGCCCTCCCCCTCGTGCAGTTGGTCCGCTGCGTCCTCGGGCAGGCGGTAAGCCTCGCGGACGCCATCGGTAAAGACCAGCACCGGCTCCTTACCGATGGCCGCGGCCAGACCGACAATGGTGGATAGCTTGGTGTTCCCGGGGGCATTCAGCAGACGACTGACCTGCCCCTTGCTGACGCCCAGCCGTCCGGCCAACTGGGTTTGCGTCAGTCCCTGTTCCGCCAGGTAGGACTTCACTTCGCGGGTAACCGCCGCGTTCAGCCGTTGCGCGATACCGTATTGTTCGGGGATGTTACGATCCATAGTTTCGTCGAAACAAAACTATTTTTCCCAAAGTTGCTTCCAAACGAAACTTTTATACCTCCTGTAATTCCACCAGCTTGCGGTAGGCCCCGCCCCGCTCGAGTAATTCCCCGTGGGTACCCCGCTCGATGATGCGCCCCCGCTCCAGGACTACGATCAGATCGGCGTTCTGGATGGTGCTGAGGCGGTGGGCGATGACCAGGGCGGTACGCCCGCGCATGAGTCGCTGCAGGGCCTCCTGCACCAGCCGTTCGGACTCGCTATCCAGGGCCGAAGTGGCCTCGTCGAGGATCAGAATGTCCGGATTGCGCAAGACCGCACGGGCAATGGTGAGCCGCTGCCGCTGTCCGCCGCTGAGCTTGGTGCCCCGGTCGCCGATGTTGGTCCGATAGCCTCTGGTGGTGGCGACGATGAAATCGTGGGCGTTCGCAATGCGGGCGGCCTCCTCCACTTCCGCGGTCGTGACCCCCTCCTTGCCGAATACGATGTTGTTGTAGATGCTGTCGTTGAACAGGATGGCCTCCTGGCTCACGATCCCGAAGCGCCGCCGCAGCTCGTCCAGGGGAAAGTCACGCAGGTCCCGCCCGTCCAGGGTGATGGCTCCCCCGGTCGGATCGTAGAATCGCGGCAGCAGATCGGCCACCGTGCTCTTCCCTCCCCCACTGCCGCCGACCAGGGCCACCACCTGCCCCCGCGGTATACGCAGATCGATGTGCCGCAATACGTCGGGCCCGTCCGCCGCGTACCGGAATGACACGTCGTGCAGGGTCAATCCTTCATCCCCTCCCTCCGCTTGCACCCGCGCCCCGCCGCCCCCCACCCCTGCCGTGGACTCGTTGTCCACCTCCAGCACCGCCTCTACCCGTTCCAGGGCGCCCAGCCCCTTCTGGACGTTGTACCAGGCCTTGCTGAAGTTCTTGGCCGGATCGATGACCATGTAGAAGGCGAAAATGAAGGCGATGAAGGTGCCCGCCTCCATATCTCCGGCGAACACCTGCCGGGAACCGTAGAGCAGCAGCACGGCCACGGTGGCAATCCCCAGAAACTCGGTGAGCGGGGACGACAGATCGCGCCGCCACAGTAGGCGGATCAGCTGATGGCGGTAGCCGTCGTTGAGTTCCCCGAAGCGGCGGGCCTGAAAGTCTTCGGCCCCGAAGGACTTGATGATGCGCAGTCCGCCCAGGCTTTCCTCCGTGCGGCTGACGATGTCGCCCAGTTTTTCCTGCACCTCCCCGCTGCTGCGTTTGAGCCGCTTGCCGATGCCCCCGATGATTACCCCGGTGAAGACCATCAGCCCGAAGACGAAGAGCGTCAGGCTCGGACTCACCAGCAGCATGAAGGTCAGCGAGCCGATGATGATGAAGGGCTCGCGGAAGATGGCCTCCAGCACGTTCAGGATACTCGACTCCACCTCCTGTACATCGGAGGTGATGCGGCTGAGCAGATTGCCCTTGCGCTCCTCGGTGAAGTAGCCCAGCGGCAGGCTCAGCAGGTGGCGGTAAAGCTCGTTGCGCAGGTCGCGGATGACCCCGTTGCGCACCGGCGACATGAAGAAGAGCGCCAGGTACCGGAACAGGTTCTTGAGCAGAAAGGACAGCAGGATGAAGCCGCAGACGTACAGTAGGGCCGACTGCCGGCCGGCGGTGGCGATCCAGCGGGTGACCAGGTAGCCGCCGTACTGCTCGAGCTCCTGCAGGCTCGTGACCCGGGCGGGGGCCTCCAGCACCGGCTCCGTCTGCTCGAACAACAAATTGAAGAAGGGCTGAAAGATCGGGATCGACACCACCGTAAAGACCGCCGTCAGGACGTTGCAGGCAATCGCCAGCGCGACCAGCCCCCGGTAGTTGCCCATGTAGCCTAGCAGGCGGCGGAAGGAGTGCATGGGGCAAAGGTAAGTCACCCGCCACCGCGCTACCTTGCGGCTCATGCCACGCATCCAACCCGCCACCCTGCAGTTCCTCCGCGACCTGCGGGCCCAGAACGACCGCAACTGGTTCGCCGACCACAAGTCCGACTACGAGGCCGCCCGCCGGAATATGGCCGAATTCGCCGACGAGCTCCTGCGACGCGTGGCCCAGACCGACGCGCTGGAAACCGAGAGCGGAAAAAAGTCCCTCTTCCGGATCTACCGGGATGTCCGCTTCAGCAAGAACAAGCAACCCTATAAAACCAACTTCGCCGGTAGTTTTACCCGTGACGGAAAGCAGCGGCGGGGGCGGTACTACTTTCACCTCTCTCCCGACGAAAACCTAGTGGGCGGTGGCTTCTACGGGATCGAGCGCGACGACCTCAACCGGATCCGGCAGGAAGTGGGCGCGGACGCAGGTGCCATGCGCAGGGTAATCGAAGCGGAGCAATTCCAGGAACTGTACGGTGAACTGCGGGGCGATCGCCTAAAAACCGCCCCCCGGGGCTACCCCAAGGACCACCCGGACGTCGATCTGCTGCGCTATAAGCAGTTCTACGCCGCCCGCGACTTCACGGAACGGGAGGTACTGTCGGCCGACTTTATCGACGCGGCGGAGGAGGCCCTGCTCGGCCTGCGGCCCTTCTTCGACTACTTCAGCGAGGTACTGACCACGGACGCGAACGGGGAAAGCATCCTGTAACCGATGAGTATCCGGCTGGGATTCGACGCCAAGCGACTTTTTCACAACGCGACCGGCCTGGGCAACTACAGCCGTACCCTGGTACGTAATCTGCGCGCCGCCCACCCCGAGTTTGATTACCGGCTGTACACCCCCCGCCCGGGGGATCATAGGCTGACGCGCGAATTTCTGAACGACCCGGCCTTTACTACTCACTACAACGCCACCCCCCTACCCGCGGCGCTGTGGCGGACGCTCGCCCTGACCGGACAACTCCGGCGGGACCGCATCGACCTCTACCACGGGCTGAGCCATGAGATCCCGCTGGGCCTCGGGAGGCGGGGCATTCGCTCGGTGGTCACGATCCACGATCTAATCTTTCGCCGCCACCCGGAGTGGTACGCCGGGGCCGACCGCCTGATCTACGACCTGAAATTCGGCCACGCCTGCCGGCGGGCCGACCGGGTGATCGCCATCAGCGAACACACCAAACGCGATATCGTCGAACTCTACCGGATCGATGCGGAGCGGATCGACGTAGTCTACCAGAGCTGCGATCCGATCTTCTACCAAGCCGCACCGCCGGATGAATCACTTACGCAGGCCTACGATCTTCCCCGGGAGTATCTGCTCTTCGTAGGTAGCCTGGCCCCCCGGAAGAACCTGCCCCTGATCCTGGATGCCTACCTCGAACTCGATCCCCCCGATCGCTTACCGTTGGTAGTAGTGGGTCGGGGGCCGGCCTACCGCGACCGTTTGTTGGCCGAAGTACGGTACACGCCGATTCGGGACCGCATTCTCTGGATCGACGATCTCTCCGATACCCGGGTGTTGCGGCAACTGTACCGGCGGGCGATCGCCTTGCTCTACCCCAGTTTTTACGAGGGCTTCGGGCTACCGGTGGCCGAGGCCCTGCTTTCGGGAATCCCGGTCATCACCGGCAATCGCTCCAGCCTGCCGGAGGCCGGTGGGCCCGGTGCCCTCTACGTCGACCCCGACCGCCCGGAGGATATGGCCGGAGTTCTACACCGGATCCTCGGCGACGCAGGACTGCGGCACCGCCTGGCCCGGGAGGGGGGCGCCTACGTTCGCTCCCGTTTCGGCCCCGAAACCACCACGGCGGCCCTAGTCGCTTGCTACCGGCGGGCCCTTGATTGACGGCCCATCCGCCGTATAGTGGTTATTCCAATACTTTTGCGCCCGATGTCCCCTTCCCTGCTCGTTATATCCGACTACCGCGACAGCCTGACCGGCGTGCGGCCCGAGGGGCGGTGGTTCGTTGAGCTAGCGCGCCATCACGGGTACCGGGTCGCCGTGATGACCTACACTAAGGGCGCGGCCTACCTCGATGAATTGCGGGAGGCGGGGGTACGTATCATCGACTGGCACCCGAACTCCAAATTTGCCGCCGCCGACCGCCGCCGCATCCGGGAGGAACTGGCACAGGGGGACTACGACCTGCTTCACTTATTCAACAACCGGGCCGTAGTAGCCGGGGTATGGGCCGCGCGGGGCTGGCCGGGGAAGGTCGTCACCTACCGGGGCTATACCGGCAATGTACACTGGTACGACCCAACGGCCTACCTGGGCCATCTACACCCGCGGGTCGACCTGATCACCTGCGTGAGCCAGTCCGTAAAGGATAGCCTCGACCGGCAGTTGTTCTTCGACCCGCGCAAAACGGTCGTCGTTCCGAAGGGGCACGACCCGGCCTGGTACGCCGGTATTCGACCCGCCGACCTGAACGCCCTGTTCGACGTCCCGGCTGACCGTACCGTTATCGCGGTGGTGGCGAACGCCCGCAAAATGAAGGGGCTGGAGTACCTGGGGACGGCCATTCGCCGGATGCCGGCCGAACTACCCCTGCATTTTCTGTTCGTCGGTCGCGGCCTGGAGCATACCGACCTGCCGGTCGACCTGGCCGACAGCCCCTACCATGATGCCGAGGACTTCACCTTCACCGGTTTTCGGGAAGATGTACTTTCCCTCCTGGCGGCGGCTGACATTAGCGTACTACCCAGTGTAAAGGGAGAAGGACTGAGCAAAGTCCTGTTAGAAAGCATGTTCCTCGGGCGGGCTACCCTCATGACGGACATCGGGGGGAACCGGGGGCTCGGCCTACACGAGCGTACCGCCCTGGTCGTACCTCCCAAGGATGAGGATGCCCTGGTGGGTGCGATGGTCCGACTGGCGGAAGACGCGGACCTTCGGGCCCGACTGGGGGCGGCGGCCCGCTCGTACGTCAGCGAGCACTTCGGGGCGGAAGCTTCGGCGGCGCGGCTGGACGTGGCCTACCGGGCGGTTCTGGCGGGGTAGCTCGGTTTGTTCGCCACTTACTAACTTACCACACCGTACACCATAAATAAGGACATTATGTTACTGCGCAACTTTCTGGCTTTAACCCTGGCTATCCTCCTGTTTGCCTGCGGGGGTACCGACGCGACCCGGGCCGACGAGATGGCCACTCCGGAAGCAGTGATGACTTCCGAGGACCCCGTCATGCTTACCGGTAGCGGGGAATGGACCGACTTACTGGGCGGCGGAGCGCTGGATGCATGGCACACCTACGGCGAAGACGAGAATACCGTTGGATCGGCCTGGAAGGTCGACGGGGATGGCGTACTTTACCTGGATGCCAGCAACAAGGGGGACCACGGCGTAGTGGGTGGTGGCGATCTCGTAACCGACGAGGCCTACGATAATTACGAGCTGGAACTGGAATGGAAGATCGGGGAGTGCGGCAACAGCGGGATCATCTATAATGTCGTCGAGGCGGAGGAGCACCCCTACCCCTGGCGTACCGGCCCGGAAATGCAGATCCTGGACAATAGCTGCCACCCCGATGCAAAGATCGTCAGCCACCGGGCCGGCGATCTGTACGACATGATGGTGGCCGAGCCCGAAAACGTCAAACCCGCCGGCGAGTGGAACTCGGTTCGCCTGGTGGTGAACGACGGCTACGTCGAGCACTGGCAGAATGGCGAGCGGGTCGTGAGTTATACCGGCGAGGGGGAACCCTGGGAGGCAATGATCGCCGATTCAAAATTCAAGGATATGCCGGCCTTCGGCTCCTCCACCTCCGGAAAGATCGCCCTGCAGGACCACGGCGACCCGGTGTGGTTTCGTAATATTCGCATTCGTCCGCTGGACACGAAGTAAATTCACGCTACCATAAACTGAGCAGATCATGTACATCGAATCAAACGACGCCGCTAGCGTTCCGGCGGGAGTACCGGCTAATCGGGACCGGCTGTTCCTGGCCTCCTGTATTTCCCTCATCGTTACGGCCATGACCTTCGCCATACGGGCGGGTATCCTTACCGAACTAGGGGAAACTTTCGTTCTCACCGACGTAGAACTCGGGTGGGTAAATTCCATGGCGTTCGCCGGCTTCCCCGTAGCCATGATGGTGGGCGGGGCGCTATACAACAGCGTCGGACCGAAGAACCTGATGTGGATGGCCTTCATCAGCCACGTGCTCGGATTGGTCCTGACGGTCTATGCGGGCGGCTTCATCGGGCTGCTCGTTTCTACCTTCTTCATCGGGTTCGCAAACGGTAGCGTCGAAGCGGCCTGCAACCCGATGATCGTGGATATGTATCCGGACAAAAAGAGCGAGATGCTGAACAAGTTTCACGTCTGGTTCCCCGGGGGGATCGTGATCGGGTCCCTGGTAGCCAACTTCTTTGGCGCGTCCCTCGGATGGCAGGGATTGATCTGGGTCATGATGATTCCTACCGTGCTGTACGCCCTGCTGATTTTCGGTCAGGAATTTCCCCGCTCCCAGAACATCGTCAACGATACCGGAGCCAACTTCAAGGGTCTACTCAATCCGCTCTACCTGTTCATGTTCGTGTGCATGTCGCTGACGGCGGCCAGTGAGTTCAGCACGACGCAGTGGGTGGAGAAGATCCTGGGTGCTTCCGGTGCCCAGCCGCTATTGGTACTGGCCCTAGTATCGGGGCTCATGGCTACGGGGCGGTTTTTCGCCGGCCCGATCATTCACCGGCTGAATCCGGCGGGGGTCCTTTGGGTATCCGCGATCCTGACCACCGTCGGGATATACTTGCTGAGTACCCAGTCGGGCGCGATGATTTACGTCTCCGCCATCGTATTTGCCCTGGGCATCTGCTACTTCTGGCCGACCATGCTGGGATTCGTCAGTGAGTACACCCCACAATCCGGCGCACTCGGACTCTCCCTGTTGGGGGGTATTGGCATGTTCTCCATGGTCGTTTGGAACCCGGTCATCGGTGGCTGGTTGGAAGAAGCTACCGCCGCGGCCACCGCCGCGGGTGCCGTAGGTGCCGAGGCCGATCTAATCGCCGGACGGGAAACGCTCGAGGCCATGATCTACTTCCCGCTGATCCTGATCGTCCTGTTCGGCGGCCTCTACTTCTACATGCGCAACCGCCCCCAGGTGAGCGCTGACGAAGCGGTACTGAATACGGAGGCGATGTCTACGCCGGGCTCGGCCCGCTGACGCTAAGCCGGCGGCCGGCCGCTGGGAGCGCCAGCGACCTGGGGCCGGCCGACGGCTGGGTGGAACAGGATAATAAAAGACCGTTTTACCCGCCCCGGCCGACGAACCAAACTACGCTACCGCTCCGTAAGCTCCGGCGGACGGGGCTAACGCTAAGCCGTCGGCCGGCCGCTGGGAGCGCCAGCGACCTGGGGCCGTCCGCCGGCTGGGTGGACGGCTGGGTG
>CAZQNE010000006.1:96059-110384 GCA_964594535.1 uncultured Lewinella sp.
GCTGGGTGGAACAGGATAATAAATAGATCGTTTCTACCCGCCCCGGCCGACGAACCAAACTACGATGCCGCTCCGTAAGCTCCGGCGGACAGGGCTAACGTCAAGCCGTCGGCCGGCCGCTGGCAGCGCCAGCGACCTGGGGCCGTCCGCCGGCTGGGTGAGTTCCGGGCACGCTAAAGAAAATGGCCGCCTCCTGATTAGGAGGCGACCATTATTGGCTCGTGAGTAGTACGTTAATCCTTTAGTCCAGTGCATCCGTCCGTTTACCGGCGGAGTAGTTGATCTTCAGCTGGTTGCTCTTACGCAGCTTGGTCTTCACGTCCTGGACGATCCCCATGGTCACGCCTCCATCGACACGGAGAGAGGAAGTGATCCGGCTGCGCTTCGCTTCGGGCAGTTTTACCTTGTGCTTTTCCAGAAAGAGCGGGATATCGTCTACGGTAGAGATTTTATCACCCAACTGGATGCGGGGGGAGGTACCGTACACCGCTTCGTACTGCTGCGTGGGCCGTCCGATGTAGATGTAATTTACGAGCGACTTTTCATCCAGTTTGGTGAGTTCGGTCGCCTCCGGGGTATTGACCTTTAGCTTAAGGTCGGAATCCCGCAGTACGGTCACCATCATAAAAAAGAAGAGCAGCATGAAAATGATATCCGGCAGGGAGGCCGTTGAGATGGCCGGTGAAGCCTTACCGCGCTTTTTCTTGAACTTAGACATATGAACTTATCGGTTAGTGGTTCGGAATCACGAGGAAGATGCGAGCGACGCCGGAAAGGTTGGTCGCTTCCTAATCTTCCTCCCCGAAATTGGTCGGTTCGGCTTCGGAGATAACGAAGGGAATCTCGTCGCGGATTGCCTTACGCTGGGCGAACGGCATCTCATCGTCGTAGGGGGTTCCGTAGCGGCGCATCGAAAGCTCGTCCCACAGCTCCTCGTAGGCACCCTTGAGCTCGTTATAAACGGCCAGGTAGGTGTCGTAGTCGGTACCCCGGTCGTTTTTCAGCGAGATAATGGCGTTCTTCGGTCCTTCCGCCAGATCGGGACGACGGGCGGGGTTCATGATGAACTCCTTCGCGTTCTCCCGTAACTCTCCGATTCGCATCGGTTCTTCCCGGACCAGCAGTTGGTTCTGTGCGTTCACGAGTACGGAATACACGTTCCGCTCCTTCAGCTTGGTGATATCGGGTTCCTCATCGGACCAGGGCGGCAACTTCACGAGGATGCCCTTGTCTTCGGCGATGGTGGTGGTGACCAGGAAGAAGATCAGCAGCAGGAAGGCGATGTCCGCCATTGAGCCCGCGTTGATCTCGTTGTTCATCCGGTCTCTCGTCTTGGTCTTAGCCATGGTCGTAGTCGGTTGGTAGAGTTACTTAAAGATGCCGCGAATGCCGAAGACGATCAGCGTCAACATCGCCAGCCCCAGCATCACTAAAGCGGTAACGATGGAGGCGCTGATAAATTTCAGATTCCCCGGGCTGATACTGGCTTCCTGCGACGTTTCGAACTTTTCAATCGCGTTGGCGATTTCGGGGTCCGTCACCTCACCACTGGCCATGGAATAACCGATGAACAGGATGAGGACCAAGCCGATAAGACCGGCAATACCCTTGAGCGAACCCTTCGGATTACTGGCCATCTGAATGATTCCGAAAATGATGGCTACGGCGAAGGCCAGAGCAACCAGAATCAGGGAGATCGAGATACCGAAGTTGAAAATACTCGTGGCGTAGGTTTCTTCGGTTTTATCGTTCGCCTGCAGCATCTCCAGCGTCGTTTCGTCGGCCGAGAAGATCGATGCCAGGAAGATGACCGTAATCAGCACTCCAATCCCGAAGGCCAGCGCCTGGCCGTACTTATTCAAAAATGTGTACATAGATTGATTGGATTTTGCAGCCGGCCGGTTAGACGCGGGGGCGAGTGGTAGTGGTGAAGGTATTGTTGGTAGCCATGATGTCCACCAGGGCGATGGAAGCGTCTTCCATGCGGTTCACGATACCGTCGATCTTGTTGACGATGTAGTTGTACAGAATCTGCAGGATGATAGCCACGACGAGCCCGAATACCGTAGTCAACAGGGCTACCTTAATACCACCGGCTACAACGGCGGGGCTCAGGTCGCCTACGGTTTCAATCCGGTTGAAGGCCTGGATCATCCCGATTACCGTTCCCATAAAGCCGAGCATGGGGGCAATGGCAATAAAGAGAGAGATCCAAACCAGGCCGCGCTCCAGGAGGCCCATCTGGACCGACCCGTAGCTCACGATAGCTTTCTCTACGGCGTCGGGCCCTTCCGAGCTGTGGCGTAGCCCTTCGTAGAGCACGCTGGCGGTGGGGCCGGGGGTGGACTTTGCGACTTCCTTGGCTCCCTCCACGTCGCCCGCTTCGAGGCGCTCTCCGATCCGGCTAAGCAGTTTGTCGGTGTTGGTAGAAGCCAGGTTAAGGGTGATGATGCGCTCGATGCAGAACGCAAGACCGAGGATCAGACAGATGAGCACGATCGCCATGAAGCGCCAGTCACCGTCGATGAAGTTCTTCTTCAGCACCTGGAATCCCTCGGATTCCTGAGCGGCGAGATCCGCGGCGGAGAAAGCTACCAGCGTGAGTACCGCCAGGGGTTTGAATAAATGTCGCATAGCCGTATTTAAGGTTTAACGAAGTTGTTTGCGTGTAATATAAGGTGATGACCCAGGGCCGGGGTGGCACGGGGCACTGCGGAGAAGAAGGGATTCGAACCCTCGATACGGGGTTACCGTATATACGCTTTCCAGGCGTACCTCTTCAACCACTCGAGCACTTCTCCAAAATTCTATGTCAGGGTCGGCAGCGATCCGTTGAACGCCCCCTTGATTATGTTCCGACGCCGGCCAAGATACCAATTCTGCGGTAAGGTCGGCCGGGTTCCTTTTCGTCTCCCGTCGGAAGTGGCGGGACAGACGCAAAAATTGTAAAAACGATCAACAAAACAAAATTTTCGACCGGTGTCGAAAAAATAAGGTGCTACGGCTTTGCCACAAAGCGGTCAAGATCAAATACTTGCCTGGCGTTCGCGGCGGTTATTTCCCCTACTTCCGCCACCCCGATACCCCAGCATCCGGCCACCACCGTGGCAATATGGGGCAGGTAGGCCGATTCGTTTCGCTTCCCGCGCTTCGGTACGGGAGCCAGGTAAGGGGCATCCGTTTCCAGTACGATGCGCTCGCGCGGGGCGGCCGAGATTACCGGGCGAAGGCCCCCGTTGTTAAAGGTCGCCACCCCCCCGATCCCCAGGTGGAAGCCCAATCCGAGCGCTTTCTCTGCCTGATCCACCGTGCCGGTAAAGCAGTGGAACACCCCGCGCAGGCGCCGGTCCCCAAAATCGGTGATCAACTCCAGTAGTTCGTCGAGCGAGTTCCGGGCGTGAATACTGATGGGCAGGCCGCGTTCGACCGCCCATCCGCACTGCCGGATAAACGCCTTCTCTTGTTGTTTGCGGTAGGTCGTATCCCAGTAGAGGTCCATACCGATTTCTCCGATGGCGATCCAGGAGCGTTCTGCCAATCGCCGTTCCACTTCGGCCAGTTCCGCTTCGTAGTCTTCCCTGACACTTACCGGATGCAGCCCGATCATCGCGTGGGCGAATTCCGGATACTCCGCCTCGAAGGTCAGCATAGCCGCGTGGGTACTCCCGTCGATGGCCGGCAGGAGTACCCGCTCGATACCGGCCGCTCTGGCCCGGTCCACTACCTCTTCGCGATCGTGGTCAAACTTCTCGCTGTACAGGTGGGCGTGGGTGTCAATGAACATTTGCGGGTAGATGCATGGGGGCCGCCGCTTTGGTGGCTACCTTCGCGGATATGGCGAAAAAGAAATACTACGTCATCTGGGCCGGCCACCAACCGGGGGTGTATACCGACTGGCCGACCGCCAAGGTACAGATCGACGGCTACAAAGGTGCGAAGTATAAGTCGTTCACCGACCGTCGCCAGGCCGAAGCGGCTTTCCGTTCGGGATATACACCGCACCCGCGCTCGCGCAAAAAAACCACGTCCGTCCCCACTACCGACACGGTAATCGGCAAAAGTATCAGCGTAGATGCGGCCTGCTCCGGCAATCCGGGGAAGATGGAATACCAGGGGGTGACGACTTCCGGGGGGCGCAGGCTGTTCCACCGGGCCTTCCCGCTCGGCACCAATAACATCGGGGAATTTCTGGGCCTCGTGCACGGGCTTGCCTTCCTCAAAAAGAACAACCAACCCACCCTACCCATCTACACCGACTCTAAGATCGCCATGGGCTGGATCAGAAAGGGAAAGTGCAAAACGACCCTGCCCCGGAATGCTAAGACCGAAGCGCTCTACGAGATGATCGAGCGAGCGGAAGCATGGCTAGAGCAACACGAGGTGACGAACCCCATCTACAAGTGGAAAACGGAGCGGTGGGGGGAGATACCGGCTGATTTTGGAAGGAAGTAGGTGGGTTGGCGCCCCTACCCTTTTGCAAACTTCATCTTGTACCGTAGCTGGATTTGACCCTTCCGGATCTTGTCGAGCTTTCGTTTGACTAACCTTTTTTTGAGCGGCTTAAGCAGGTCGGTGAACAGAATACCCTCGATGTGGTCGTACTCGTGCTGGATCACGCGGGCGTTCATGCCGGAGAACGTAGTGGTATGGGTGGCGAAGTTTTCGTCCTGGTAGCGGATGGTGATTTCTTCCGGGCGTTCTACGTCGCCGTTGATGTCGGGAATACTGAGGCAGCCCTCCCCGTAGCTCCAGTCGTCCCCGGCTTCTTCGATAATTTCGGCGTTGATGAAGACTTGCCGGATGCCGAGTTCTTCTTCTCCTTCCTCCTGCATGGGTCTGCTATCGACCAGGAACAGGCGAATACTGCGGCCAATCTGGGGGGCGGCCAGCCCTACGCCGCTGGCTTCCTCCATGGTTTCCCACATGTCGGCGATCAATTGCCGGAGCTCCGGGTAGTCGGGGGGTATGGGTTTGGCCACTCGTTTGAGCACGGGTTGGCCGTAGGCGTAGATAGGGAGGATCATTCGGTGGGGATTTCCGGTTCAGCGCCGTTCTTCCATAAAGTCCTGCAAAATTAAACACGCGGCGATTTTATCCACGGCCCGTTTGTCACGGCGTTGTTTTTTCCGCATCCCCATCTCCAGCATGGCCTGGCGGGCGCGGCGGCTGCTGTAAAACTCATCCTGGCGGTGCAATCGAATGTCGGGGTACCGCTTACTGAATTTCCGTTCAAAGCCGATGATGTGCTGCTGAATGGGATTCTCCCTGCCGTCTTCCCGAACGGAGTATCCGATGACCAGATCGCTGACCGCCTCATCCTCCAGGTAACGTTCTAACCAGTCGAACAGCTCGTGGGTGGCTACCGTATCCAGTCCCGTCGCGATAATCTGCAGGGGGTCGGTGACGGCGATGCCGGTCTTTTTGCTGCCGTAGTCCAGGGCTAGGATGCGCATGTTTTCTGGTCGTTGGTCATGGGTCGTTGGTCACGGGTCGGGGACCGATGGCCCATGACCCGCGACCTTACTCTACGTACTCTCGACCACTACCTCCTCCTCCCCTTCCGGCTCCTCATACCGCAACCTCTGCACAGCTCCCCTGATACGGCGACGGGAGTTGTAGAGCAGCCACATCATCACCGGCACGACGACGAGGGTGAGGAAGGTAGCGAATACCAGACCGTAGATCACCGTCCAGGCCATGGGGCCCCAGATGGCGGTATTGTCTCCGCCGATGAAGAGGCGCCCGTCCCAGGTAGCGACGAAGCTGAAGAAGTCGAAATTAAAGCCTACCGCCAACGGAATCAGGCCCAGCACGGTGGTGATGGCCGTCAGCAGTACGGGACGCAGACGGGTAGCGCCGCCCTCTACGATCGCCGCGCGGATGTCACTCAGCGGCAAATCGGAAATCTTATCTAGGCCCTGTTCTTCAACCTTCTCTTCCATCAGCAGCGTAGTGTAGTCGATCAGTACGATGGCATTGTTGACCACTACCCCGGCCAGGGAGATGATTCCCACCCCGGTGAAAACCACCGAGAAGGTGCCCCCGAAGAAGAAGTAGCCCAGCAGTACCCCGATCGTCGACAGGATGACCGAGGTCAGGATGATGAAGGGCGAGCTGATGCTGTTGAACTGCGCCACGATAATGATGAAGATCAGGAAGAGCGCGAAGACGAAGGCCCCCAGCAGAAAGCCGACGTCCTCCTGTTGCTGTTGCTGCTCGCCGGTGAACTCGTAGCTGAAGCCCTGCGGCCAGTCGTAGTTCTGCAGGACGGCGTCGATCTCCGGGATAATATCATTGGCAACGTAGCCATCCAGGGTGTTGGAGCTGATGGTAATGACCCGGTCCAGGTCCTTCCGTTTGATGGAGCTGTAGGTCGAACTGTAATCCACGCTGGCCACCGTACTGATCGGCACCTGGGTGATGCGGCCGGTGGCGGGGTCGCGGAAGGTAATGCGCTGATTGAGCAGATTTTCGACCCGGTTGCGATCCTCCTCGTTCAGACGGATGAAAATAGGGTATTCGTCCTCCCCCAGTTTGTACTTGCTGATTTCCCTGCCGTACACGGAGGTCCGCAGCGCCGAGGCGATCTGGAAGGTGGACAGGCCATAGCGGCGGGCGGCTTCCCGATCGATCTCGACCAGCAGTTCGGGTTTTCCGATTTTGATGTCGGCGCTCAGTTGCTCGATACCGGGGATGCCCTGCTGGTTGATGTAGTTGGTGACGTCATCGCCCAGGGTGACCAGGCGGTCGATGTCTTCCCCGCTGATTTCCAGGTTGATCGGCTTACCGGTGGCGGGGCCGTTGGCGTTCTGGTCGACGCTCACTTTCACCCCGGGGATTCCCCTGACTTCCTGGCGAATCTCCTCCATAACCTCCCGCGTACTCACGCCCCCCCGCTCCCGGAAGGGGACGAAACTGACCGTAATCCGGGCCTTGTTCGGCGTAAAGCCGGGCTCGGGCGGTGCGTTCGGGTCGGAGGTGTTTTCGCCGATTTGGGTCAGTACCGCTTCGACGATATCGTCGTAGGGTTGTAGCATGGTCAGCAAGCGGTCCTCCAGCACCTTCGTGACTTCGTTGGTGGCCTGAATGTCGGACCCCAGCGGCAATTCCACGAAGGCATTGACGTAGAGCGGGTCGGCGCTCGGAAAAAACTCGACCTGGGGGGGCTTGATGGCACTCAGCGCCAGGGCCACGAAGAGCAGGCCGATCGTTCCGGCCATCATCGATTTACTCCACCGCAGCGCGAAGACGATAAAGCGATCGTACTTCCGCTCCAACCAGGGCAGGAAGGTGCTCTGGAAGGCAAAGGCCGCCGGTCGGAGCAGGAAGAAGTACACCAGCGTTACGATGCCGGCAATTACCATCAGATTAAACAGGGGCGTGTAGCCGGCAATGAGGCCGAGCACCCCGACCAGCAGCATCACCCCCACCGCGATCAGGGTGTTGCGCACCTTCCGGCGGCGGGCCCTGGGGGTATTCGCCTTCGTTTCGATCGACATCAGTCGGCTGGCCAGCACCGGGTTGATGACCAGGGCGACGATCAGCGAGCTGACCAGTACCAGAATCAGCGTGATCGGGAAGTACTTCATGAACTCCCCCACGATCCCCGGCCAAACGGCCAGCGGACTGAAGGCCGCCAGGGTAGTCGCCGTGGACGCGATGATCGGCCAGGCTACCTCGCCCGCCCCGTACTTGGCCGCCCGTTCCGGGGTCTCCCCCAGTTGCAGGTAGCGGTAGATGTTTTCCACGATCACGATGCCGTTATCCACCAGCAGGCCCAGGGCCAGAATGAGGGCGAATAACACCACGATGTTCAGCGTCACTCCCGATAGCCAGATCCAGAGGATACCCATCAGCATGGACAGTGGAATGGCGATTCCCACGAAGAGGGCATTCTTCAGCCCCAGGAAGAACAGCAGGACGACCACCACCAGGATAACCCCGGAAATGATGCTGTTCTCCAGGTTATCCACCTCGCTGCGGGTGTTATCCGACTGATCGTTAAAGAAGGTGATACTCAGGTCGTCGGGCAACTGCTGCCGCACCTCGGCGATGGTTTCCTGCACCCCGTCGGCGGTGGATAACAGGTTCTCCCCCGAACGCTTGATCACGTCCAGGCTGATTACCGGTAGTCCGTCCGCCCGGGCGATACTCTTGGGCTCCTCGTAGCCGAAGGTCACCTCGGCAATGTCGCGCAGGTAGACCAGCCGCTGGTTCTCGTTCTTGATGATGGTGCCGGCGAGCTCTTCGGCATCGTCGTACTCCCCCACCACCCGGATGGCCCGCCGCACGCCGTTATTGACGATCTCCCCGCCCGACAGCGTCAGGTTCTCGCCGGAAATGGCGTTCTCGATGTCCTGAAAGCTGATCTTCAGGCTCTCCATTTTCCGGACGTCGACCGCGATCTCGATCTCCCGTTCCTGTATGCCCTTCAGATTTACGGCACTTACGCCATCTACCTCTTCGAGTTCGTCTTCCATCAGTTCGGCGTAGCGCCGCAGTTCTTCCGGAGGAAAATCCCCGCTCATATTGACGGTCACGATGGGGAACTCACTCAGGTTGATCTCCAGCACCGTCGGGTCGGTGTCGAGATCGCTCGGTAGCTCGGTCTTGGCGATGTCCACCGCGTCCTTCACCCGGCGCAGGGCATCGTCGAAGTCCTCGTCGCTGTTGAATTCGACGGTGATGACGCTAAAGTCCTGGACGCTGGTGGAGCGGATCGTCTTCACCCCGTCCACGCCCTGTAGTTCCTTCTCGAGGGGGCGGGTGACGAGGCTTTCGATGTCGGCCGCCGAATTGCCGAAGTAGGGGGTGTTGATGTACACCTGCGGCAGTTCCACTTCGGGGAACTGCTCCTTGGGCACCTGATCGTAGGCGAAGAGCCCGAAGATCAGGATCATGATGGCCAGCAGGAATACGCTGGTGCCGTTGTCGACCGCCAGGTTGGTCAGTCCGAAGGTGCGTTTCTGCGCTTGGTTAGCCATTGGTCGGGTTGGTTTGCAGGGGCGATTGGCTCAGGGCGATGGGCTGGCCGTCGGTCAGGCCCCGGCCGCCACTGGTGATGATGCGGTCGCCGGCCTCCAGGCCGCTCGCTACGACGGCGCGGTTATTGAAGCTCGGGCCGGTGGTGATGAAGGTCTTACGGGCCTGGATGCCATCCGCCGTTTCCTCGGCCGTGAAGACGTAGCGCCGGCCGTCCACGTCCTGCTGGATCTGGTCCTGGCTCACGACGATGAGGTCCTCGGCCGAAAAGTCCAGTACCTCGACCTCGGCCAGCAGGTTGGCCTTCAGCTGATTGACGTACTGCCGCGGCACGTCCACTTCCACTTCGAAGGTCCGGTTAGCCGCATCGACCGTGCGCCCGATACGGGTGATCGGAGCCTCGAACTCCAGATCGGTGGCGGGTACGCGCACCATTACCCGGTCGCGGAGGTTGACCTTCGTCAGCAGGTCTTCGCTGGCGTCGGCCACCACGTTCAGATCATTGGTACTGATGATGCTGAGGATCGGGGAACCGGGCATGGCGCTCTCTCCGGTCCGCATCATGACCCGCTCCACCGTACCCGTGAGGGGGGCGTAGACGTTGCGTTTGCCGGTCTGCACGTCGATCTGTTCGAGTTGCTTCAGGATCCGCTCGTAGCTGTTTTTGGCCTGGAGGTACTGGATCTCCGAGCCGATGTTCTGCTCCCAGAGCTTTTCCTGTCGCTCGTACACCGTTTTGGCCAGTTCGGCGGCGGTTTCCAGTTCGGCGCGCTGGGTTTCGGTGCCTTCTACGTCCAGCACGGCCACGAGTTGCCCCTTGCGGATGGGGTCGCCCTCCTCAAAATTCATGCGCAGGATGCGACCGGGGATTTCCGGAGTGGCCATGGCGGTCTCGGCGGCGCGGACGGTAGCCTGCACGGTCGCGTAATTCTCAAAATCGGATGCCCCGACGGTCTCGTAGGACACCAGTGTCGTGAGCGGGGCGAAGTCAGGGTCGAGCTCGGCCAGCTGTTTCTCCAGGGATTCCACCTCCTGGGTGAGTTCCCGCAGGGAGGCGCGGCGTTCCCGTAGTACGGCCTGAATGTCCTCCACCGTCTCGGGCGTTTCGCTTTCGGGCGACGGGGCGCAGGTGCAAAGAATAACCGGAAGGACCAGCAGGGTCAGGTATTTCATAGTTGGTGGGTTTGCCGGGTCGTTAATCCCGTCCGAGTGCGATGTACAGATTTTCCTTGGCGACCAGGGTGTCGTAAAGTGCGGTGAGGTAGTTGGCCTGGGCTTCGTAGAGCTGCTGCTCGGCCTGAACGACCTCGATGCTGCTACCGACTCCCTCCGTGTACTTGATTTGGGTGGTTTGGTAGATACGCCGGGCCAGTTCCAGGTTTTCCTTCGTGCTGCTCAGCCGTTCGCGGGCCGTATTGAAGGTACCCCGCGCGTTCAACACTTCCAGGGCGATGCCGCGGACCAGGTCGTTGCGCTGATTGACGACTTTTTCCTTATCCAGGCGGGCACGCTCCAGGCGGGCGCTGCGCCCCCCGAAGTCGTAGATCGGGATTTGGGCGGATAAGCCAACCAGTACGGTCGGAGCCCAGAAGCCGTCGCTGAGGTTATCACCCTGGTACTGGTACTGCCCGCTGAGTACGGCATTCAGGCGGGGCAGGTAGGCAGCCCGCTGCAGATCGATGTTCAGGTCCTGCAGGCCGAGGGTCTGGTCGAGCAAGCGGATCTCGCTACGCTGTTGGTAGGGGATGTCGGACGTCAGGGCGGCGGCCTCCACTTCCAGTTCAAGGGCGTCTAAGTCGTCGGCGACGGCCAGGGGCTGGTCTTCGGGGTAGTTCAGCGTAAATTTCAGGGCGCGTAGGGCATTATCCCGCTGTTGCTCGAGGTCGTTACGGTTCGCCCGTAGGTTGTTCAGGCTGAGTACCAGTCGATCCACGTCCAACTGCTCCACGAAGCCGGCGTCGTACTGGGCCTGAGTTTCCCGCAGTAGCTTTTCCAGGTTTTCGATGTTGTTCTCGAGTATCTGTACGTTGGTGGACAGCAGCAGGACCGGGAAGTAACTCTGGGTCACTTGATTGCGGACCTGCCGCTCGGTATCTTCCAGTTGCAGATTGAAGTAGTCGCGGCTGGCCCGCGCCGCCCGCACGCCCACGAAGTAGGAGCCGTCGAAGATGCTGCTGGTCACCGATAGCCCCCCGATAAAGCTATTCTGCAGCTGAAAGGCAATGCTGGTGGGTGCGTTCGGGTCCCCCATCGCGAATGCTTCCGGCAGGGGCAGTACGGGCACCTTCAGGTAATGGGTAAAATCCAGGGAGGCGTTGATTTGCGGCAGTCCGGTACTGAGGCGCTCGCGTACATTTTGCTCGGCGTCCAGGATATCGACGCGGGCATTACGGATGGTGTTGCTATTGGTGTAGGCGTAGTCCACCGCATCTCTGAGGGTGAAGACCGGCGGCGCGGTGTCCTGAGCGCTCAGCCCCGAGCCAAGCGGTAGCAGGAGTAGGAAGAAGAAGTATTTCATCGGGAGTGCTTAGGGAAGATCTTCTTGCTTGAGGTAGTCATCCAGCCGGTCGCGGCCGAACTGGTTCACGATGCCGTTCAGGTGGTAGGTACTGTGGTGCCGGATGATCTCGGAAAGGGGGCGCTCCTGGGCGGGAAAGGCCGTGCGGTCCACGATCATGAGCATAATGGCGATGTAGCAGGTGGAGATCACCTCGGCGTCCAGGTCGGCGCGGTAGAGCCCCTCCTCCATCCCCCGTTCGAGATTGTCGGCAATGTGGCGCTTGAACTCATGGTGGTGGGCTTTGATCTGCTCCCGGAACAGCTCGGGGTAGTACTTCTGCAGGTCGTGCATAGCCGTCGGACTGATTTGCCGCATCTGCCGGATGAAGTAGCGGCTGTTGCGCAGAAATTCGTCGATGGCGTCGGCCGCCTCGTTGCGGTTGCGACTCAGTATGGCAAGGTCTTCGCAGGTATCCTGCTCCAGTACCCGGGAGATTAACTCCTCCTTATTCGCTACGTTTTGGTAGAGGGTTTTCTTGGAAATACCCAGCTCGCGGGCGATGTCGTCCATACTCACGCTCCGGATACCGATGCGCATGAATAGTTCCCCGGCGGCCCGGATCAACTGTGGGTTGTTTGGATTGGATGCATTCACCCCCGGCAAACGATGAAAACTTTGAATAGTTCTAAAGTTTCCATCGTTTATTGCACCCGCGCTCCGCCGCCCCTTTATCCGGTCAGCAATTGAAGGCCTAAATCAATCAAATGGTCCACCGTCTTCGCCGGTTGGGTACTGAACGTACCCAGTGCCCGGTTTGCCAACAGTGCCGAGAGGGAGGCCGAGCGGTGCCCCAGCGCGGTAGCCAGGCCGAAGAGGCCCGCCGTTTCCATCTCGATATTCGTAATGCGGAGATGGCCGGTCCTAAATGAACGGAGGGCGGAAAGTACCCGTGGCGTGAGCGCGGAACGCAGCCGGATACTTCGACCCTGGGGAGCGTAGAAACCAGCCGCGGTAAGCGTGATACCCCTCGGTATTCCGCCTACTGGCCGATGCTGGAGAAATACAGGCTGAATCGGTCTGACCACCATCGGTTGGGCAGGAAGGCGTTCTCCTACATTCCTGAGATGACCGCTCAGTGCGCTAGCCAGCGGATCGGACTGCCCCACGTCCGGGTAGAAGGGCAGCAGGCCATCCAGCGCCAGTGCCGCCTCCGAGAGCAAGAAGCTGTCCAGTGGCAGATCGGGCTGAAAGGCCCCACTGGTGCCAAGCCGGAACAAGGTCAGTTCGGTAAGTTCGTCCCGGACCGTGCGCCGCCGCAGGTCGACGTTGAAGAGGGCGTCGAGCTCATTGAGGACGATGTCGATATTATCGGTCCCGATACCGGTGGAAATGACACTGAGGCGCCTGCCGTTCAGCTCACCGGTATGGGTGACGAACTCCCGGGCCGCTACCCGCAGCTCCACCCGGTCGAATCGTTGGCTGACCAGGCCCACCCGCTCGGGATCGCCGACGGTGATGACCGTGTCGGCGACTTGCCCGGGGTGCAGATGGAGGTGGTAGAGGGAGCCGTCGGGCCGGAGAATCAGTTCGGAGGCGGGGATCAACTCAGCGCGCCCACCCGCTCCTTCAGCGTCTCCTCCTGTATCTCGGAACGCCAGTACTTATCCTTTGCTTCCCCCTTGTACACGACGATGGCCTGGGGGCTGGCGTGCTCTACATCTAGTTTTTTGGCGACGGCCTCCGAGAGTTCCTTCGCGTACTGTACGACCAGCCCGTAGACCTCGATGTCGTGCTTGGCGTTAGCGACCTGCTCCTGGGCCCGGGCGCTGAAGGGGCAGGAGGTGGAATGCTTGAAGATCACGATGGGTTGCTCGTGGCTGGCCCGGATGGCGGCATCCAGTTCGTCGGGGGTGGTCATGGTGTGGAACATACTAAGCAAACGGCGGGAAGCGGCTGGGGTTCGGGCGGCGGAGCGCAGGTGCCGGCCGGATCGATACCTTTGTGGTATGAAACCACCCCGCCGCTTCCAACGCTCCCAGGCCCGCAACTCCCCCCGGCCGCCGGGCCTCGACCGCGCCGCTCTCGACCACGTGGGGATGCGGCTGAACAAGTACATCGCCCACTCCGGGGTGGCCTCCCGGCGGGTGGCCGGCGATATGGTCAAGGCCGGTAAGGTGAAGGTCAACGGGGAGGTGCTCGACAACCCCGCCTACCAGGTACGGGAGGGGGACATGGTAGAATACGGGGGCCAAGTAGTCGCCCCCAGCGAGCAGTTCTTCTACCTGCTGCTCAACAAGCCCCGCAACGTCATCACCACCACCGACGACGAGCACGACCGCGCCACCGTCATGGACCTCATCGACGAGCCCGCCCTGAAGAACGTTCGCCTCTACCCCGTCGGCCGCCTCGACCGCGATACCACCGGCCTGCTCCTCATCACGAACGACGGCGACGTGGCCACCCGCCTGACCCACCCCCGCTACGAGACCTCCAAGATCTACGTCGCCTCCCTCGACCGCCCCTTCTCCCGGATGGACCTGGCCCAACTCAAAGCCGGCCTGGAACTGGAGGACGGCCCCTTCACCGTGGACTGGGCTCGCTACACCAAAGAGGGAGAAGCACAGTCCGTAACCCTGCAGATCCACAGCGGCCGCAACCGCATCGTGCGCCGCGTCTTCGAGCACCTCGGCTACACCGTCGAGCGCCTCGACCGCACCTACCTAGCGGGGCTGACCAAGAAGAACCTGCCGCGGGGCTTCTACCGCTTTTTGTCGGAGGAGGAGGTTCGGCGGCTGAAGTATTTTAGGAATGGGTGAAGGAGGGAAGGGGTAAAGGGGTGAAGG
>CAZQNE010000007.1:0-29274 GCA_964594535.1 uncultured Lewinella sp.
GGTGTAGGCGGTATCGGCCACGCCGGCCGGTGTCCGGAAGAATACCGCCAGGGGCGGAATGCTCACGTAGCCGGTATCGAAACTGGTGATCAGGAAACGCTGCTCCAGCAGCCGCTCGGGGTTTTCGGCAACTACCTCCAGGTCTTCACCGCGGATGACCTCGGCCCCCGGCAGGGCATCGATGGCCGCGGCGTCCAGGGGAAACACTTCGGTACCCGGCGGCGCGGAGATGTTGACGCTCAGGTAGATCTGATCACCGATGGTAATTTGCTTACGGGCCAGTTCGGCGCGGGCATTCACGGTGCGGTTGGTGGACTGCTGGGCCGGGAGGGGCAACAGCGAGTACGCAAACAACCAGACCAGAACGAACCGTGGCATCGGGTAAAGGTCGGGCAAGATTCTGATTACGCCGGGTCGGATGCCAGCAACTCCCCCAGCCGGTGCCGCTTCACCCCGAAACGCTTCTGCAGTTTTTCCCTTTGCACCCGCGCTCCGCCGCCCCCTGCCCCCGTACGCCTCACCGCCGTGATCATTACGTTTTTCGCCGTGTGCTCCAGGGGGATGAACTCGAAAAGCTTGGTGGCATACCCTTCCTCCTCCAGGTAGAGCGCCCGCAGGCTGTCGGTGAGCATGGCCGCCTGCCGTTCCAGCAAAATGCCGTGGCTCAGCATGGGTTTGAGGTCGGCGGGCACCACCATGTCGCGGCGCACTTGCTTCTGGCAACAGGGGGCCACGATCATAATTTCCGCCTCCGCCCGGATGCCCCGGTAGAGCGCGTCGTCGGTAGCCGTGTCGCAGGCGTGGAGGGCAATGAGCATATCGAGCCGCTCGGGCCGGTAGGTATCGATGTAGCCCTCGACGAAGTGCAGGCGGTCGAAGCCGTTTTCGGCGGCAATGTCGCGGCACTTTTCCACCAGCTGTTCGCGCAGTTCGACCCCGGTCGCGGTCACGTCCAGCCCCAGCGTATGCACCAGGTGGTCGTAGAGCGCGAAGGTGAGGTACCCGCTGCCCGAGCCCATGTCGACGACGTGGGCCCCCGGCGGCAGGGGGTGATCGGCGACCAGCCCATCCACGATCTCCACGAATTTATTGATCTGCTTGTACTTGCGGCGGCCGGCGGGTAATACGATCCCTGCGGCGTTCGTGATCCCGAGGGCGTGCAGGTAGGGGCGGTCGGGGGCCACCTCCCGGTGCTTCTGGCGGTTGTGGGTCACGACGGCTTCGCGGTGCTGCGGTGGTTGCTCCCGCAGGCGGGCGTTGCCCTTGCGGCTCTGCATGAGGGACAACTGCTCGTCGAGGCTGAACAGATCGGCGTGGTAGTAGACCGTCGCGAGTTGGTCGCGGAGGTAGTCCAGTCCGTCGTCGTAGGGGAAGTTCTTGGCTTCCTCCCGGTCCGCGTAGCGGTGGGTGACCTGCAGTTGGTAGCCCTCCCCGATCGCAACCGGGCGGGCGTAGAGGTTGCGGGGGGTGGCCCGATCCTTGCGGCGGGGCTTGCTCAGCGTCAACTTCACCAGGCGGGCGGCGTAGGTAGCACGGCGGGCAGCGGACCAAAAGGTAGCAAGGGGCTCAGGCATAAGTACAAAGGTAGGGCGGCGGCGCGCGGGTGCGGATGAATTGGGATGGTACGGCTCTGCTCGCTGCACTCCTATTTAAACACGGATTGTCACGGATTCGGGGCACGGATTAATACGGATTGTATTTAGAAGGAGGCACCCAGCACCCAGCACCCAGCACCCAGCACCCAGCACCCAGCACCCAGCACCCAAATCAAACACAAACTTTGTAAAATTTAACATTAAAATTATTTGTGGCAATATTCTTTCCCCCTTATCTTGCGTGTTCACACAATAATTCTCCCTCACTCCTTCCTTCCCTCAATCCTTTCCCATGACCACCCAGCAAATCGCCCGCCGTCTCGTTGAGCTCTGCCGGCAGAACGACTCCACCCAGGCCTACCGCGAACTCTTCGCCGAAGACGCCTCCAGCCACGAAATGCCCGGCGTTCCCAACGGCGACATCCAGGGGCGGGATAACCTGATTGCCAAGAGCGAAGCCTACGACGAGGGCATGACGATCCACGAGCTCACCGTTACCGATCCGTTGGTGTATCAGGACTTCATCACCCTCGGCATGGGCATCGACGTGACCAAACAGGACGGCACCCGGACCCAGGAGCACGAGATCTGCGTCTACCAGGTCCGCGACGGTAAGATCGTCGACGAGCGCTTCGTCTACCCGATGGGCTAATTACCGGGCACACTGCTTGCGCAATTCCGAGCTAACGATTACCTTTGCGGCCCGTTTCCCGCGGGTGTGGTGAAATTGGTATACACGCTAGATTTAGGATCTAGTGCCGCAAGGCGTGAAGGTTCGAGTCCTTTCACCCGCACGAATTGCCTCCGGGCGCAACCGGCCTACTCTGATCAACGGGTAGGCCGTTTTTTTAACCGCTACCGCAACATGGCCGAAGTAACCTACGACAAGACCGGACCCGTCACCGCCCGCCTCCAGCTCGACATTAGTAAGGAGGAACTAAGTAAGCAGCTGAACGACGCCCTGCGAAAAGAAAATAAACGGGTCAGCATCAAAGGGTTCCGGAAGGGTAAAACGCCCATCTCCGCCCTGCGCAAACTGATGGGCAACCAGGTGTTCGGTCCCCTGCTCGACGAAACGATCCAGCGGGAACTCTTCGGTTACATCGAAGAAAACGACATCAAACTGATCTTCTCCCCCATCCCCGACGAGGAGGAAAAGGTCGAGCAGATTAGCGCCACCAATATCCGCGACCTGAAGCTGGTCTACGATCTCGGCCTGGAGCCCGAGTTTGAGTTGCAGTTGCCCGAGCAGACCTTCACCAAGTACATTCTGGATACCGATGAAGACTTCCTCGACGAGCAGGTGGAGAGCCTACGCAAGCAGCGGGGGGAGAGCAAGGATCTGGAGGGCGGCACCATCGAGGAGAATGACATCCTGAAGGTGACCGTCCAGGAAGTGGACGGCGAGATCAGTAACGACACCACCCTGTTCGTGGATAGCCTGGCGGAGGACATCAAGGAGCAACTGCTCGGTCAACCCGCAGGCACCAGTATCACCGTCGACAATCTCACCACCGTAGAAAAAAACGGCACCGAGGCTAGCGTCCGTAAGTACATGCTCGGACTGGACGAGCAACCGGAGGAAGAAGCCGGGGAGGACGAAGCCATCCAACTGGACGGAAAGACCTTTACCATCACCGTCAATACGATCAGCCGCCTCGAGCCCGCCGAACTCAACGAAGCCTTCTTCATTCAGTACGACCCCCAGGGTAACGTCACCACCGAAGAGCAACTGCGCGAACGACTGGCCGAGCAGGCCGCCGAAGGCTTCAATAAGCAGGGAGTAGCGATCGCCAACTTCGAGATTCAGCGCGCCCTGGTGGAGGGCCACGACTTTCCCGTCCCGACCGAGTTGATGAAGAAGCTCGCCAAGGACGATACGGAGAGCAGCTTCGAACTCTTCGAGCGGGGCGTCCGCTGGATGCTGATCCGCAACAAGTTCGCCGCCGACCGCAAGATCGAACTGGAGTACGAAGACGTACGCGCCGAAGCGTTGGAAACCCTGCTGAGGATGCTGGGTGGCCAGCGGCCTGACTTCCTGACCGACGACTTCCTGGATAACTACGTCCAGAACATGCTCAAGGACGAGAAGCAGCGGGAAGAGCTCAGCAGCAACGCCATGGAAAAGAAGGTGATGAACGCCATCCGCTCCGAACTAACCCTGGCCGAGCAACCCCTGGGCGTAGAGGAGTTCAACGAGACCATTAAGCGGTTCAACGAGGAGAATACCCCGGCGGGGGAGGAGGAGTAGGGTCGCTGCGCTCCGGGCGGAGGCGGAGGGTCGCTGCGCTTCAGGCGGAGGCTAAGGCACGCTATGCGCCCTCCTTAGCCTCAGCCTGCGGCGCCAGCCGCCCGCCTCCGCCTCCCCCCTCAACCCTGTAGTAACTAGCACGTTTACGGGAGACAATCCTTAAACTGAATACATGACCCCTCCCCAAGTCCCCCAGGATGAGTTTATGAAGTACGCGACCCGCCACATGGGTATGAGTACGATGCACCTTGAAAAATACGCCCGGGCGATGGGCTCGATGGCCGGACCCCAGGTCACCGGATTTTCGCCCAACGTGATCGAAGAACGGCAAATGAATATCGCCGCCCTCGACGTCTTCAGCCGCCTGATGATGGACCGCATCATCTTCATGGGCGTAGCCGTGACGGACTACGTGGCCAACGTCGTCCAGGCCCAGTTGCTGTTCCTGGAATCCGTCGATCCGAAGCGCGACGTACAGATGTTCATTAACAGCCCCGGCGGCAGCGTGATCGCCGGCATGGGCATGTACGATACCATGCAGTACGTGACGCCCGACGTGGCCACGATCTGTACCGGACTGGCCGCCTCGATGGGCTCCGTCCTCCTCGCCGCCGGCGAGAAAGGCAAGCGCTCCATCCTGCCCCACGCCCGGGTCATGATCCACCAGCCCAGCGGGGGCATGCAGGGTCAGTTTTCCGACATGGAGATCAACTACCGCCTCATTTCCAAATTGCGGGAGGAACTTTACAATATCTTGGCCCACCATACCGGGAAGTCGTTCGAGGACATCGAGAAGGACTCCGACCGCGATAACTGGATGACGGCACCGGAAGCTGTGTCCTACGGGCTGGTGGACGAAGTGCTACGGCGCGATAAGGCCAACGGCTAGTCTTCTGCCCGGATTATTGCTTAAGCCGGCGGGCCACTTCGGATCCTACCCCAGGTAGGTCCGTGCGGCCCGCCGTTATGTTATATTACCTATGATGCGAGGAAAACGCCAGGATTTTAGATGCTCTTTCTGTGGACGCGACAAGAGCGACGCGCTCGTGCTCGTTGCCGGTCTCGACGCCCACATTTGCGAAGTCTGCGTGGAACAGGCCCAGGAAATCGTAGCCGAGGAGCTTTACGGCGGCATGCCCCCCGAAGAGCAGAACGATAATTCCACCGAACCCAAACCGGCCGGGTATGAGTTTAAGCTCCCCAAGACCATTATCCCCAGCCAGATCAAGGAACACCTCGATAAGTACGTGATCGGGCAGGAAGAAGCGAAGAAAACCCTCTCCGTCGCCGTCTACAACCACTAAAAACGCCTCAGCAACCCCGCCGCGAACGACGATGAGGTGCAGATCGAAAAGAGCAACATTCTCCTCGTCGGCCGCACCGGTACCGGCAAGACCCTACTCGCCAAGACCATCGCGAAGTACCTCCAGGTACCCTTCGCCATCGTCGACGCCACGGTCTTCACCGAGGCCGGCTACGTGGGCGAGGACGTAGAGAGCATTCTTTCCCGCCTCCTGCAGGTCTGCGACTACAACGTGGCCGCCGCCGAGCACGGCATCGTCTACATCGACGAGATGGACAAGGTGGCCCGCAAATCCGATAACCCCAGCATTACCCGCGACGTCAGTGGCGAGGGCGTCCAGCAGGCCATGCTGAAAATGCTCGAGGGTACCGACGTGAACGTGCCCCCCCAGGGCGGCCGCAAGCACCCCGAGCAGAAACTCGTCAAGGTAAACACCCAGAACATCCTCTTCATCTGCGGCGGGGCCTTCGACGGCATCGAAAAGATCATCGCCCGCCGGACCAACACCAAGGTCATCGGCTACGGCAACGCCAACAAACGGCAGATCAAGGAGGAGGACATGCTACAGTACGTCAGCCACCGTGACGTGAAGCGCTACGGCATGATCCCCGAGCTCATCGGCCGCCTGCCGATCATCTCCTACCTCAAGCCCCTCGACCTGGACGCCATGAAGCGCATCCTCGTCGAGCCCCGTAACAGCCTGCTCCGCCAGTACCAGCATCTCTTCCGGCTCGAAGGCATCAACCTCACTTTCACCGACGATGCCATCGAGTACATCGCCGAAACGGCCCTGGAGTACGAACTCGGCGCCCGCGGCCTCCGCTCCATCTGCGAGGCCATCATGACGGACGCGATGTTCGACCTGCCCGGCCGCAAGGAGGTCAAGCACTATACCATCGATGCCGTCTACGCCAAATCTAAGCTGGAAGGTAGTATGCTGGAGGTACTGAAGGCGGCAGCCTGATACCACCGCCCCCCCGGCACCCGCGCCCCGCCGCCCGCAAACCATGCCACGATCCGCGGTTTTTATTGATTCAATCAATCTGTATCCACCCATGCCCATCGATGCGCAAGACCTCAGAGTAGACTACCGGGCCGATGTCCTGCTGGAAACCGATGCCCCGACTAGCGATCCATTTCCCCTCTTTACCCGGTGGTTCGAAGCGGCGAAGCGGAGTGACGACCCCGAACCAAACGCGGTAGTTGTCGCCACCGTGAACGAACGGGGATATCCGGCCGCCCGTACCGTGCTCCTGAAGGAAGTCACGGACCGGGGGTTCGTATTCTATACGAACTATACCAGCCGCAAGGGTCGGGAGCTCGCTGCTCATCCCCACGCCGCTATGGTATTTAATTGGCTACACCTACAACGCTCGGTTCGTGTTGAAGGCCGGGTGAAACGATTAGATCCAACGGCCTCCACCGAATACTTCCAGAGCCGGCCCAAAAAGAGTCAAATCGGAGCCTGGACCAGCCCCCAGAGCGAAGTCATCCCGAACCGGGAGTTCCTGGAGGAACGGGAGGAACGGATCCGGGAGCAGTACAAGGATGCGGAGGTACTACCCCGCCCGGACCACTGGGGCGGCTACTTGCTCGTCCCGACCCTCATCGAGTTCTGGCAGGGCCGCAGCAGCCGCCTCCACGACCGCCTCGTGTACACCCGCGACGACGAGGGCGAAGCATGGACCCGCGAACGCCTGGCCCCGTGAGCGATACCGCCAACTGGGTCCAGCTTCAGTCCGACGTCAGACCCTACCACGCCCCCCTCCGCCGGGCCGCCACTACGGTCATCGACGAGAAGGTGAGTAACTACCCCGTCTTCGTGGCCTACGCCGGTGAGGACGTGGAAAGCCTCCCCGGCATCTTCGTCCTGGAGATCCCGACCGACCGCCGGCTGATCTGGACCGTCAACGTCACCACCCTGGAAGAGTTAGTCGCCAGGCAGGTGGTCCAGCAGGACCGGATCGACCCCTTCCGCAACGTTTACCGGGAAAGGGCCGATGAATTCTGCTTCCTGATCATTGACGAGGCGGGCGGGCGCTTCGGCTTCGTGCCCCACTCGTGATCGCCGAGGCTACCGTCGACCGCGTCCTCTCCCGCCTGGAAGTGGGGGGCGACGATTACGAAGCCCGCCTGACCGCCCTGGCCCGCCGGCAACCCGATCTGATGGACTACCTCACCCGGGAAGACACCGAAGCCTTCACCGAGCCGGAACGGGAGCTCCTCCTCTTCGCCACCCTCGTCATCGTAGAAAGCGCGGAGGAGGAACGGGGGCAGCTCCCCCCCGTCACCGGAGACGCTATCGCCAGCGCCGAGGAGGCGAACTACGAACTGCTCATCGGGAGCAAAGGCGCCACCCTGCGCGATCGCCTTACCGTTTTCTTCGACCAAAGCGAGGAGGAAGAACTACTGGCCTTCGCCGAAGACCTTACCCTGGCCGAGGGCGAGACGGACGGCATCTCCCGCGAAGCCCGGGAACCCTTCTTCGTGACGCTGAAAACGGTGGTCGACGTATTTACTTCGCCAGCCTCAACTGCCGGTCGCGGGTAGCCCGTGCCCGATCCACTCCGAGCAATAGCAGCAGACCCACTACGGCCAGGCTGGAGACGGCGTAGATCGAATGGGTGTATCCCATCAGTTCGGCCAGCTGGAAGCCCACCACCGGCGTCAGGATAAAGGCCAGACTGTAGCTCGCCGACAGCACCCCCAAATACTCTCCGCGGCGGGCTGGAGGCGCGTGGGTAGCCACGTACGTACTCGTAAAGGGCATAAAGAAGATTTCCCCCAGCGTGATCAGTACGATCCACAGTACGAGCACCCCGTAGCCCGTCATGACGGCCAGTGGCAGGATGAGGTAGCCCGTCCAGATCAGCGCGGCCCCGCTCAGTAGCACGTAGAGCGGTCGCAGCCGGCGGTCGGCCAGGTACACCAGCGGCATCTCCACCGCTACGATCAGTACGCCGCTAATGGTGAGTAGTAGCCCGAACTGACTCTCCGTATACCCCTCCCCGGTCAGGTACACCGGCGCGGTACTGAAGATCTGAAAAAAACAGGTAATCACCGCCGTATTAGCCAGGACCAACCAGATCAACCACGGCTGGCGAAGGGCGGAGCGGGTGTCGGAAAGCGCTTCCGTATTGCGGCGGAGCGCAGGTGAGGAGCCGACCAGGGGACGCGACGTTTCATCCGCGGGGATCATGCTCACGAACAGGCCGGCCGCGACCAGGAACGTGAAGCCGTCAACCCAGAATAGGCTCGTGTACCCGTAAGTACCGATCAGTACCCCCCCGAGGGCCGGCCCTACGGAAAAGCCCAGGTTGGCCGCCAGTCGCTGCAGTCCGTACGCCTGCGTCAGGTGCTCCCGATCGGCGTAAATGGCAATAGCGGCGCGGTTCGCCGGGCGAAAGGCATCCGCCGTCATGGCCGTAAGGAACACCAGGATGCAGAGGGGTAGAAAGCCCGTTACCTGGCCGATCAGAATGTGCAGGAGCCCCGCCCCGATCAGGCTGATAATCATGATGTGCCACGAGCCGTAGCGATCGTTGAGCAACCCGCCCACGTAATTGCCCACGATGCCCCCGGACCCGAAGGCCGCCATCACCCAGCCGGCATCGGTCGCACTGAAGCCCCGGGCATTCACGAGATAGACGGACAGAAAGGCGATAACCATCGCCCCGCTGCGGTTGACCAGCATGATCAGCGATAGCAGCCACACCTTCCGCGGCAGTCCGGCAAAGGATCGGGTGTACAGTCGCGTCAACCGGGGGAGGAAAGAAGCCATGGCGGCGGGATTGAGAGTGGAGATAACCACCCCTTTGGTCGGGAAGTTCCGGGCGGGCGAACTAAGTTTGTCCGCCCAACTCCTCCAACTTTGCTATGGCCGGCAGGAAAGAAAAGTTCGTCATCGGTAGCATCCGCCGCCTGCTCAACGGTACCGCACGTATGTCCCGCCGCCACGCCGGCAGACTGGGGTACTATTTACTGAGTAAACCGCGCCGTGCGGCCGATGAGCCCCTCAGCGATGCCTTCATGGCCGATGCCCGGCGTTCCACGATTACCGCCGGGGGCAATACGCTACAGTGTTACCACTGGCCCGGCCGGGGCCCGAGTATCCTGTTGCTCCACGGCTGGGAGAGCAACACCGGCCGGTGGTTCGCCTTTTTCGAGCCCCTGCGGCAGGCGGGCTACTCCATCTATGCTTTCGATGCGCCGGCCCACGGCCGCAGTAGTGGCAGTCGCTTTACCGCCCTGATCTACGCCGAAGCCCTGCGGGATTACCTCCGCCACCTCCGGTTTGCGCCCGACTACTGGATCGCGCACAGCGCCGGGGGCATGGCCGCTATCTGGTACCTTACCGAAATGGAGGGTGAATTCGAACCCGACCAGCTAATCAGCCTGGCGGTACCGGGCGAGCTCGAAAACTTCATCGACAAGTTCTGTGAGGTCATCGGCGTCCACGAAAAGGTGAAACACGGGATCGACGACCAGTTCCGCCGCAAACTACAGGTGAGCTTTCGCGACATCAGTTTCGTCAACTACGTCAAGAACCTCCGCGTTCCCGGCCTCATCCTACACGACGAATGTGACGAACTGGCCCCCATCGAGGGAGCCTACCAAATGCACGCGAACTGGGATGGCTCCAGCCTCATCACTACCCGCGACTGCGGCCACAGCCTGGCCGGCGACCTCGTGCCGGCCATGGTGATGGAGTACCTCCGCCACTGCCGGGTGGCCCGGAGAAGGTAGAAATTTACAATTTACAACGTGCGATTTACGATGAGCCATTCGCCCGCACGACCGCGGGGAGCAGAGCCGCAAATCTTCACTGGTACACGGTAGATCGTAAATCGTAGACCGCCCTCCCCAACCCTATGCCCCCTCCGGCGTTGATCGTTACGACCAGCCAACTCAGTGCATTATGAACCTCCCCCCCGTCGGTATTGACGACTTTTCGGTGTACATCCCCCAGCTATACCTCCCCCTTAACGTGCTCGCCGAACAGCGCGGCATTCCTTACGCTAAACTCAACAAAGGCCTCGGTCTGGAACAGATGGCCCTGGCCGACGCCCGCGAAGACACGGCCACCATGGCCGCCAATGCCGTCCTGGATCTACTCCACAAGAACGAACTCGATCCCCGTACGATCGGCCGCATCTACCTCGGCACGGAAAGCGCGCTGGATGGGTCCAAACCCACCGCCACCTACGTGCTGGATATGCTACAGGATCACTTCGCGGACAGCTACGGCCCGAACTGCTTCCTCCACTGCGACGTAGTGGACCTCACTTTCGCCTGCATCGGCGGAGTGGATGCCCTACAGAACTGCCTGGAATGGGCCGCCGCTAAATCCGGTCGCCTGGGCATCGTGGTGGCCAGTGACAGCGCGAAGTACGAGATGGATAGTCCCGGCGAGTATACCCAGGGGGCCGGGGCGGTCGCCATGCTGGTGAAGCAGGAGCCCCGGCTGCTGGCCGTCGATCCTGACTTCGGGGTAGCCACCCGGCCCGCCCACGATTTCTTTAAGCCCAAGCGGCGGGTGAGCAAAAAGGAAATCATCCGGGAGGTACTCCAGTTACTGCCCGACGTATCCGCGGAAAGCTACCAACTGGATCAACTGGAAGAGCAACTGACCGAGGGGCTGGGCGTGAAGGGCGTCCTAGATTGCAACGAACGCTACCTGACCCTCCACAAGGATACCCCCGTCTTCGACGGCCCCTACAGCAACGAGGCCTACCAAGCCCGCATCCGCGAAGCCCTGATCAGCTACCGCCGCCGCTCGGGTACGAAAGCGGGAGAACTTACCGACACCTACTCCGGTCTGGTGTTTCACCTCCCCTACGCCTACCAGGCCCGGCGGATGTTCCCGGAAATCTACATGGAGGAACTCAAGGCCCGCGACGAATGGATGGACTTCATCACCCGCAACGGCGACCTCGACGTACCCTGCGCCGATGACTACGAAGACCGGGAGCAGTACATCACGAAGTGCGGCGAATTTCTGAAGCAAGTTTCCAAAACGGAAGAGTACAAGCAGTTCGTACGGGAGTACGTCGCCCCGGGCGACTGGGCCAGCTCCCGGGTCGGTAACCTCTACAGCGGCAGCGTATTCCTGAGTCTGATGGCCACCCTCGAGCACGCCCTGGAACACGACCGTGAACTAACCGGCAAAAACCTGCTGATCTTCGCCTACGGCAGTGGCTCCAAAGCCAAGGTGTTCGCCGCTACGGTGCTGAAGGGCTGGCGAAGCATCACCGAGAATTTCGACCTCCGGCACCGACTGGATAACCGCCAGGAGATCGACTACGCCACCTACGAAAAGTTGCACCGCTGCGGTGCCCGCGACAACGTGGCCCGACAGTGCGAAGGAACCTTCTTCCTCGCCGATATTCACGATAGCCGCGACGAAACCGAAGGGGTCCGCCACTACGGCTACGCCGCCGCGGCCATGACGGCATAAAAAAGCCGGAGCATTCCGCTCCGGCCGCAAAAAAGGTTGCAAAAAATAAAACTCCGGGGCAGTCCACCAACGGACCGCCGTATCTGTAACCAAAGATAGTACACGTTCTCAATAGTTACAACTTTTAGCGTATTTATTAGCGAATTATATGCTTTGTAACTATTTGGATTATGCTTTGGCGAATGTCTGCACCTGCGCTCCGCCGCCCCCCAGCTAAAAATTCGGTTCGGTGAGTCGCATTAGACTATCCTGAATCAGGCTGTCCTGCATGATGCTATCCTGGAGGATACTGTCGCGCCGCAGGCTGTCGCGTAGCAGGGTATCGAAACGGATTTCGAAGGGGAAGAGGGGACGCAGCGGTAAGGGTTGGGATAGTTCCTTCGGGGGTGGGGCCCCGGGGCGCGGTGGGCGGGGCGGGCGACCCTCGATCCGACGCATGCGGCGGGCCCGGTCCAGGAGCAGGGAATCGGCGCGTTCCGTAGCGGCTTCCATGACGCGCCGTTCGCAAGCTTGCAATAAGTTGTCGCGGACGTTAGCCACCTGCTGGGCGGCCCGCTCCTCGATGATTTGCTGGGGGTCGATCTCTTCCCGCCCGCACCCTACCACGGTGAGGACCGCCGCGACGATCAGCCCCCTCACCGGGGTATACTTTGGCCCAGGCGGGTACGCAACCTGATTTCTTCCTCCAGTCTCCGCTGTACGATGCTATCGGTGGCCGCCGCTACCCGTGCTTCGAAGGTCGCATCGCAGATGCTGTCAAGGGCGGGCCGCAGGGAGTCAGTCGTTGCTCGTGCTAGAGCCTGGTAAGCATCGGTCTGCTTAGGCGTGAGGCGTACGCGTACCTGCTCGTCCGGCCCACAGGCCGCGGTAAGCAATAGCAGGAGCAGCGGAAGGTGCTTCACTCCGCAAACTTACGGTGGCGGCAGCGTTCCCGGGCGGGGTGGCTACCTTTGGCGCGACCCAAGCAGCAGAACATGCAGACCCCCACCATTGGCCTTTCGGTCGGCGACGTGAACGGCATCGGCCCCGAAGTTATCGAGCGGGCCCTCGGCCGTTCCGGGGTGTTGGACCTCCTCACGCCAGTGGTATACGCCGGGCCGGGGGTCTTCCCCGAAGCATTCGCTACCCGCGTAGAGGGGCCCGCCGCCGCCGAGGCCGGGCAGGTCAACCTCATCCACTGTTGGGACGAAGCCCCGGAACGTACCCCCGGTAAGGCCACCGAAGCCGGGGGACGGGCCGCCGCCCGGTCGCTGGACCGGGCCGTTGCCGACCTGAAGGCGGGGCGCATTGACGCCCTGGTCACCGCCCCGATCAACAAATCGGTCATGCCCGCCGATGCCTTCCCCTACCCCGGCCACACCGAGATGCTGACCGAGCGGCTGGGGGCGGAGGAGAGCCTGATGTTCCTGGTCACCGACGAGCTCCGGGTCGGGGTGGTCACCAACCACATCCCGGTATCGGAGGTGGCCGCGGCGGTGACCCAGGAGAAAATTCTGGCGAAACTCAGGATCATGGACGCCAGTCTGCGGAGCGATTTCGGGCTCGACCGCCCCCTGATCGCCGTGCTCGCCCTCAACCCCCACGCGGGAGATGGCGGCAAGATCGGCTCGGAGGACGAACGCATCGTCCGCCCGGCGGTAGCAGCCGCGAAAGCGGCCGGCATCATGGCCATGGGCCCCTACCCCGCCGACGGCTTTTTCGGGAGCGGGCGGCAGCGGCAGTTCGACGGGGTGCTGGCCATGTACCACGACCAGGGGTTGGTGCCCTTCAAAACGCTCAGCTTCGGCAGGGGCGTCAACTTCACGGCGGGGCTGCCGGCCGTGCGTACCTCCCCCGACCACGGTACGGCCTACGATCTGGTGGGTCGCGACGAGGCTAGCCCCGACAGCCTGCTGAATGCCCTCTTCGTAGCTATCGATACCCTGCGGAACCGCAATCGCCACGCCGAGGACACGGCCAACCCCCTGGAAAGCCGCATGCACCTGGTGTACAAAAAGAAGGCCCGGGCCGGGGGCGACCGGCAGCGGGGCGGGAAGGGCAAAGGTGGCAAGCGCCGCCCGTAAAGTTTACGCCGGGCCGACCAACAATCGCGGGCAGCGGGGCTTTAGTATCGCAACCCCAATAGCTACATGCGCCGCTACCGCCTGCCGGTCCTCCTCTTCTTCGCCGTCTATGCCGCTCTGGCGATTTACGGTTGCTTTCGGATCGAATTTTCCTTCGATTTTCAGCAGTTCTTTCCGCGGGGGGACGAAGACCTGGAGTTCTTCGAGGAGTTCATTGAAGAATTCGAGGGGGATGACAACTTTTTGCTGATCGCCCTGGAGCGGGAACCGACGGTCTTCGACAGTAGCTTCCTGGCCGAGGCCCATGACTTTACCCTGGCGGTACGCGACGTGGATCAGGTGGGGGGCGTGCAGTCGCTGATCACCTTCGGCTATCCCGTGCGTACCCCCTTCGGTATGACGACCGTGCCGGCCATCCACCGCGACGCCCCGGAACGCTACGCCGCCGATAGCACCCGGATCGTGAACGACGAGCGCTTCGTGGGCAACCTCATCAACGAGCGGGGCACGGCCCTGGTCACCGTGCTCAAGACGCCCAGCCTGATCACCATCGACCAGAGTCGGCAGCTGATTGGGGATCTGGAAGGCCTGCTGGCGGACTACGACTTTCCCGACTACCACTTCCTCGGCCCGGCCTACTTCCAGAAAGAACTGGTAGATGTACAGATTCGGGAGGTGGTGGTATCGGCCCTGGTCTCCGGGCTGCTGGTTTCCATCGTGATGTTCCTGTTGTTTCGGCGACCGCTGGGGATCGCCGTCGCGTTGGTCAGCATCGCACTGGGGCTCGTGCTTTTCCTGGGTACGCTCGGGCTACTGGGGCGGGAGCTCAACGCGATCGCGGCCCTCTACCCGGTGCTGATGATCATCGTGGGCACGTCGGACGTCATCCACATTATGTCGAAGTACATCGACGAGTTGCGCAAGGGGCTGGGTAAGGAAGCGGCCATTCGGGTGGCCATCCGGGAGATCGGGCTGGCGACCCTCCTCACCAGCATGACCACGGCGGTGGGCTTCGCTACCCTGATGACGAGCCGCATCAACCCCATCCGTGATTTTGGCATCAACGCCGCCCTGGGGGTGATGATCGCCTACCTCACCGTCATCCTGTTCACCACTTCCCTGCTCAGCTACCTCAGCGTGGACCAGATCGTGAAGATCGGGCGGCAGCAGGCCTTCTGGGACCGCCTCATGGAGCGCAGCTACCAGTTCACCCGCCGGCACCCGGGCCGGATCAAGGTCGGGGCGGTGGTCACCGTCGTACTCTGCGCGGTGGGCATCAGCAACATCACCACGAACTACCGCATCGAGTCTACCCTACCCATCGGGCGAAAGGTGACCGAGGACTTCCTCTTCTTCGAGCGGGAGCTGAGCGGCTTCCGCCCCTTCGAACTGGCCGTGACCACCAGGGACAGCACGGATGCGGTGACCGACTTCGGGGTGCTACGGGAGATCGGCAAGATCGAAGACTACGTCAGGCAGTTTCCTTTCGTTCAGAGTACGGCCAGCATCACGGCCGTCTACCGCAGCATCAACCAGGCCTTCAGCAACAACCGCGCCGACGCCTACGAACTGCCCGAGACCCAGGCCCGCTACCGGCAGTACCGCCAACTGGCCGAGCGGGTACCCGCCGTGAATCTCAACCTGCTGATGAGCCAGGACCGCCGCCGCGCCCGCATCACCAGCCGCATGGACGATATCGGGGCCGACAGTATCAAAGTGTTCCTGGCCAACACCGATGCCTGGATCAACGCTAACGTGGACACCTCCCTGGTCAGCGTCCGTTCTACCGGCACGGGGCTCATCATCGATAAGAACGCCGAGTACATTCGCCGCAATCTGCTGCAGGGCTTGGGCCTGGCCATCGCCATCGTCTGCATCCTGATGGCCTTCCTGTTTCGCAACTGGCGGATGCTGGTGGTCAGTCTGGTACCGAACCTCCTGCCCCTCCTCATTGCCGGGGCCATGCTGGGCTTCCTGGGGATCGAGCTGGAGGCCGGGGTGAGTATCGTGTTCGCCATCATCTTCGGGATCGCCGTGGACGATACCATCCACTTCCTGTCGAAATACAAACTGGCCCGACAGCGGGGGCTGGTGGTCACCGAGGCGATTCACGTTACCTTCCGGGAGACGGGCAAGGCCATCGTACTCACGTCGATCGTGCTCTTTTTCGGCTTTCTGGTGATGTTATTCAGCATCAGCCCGCCCAGCGTAACGATCGGTCTGCTCATCAGTCTCACGCTGGCCAGCGCGCTGATCAGTGACCTGATGTTTATTCCGCTTTTGCTGCGGTGGCTGGACCGGGATTAGGGGCGCTCCGCCGTCACGATGTACTGATACTCCAGGGTGTCCTCGTCAATGCTGACCAGGCGGAGGCCGGCTCGTTCCAGCATGTCGCGGAGTTCATTCACCCCGATCCGGTCGCTTACTTCCGGCCCGAGGGCGGTGGTCCGCTTTTTCCAGTCCACGATCACTACCCGCCCGTTGGGGCGCAGGGCGGGCAGCAGCCCACGGAGGTAGTCGGCGCGATCGTCGATGAGGTAGAGGGTGTTGACGAAAAGAACGATATCGACCTCGCGGTCCTCCAGGTGGGGATCGTCGGGTTCGGCCAGCCGGGGTTCCAGTCGGGCCCGTAGGTTGCGGGGCAGCTCGGTGGCGCGCACGGTGTCCAGGTAGGCGATCCAGCGGGGGTCGATCTCCACGGCGATGACGCGGTCGACCAGGGGGGCCAGCCGGCGGGCGAAAAACCCTTCCCCGGCCCCGATGTCGGCGATTACTTTCTCTTCGATATCCCCCAGGGCTTCGATCACCAGCCCGGGTTTTTGCCAGACGTGGCGTTCCCGGTCCTCTTCGGCCGTTGGGCTGGCGTACACGTCCTCCGGGGGCGGGGCGGGGCCGTTATCTTCCCGGCATCCCGGCAGGAGACAATGCAGTATAAGCAGAATAGGAATAAGGCGCATCGGGGTAAGGGCTCCGGCCAAGATACAATGTGGTTCCTAGAGCTTCGCCGTAACCAGTTCGCCCATTAGCCGGTGCAACAGTCCGTTCAGGGTTCGCCCGCTCAGGGAATGGTTGTTCACCGCGATGCTGAAGGCCAATCGCTGCCCGTCGGGCCGGTCTACGTAGCCGGCGTAAGCCCGCACCGCGCGGATGGTGCCACTTTTAGCGTACAGTCGCCCGACGGCGGGGGTCCCGGTCAGGACGCGGCGCATACTCCCGCTGCGCCCGGCCAGGGGGATGCTTTCTTTCCACCGCGTATCTCCGGCCCGCGCGATGAGGAGGTCGGTGAGGAAGCGGGGCGGGAAGAAGTTGCGGGGGGAGAGCCCGCTGCCATCGATGAGGTGGACTCCCTCGGTAGGTACGTTCTGTTCTTCCAACCAGTCCATCACCGCATTATCGGAAGAATACGATTGCGGCGGTACTCGGGAGACGGGTAGGGCCCCGTGTCTGCGAGTTGTGCGCTGTTTTTCGAGAAGCCGAAACAGGGCCTCCGCGTACAGATTATTGCTGGTCAGATTAGTGCGGTCGACGATAGCGGCCAGGGGGGGCGACGGGGTTCGGTGCAGTACGGTGGCCTCCTCTCCCGGCGGGCGGCCCAGGTCGAGGGTAGTCGTGGGGGGTTGGATAACTTCCGTTCCTGCGGCTTCCAGTCGGTCGTTCAGTTGCCGGGCGGCGAACAGCGGGGGGTCGGGAATGGAGCCCCGGATCCGGAAGCGGCCCGTACCCGCCGGGATGCTTCCCCGCACGAATTGCCGGTAGTTGAAGGGGGCCCCGTAGATGTACGCCCGGTCGCCACTTCCGGGCGGGCCGCTAGTCAATTCATTGGCGAAGGTGAGGCCCGGAACCTCCGGATCGGTACCGACGATGGGCGGTGTTGCTCCTTGTTTAGGACGTTGGGCGAAGGAGAGGACGTAGGCATTTTCGTTCAGGTTCAGTCCGTAGGCACCCGCGCCGTAGTAGTTGCCCAGGTCGGCCCAGGGCCAGCCGGCGGCCGCTCCGTCGGTACCGAAGTAGCTGCCGTCACCCACCACCGCACCGGTAATGCGGGTAATGCCCCGCGCACGCACGGCCTCTACCCAATCCGCGACGACTGCACGCCATTCTTTCGTCCCTTCCATGCGCGCACTTCCCAGGGTCGGGTCGCCTCCACCGACGATGTACAGATTGCCCAGCAACACGCCGTTCTCGATCGGGCCGTCGGCGACCAACTTGGTTTCGAAGCGGTAGTCGGGGCCGACTACGTCCATGGCGGCGGCCGTGGTCACCAGCTTCTGGGTGGATGCCGGGATGCAGGCCAGTTCGGGTTGGTGGGCGGCAATCACCCGTCCGTCGGGCACGGAGCGAACGTCCACCGAAATTACCGCACTGCTCAGCACCTGCGTCCGCGCAAAATCGGAAACCGCCTCCTGCACGGAGCGCTGGGCCGTAAGGAGTAGGGGGAACATACACGGGAGGAAACGAAGCATGCGCACAAATTAACGCAACAGCAGCAAGCGTTCGGTGAGCTGCCCCGTATGCCCCGCGACCCGCAGGAAATAAACGCCGGGGGGAAGGTCGCCTACGGAGAATTGCCCGCCCGGCGCCCGCACGTCCCGCCACGTCCGCAACCGCTGCCCGGTGGCCGAAAGCAGGTTGACGGTAAAGGTCTCCCCCGTCCAGTCGCCACTGAGACGCAGGAAGATGTCACCTCTGGTCGGATTGGGGGAAAGGTTAAGCGTGCGATCGTTCCAGACCCGGACGGAGGTGCTGGTATCGAGGACGGCCGTAAGGGGGGTGCCGGTAAAATCTCCGCAGCGATTGCTGGAGATCACCCGCCAATAAAATAGGCTGTCGGGAAGCGCGTCCCGCTCGACGGCGATGGCGTTGCCCCGGGTGCCCGCGGTGTACACGATATCGTCGAACTCGGGGGTGGCGGCTACTTCCAGCCGGTAGGCGTCGACGGTTTCCGAAATCCGCCAGCGGAAGGTGAGGGGGTCGTCACGGACGTTCAGGCTAGGCCGCTCGGCCTCCGCCGGCAGGGGGAGTACCTCGAGGGTGGAGACGGCCCGCCGTTCCCCGCCGTCTTCCGCAATTACTACGTAGGCCAGGGGGTACGTTCCGGCACCAACCAGGGTCCAGGAGGTGAAGATCACGTGCAGCTCCTGGCTGAGCGCATCGTAGGTGAAATTGTAGTTATCCAGCGGTAATTCGCCGGCCTCTACCCGTAGGCTTACTTCCTGACCGTAGCCTTCGCCGAGGGAGAGGCGGGCGGTGGCTCCGTCGTTGGCGCAGCGGGAAATGGGTTCGCTGAGCATCCCGACGCCCCGATCCTTGGATGCCACTTCGTCCCCACAGATGCGGAGGCGGAAGGAGGTGATGGCGCCGCCGTCCATCATCACCTGGTCCCGGACCACCAGGCGCCATTCGCCCCGGGCCGATTCACCGTAAAAAGTGGATAGGGGGACGAGGGGCTGCGCGGTGCGTTCGTCGTCCGCCCCCCCGTCCTGGCATTCTTCGGCGAAGGTGGCGGCGGAGGTTTCGGCATCGTCGCGGAAGGAAACGAATAGGTTGCGGGCGGCGCAAAAGCCGTTCTGCAGGGGATCGAAGAGGGGAACGACCGTACCCGCCGGGCTGATGAGCTCGGCCGATAAGTCACCGACGAAGCTGTGGGTGATCCCCAGGTCCACCTCCAGAGCAGTGACCGTAAGGGGCTGGGTGAGATTGACGGTAGCGATGGCGATGGCCGAGTCGGTAGGCGCGATGGCGACGGGAAGGCCGGTTGCCTTCCGCACCGTACAGTTGCGGCCCGCCGTGGTGAAACTCCGGACCGCGGACCACTCCCCCACCCCGCAGGCATTGCGGGCCCGGACCCGCCAGTAATGCCGCAGTCCGCCGGCCAGCGGTTGTAGGGGCAGCAGGGTCGTATCCCGTAGCCGGGTACGGTCGAAGACCGGCGCGGTGAAATCGCCCGTGTAGTCGAATTGTAGATCGTAGGTAGTGGCGCCGGCTTGGGTATTCCAGCTGAAGGCCAGGAAGGGATCCACGTCCTCGGCTTCATTCCCGGGAAAAGTGGGTTGCGCGGCGGGGGGTGGGTCCTGTACGAGGGTCAGCGTGAGGGGTAGCGTATCCAGAAAGCCCGCGGCCTCTACGGTCAGGTCGATCCCGTAGCTACCGGCCGGCAGATCGTCAGTGGGCGTAACAGCCAGGGTGAAGCGTTCGCCACCGGAGGTAGTGGCGGGGAAGTCGTAATCCAGGCGGGGGTCCCCGCTGACGGCGACGCGGCTGCCGGGTGGGAAATCCGCGCCCACCGATACGCTGAATTCGGCCACCGCCCCCCGACAATGGGTCAGGCAATTTTCCCGGGCCGTGACGATTTCTCCGAGCTCACTCTGGTCCAGGCCATCCAGGACCCCGACCCCCAGGCAGGGATCGAGCCAGGGCCCCAGGGAGGTAGCCGGGGAACCGCCGCCGGTCCAGCTGCGGAGCAGGTAGCCGAACATATCCGAACCCTGGTTGCCACAGGCCGCCTTCCCACCGAAGAGCTGCCCGATGACCCGGCCGTTGAAATTGAAGAGGGGGGCCCCGGAAGAGCCCCGTTCCGTGGTGCCGACGTCCCAGGAGGGGATGCGGATGAAGTCGCCCGCCCCTGACTTCGGTCCCTCCCCATTCATGTCGCTCAGCACGGGTGTCTGAAAGCTGAAGGAGATGCGCTTCTCCTCCACGTCGGGATGGTGGACCGTGAACACTCCCTTGGCGGGCAGAGGGCCGGCGATGTCCCAACCGGCGAAGTAGGCGTTGGCGCGGGGGTTTACGGGCTCGTCGAACTCGAGCAGGACGAAGTCGAGGGGCGGGTAGCGGGCCCGCAGGCGGGCGCCGGTATTGAAAACGTCCAGCGTACCGTCGCCGGCCCCCACGTTATCCTCCGTACCCACGGGGCGGCAGCTGCTGTTCTCGTACTTCCAGTAGGCGACCAGGCTGGCGGCATTCTCTGCGGTGACGCGGCAGTGGCTGGCCGTGATGAAAAAGGGCCGCCCGTCCTGGTTGCTGTTGTTGACCAGGAAGCCGGTACACTGGCTACGGCCATTCAGGGTGTAGGCAGCTACGCTGCGGATGGCGTCGCGGTATTCGTCGATCTCCGGAAAACCTTCGGCGGCCCCGCAGGCTACGTCTACGTTGCAGTCGCCCACCAGCAGATCGAGCACCCCCGAGAAGTCGTGGTTGACGCTGCCGATGGTCAGTCCGGGCCGGATGCGGTCGACGCTCGGTAGCTCCAGTTCGATCAGCAGTTCGTCACCCGGAAGGAGGGGCGACCAAAAGGTACCGTGGTCGTCGTTATCGGCGGCGGTGAAGGGGCCGTAACGCTTGGTGGCGGTAGACAGGTAAAGCGCGGCCCCCGCGGGCAGGCGGAACTCCGAAAAGCCCAGGTTCAGGGATTTGGCCCCGGGGCTGTGTACGCGTAGGGACCAGTGGGCGCGGTCGCCGATCTCTTCCCACCGTCCGTCTTGCTCCGGCCGGAGGTCTACCGGTATGGTGACCGCGAACTGGTGGGGGCGGTCGGGGCGGCGGGCCTCCAGTTCCCGGGCCATCAGTTCCTCGTTATCCTGCCGCGGCAGCTCGGCCCGGGGCACCCGTTGCAGGGCAGCGGGTGCCATGCGGTGCTGGGCGGGGAGTACCGCCACCCACACCACCGCCAGCAACAGGCACCAGAGAAAACGCAACATCAATATCGGTTTAGCTCTGCCAAGGTAAGGAGCCGGGGGGACGTTGGATAAAATGATCGCCCCGTTTGTAGGTTAACCGCCAAAGCCTTACCTTTGCCCCGCTTTAGAAGCCACCCCCCCGGTCCGGTTTCAGGCGTAAAAGATATACCGAGATGAAGCGTACCTACCAGCCCTCCAAGCGCAAGCGTGTGAACAAGCACGGATTCCGCTCCCGCATGTCGACTAAGAACGGCCGCAAGCTCCTCGCACGCCGCCGTGCCAAGGGCCGCTACAAGCTCACCGTGAGCGACGATACTTACAAGAAGTAACTGATACCAGCTTTGGGGAACCTATCCCCGGAGAAGGTTGCAAAATGTACTAGCCCCTACCGGTGTTCCGGCGGGGGCTTTTTTGGTTACCGAATCACTAGGGTCCTACTTGCCAGCGGTAGCCCGCCTGCGCCATGGACCACCACCCGGTAGGCTCCCGCTGAAAGAAGGGTACCGTTGAAGGTGACCAGGTTCCGTCCGGGTCGGCCCCGGTGACGCAGCAGCCGCCTGACGCGTCTTCCGCCACCGTCATACAGCACCAGGTCGAACACCCGTGCCGCGCGTAATCCCAATTCTACGCTAATGCGCTGATGTTGGCGCCCGGGGTTGGGATACACCGACAGGGAACTGACGGCGGTGTCCCACCGCCGCGTAGCTACGGACCGCTCGACGGTTACGTATCCCGTCCTGACCAGGGTATCGCTGCCGGCGCGGTTACTAGCGATAAGCGTTACCGCGAAGCTGCCCGGTTTACCATAGGTAATCGCCGGGAAGGCTTCCGTAGACGTCGACGGGATACCTCCGGGAAAGTGCCAGCGGAGCAAATCGGGAACGTTCTCGGATGCATTCTCGAAGTAGGCGGTATCCCCGATAGCGATAAGGGTATCGAACGTACTAAATGCGGCAACGGGACGCACAACCTCCGGCAGCACGTCGATGTAGTCGCGGCGCAGAATGGTATCGCGCCCCCCATCGTTAGTCGCCACGAGCCGGACGTCATACGTGCCGGGGCTGGAATAGGTGACTAGCGGTTGAAGGTCAGGGGAAGTAGCGGGGGTACCGCCGGGAAAGGACCACTGGTAGGAAAGAGAATCCCCCGTCGTGAAATTATCGAACTGGATGGTGTCGCCTACGTAGGTCGTTTCCGGCCCCGCGAAGTCGGCTACGGGAGCGGGCATCCGGTATCCAACCTCGATATAGCGTTCGCGGACGATGGTATCCGACCAGCCCTCCTTGCTAGCGATCAGGGTAACGTCGTTGGTACCCACGTCGGCATACACCACGGTCGGGTTGGCGGTAGTGGCGGTAGCGGGCGTGCCGCCGGGAAAGGACCACCGCCAGGCGGTCGGGTCGCCCAGGCTATGGTCCGTGAACCGCAGGGTATCCCGCTGACGGGGTGTGAGGGTATCGGCCGTGAACTCGGCAATTACCCCCTTTAGTTCCTCCTCATTGATGAACTGCGCTACCCAGGTATTTAGTCCGTTTTGGGGGCCACCGTAGGAGCCGGCCGTCCAGACTTCCGCGCGGTCCGGCAGCGGGCGGCGGGCAATTCCAGTGTAGTCTCCCCACCGGTAGCTTCCGCGGTCGGTCGGCTTATTGAGGAAGCTTTCCCCGGCTTTGATGAGGGTGGAAGGCGACCATTCGAAGTTGCCCCGGACCTTTACCGCCCGGTACTCCGGATAGATGTCGGCACCCGAAGCGAGGAAGGCGAGCAGTGCGGTATTGTCGGTAGTGTCCGTAGTGTAGGGAACGATGGCCGGATAGGCATAATCGAACGAATCGTGGCCGAAAAAGCCCGCCGTAGCCTTCCCCGAAACCACGTTCGTTTTCCCGTAATAAAGGCCCGTTCGTTCATTGGTCATACCGAAATGGCCGGCGAAGTGAATGGTATCGTTGACGCGGAAGGCGGAGAGAACGCGCTCTCCGTTGACGGTATTTACTAAGTAGTCGGAACCAAGCTGTCGCGCGTCGCCGTGCCGCCCCAGGTGGGGAATTCGCCCGTAGTCAACTCCCCGAATGGTGGGATTGCCCCGGGTAGCCCCGCTAATGTGGTAACCCGAAAATACCTTCTGACAGCCATCCCGGCAACTTATATATCCTCCGCGAATTAAATACATTTCTTCGGTGGGAGTACCGAACACCTCCGTGGCGGGCACCAGGCTGAAATCCCGCATCCGTCCGTTTTCACCCCGTTTGTTGTAGTACCAGTAGGATATTGATTCGCCGGCATACCCCGCCGCTTTGTCAATCTGGTAGATCATAGATCCGTAAGACCACCGATCGTCGTGGAAGATGTTGCCCGTCACGAAAACGTCCGCGTTATTGAATCCTACCCCCGGAAAATCAAACCAGCCCTCGTTAAACCCCGGATCGCCGGGTAAGGCATAAAAATTCCACCGCCCGGCGGGGTCGGCCGTAGCCGAGAACCCGATAACCACGTGCGAATCTTCCGCAATTGTCGCATTGCAGACGACAAGGATGAAGCGGTCGGCCGCCTCGTCGTACCGGATGTGAGGATCGAAAAAATGACGGGATGCATAGTCCCCGGACGAACCGATCAGGTCCGAAAAATACCATTGGCCCAGGATCTCCCCCTCCCGCGATAGCAATGTCATAGTGGAGTTGATCACGGATACGATCGCGCCGGCACGTGATACGGCGATGTTGTTATCCGGTGGATTGCCGATAAACTCACTTCCGGAAAAGGACCGCCGCACCACCGGCGCTTCCCGTGATTTAGCCATCCGGTTCCGGTCGAAGGTTTCCGCGGGGTGAGGAACCATCCGCGGAAGCAACCCGGCCTCCCGGAGCCGCCGTAGTACGTTGGCGGTATCGATACCCGCCGGCGGTATACCGGAACCATCCCTTACCGGATCGTAACTGTAACGTACCTCCCACCCCGTCTCCGGCAGAGCGCGTAGGATGGGTGATGCGATCGGTTCGGCCGTTCCGCCCCCGGAGGGGGATGATCGCTGAGCCGACCCCGTGGTGAGGACTCCTAGAGTGAGGAGCAGCATATAACCGTAACGAAACATAGGGGCGGGTCGGGTTGGTCCGTACCATCTATGCCATTCGGGTCGGGGAGGTAACCTTTACACTCCGTAAAACGTATGTTGCCCTAATGCGCGTCCTGATCCAGCGAGTAAGTGAAGCCAGCGTGACCGTCGACGAGCGAACCCTCGGAGCCATCGGCCCGGGGCTGCTCGTCCTGCTCGGCATCGAGGCAGCCGATACCGAAGAGGATATCGACTGGCTCTGCGGCAAGATCGCCCGCCTCCGTATCTTCTCCGATGGGGAAGGGCGGATGAACCGGAGCGTCGTGGACACCGACGGCGGGCTGCTCGTCGTCTCCCAGTTCACCCTATTCGCGAGCACGAAGAAAGGCAACCGACCGGGCTTCACCCGGAGCGCGCCGCCGCCGGTGGCCGTCCCGCTCTACGAATGCTTCCTGCGGCGGCTGGAAGAAATGGCGGGGCGGGAGGTCGCCACCGGCGAGTTCGGTGCCGATATGCGGGTAGCCCTCGTCAACGACGGGCCGGTCACGATCTGGATGGACAGTAAAGCGAGGGAGTAGGGGGATATTTCACTTCGCTCAGCACCAAGCCCTCCGGCCGTGCCTGCCCGCTTTTCATTCGCTCGCCGGTCTTCAGGGCAGTAGCGACTTCCTCCGGTCCGACTTCCCCGGCCCCCACCCGCAGCAGTTGGTAGACCAACATGCGAATCATCCCCCGCAGGAAGCGATCGGCCACGAAGCGAAACCGGTAGCGCCCCGCCCCCTCCCGGTACAGGTGAGCCCCCCGGAGATCGCAGGTGGTGGTATTGTGGCGGTCGGGGGTCAGGCAGAAGGCGCGGAAGTCATGACGACCGGTTAAAAGATGCAGTGCATTCACCATTTTCCCGAGGTCGTAGTCTGCCATGGCATAGTAGCTGCTCGTGACCGCTAGCAGGGGGTTAGGATTAGTATGGACGTAGTAGTCGTAGGTCCGCTCCGTAGCGTCGTAGCGCGTATGGGCGCTCGAATCCACCTCCCAGGCCCGGTAGATGACGATGTCTTCCGGGAGTTGCTTGTTCATGATGAAGGTCCAGTTTTCCCGCAGGGGCTCCCCGGTGTCGAAGTGGGCGTAGTAATGGCTGGCGTGCACCCCGGCGTCGGTCCGCCCACATCCGACAATACGAAACGGCTTTCCGTCTTCCCGCTTTGCCCGCACCTGCGTCCCCGCCCGTTCGATGGTGGCCTGTACGGTCCTTACGTTTCCCGTTTGCCGCTGCCAGCCCCGGTAGTTGGTGCCGCGGTAGGCTAAATGGATGAAGTAGCGGGGCAATGGAAATTAGAATTTACGATGTACAATTTACGATGTATAATTTGCGGCTCTGCTTCCTGCGGTCGGGGGGATGTACGATTTACCATGTACCATTTCCGATTTGAAATTTGCGGCTCTGCTTCCTGCGGTCGGGGGGATGTACGATTTACCATTTATCATTTACAATTGGGGATTTGCGGCTCTGCTCCCTGCGGTCGTGCGGGCGGTCAGGGGGATTTATGATCTACCATTTACCATTTACAATTGGGGATTTGCGGCTCTGCTTCCTGCGGTCGGGGGGATGTACGATTTACCATGTACCATTTCCGATTTGAAATTTGCGGCTCTGCTTCCTGCGGTCGGGGGGATGTACGATTTACCATGTACCATTTACAATTGGTGATTTGCGGCTCTGCTCCCTGCGGTCGTGCGGGCGGGTATGCGGGCAAATTGTACATTGTACATTGTACATCATAAATTGTAAATCGTAAACCCCCATGCACGTAGCCATCATCGGCAACGGTATCGCCGGTATCACCGCGGCCCGCTGGTTGCGTAAGCTGAGCGACACCGTGCGCATCACCATCATTTCCGCCGAGACGGATTACTTCTTCTCCCGCACCGCCCTGATGTACGCCTATATGGGCCACCAGCGCTTCGAAGACCTGATGCCCTACGAGCCCTTCTTCTGGCCCAAAAACCGCATCGACCTGCGGCGGGGCTACGTGGAGCGGGTGGATACGGAGGCCAAGGCGCTACGCTTCGACGACGGGGAGCGGATGCCCTTCGATAAGCTCATCCTGGCCACGGGGAGCCGGTGGAACAAATTCGGCTGGCCGGGGCAGGACCTCCAGCGGGTCGGCGGTATGGTCAGTGCCCAGGACCTGGACTACCTGGAAGAAATCTCGGACGGTATCCAGCAGGCCGTAGTCGTGGGCGGGGGTCTCATCGGGGTGGAACTGGCCGAGATGCTCCACAGCCGCCACATCCCGGTGAGCCTGCTGGTGCGGGAGTCGAGCTACTGGCGCAACGCCCTGCCGAAGGAAGAAAGCGAGATGGTCAGCCGTCATATCCGGTGCCACGGCATCGACCTGCAGCACGATACGGAGCTGGCCGAAATCGAGGACGACGGGGGCGGGGCCGCGGGTGCGGTGGTGACCGGGGATGGAAGGCGTATACCGTGTCAGTTCGTCGGACTGACCGCTGGGGTGCACCCCAGGGTGGACTTCCTGAAGGATACCCCGGGCATCGAGATCGGCAAAGGAATCCGGGTCGACGAATACCTGCGCACCCCCCATCCGGACATCTACGCCATCGGCGACTGTGCCGAACTGCGCCACCCCCGCCCGGGCCGCCGCCCCATCGAGGCCATCTGGTACACCGGGCGGATGATGGGGGAAACGGTAGCCTACAACGTACTCGGTCGCCCGGTAGCCTACGACCCGGGCATCTGGTTCAATTCCGCCAAGTTCATCGACCTCGAATACCAGGTGTACGGGGAGGTACCCGCCCACGGTCGCGAGGGGCTGGCCAGCCTCTACTGGCAGCACCCCACCGAAGACAAGGCCGTGCGCATCAACTACGAAGAGAGCGACGGCACTGTCAGGGGCTTTAACCTGATGGGCATCCGCTACCGCCACGAGGTCTGCGAGAAGTGGATCGCCGAGGAAGCCCACATCGAACAAGTCCTGCAACAACTCGGCGTGGCCAACTTCGACCCCGAATTTTATAAACAGTACGAGCAGGACATCGTCGACCTCTACAACCGACAGACCGGCAGCCAAGTCAAACTCCGGCAGAAGCGCAGCCTGACCGCCGCCCTAAAATTTCTCAACTTCCGCAGCCGGAAACCCCGCGCTAATTCCACCCCCCATGCCCAGTAAGCGCACCCACAAGACCACCCTGCAGTACGTGGGGCTCGGACTGTTTGTCGTCTCCCTACTGATCTTCACCTTCATGCTAGGGGTGGACAACTACCGCATCGACCGGGAGATGCTCGTGCAGCCCTTCGAGTCGGATCTGCACCGGGCCAGCCTGATCGCCGCGGCGGAGGAAAACGGGCTATTCGGGGAGACCTTCGCCACCACCTTCGCCGCCACCGGCGCCCTGAAGGAAACCTTCGCCGACGCCCAGGATCTGGTGAATGCCGACATCGACGCCAACGGCCTGCCGGACGGCCAGCAGCGCTGGGAGGTGGAGCTCCCCGACTGGCGGTTCAAAAGCCAGCAGGTAGCGTGGATGCAGCAGGCGGCTTTCGGGCCGGTAAGCAGCAACCCCTGGCTCTGGCTGGCGCTGACCATCGGCCTGGGTACCCTGGGGGGCATCCTGTACATGATCCCGAAGTTTGCTACTCAGCCGGGCATCAAGCACGATCACATTTACCACAGCTCGCTGACGCGGGGGCTGAACCTGGGCTGGCGGAGCTTCTTCCTGGGGGCAGCTATCGTGGGCATCATCGGCTACGGCTTCTGGTACATGGACGGCAAGTGGTTCTGGCCGGCCGTCACCTTTGGTATTACGGTCCTCATCATCGGACTGGTGCTATACGTACAACATTCGGCGGGCCGCGACGTGCGCGACGCCGGCCCGGAAATGCTGAGTGGCTACCTGGGCATTCTGACCGGGGTCTACTTCATCGGCTTTTACGTGCTGCTCTACTGGGCCAATCAGCACGTAGTGGGTTGGGTGACGATGGTGGACCCGCTGAGTCGCCAGATCCATCAGTTGTTCGGTGGTGCTGAGGAGGGGGGCGGGGCCAGTCAGTGGTTCCTCTACGGACTGATGTACACCCTCATCATCCTGGTGATGGGCGTGCGGATGCTGGCCAAGTACCGACACAATAAGTACCAGTTGCTGCGCACCGCCTCGGTCATGTTCTTCCAGACGGCCTTTGCCTTCATGATCCCCGAGATCCTGGTCGCCCTGAACAAGCCCTGGTACGACTTCAAAAATATCTGGCCACTGGACTACGACTTTTTCTTCGGCTGGCAGCTCGAGCAGTTCCAGAGCGCGGGGGCCATCGGGCTGTTCATGCTGGTGTGGGGCATCATCCTGATCGTCGTCGGCGTACCCCTGATGGTCCACCTGGTGGGCAAGCGGTGGTACTGCAGCTGGGTCTGCGGCTGCGGCGGGCTGGCCGAAACCATGGGCGACCCCTGGCGGCAGCTCAGCGACAAATCCCTACGCGCCTGGAAATTCGAGCGCTGGATCGTGCACGGGGTGCTGGTGGCCGCCATCGTCATGACGGCGCTGACGCTCTACACCTACTTCACGGGCGTGAACGAACTGCTCGGCATCCAGACCGGCGGTATCCAGCAGTGGTACGGCTTCCTGATCGGGGCTGGTTTCGCCGGCGTGGTCGGCACGGGCTTCTATCCCCTGATGGGCAACCGGGTGTGGTGCCGCTTCGGTTGTCCGCTGGCGGCTTATCTAGGCTTAGTGCAGCGCTTCCAGAGCCGCTTCCGCATCACCACCAACGGGGGGCAGTGCATCAGTTGCGGTAACTGCTCCACCTACTGCGAGATGGGCATCGACGTGCGCGCCTACGCCCAGCGGGGGCAGGATATCGTGCGGGCCAG
>CAZQNE010000007.1:29374-61178 GCA_964594535.1 uncultured Lewinella sp.
AGCCCGCACCTCCCTACGCGCATCCAGCCCATTCCGTACGGGCCGGCACTCCTTTAGCCACAGGTTCGCCAGCCGCCGCGCCTGCTCGGGGTAGGTGTTCGCATGGCGGTAGAGTACCCAATACGCTGACTCGCTTCGGTGTAGCTTTTCGTGTCGATCGATCAGACTGACGGCCTCTTCCGCCAGGTCCAGCTCGGCGTAGTATTCTAACAAGATGATCGGGTCTGCCTCTTCCATCTCGTCCAGCAAGCCCTGTACCAGATTAGGGCCCTTCCCCCCAGCATTGATCAGTTTATTGGCCAGTTGACCGAAGGTGAAATACAGCTCACTCGGGTCGTCCGTAGCGTAGCTCCCTTCGATCAGCCGCTCGTGGATGGAGTACAGGGCAGGTTCTACGTCTCCCTGCTCGGCCAGCACGTCGGCGTAGTGCGTCATGTAGTAGGGATCTTCCCGCTTGGTCAGCTGATCCACCAGCTGTAGGTAATCCGTGTCGGACATCACGGGCCGGAGCCGGTCCAGGATAAACATGATGTCCAGATCAGCACCCGCTTCCAGTACGTCGATTTGTGTCAGCGCCGGGGCTAGTCGCCTGATCGCTTCATCATCCGGGGCGGTTTCCGCAATGGTGCGGAAGAAGTCAGGCATTTCATCGTTCCCATTAGCCTCCCTCCAGGCCGCTACGACTTTGCGGACGTATTCAACTTGCTCGGCTTCGGGTAGCTCGAAGATGGCTTCACCCAATCGATGCATTTGCTCGTCGTCTTCGGAGGGGTCGTAGAGGGTGGGGGATTGGGTGTAGGTGCGTAGGTTGTGTAGCATATTCAGGGGGGCGGCGGGGCACGGGTGCCGGGTTGGGAAACAAAACTACTTATCTTTCCACCCCCGTTATGAACCAAACCCCCGAACAACAAGCCCGGGACCGCATCGACGCCAAACTGCGGGCCGCCGGCTGGGTGGTACAGGATAAGGACCGGGTCGATCTCTACGCCAACACCGGGGTGGCCGTACGCGAGTTTCAGACCGCGGAGGGGCCGGCCGACTACGTGCTGTTTGTAAAGCAGACGCCGGTGGACGTGATCGAGGCCAAGCGGGAAGAACGGGGCATAATTGTTACGGTAGAAGAAATTTTGAAGAGCGCTTGCGGAGCAACTGATGCAAGGGAGCAAATCAACGAGGTTACGCCAAACATTTTGTTTACAAAACAATTGATTGCTACCTTCGCCCTATGTACTACCGGAGAAAAATTTTGCTGGCTTTACTGGAACAAATGGGCGGCCAGTTGAAGCGGCTGCAGTTGCAAAAATTGCTCTTCTTGGTAGCACAACATCAGTCGAAACCAGCCTACGACTTCGTCCCCTACCGCTACGGAGCCTACTCCTTTCGGGCTACGGCGGACGCTAAAACGCTCTGTAAGTACGGTCTGCTAGCTACTACCGACGAAAAGGTATGGTCGAAGGTGACCACTGAGTCCTTCCTGCCGCAGCTTAAAAAGGAAGATCGGGCGGTAGTCTCAACCGTCGTCAAGATGTACGGAGACTATTCAGGAGAGCAGTTGATTCGGCATACCTACGCGAAGTATCCCTATTTTTCAATTAACAGTTTAGTCGCTCAGCGTTACCTGGATGCCGAAGATTTGGCCGCTCATCGACCGGCAGGTCCGCAGCCCGGGGAGCGATGCTTCTACACGATTGGCTACGAGGGAATATCCCTGGAGGCCTATTTCAACAAATTGGTCGATGCCGGCGTCAACGCCCTGGTGGACGTAAGGCGGAATGCCATGAGCATGAAATTCGGGTTCAATAAATCGCGATTGACCCACGTCGCCAAAGCACTCGGCATTACGTACTACCACTTTCCAGAGTTAGGCATCGCTAGCGACAAACGCCGGGTGCTAAACGATCAGGACGACTACGATGAACTCTTTGCGGAGTACAGACAGGATACGCTACCGTATACCACGGAGGCACAGCTGAATCTTGCCGATTTACTCGACCGACACCAATCCGTCGCCATCACCTGCTTCGAGCACGAGCCCTGCCAGTGTCACCGTAGCCACCTTGCGGATTATATGCACACCCATATAGCCGATCAAGTACCTGCCCCCGTTCACCTGTAGTTCATTCGTTTTGCCCCGTTTAAGCGTTCTCCTTACCGTCACTACCTATCCCTTACCCAGCCGTTCCTACGATGACCTCGTCTGCACGGCTGGGATCCTAGAGGATGGCTCGTGGATTCGCATTTATCCGGTGCCGCTCAGTTTTTTACTGCAACTCAAGCGTGACGGCGTTTTGCAACCCACGAAGTATTCCTGGATCGAACTTGATTTGGAGCGGCGCTCCGATGACTTCCGCCCGGAGAGCCATTCCCCCGTCGACTACGAGTTTAAGGACCTGGTGGTAGGCGAGCACCTGAGTACAGCCAACGAATGGGCAGCGCGAAAAGACTTCTGCCTACGAAATGTTTATACCAATTTAACCGATCTCATTGCGGAGTCAAAAAAGCCCCGGTTCAAGTCACTGGCCACCTTTAAACCGACACGCATCCTTAAACTGGATGTAGAGCGTACGGAGGAAGACTGGAAGCCGGTGTACGCGGAGTTGAAAAAGCAAATGTCGTTGTTCCCGGAGGAAACCGGAAAAGCCGGGCCGACCCCAACGATCAAAAAGGTACCGTATAAATTCTTCTATGTATTTGAAGACGATGCCGGCAAAAAGGCCCGACTGATGATCGAGGACTGGGAGATCGGTCAGCTCTACTGGAACTGCCTGGCGAGGGCAGATGGTGATGAAGTAGTAGCCGTGGAAAAGGTTCGTCAGAAGTACGAAGAGACGTTCATAAGGGAGCGAGACGTCTACCTCTTTCTGGGTACGACAAAACAATACCACAACGTCAGTAGAAATCCATTTGTAATCATCGGCGTCTTCTACCCTAAACGCAAGGACCAACTTGCCCTTGACTTCGGATGATCCGCGCCAATGGGTTCCTACACATAGCTTACCCCACCACTACCATTACGATCGCCACGTTCACTACAGAACTTTTTGTATGGGAAACAAATATCAACACCAGATATCATGAGCAACCCCCAAGTCTACGTAGTCCGCGCCGGCCGCCACGGCGAGCGCGAAGCCGCCGCCCTAGAAGCGAACGTCGCCACCATCGGTTTCGATAACATCGGTGACCTGACCGAATTCAATACCCGCGACGCCGTAAAGGCCCACTTCGCCGAACGCTATCCCGATAAAAGCTCCATTGCCCTCGGGAACTGGGCCGGCCAGGTCTGGCGGTTTAGTCGGGAAATTCGGAAAGGAGCGACCATCATTCTACCGAGCAAAATGCAGTCGACCATTCACGTAGGTCAGGTGACGGGGCCATACTTCTATTCCGACGATCCGAAAATGCTGCACTGTCTGCCAGTAAGGTGGGAGGCGGAAATCCCCCGTACGGCTTTCGACAAGGATTTGCTTTACTCCTTCGGTACCCTGCTGACCGTAGCGGCGGTAAAGCGGGAGGCGGCCGCGGAACGGATCTGGGCGACCGTAGCCGGAAAAGACACCAGTAACATCAAGCCCGGCCTAGGTTCTCCGCCAGAAGAGGGGGAGGAATCGGAAGAATCCGAAGTCGATCTAGTTCAGCAGGCCGAAGACGACATCGTTCGTCACATGAACCGTAGTCTGGACGGCCACGATTTTGCCGACCTGATCACCGAACTACTAGAAGCCCAGGGCTACGTAAGCCAGTCCAGCACCCCCGGTGCGGATGGCGGGGTGGACATCCTCGCGGGCTCGGGTCCGCTCGGTTTTCGGGAGCCCCGGGTCTGCGTACAGGTCAAGTTCACTACCGGCGCTACCGACGTAAAAGTGCTGCGGGAGCTACAGGGGGTGATGCGGCGCACGAAGGCCGAGCATGGCTTACTGGTCTCCTGGGGCGGATTCAAACAGTCGGTGCTACGTGAGGCGCGGGACGATCATTTTTATATCCGGCTCTGGTCGCAGCGGGAAGTGCTGGAGCAGATCTATCGCTACTACGGCGAACTGAGTGAAGAGTGGCGGGCGCGGGTGCCGTTGCGGCGGATTTGGGCGTTGGTTTCGGAAGGGGATGGGTGAGCCCCGACCCACCTACTCCTCCTCCCCCAACACCCGCCGCACACCCCGCTGCTCCGCCTCCGCCTCAATGCGCTCGATCTCGGAGACATCTACGTAGTCAAAAGCGGCTACCCCCCGGAACCGCCGCCAGCTTTCGTGCTGCTTGGGGTAGGTACGGGCATCCGGTTCCTGACTGATGACGTAGTGAACGTCCTGCGGGGTCTGCAAGGCTAAGCCAAGAAAACTGGATGCATCCTGATTCAACCAATTAACGGGGCGGTAGGGGTCGATGACCTTGCCGAAATAATCGACACCGTTGCGTCCGAAGAGGGATACCTTTACGGGAATCTCAACCCGTGGATTGATCGTGCGATCTACCCGTACGTTCTGGTCGAAGCGCTGTCTTATGATAGGCCGATCCTTGACATCCAGCAGCAAACGGCGGCGGTCTTTGATCCGGTCGCTGTCGGGCACGTCGTCGATCTGCTCCTGGTAAAGCAATTTGAACGTTTCTTCGGAGCAGGGCAGATCAATGCCGATCGGTTTGCCGAACTGCACCTCGTTTTTTTGGTAGGTCGCTAACCGCTGCAGGTAACGCTCGGACAGGTAGGACCCCTTACCCGCCTGTCCGGGAGCGGCGAAAAGTTCGGTCTCCTTTACCTGCACTTTGTCCGCGAACAGTTTCCTTAGGTTGTCGAGCGACCACCTAATCCCCGTACGCACACCCGGTTGGACGAGCTCCCCGATCACCTTCAGCTTGCGGGCAGAATAGTCGTAGCGGGCCACCCCCGCTTCCGGCTCCACCATCACCATACCGACGGCCAGCCGGTCCTGGGCGGCGGCGTTGGTCTGGACGTAGATGACGGTGTAATAGGATCTCATAAAAGAAGGGAGCGATTTGATAGAGTTTTGTACCGTTTGAGCGGTAAAGTGAGATTGATTTTACTTCAAATTGTGTTATGTTCGTGAAATGCCGAAGGAATTGTTGATTTACTGTGATGAAAGTGTAGAGCGAGGTAGGTATTTTCCGATTTTTACGGTGGTGTCTGTGTATCATCGGATGTCGCGACCCAAGTGATCGGCAGTTTAGAGCGGAAAAAAGTGACATTACACCTAAACAACGAGATTAAGTGGAGCAGGGTGACGGCAAACTATCTATCGAAGTACGTAGAGCTGATGAATCACTTCTTTGACCTAGTAGAGGAAGGACTAGTGAAAGTAAGAATTATGTTCCGACACAACGCAGTCGTTCCGCAAAATCTTAGCGATTATAACCGTAACCATAGTTACTTCATACTCTATTATCAATTTATCAAGCACGCTTTTGGTCTGAGGTACGCTAACCCCAGAATCGAACCGCTCTACGTAAGGCTATTCTTTGATGAGTTTCCCGACAGCAAAGCAAAGGCTAACCTATTCCGCGAACACATCCACGCGCTACAATCTTTAGAACAGCTTAGCCGTGCCGGTATCAGAATACGGAAGCGAGACATTGTCGAGATTGATTCTCGGCGGCATGTCCTACTTCAGGGGCTCGACGTTGTGTTAGGCAGTATGGCATTCCGCTTAAATGATATGCATAAGGTAAAACCACCGGGTAGTAAAGTTCGGGGGAAACGAACCATAGCAAAGGAGCAGCTTTACAAGCACATGCAGCGTAGAATAGCTGCACTTCATCCAAACTTCAATATTGGAATATCTACTGGCCGACGAGGCGATTGGAGCAATCTCTGGCACGATCCCTATCGTCACTGGAACTTCAAGCCCAAAGACTTCAAAATTGACGAAACCTTCTACAAATAAAAAAGCCCGACTCGGACTACATTAAATCTCCCACGTGGTACGTGGGCCTTCGTCTGAGCGGGGCTTCGCTGTACAAAACTACAGGCCGACGGTCAGAATTCCAACGATCTAGGTAGACAATTATCCTATTTTAAGGATAAACGGCGATTTTACACGCAGGCTACGTATCCCCGCTCCTCTTACCTTGCACCCGCGCCCCGCCGCCCCCCTAGCCCACCTGCCCCGAACGCAATGTTCAATAGTACATTGTAAATCGTAAACTGCAAATTCCCTCCCCCCATGTCCACCCAATCCGCCATCGTATCCCGCGTCTGGTCGTTTGCCAACGTGCTGCGTGACGACGGCGTCGGCTACGGCGATTACCTGGAACAGATCACCTACCTGCTGTTCCTGAAGATGGCCGACGAACTGACCAAGCCGCCCTACGGCAAGGACATCCACTTTCCCCGACTGAAGGACGTAGAGGGCAACGAGAACCCGAACGGCGACCGCTGCGACTGGCCCACCCTGAGTAGCAAACGGGGATCTGAACTGGAAACCTTCTACGCACAAATGCTGCGCTCGCTGGCCACCGAGCCCGGTATGTTGGGGCAGATCTTCGGGAAGAGCCAGAATAAGATCCAGGACCCCGCCAAGCTGCTCAAGGTCATCCGGATGATCGACGAGCAGGAGTGGAGCCTGCTGGATGCCGACGTGAAGGGGGAAATCTACGAAGGGCTGCTGGAGAAAAACGCCGAGGACACCAAGAGCGGTGCCGGACAGTACTTCACGCCCCGCCCGCTCATCCGCGCCATGGTGGAATGCCTGCAACCCGAACCCCTGAAGACCATCGTCGACCCGGCCTGCGGTACGGGCGGCTTCTTCCTGGCGGCCTACGACTACATCGTCCGGGCACATAAGCTGGACCGGCGGGAGAAAAAATTCCTGAAGAACGACACCTTCCACGGCAACGAGATCGTCGCCAACACCCGCCGGCTGTGCCTGATGAATATGTTCCTGCACAACATCGGCGAGATCGACGGGGAGCCGAGCATCAGCCCGAACGACGCCCTCATCAGCGACGACGGGAGCCCCTACGACTACGTACTGGCCAACCCGCCCTTCGGCAAGAAGAGCAGCATGACGATCACCAACCAGGCCGGGGAACAGGAGCGACAGGACCTGACCCACAACCGTCAGGACTTCTGGGCCACCACCAGCAACAAACAACTCAACTTCCTGCAGCACATCCGCACCCTGCTCAAAACCAACGGCAAGGCCGCCGTGGTACTGCCCGATAACGTGCTCTTTGAGGGCGGCGCGGGGGAGACGGTGCGTAGGCAACTCCTGGAGAGCACCGACCTGCATACCATCCTGCGGCTGCCCACCGGCATCTTCTACGCCCACGGGGTGAAGGCCAACGTCCTGTTCTTCGACAACAAACCCGCCGCCCGGAAACCCTGGACGAAGGAAGTCTGGATCTACGACTACCGCACCAACGTGCACCATACGCTGAAGAAACGGCCCCTGCGACTGGACAACCTCCAACCCTTCATCGATTGCTATATGGCGGGGAACCGCAGCGCGCGGACGGAGGAGCCGGACGGACGCTGGCGCAAGTTCACCTACAAGGAGATTGTCGCCCGCGATAAGACGAACCTCGACATCTTCTGGCTCCGCGACGAAAGCCTGACCGACCTGGAGAACCTGCCCGAGCCCGACGTACTGGTCGAGGAGATCATCGAATCGCTGGAAGCGGCGCTGGACGGTTTCCGGATGGTCGCGGGGGAATTAGAATAAATACCACCCCAACCCCGCCTCCAAACCCACCCGCTCCTTTGCTCTATCACCCCCCTGATCTTGCAGTTCGTGCCGGTAGGTCAGGGATAAGTCGGCGGACACCCGATCGGACAAGAAGTAGGACACCCCCTGCCCCACCCCCAGTTGCGAGGTAGAATGACGGAGGTACAGATCGCCATCGAACGGACCGTATATGCTGGTGTAGGCCGACCATCCGCTCATCCCGCCCACGCTAACGAAGGGTAGCAATCGCCCCCGTCGCAGCGGATAGTACCGCAGCTGTACCCCGGCGGACCGGTAGTCGTAGGGGTACGGCCCCTCCCACTTAAACCCAGTGCGGGCATACCCGGCAAAAGTCTGACGCTGCCAATCGGCCACCACCTCGATCAGCAGACCGGGGAGGAAGACGTATCCCACCCGGAGCCCCAGATCGACCGTTAGTGCCCTTTTCTTATTCCATTCGGTGTTCTTTCGGCCGTAGGCGATCGTACCGATTTGCCCGTTGGTAAGCCAGGTGCCACGACTAAGGGGCGGGGAGGCCGTCGCCTCTCCGAACCCCCGGGTGAGATAGTTGATGCCCAACTGAAAAGCCGTAAAGTTCATCCCTCCAGCCGCGATGTGGTGGCTCAGGTGGCCGGTAGCCAGTACCCCGGGGGAAAGCAAGATCTCCACCCCAACGCTGAGGCGGTAGTTTCCGGTTTGATTCGGGTAGCGGGGCTCTTGCGTAGTGAATACACCGTAGCCAACCTCGGCAAACAAGGTGACCCGCCCCGGCTCGGTGAAGTAATAGCGCAAAAAGGGCCGTACCGCGAGATTCGCCCGGTGCGTTGTTTCATCACTTAGGGTGTACCGGTACCCGAAGTAGTCGAGTTCGGCGCCGACTAGTACGCGTTGGCCCAAAAAATACCCGCTCCGGTAGCTGTTGCCCCGCTCGAAGCCCTCAACTACCGTCGGGTTCCGCAAAATGTGCGCGTCGGGGTGGGCCGTCCCGCTGGAACGCTGCAGGGTAAAATTCGTTCCCCCACCCAGGTAAAAACTCCCCTTCCGATCCTGGGCGGATAATTTGAGGGTAAGCAGGAATAGCAGTGATAGAAATACAGGAAACCGCATAGGATTGACTAGTAAAGATTACAAAGTCACTGGGCAGACGGGTACCGCTAAGAAAACGTTGGCCCTCCGCTATAACAGCGGTGGCTGACCTCATGGAGATCATCCTGTTATCAATCCGGTTGTACGACTGCAACTCGCAATACCCTAGGCGAATTGGTTGGGTGCACGTACGGTGGTAACGGTACGCCGATCTATTCCGCGTATTTCGCAAAACTACGGTTGCCCCTTTGCCTGACAAAAGTCAGTCAATCAATCAGGGCGGCGGCGCGCGGGTGCAGAGTGAACGACCGCCGAGTGGCCCGCCCCGCCCCAGTCCCGCAGCGGGATCAGAATGATAAGACAAACCCGGCCCCTGCACTGATCATTCCAATCTGTACGCGGGGCCGGCCATCGGGTAATCTACCGAGCGGCCGGCCTGAATTAAACCAGTCGACCGCCTCCTGAACGCGGCGGTTTCCCCGTCTTTCCAGGGGAATACCGACACCAACCATTCCCGCTCCGATAGCGACGGTCTCCCAGAACAATTCCTGCTCGTCGTCGATCAAACTAAGTAAGGAACCGACCAGTAAGGTGGTGCCGGAGAGGGTCAGCAGTTCCCCGTAGAAGTCATTCCGCCTCCCCGCCCGGAGGAGGTTGCGAAACTCCGTCCCCGGCGGTTCCTCCCGGATCAATTCGTGGATCGTGTATATCTCTCCCTCCAGACTGAAGACGTACAGTCCGACATCGCGGTACGTGAGGGTCTGCGCAGTCGCGCCGGAGGTAAACAGCCCCCCGACGAAGAGGAAGCCGAGGAGAATAAAACGCATCGGGGAGTAGAATTAGGTGGTTACGTTCAAGATAGGCACACCTCTCCTACCGACCTGCTAAGGGTACGTTAAAATCAGCGAGTCGCCCCCAAGACTAGGAACAGGGCAGGTCGTTGATGCTCATTTCAATGGCATCCACCGTCGTAGCAAAGTTTTGCGTCCCGCTGACGGAGGAACAGGTCTCGAACCGGCGCAATTCCGCCAGGTAACTTTCCAGTGCGACGCGGTAGTCGTTACAGTTTTCGTCGGTTTGGTCATTAGCGTAGACCGTGGCGGCGGCTTGTACGTCCACCCCGGTCGTGGTGGTCAGTTCGATGAAGGCGGCCTGGTTGCAGGTATCCGCATCATCGTCTTCACCGCAGCCGAAGGAGGTAAGGGCGGCACAGGCGAACAGGAATAGGAAGAGTGAACGGGTCATAAAACCGAATAAGGGGTTAGGGAGGTACCATCCGGTAGATGCCGGTGGTGATTGGGGAGTGAAGGTAGAAAAATTCCCGGTTCGCCCCGCACCCGCTCCGCACCTGCGTCCGCGCCCTCGCGTTAGGCCCGAAAAGTTTGCCGTTACTATGCTGAATACGCTGCGTACTATTTTGTACTACCTGACTATCCTGGTCGCTACCCTGGTCATCCTGCTCACGCTGGCCTCCCTGGTGCACGATATCGTCCTGTGGTACGCCAAGGTGCTGGACTTCCCCCGTACGCAGTACCTCATCGTGGCTACGGTCAGCCTGTTGCTCTTCGCCCTCCTCAATAGCCGCTGGAAGGGGGCGGCCATTGCCCTTACCCTGGGTTTGGTGGCCAGCATCATCATTCAGGCCAGTTTCGTCATGCCCTACCTGATCGGTACCCCGGCGGTGCCCGATGCGGTCGAAGCGGAGATCGACCCCCAGCGGACGGTACGCCTGCTCGTGGCCAATGTACTGATCGACAACCGGGAGGCCGATCGATTTCTGAATCTGGTGTGGGAAAGCGACCCGGATTTGGTACTTGCCATGGAGGTCAACGAGTGGTGGACCGGCCAGCTGCGCGCCCTGGACAGCGACTACCCCCACCAGATGAAGTACCCCGCCGATAATGGCTACGGGATGGCGCTCTACTCCCGCTACCCGCTTCCCGACGGGGAGATTGCCTTTCTGAAGCAGGACGGCATCCCCTCCTTCCATACGGAGGTGGAACTGCCCACGGCCCGCTTTGTCTTCCACGCCGTTCATCCCCTGGCGCCGGTGCCGAGTCAGCGTTTCCCGGACGGAGCGGGCAAGGAGGAGGTTGCCCTGATCAAGGTAGCCGACAGGGTGGATACCTACACCCTGCCCTCCATCGTAGCGGGGGATTTCAATGATGTTTCCTGGTCGAACACCACCCGGCTGTTCGGGGAGGAAACCGACCTGCGGAACGTGCGTCTCGGGCGGGGATTATACAATTCGTTCGATGCCCGGTCCGCTCTTCTGCGGTGGCCGCTGGACCACTTCTTCGTCAGCGAGGAGTTCGCGGCGGTCAGCCTGGAACGCTTACCGAAGTTTGGCTCCGATCACTTCGCCCTGGTCGCTACCTTCGCCCTTCCCGCCGAGTAGTGACGGATAAATACGTAGTCATCATGCGATTCATTGTTCCGCTGTTATACCTCCTTTCCGCGCCCCTCATCGGTCAGGGGCCAATCCCCGAGGTCGAAGCCCTGTTGGAGGAAATGACCACCGAAGAAAAGATCGGCCAGCTCAATCTGCTGACCCCCGGCGGCGGTATCGCGACCGGCGCGGTCGTGAGCGGGAACGTCGAAGAAAAGATCAGGAGCGGGAAGGTAGGCGGGCTATTCGGGTTAGCCGGACCGCAGCGGATACGGGCGGCGCAGGATTTCGCGATCAACGAGTCCCGGCTCGGTATTCCCCTGCTGATCGGCTCGGACGTGATCCACGGCTACAAAACCACCTTCCCGCTTCCCCTGGCCCTGGCCAGCAGTTGGGATACGGTGCTGATCCGCCGCACGGCCGAGATCGCGGCCAAGGAAGCCACGGCCGACGGCATCAACTGGAATTTCTCGCCTATGGTCGACATCGCCCGCGATCCCCGCTGGGGCCGTATCGCGGAGGGGGCCGGGGAAGACCCCTACCTCGGTTCGGCCGTGGCGCGGGCCATGGTACTCGGTTATCAGGGCAGCGACCTGAGCGTCGATTCCACCATGCTGGCTACCGTGAAGCACCTCGGCCTCTACGGCGCCGCCGAGGGGGGCCGGGATTACGGAACCGTCGACATGAGCCGGCTGAAGATGTACAACCAGTACTTCCCGCCCTACGAGGCGGCGGTGGACGCCGGGGTGGCGAGCGTCATGACCTCCTTCAACGATATCGAGGGCGTGCCGGCCACCGGTAACGAATGGCTGCTGACCGATCTGCTGCGCGACGAGTGGGGGTTCGACGGCTTCGTGGTATCGGATTACACCTCGGTCAGTGAGATGATCAACCACGGCCTGGGCGACCTACGGACCGTCTCGGCCCGGGCCCTGCGTGCCGGTCTCGATATGGACATGGTCAGCGAAGGTTTCCTGAATACCCTTTCCGCGAGTCTGGAGGCCGGGGAGGTAACGGAAGAGGACATTACCCAGGCGGCCCGCCGCATCCTGGAGGCAAAGTACAAACTAGGACTGTTCGACGATCCCTACCGGTACCTGGATACGCTGCGGCCGGCCCGCGACATCCTCACCGCGGACCACCGTGCCGTAGCACGGGAAGCCGCCGCCAAATCAGCCGTGCTGATCAAGAACGACCGCAATCTGCTGCCCCTGCGCCCGGACCAGCGCGTGGCCCTGATCGGCCCCCTCGCCGATAGCCGAAACAACATGCTCGGAACCTGGGCCCCCACCGGCGACCTACAAGAGGCCATCACGATTCGGGAGGGCTTCGACCGGGTGGTGCCCGACGTAACCTACACCTACGCCAGGGGGGCTAATATCACCGACGACACCACGCTTGCGAAAAACGCGAACGTCTTCGGACCGCGCGTAGTGATGGACGAGCGGAGCCCGGACGAAATGCTGGGCGAGGCACTCGCCGTGGCCCGGGAGGCGGAAGTCGTCGTAGCCGTAGTCGGCGAGGCGAGTGAGTTCAGCGGGGAGGCCGGCAGCCGCACGGACCTGCGCATTCCCGAGAGCCAGAAGAAGTTGATCCGGGCCGTGGTGGAAACCGGCAAGCCCGTCGTCCTCGTCCTGATGAGCGGCCGCCCCCTGGTGATCGAGGAAGAACTGGACCTGCCCGTCAGCGTTCTACAGGTCTGGCACCCCGGGGTAGCGGCCGGCCCGGGTATTGTAGACGTACTCTACGGCATGTATAACCCCGCCGGGCACCTGACCGCCAGTTGGCCGCGCAGCGTGGGGCAGATTCCGGTATACCACAGCATGAAGCGCACGGGTCGCCCGGCCCCCAACCGTGGTGAGCCCTTCCAGAAATTCGTCAGCAACTACCTGGATGTACCCAATACTCCCCTGCTGCCCTTTGGCCACGGCCTCAGCTATACCACCTTTACCTACGCTAACCCGCGCATCGGGAGCGAGACGGTGCGGCCCGGTGAGTCGGTGCGGATGAGCATCGACGTTACGAATTCCGGTGACCGGCCGGGGGAGGACGTCGTACAGCTCTACCTACGCGATGTGGTGCGCAGCGTCACCCCACCGGATAAGACGCTGAAGGGGTTCCGGAAGGTAAGCCTGGAGCCGGGGGAGAGCGAACGGGTGGAATTCACCCTTCAGCCCGCTGACCTCAAGTTCTATAATGCAGATCTGGAATTCGTCGCCGAGCCGGGGGAGTTCGAAGTATTTTTGGGAGAGGATGCGGAGGATGAGCGGTACCGGCTATCTTTTAGGCTGATCGAGTAGTCGCTAATCAAGGCGAAAGGAAACGTATTGGATGTATTCCCGATCGAAGGTATAGGTGATATGGATGCGCCCGTCCGCGGATTGAATGATGGCCGGGTAGCTGTATTCCCCCGCTGCGTGGCGTTCGAGTTCGGTGAGCTGCCGCCAGTCCGTTCCGTTAGCTGAATATTGCAGATCGAGTACGTTGCGGCCGTTCCACCAGTCGCGGCCCGGGGGCAGGGGGTTATTTACCAGTAGGTACCCCCCGGAGGCCAGGCCTACCGCGTCGACGCCGGAATTGGAGTTGACGATGGCGGTAGTATCCAGCTCGGACCAGCTGCGTCCGCCGTCGGTCGACCAGCTTTCCGCCAATTTTCCGTGCTTACTACGGCAGAGTATCTGTACCGTATCGCCCCCGTGGGGCAGTAGCGTAGGCTGTATGGCTTCGAGGCGCTTGGGGTTCGGTACCGGAAGGCGTTCCCAGCGATCGTCCTTTTCACGATAGCGCTCGATATGTACCCGCCAGGTGTTATCGACCCGGTCTTCCGTACTACTGCCGCAGAGGAGGATTCCCGGCATTAATTCGATGGGTTTGTTGCGGACCGGCCCGAGGAAACCCTCCGGTAGGTAGGTCGGTTCGCTCCAGCTGGCTCCCTCATCCGCGGAGGTGCGCAGGGCGCCGAACCACTCCCGGGGATTTTTTCCAACTTTATAGAACAAATAAAGTATTCCCCGCCGGCTGCGGTACAGGACGGGGTTCCAGCAGGGCAGCGTGTCTCCGTCGGCGACTACCGGGTTGACGATGCGTCGGGGGATGGACCAGGAAGTATGGTGGTTCTCACTCAGGTAGATACTGACATCCCCGGCCCCCTCCCGGCTCCCCCCGAACCAGGCCGCCAGTAAGTGGCCGGGACGGACCTCCTCAATGGTGGAAGCATGACAGCTGGCGGTCACCGCTTCGGTAAAGATAAACTGCCGTTGTTGGTCATGCAGTTGGGGGGAACCCGTTTGGCTTTGGCCGGTAAGCGAACATGTCGCGAATAGGATCATCCAGAACGTTCGGGGCATTTTGATTTCTTTATTCCGTAAGGTAGTAGCCTTGCACCCGCGCGCCGCCGCCCCGTTATGCGAGTCACGAATCCTCGGCTACTTCGGTGGGCGTATCGTACCAAGATTCCCGGGCATTCTCCCGAAGTTGATCGTCATACCTCGCTTTGGCCCCCGACCCCCAGCGGGGAGGAAGCGAAGCAGGGGGTAACAAATTGGGCACTGATGAAAATGATTTTTAGTGTAAGTCGACGTAACCATCACTGTTGCTAAAACGCCCGGTTCGCCCCCGTCAGATACATATTCGCCGCCGCCTCCCTGAACCGACCGTGTTCCGCGTTCCAGTGCAGGGTCTGGCCGGGGAAGCGGCCGGCGATCACCCCCAGGAGGATGACCTCCGTGAGGCGGGCGGCGTAGCTGAAGGGAGCGGTGGTCTCGCCGCGGCCCAGACAGGCATCCACCCACTGGTGGTAGTGCTTGGGGCTCTCGGTAGCGTAGTCGCGCACCGGCACGTCGATACCGAGTTTGTCCTCGGCGGCGGCGATTCGGTCGCTGATGTCTACGTAGGCGCCGTTCACGATCAGGCGGGGTTCCTGCATGAAGTGGGGCAGCAGCAGGCGGCGGCCGTCCTCGCCGATGAACATGGCGCCCTGGTCGGGGAGTTCGTCACCGTCGGGTAGTTCCAGTCCCGCGCGATCGACGGGGGCGGCCGGGCCGTCCGACCAGATCCACTTCAGGCGCTCGGTGGTGTAGGGCGTGCCGGGAAATTCGTAGGTCACGACGTTCTGCTCGGGGAAACCGTAGCCGTTGGGCGGTCGGCAGTCGTTGACGATGGTCAGGGGCACGTCGAGTTCCAGGGCATTGTATGGGGTATCGAAGATGTGGACACCCATGTCACCCAATGTACCGCAGCCGTAGTCGAGGTACTTGCGCCAGGCACCGGGGTGGTACTGCCCCTCCACGTAGGCCCGGGCGGGGGCGGTGCCGGTCCAGAGGTTCCAGTCCAGGCCCTCGGGCACGGCATCCTGCTCGAAGGGGGGCGGGGCGTCGGTGCCCCAGTTTTTGGGTGACCAGGCCCGCACGGTGTCCACCTTCCCGATGATGCCCGAGCGTACCAGTTCCGTACCCAGTACGTAATCGTAGAAGCTGTGCACCTGGATGCCCATCTGGGTAACCAGATTGCGCTCGCGGGCCACCCGGTCCATTTCCCGGGCTTCGCTGACGTAGTGGGTCAGTGGCTTCTGGCAGTAGACGGGCTTGTCCAGCCGCATCGCCAGCAGACTGGCCGGCGCGTGGCTGTGGTCGGGGGTGCAGACGAGCACGGCGTCGATCTCATCGCCCATCTCGTCCAGCATCACGCGGTAGTCGGCGTAGGTCCTGGCGGAAGGGTAGTCTTTGCTGACCTTAGTGAGTACGCGGGCGTCTACGTCGCAGAGGGCCACCACGTCCACGTCGGGGTGGGAGGCGGTGGCGGCCAGGTCCTGACTGCCCTGTATGCCGAGCCCGATGAAGGCGGTACGTAGGCGATCTTTGGGGGTGCGGCTAGGGCGGGCGGCCAGGGGGGAGGCTGCGGCTAGTAGGGTGGTGGTCTTCAGGAACTTTCTGCGTTGCATGCTGGCGGGTTTAGAACGCGATTTGTAATCGCGCTAGCAGCCCACGACTTGTAGTCGCTGGGCGGGGGTGATGCGCGTTTCTTCGCGTGAGCTAATTTACGCAGTCGTAGACTGCATTTTGCTTGCGCGACTACAAGTCGCGTTGTGCTTGCGCGACTACAAGTCGCGTTGTGCGGTTGCGGGTACTACAGCGGCCGGATGCGGATGTTGCGGAACCAGAGCGGGCTGCCGTGGTCCTGCAGGGCGATGTAGCCGCTTTCAAATTTTCCGTAGTCGGGCATGTTTTTCCACTTGCCGGAGTCGCGTTTCTGCCGCCAGTCGTCCGATCCGGGGTCGAATTCCAGTAGTTTTTGGCCGTTCAGCCAGTGTTCCACGCGGTCGGGGGTGTAGACGATGCGGCTGCGGTTCCACTCGCCGGCGGGGTTGAGTTGTTTTTTACTGTCGTCGGGGACGGTCATCGCGTAGTCGGCGCCGGTGCGCTGCCAGTCCTGCAATTCGGCGGGATTTTCGGCACCGAACTGGCGGTTGTAGCCGCTTAGGTCATGGATTTCGGCGTAGTCCTCGTCGTCGATCAGTTGGTATTCGGGGGCCACCTCGCTGGGGGCGCCGTAGCCTTCCTTCACGTGGTAGAAAATGCCGCTGTTGCCGCCCGGGGGGATTTTCCACTCCACTTCCAGCTCGAAGTTGTCGAACTCCCGGGCCCCGTAGAGGATGTCGCGGCCTCCGGTGTAGTCCTGCTCCAGTTCCACTTCGGTATCGAAGTAGAGTTCGCCGTCCGCGATGGTCCAGCCGGGGGGCAGTTCTTCGGCGTTGTAGCCCCGCCAGGCGTTGGCGTGTTCTTCGCTGAGCAGGTCCATCCATTCATCATCGCTGGCGGTTGTGGTGGATTGGGGCGGCGGAGCGCAGGTGCAAAGAATGGCCGCGAACAGTAGGCCTGTCACTAGATGTTTCATGGGTAAAAGGTAGCACTTTTACTCGTCAGACGAGCCCCTCCCTACGGGCGGGGGACTCGGCTGACGAGTACCCACCAGCAGGTATAGCCTACTACACGCTACCTTCCCGCCATGCCACGTCTCGTTCTACTCTTCAGTATTATTATCCTACTCTGCACCTGCGTCCGCGCCCAGACCAAGGTAGAGCCGGTAGTCCCCTACGGGGGCGTTTATCCCATTCCGGACGCAACGGTCGTGCCCGACCCCTCCCTGGAGTACCGGCTGGTGATCGACGTCTACACTGGACACGAACACCCCGATAGCCTCGTCCGGGGCCTGCACAACGTGGCCCGAATGCTGAACCTGTTCTCGGTAGGAGGAGTACCTGACGAACGGATCGAGGTGGTACTGGCGGTGCACGGATCGGCCACCTTCGGCATCATCAGTGATGAGGCGTACCGACAACGCTTCGGCCGGGATAATCCCAACGCCGGACTGGTGAGCAGCCTGCAGGGGGCCGGCGTGCGCGTTACCGTCTGCGGGCAGTCCCTCATCGGGCGCGACTTCCCTACCGATGCGATCCTGCCGGAAGTGGAGCTGGCTACCTCCATGCTGACCACGGTGGCGATGTACCAGATGCGGGGCTACGGGGTGATGCGGTTTTAGTTGTCGAAGCTTCCGTTATCGAAGCTTTCGACCCGCCGGTCCAGGGGGATGTTCTTCCAGCCGTCGTCCGTGTGCACGAGCTGAAACTGGTCCCTATAAATGGAACTGTACAGCACGGTCATATCTACGGCCGAGAATTTTCGGTAGATGCTTTGGGCCAGCGGCAGGTTATCGGAAAGATCCAGAATGGTGACCACCTCTCCGGCCTGAATGATGGAGCGATTGAACTGCTGGTTGGAAATATAGCGGGGGATGCTATCCGGGGGTTCCATTCGGTAAATCAGATCGCCCCAGGAGCCGACCGGGTCGCTGCGGTACGCGACATGTACGTCGTCGATAACGGCCGGCCCTACTCCGCTATTGACCACCTCGATGCGGTATTCGGTCAGTTTACGGGTATCGGGGTTGAACGCCCGGCTGGTGATGACGTTCAGTAGCGGCCGCACGGAAGCGTGGGCCTGTACGTCCATCAGTTCGCTCTGCCGGAGCATGATGCGCGTCTGGGTGATGGATACGACCAGGGCGCACACGCTGGTAACGGTAACGCCGACGGCGATGATGTTTTGGGGGTCTTTCCAGAAGCGGGACATGGAAAGCTAAGTTAATGAGTCACCCCGGGGTTCGACCACGCACCCGCGCCCCGCCGCCCCTTTCTCCCCAAATTTGAGAAGACGCCCCGTATGTCGTGAACCTTTTGCGCCGCCCCACAATTAGTTGACCCGTGCCGGCCGGTCCACCGCCGCCGCCCGATCATCCATACCCATTAGCTCCACACGACCCATGTCCAATAACCCGCCCGCCCCATCTGCAACCCCCCTCGGTATCGCTATCGTCGGTCTCGGAGGGGCCGTAGCGACTACCGCCGTTGCCGGCTCCATCCTCATGCGTAAGGGCCTGCAGCGCCCCGTCGGCCTGCCATTGGCTGAATTCGATCACCTCGATCTGGCCGACTACACCAATCTCCACTTCACGGGCTGGGACCTGTACCAGGACGATCTCTACCAAGCCGCCGCCCACCACGGCGTGCTCGACCGCGAACAACTCGAGGCGGTGAAGGAAGAAATGTCGCAAATGTACCCCCTCTCGGCCATCCGTAAGGAGGCCTACTGCGAGGGCGTCGTCAACGGCGACGACAGCACCGAGAGTCACCGCGAGCTGATCGCCACCATCCAGCAGCAGATCGCCGACTTTGGTGATAAGATCGGCGGCAACGTGGTCGTCATCAACCTGGCCAGTACCGAATCGGCCCTCGACCTGACGGACGAAAAGTACCAGAGCATCGAAGCCTTCGAGCGGGCGCTCGACGACGGCCACGACTGCATCAGCCCCGCCATGCTGTACGCCTACGCCTGCATCACCTCCGATACCCCCTACGGCAACTTCACCCCCAGCGTGGCCGCCGACGTGCCCGCCCTGCGGATGCTGGCCGCCGAACGCAACGTGCCCGTAGCCGGAAAGGACGGTAAAACCGGACAGACCTACCTCAAGACCGTCATCGCCCCCGCCCTGCGCGCCCGCGCCCTGGAGGTCGACGGCTGGTTCTCGACCAACATCCTCGGCAACCGCGACGGCGAGGCCCTGCGCAAACCTAAGAGTCTGCTCAACAAGATTAACACCAAGGGCGACGTGCTTACCAACTGCCTCGGCTACCCGGTCGAAGACCACGTCGTCAAGATCAATTACTACAAGCCCCGCGGCGACAACAAGGAGGCCTGGGATAATATCGACGTCAGTGGCTTCCTCGGCCACCGGATGCAAATTAAGGTCAACTTCCTCTGCAAAGATAGCATCCTGGCCGCGCCACTGGCGCTGGAGATCGCCCGCTGCCTGGACCTGGCCCACCGCAAGGGGCGGGGCGGCGTCGCCGAGTCGCTGGGTGTGTTCTTCAAGGCCCCGATGACGCCCGACGGCGGCGAGCCCAACCACAACTTCACCGAGCAGCAGATCGAACTACTGCGCTGGCTGGAGGAACTCAATGAGCTGGAATCGGTCAGTAAAGAGCAAGAAGCCGCCACTGCCTAGTGAAGCGTACCGTCAGTTTGCTTTCCGAGCTACAGGACCTGAAGCGGCTGCGGCCGGCGGGTATCCGGTACTCGCTGGCCGACACGCTTTTCGTGGGTACCTGGCGGGACGTGATCGCAGGTGCTGAATGGTCGGAGATCGCCGACCGAACGAGCTGCCTGGCCGTACTGTACGTCCTCTTCCCGGGGGTGGACGGTCGCTTTTTCGCCGCCGCGGGTATGGAAGAGGACGCCATCCGGGAGGTGTGCACGAACGCTTTCGAACGGACGGTAGGGGACCGACTAGATACCATTACCACCGAACGATTGCGCCGGCAACTGAACGGCATCGTCAGCGATTGGGCGCGGACGCAGGTGCCATCTTCAACCGGAACCGAATCTGCCCCCCCGGCCCCCAAGGGGAGAGGAAACCCGCTACCCGACTGTTTAGAAAAGTTGCGGCAGCAGCCCCGGGCCGGAGCCACCCACCCCGAACACCCCCGTCTGGTGCTGACGCCGCCGGAGAGCCACGCCGACCACTCTTTACTGACCGCCGTTTATGCCGCCCTTTCCGCCGAAGCTTACGGGGCCGATGCCGGTAGTGCCTTCGTCTGCGGACTGGCCCACCACCTCCACAATGCCTTTTTACCGGACTGCGGCTGGGCCGGTGAGCTCGCTCTGGAACCCTACCTGCAACAAGTCATCGACAACTGCCGAGCCGCCGCCCTGGAGGAATTCGAACCGAAACTACGGGCACGGATCAGAGACGTTCTCCGTCACCACGAAAGCATCGCCACCCCCGAGGGCAAGGCCATCAGCACGGGGGATACCATCGACCGCGTACTCGACGTGAAGTGGCGGGTAGCCGCCGCCGCCGTTACCGAAGCTAAGGTGCTCGGCGACCTGGACCTGGTGCACCCCGGCCCGCTGAAAGATTTCCAGACCGAGTTGCTGCACAAAACCGGCCTGTGGAGTACACCCTGATCAGTCCGCGCAACGGTGAGGTACTCCGTCCCGACGGGGATCACCTGCTAACCGACGGCAGTACCCGCTGGCCGGTCGTGGATGGCATCCCCTTTCTGCGCGACAAGGAAGGAATACGAAAAGAAGCGGTGCGTGCCCTGGAAAACGAAGACACGGACGCCGCCCGCCGCGTACTGCTCGCCGACCAGGATCGCTTCAGCCCCACCCCGCCGCCGGAGCCGGAAAAGATGGACTACGTGGTGCAAAATCCGGAAATCAGCCTACGGGAAGCGATGCGGCAGCTGAACTACGGGCCCGTGGGCGACTACTTCGCCTACCGCTGGTGCTCGCCGACCTTTACCGGCGGACTGAATATGCTGGAGCGCACCCCCCACCACCTGCCGGTGATCGAGGTCGCCTGCGGGATTGGCCACTTCCTACGCGCGCTGGAGGGGGCGGGCCGGGAGGTGATCGGGGTGGACATTGTGTGGTCCAAGCTCTGGCTGGCGCGCCGTTACCTGGGAGTGAAGGGCCTTCTTGTTTGTGGAGATATCGAACGGAGCCCGGTGGTGGAAACCCAGGTCGACCATACGGTCTTCTGCCACGATGCCTTCTACTTTTTCGAGCACAAGGACCGTGCCCTCGAGCACATGCGCAAGCTCAGTATCGGGGGAAGCGTGGCGATCGGTCACGTACACACCCGGACGAGTACCCACGGGGCCGGTTTTGCCCAGTCGGTGGAGGACTACCGAAAGCTGACGGACGCCTTCGTCCGCAACGATACCGACTACGTCCTGGGCTGGTACGGCGAAGAGCTCCCCCCCGGCCACCACGAGGCCAGGGCGGTGGGCTGGATCGAAAACAAGACCGACCACCGACCGATCGACTGGATTGACGACGACACCTCACTTACCCCCAATCCGCTACTCGGTGAAGACCAAATCGACTGGCCCAGCGAGGGGTGGCGGCAGGAGTACGAGGAGGATAGCGCGGCCCTGGGCGACCACCGGTACGGTCAGCTGGTTAGGGAATCCGCCCCCTCCGAACGGCAGCTATTGTTCCGGCAGCGTCGCCTACTTAACCTACCCCCCCGGTGGTAGACTCAATCCGCTTCGGTATCGTCGGACTGGGCTGGGTAGCCCGCGATTACATGCTGCCGGCCATCGCCGCGGCGGGTGAGCGGGTGCGACTCTCTGCGGTAGTCAGCCTGAATGAGACTGATTTTGCGGGCCTGGCTGACGATGTGCAATGCTTTCGGCAACTCGACGAAGTGTTGGCAGCCGATTTGGTCGACGCCGTCTACATCGCTACCCCTAACCACCTGCACCGGGAGCAGGCCATCGCCTGTCTGAATCGTGGAATCCACGTACTCTGCGAAAAACCCCTCGCGCTGAGTGCCGATCACGTAGCCGAAATGCGCGCCGCCGCCCTGCGCAACGACCGCCTGCTCGTAACGGCCTACGATCAGCGCCACCACCCCGCCCACCGGGCCATGAAAGCAGCGATACGGAGGGGTGAACTTGGCACTCCTACCCAGGCGCGCATCGACTACGCCTGCTGGCTCCCGAAGGAATGGAGTGGCGACAACTGGCGCATCGACCGACAGCGGGCCGGCGGGGGTGCCGCGATCGACCTGGCCCCCCACGGGCTGGACCTACTGGAGTGGCTACTGGAAGAACAAATCACCGATGTACACGCCTACCTCCAGACCGCCGTGCAGGACTATACCGTCGACGACGGCGGGGTACTGAGCGTCCGCTTCGCGGGGGGCACTCTGGCGACCCTGACCGTCAGCTACAACCGCCCGGAAACCCTGCCCCGCCGCCGGCTGGAAGTGATGGGTACCGGCGGTATCCTACTAGCCGAAAACACGATGGGGCAGGACCCGGGCGGCCGCCTCACCTTCATCGATGCTACCGACGGGAAGCAGGAAAGCGTCCCCTTCGATCCCGAAGAAGACCCCTTCACCTACCAATTACTCCACTTTCTCGACCGGATCGCCCGCGCCCCGACGGATAACACAGAATTGGAGACTACGTTGCGGCACGTTCGCTTGCTGGAGGGCGCGCTGGAAAAAGCTGGTGCTTATGGGTGAAATGAAAATATCCGCTTTCCTATCCCCGCGGAGGGCTGCGCTGGGCTGGCGCCCTGGCTTCACCCCCCGCTCGTTCGGACGACCCTTTCAGGGCCGGGAGGATGCCCGGGCATCCCCGCTCCGCTGAACTCTGTGCCTCCTCTGCTTTACTCTGTGGGCTACCTTCCCACCACGACGAGGAGGGCAGCGACGAGCAGAGCCGAAAATTGAAAATGGTACATCGTAAATAGTAAATCGTAAATCCCAATGCTAACTCACTACGCCTGTACCCACTGCGGCGGCTGGATCCTCTGGTTCGACAGCCGGGAGCCGGTCTACTGCCCCAACTGCATGGACGTACGCAACGCCCTGCCCGATGAGGATTTCACCTACCTGCACATCGACGCCGCTAGGGGGACCTACCGCACCGAATGGCGGGAAGTGCTGCCGGGGCTGTGGGAATTTTGGACCACCCCCCAGCTCGGACTGGGCAGCCACGGCTGGCTCATCATCCGGGAAACGGGGAACATCGCTTTCGAGGCGGCACCGTACTACGACGAAGCTAGTAAGTGGAAGATCCAGCAATTGGGGGGCATCCGGATCCTGGCCGCCAGCCACCCCCATGGTTACGGGGCGCTCTGGCAGTTACAGGTACAGCACCGGCCCGACGAGCTCATCATTCACCGGGACGATCTGGTCCACACTAAGGCCTTCAAAGTCAACCGGCCCATCGACGATCACCACGTACTGGATGAGGAGCGGGAGTTTCAGCGGCTGGGCGGCCACTACGAGGGGCAAACCGCCCTTTACGACGGGCAGTATAAAATCCTTTTCCTGGGGGATGCCCTGAAGATCGACTTCGGGCCGGATGGGCAGACGCCCGTTGCCCTGAGCTGCCATAAGGGCTACCATTACAGCATCCCGCTCACCAGAGCCGAACTGCTGCACTACCGGGAGGTCTTCGGTCGCTACGACTTCGCCCACGTCTGCACCCCCTTCGAATTCGGGCGCGGGGTGGGCCGGCGCGAGGCCGTCGCCCTGGTCGACTACCTGCTGAATACCGGAATTCATACCCGGGCCGTACCCCTGGAAACCCTCATGAACCATGCCTGACACCTACGACTACCAAACACCGATCAACCGATACCACGACAGCCTACCGGAAGGCGGACTACAGGAGTTCCGCATCGACCCCGTGGACTACCTCGGCATCCCCATTTACAACGTGGAGTTCTTCGCCGAAGACGGCATCAGCGCCAACGGTATCGGCTACGGCCGCACGCCCGAGGCCGCCCGCCTGGGGGCTTACGGCGAACTCGCCGAAGAGCGGCATACGCTGGCCGGCTTTGCCCAACTGGAACGGGAAGAAGGCAGCTACCGGGACATGGTGAAGCAATTTGGCGAGGAACACGTCATCGACCCGCTTACCCTCGTGCTCGAAGCGGGAAGTGCCTACGACGAAAATCATCCCCTGCGTTGGTCGCCGGTCGAACGGCTGGGGGACGGGGCCAACTGCTGGGTCCCTGCGGAATTCGTCGCCTGCACGAACAGTCAGGTCGATTACCCCAACCGACTCGTAACCGCGATACGTAACGGGAGCGGGGCTGGAGATACGGAAGTCCGCGCCCTCCTGCACGGTACGTTGGAGTTGCTGCAACGGGACGGCAACGCCGACTGCTTCCGGGCCCTCGACCGGGGGCTGGTTATCGATCCCGACTCCCTGCCGCAGGACTGCAAGGACCTGATCGCCGATCTGGCTCGCCGCGGACTCAACGTCACCTGCAAACTGGCCCGGGTGACCTGCGGCTGCGTAAGCGTGTATGCCGTCGGTGACGACCGTACCGGTGACGACTTCCCCCTGGGCGTCACGGCTACGGGGGAGGGCGCCGATACCGACTACCGCACCGCCCTGCTCAAGGCCATCACCGAATGCGCCAGCAGCCACACCCGCAAGCGCTTCGATAACGTGAGCTGGGACCGTAAGAACGCGATCCTCCCGGAAGGCTTCCGCCAGCGCATAGTCGCCAAACTGAGCCTCCCCGACGAAGAACGGCGCGCCCTCCGCGCCATGGTCGATTGGTTAGAGGGGGGGCGGGAAGCCCTGCGGGCGAAGCTAAGCGACAATGTATTCCTCCACCGCAAGACGGTCGATGCCCGCGTGCTACCGAACCGTACCTTCGAAAACCTGGAGCAGCAGTGGGACTACGTAAGGGGCCAGTTGCATAAGGAAGGCCTCACCCCCTACGTCTTTCGCTCCCCGACCACCGGGGGCCACTGCCACGTCACCAAAATGATCATCCCCGGCATCGAACAGGAACTGGGCAGCTACCATCGACTGGGCGAGCGGGGGGTGCGCCGCCTACTGGAACGGGACGACGTACAGCTCATCGCCCGGGAAGACGGGCCGGGCCGCAAACGGATACTACTGACCCGGGAGGCCGAGGACCGGCTCGGCGGCCCCGTCTGGCTGGAGGCCGACCGACTGGACGCCCTCGTGGACCCCGTGTACGCCCTCTACCGCGAACCCACCGCCCACGCCGCCCGCCACGCCATCGACACCAACTACTTCGCCCAATCAACTACCGAATGAGCGGACTACGCTACGCCTACAACACCAACGGCTGCGCCCACCACCGACTGCCGGATGCCCTGCGGCTGATCCGTGACGCCGGCTACGCGGGGGTGGCCCTTACGCTAGACTGGCACCACCTCGATCCCCTCGCCCCCGATTGGCGCGAACGCACCGCCGCCGTCAAACGGCAGCTGGATGAACTCGGCCTAGCTTCCGTCATCGAAACGGGTGCCCGCTACCTGCTCAATCCCGCGCGGAAACACGAACCCACCCTGGTCTCTCCCACCCCGGAGGCCCGTGCCCGCCGCGTCGCATTCCTGCAACGAGCGATCGACATCGGGAAGATGCTGGGCAGTGAAACCGTGTCGTTCTGGGCCGGAATCCCCCCCGCCGGCACCGCACCTGCGACCGCGCAAAAAAACGTAGCCGCTGGCCTCAATCAAGTCATCGCCTACGCTAAAGAAATCGGACAGGACATCAGTTTCGAGCCCGAACCCGGTATGGCTATCGAAACCAATGCCGACTACGAAACCCTGCTCACTACTCTCGACGAGCCCGACTACCTGAACCTTGCCCTCGACCTCGGCCACGTTTGGGTAACCGGAGAGGGAGAGCCCGCCGCCGCCATCCGCCGCTACGCCGACCGCATCGGTACCATCAGCATCGAGGGCATGAACCGCGGCGTCCACCTCCACCTGCCCCTCCACGAAGGCGATATGCCCATACCCCCCCTGCTGGCCGCCCTGACCGACATCAACTACCGCCGCCTGGTCTGCGTAGAACTGAGCCGCGAGAGCCCCCGCGCCCACCTGGCCATCCCCGAAAGTATCGACTACCTCCGACGCACCGAAGCCGCCCTAACCCCCTGACTCCTTATCCCCCTGACCCCCTGCCCCCCATGCGCATCTGTTTCATCTCCCGCCGCTACTTTCCCGCCGTTTCCGGCATGAGCGTCTACGCCCGTAACCTGACCAAGGCCCTGGCCGATTTAGGCCACGAGGTCGTCATGATCAGTCAGTACCGGGAAGACCCGACCGGGGTGGAGATCTACGGCGGAGGACCACCCCCCAATGAGCCCTGGATGGAAGTGCACGGACTGCGCAGCGAAGGGGAGGAACTCGGCGCCGAAGACCCACCGGCCGACTTCGAGGCAGACCTGCGTACGATGGCCGACCTGGCCGAACGACTGCACGGGGAAAACCCCTTCGACGTGGTGCACGCTCAGTACGCCTACCCTACCGGACTGGCCGCCCTGGAGGTGAGCCGGCGACTGGGCATCCCCAACGTCGTCAGCATTCAGGGGGGCGACGGCCACTGGGTCGGGGGTTGCTGTACTACCCACCAGCGGGCCATGGACGCCGTACTGGACCACAGTATGGGACTAGCCATCGGCTGCGACAGCTTCCGCGCCGAGGTGGTGGAAAATCACGGCACCGACCCAGAGCGGTTCACCATCGTGCCGGGGGCGACGAACGTGGATCAGTTCACCCCCCGCAAGGAAGCCCATCCGAACCTGATCGACAGCGTGATCAAACTGGGCGTAGTCCGCCAACCGGCCCGCTTGCTCTACCACGGCCGGGTCGACAAGCGGAAGGGGAGTCTCGACTTCATTCAATGCGGTGCCCGACTGGTGGAGGAGGGCTACGACGTCACCCTGATCGTGAGCGGGATCGGCCCCGACTTTGAGGAGACCAGGCAACTCGCCCTCAAACTGGGCCTCGGCAACCGCTGCCGCTTCCCCGGGGAGGCCGACTACGCCGATGCCCCGGCTCGCTACCACGAGGGGGACATCTTCCTGAGCCCGACCTACGCCGAGGGCTTTTCCAACACCATCCTGGAGGCTATGGCGAGTGGTCTGCCCATCGTGAGCACCAAAACCGTAGGGGTAGTGGACTGTCTCCGCGACGGGGAGAACGCCCTGCTCGTCGAGCCCGGCGACCTGGACGCCCTCACCAACGCTACCCTTCGCCTGCTGGACGATGAGCACCTCCGCTTCGAACTCACCCGCGTCGCCTACGGGGAAGTACGCGAGAAGTACAGCTGGCCGGTAGTGGCCGAGCAGATTGCCGACCTGTATCGGCGTTTGCAAGACCAACCCATCGACAATAGCTGGACGGACATCATCTCCGCCGACGAGAAGGTTATGGATGCCGACCTGAGCTGCCGCTTCCGCACCCAACCGCATCTGTTGTGATTTTGGCGTTGAGCCCGCATCTGGACGATGTGGTGTTTAGTTGTGGAGGGAGGCTTTGGGGGGAGGCGAAGGCTAAGGAGGGGCTGCCAGGGCAGCAGGCGGGCGGCGGCGCGCGGGTGGAGTGTCTAACCATCTTCACCAAATCCGTCTCGGAGCTAAGCCACTTCGCCCTGGCCTGTCGCCTGGATAAGGGGCTGGACGGAGAAATAGACTACATGGCCCTGCGCCGTGCCGAGGACCGCGAGGCCTGCCGTATCCTGGGCATCGAGCCGGTGCACTGGGACTATGCGGAGGCCCCCCACCGGGGCTACGTTTCGGCGCCGGACCTGTTTGCCGGCATCCACGCCGACGATCCGCTGGATACGGAAGCCTTGCGTGAGCGGCTGGCGGGGCATATCGCAGCGGGGCGGTTTACCGAGGTGCTCTACCCCTTTGGGGCGGGTAACCACGTGGATCATCTGCAGCTGATCCGGGCGGTGAAAGCCATACGACCGGATTTCCCGCACATTCGCTTCCGGCAGTACTACGATATGCCCTACGCGGTGAAGTTTCGGGAGCGGTACCCGGAGTTGGGTACGACGGTGCCGGGGTATCGGCTCTCGGATGAGGCATTTGCCAACAAACTGGCGGCCTGCCGGGCGTATGCGAGCCAGCTAGGTTTCCAGTTCGGGGGGGCCGAGCGGGTGGGGAATGTGTTGGGTAGGGGGGAGTATTTCACCGCTGATTTCGGGGATGTACGCAGATGATTTTGCTCACGGTCATTGCCCGAAGGGGGACAAAAATAGGTTGCCCTGATCGGGGTACGGCCGCGCAATCCACGGTTCCTAATGTGCACTAAACGCCCCGGCCTACCAGTTATTTCCGGTGTATGCAATACACCGCCTTACTCACCTTAGCTATACTTTTCGCCACCACCCTCCCCGCCCAGACCTGGTGGCTCGAAGCCGGTACCCGCTCTGACTTCGGGGCCCGAGAGGTGACCATCTCCGGCGTGGTCTCCCGGGTCGACCGCTTCCCCGTGACCCCACAAATCGGCGCGCGCCTGGCCTGGAAGAAGTTTTCCGTCGGACTCTCCACCGGGGTACGGGTGCAGGAGCGGTTTTTCCCCTGCGTGGACGACGGAGGGCCGGGATTCAAGACGGCCGGCTAAATTCGGGTGAACGCACCCGTTTGTATGTATTCGCTGAGGGTTCAGGTCGTTCATCCCTTCGTTACCGGCTTTGTCCGGCGCACCTTACTTGCTTCGCCACGGTACGGTCTTTATGCCGTTGCGCTCATGGATGTGAACGTCCACCTTCGGCACACCTCAACCTCCCGAAGGTTCGGCGCTCCCCAGTCTTCGTTCACAACTCAACGCGATTTTGTAAGCACCATTGATCGTACCTTCGGCGGGCTGGGCGTAGGGGGGCGCTACCTGCTTACCGACCGGATCGTAGGGCGTGTGGAATGCAGTTACCGGCGTAATTTGCGTGGGTACCTGAGTCATTTCAACCTAAGCGTGGGCGTAGGGGCTACCCTCGCGAAAGCCCGGTGAACGCTGCCCACGATGGCTGGAAAACAGACAATTTAATTTTCCCGCTTTCCCCTACCTTTATTCTTACCTAACCCACCAGACCCTATTATGAAATATACTACCCTACTCACGCTTCTCCTTCTGACCACCGCTCTCCTGGCCCAGGACCGCCGCGGCAGCTGGCTCGTTGCCGGCAACACCGGGGCGGCTTACCAGGACCTCCGCCAGGAAGCGCCCGATTTTCGGGGGTTTCCGGTGGGAGGGATACTCACCGTCGAGCAATCCTTTTTAACCGCCAACTCCTTCCGGACGGGCTACTTCCTGTCCAATCGCTTCCTGCTGGGTGGACAGGTTGCCTACCGCGATGTCAACCTTGAAACGAGCCCATCTTTTGACGAAGTCGGCCGGTTCTCACTGGAACCCTTCCTGCGCTACTACGTCCTGCAGCCGGAAGGACCGCGCAAACCGATGGTATTCGCGGAAGTCGGCTTCGGCACCGTCGGCATCGGGGCGGGGGACGGCTGGGAAACGGACTTTCACCTCGGCCTCGGCGCGGATATGGCGCTCTTCCCGGAAGTGCTCATCTCGGCCAACCTGAACTACGAGGCCATGGCCATGGGCCTGAATTACACCAGCCTGAACCTGGGCTTCCACGCCCTCACCGGACAATTGGGCGATGCCCCCTTCCTTTCGCCCACCCGCGCCGGCTCCTTTACCACCAACGGTCAGTGGCTCGCCGCGCGCTACGGTCGTATGGTCCGTGATGACGTACAGACCGATCTGGCGGTCAGCCTCACGCCCCGGGTCGGCTACTTCGTGCTGCCGGGACTGATGATCGAAGGCGGCGTCGATCTTTTACATTTTCAGCAGAGCGAAGACCCCTTGGCCATCGTAAGTATGACCCGGGACAATTCCGCAACAAGTTTAGCCGCGGTGATCGGCGCTCGTTATTACCCCCTGCGCAACAGTCGGCTCTCCCCCTTTCTGGTGGGTGAAAAACGCTTCGGCCGCTCCGATCGCAGCACGACGCTCGTACGCACGGGTCGGACGGACACCATCGAGGACAATTCGACCGGCTGGCGGGCCGGGGCCGGTATTTCTTACTTCCTATCCAGCCACCTCGCTATCGACGTCGAAGCGACCTACGGAGAGCTGGACGGGGAGCAGACCTTCCGCGACATCCAATCCCGACTGACCACCGTAGCAACATCCGATCGCGTCATCCGGGGAAGTGTAGGACTGCGGTTTTTCCTGCCCAGCCGGTAGCGGATACTTTGCACCCGCGCACCGCCGCCCTATCTGAAGAGAAACTCCCGGCCATGCGCTATCCGTTCCTCTACCTGTTGTTGCTGGGCACGTCCGCCATTTTCGGGCAGTACACCATCAGTGGCTACGTGATCGACGACGCGACGGGTGAGCCCATCCCCTTCGCTAGCGTATTCCTGGAGGAGCAACAGTCCTACGGCGTGCTGACGAACGAACGGGGGCAGTACCGTATCGAGCTCGACAGCCAGCAACGGCGGGATATGACCCTGGTGGTGACGGCGCTTTCCTACAAAACCTTCCGGGCGCGGGCGCGGGTGCTGAGTTTTACCGGGGCGGAAGCCACGAAGAATATCCGACTGGAAACCGAGTTCGTAGCCCTGCCGGAGGTGATCGTACTCTCGGATATCGGACTGCGGGGGTTGATGAAGCGGGTCGTCGCACGCATCCCCGAAAATTACGGGACGGATCGGTACCTGCTCAAAGCCTACCACCGCTCGTACTTCGCCAGTGAGACTGACTTCGCCCGGCTGAACGAAGCCTACGTGGTGATCGAAGACGACCCCTACCCCCTACGAGCGCGGCGACCGGGATCGCGTATGGGTGAACCAGTACCGCAGCCCCGAGACGCCGGCCGACGTACCGCCGCACATCGCTAAGTTTTTCGGCAATCAGTACCCCTTCGTAGCTCCCTACACGTGGCAGAGCAACCCCCTGCGCAACGGAAGCATCTGGATGTTCGGGATGCGAGACGTGATCGATCACCTGACCTTCCGGCAGACGGGGGAATTCCTGAGTGGGGCGGATACCCTGCTCCGTATTCGCTATACCGTGGACCCCGACAACCCCCGCTCCCCCACCGGTGGCTGGATCGGAACGCCGGAATACGACTTTGCCGAGGTGCTGGTCAATAAGTCCTACCTGGCCATCCTGAGCTACCGGGACGTTACCTACCGGCGGATCGACGGAAAATACTACTTCCACCGGGGAAGTTTCAGTTGGGCGCTGACGTCGGATTTCTACGAGTTCCCGAAGCTGTTCAATACCTTCCTTTACGTCACGGAGGTCACCACCGATCCGGATGAAATGCGGCGGGTCAGAAAGGGAAAACGACTACGGGGAAAGGAGGCCATGTCGGACCTGCGCATCAAGTACGACCCCGACTACTGGCGGGGGGAGGAACGCCTGCTCCAGCTCCCCGCCGACGAAACGGTGCGGCTGCAACTCAGTACGATCATGGAGGTAAAACTGCCGGTGGATACCGTAGGCCGGGACAGTAGCAAGTAGGGTTGCCACCGGAAACTACCGGCGCAGACCGGTGAAATATGCGGTCGGGGGCGGGGGAGGCGGTCGGGGGTCTTAGCCGCCGCGCCAGTACCCGCGCGGCAGGTAAGCATACGGGCGGGGGGGAGCTGCACGCTAGGAAAACCGCAGATCACGGAGATTACGCGGATGGGAACGCAGGCACAACTAGTAAATAATCTGCGTACATCAGCGTAATCCGCGGTCGCTAAGGTGAGAGGCCGGCCGGGGGTGGTAGCGG
>CAZQNE010000007.1:61278-81707 GCA_964594535.1 uncultured Lewinella sp.
ACATCAGCGTAATCCGCGGTCGCTAAGGTGAGAGGCCGGCCGGGGGTGGTAGCGGCCACGCCGGTACCCGCGCGGTGGGTAAGCATTCGGGCGGGGGGGCTACAAATGGTACATTACCCCGGCTATGCAACGACTAATCTGCCCGTTTATCCTTCTCATTACCTCCTTTGCCGCCCGGGGGCAATCCACGCCAAACGATGACCGCATCGATACCTCCGTTGCCTACCGCCAGTTGGTCGACCTGTTCCGGGAATGGCGCGCCTTCGAAACCCCACCCGCCCGGCAGGGGGCGCCCGACTATACCGCCGCCACCTTCGCCGAGCGCCGCCCCGCCTTCGAACGGCTTAGGGATCGGCTGCTAGACGTGGATACCGCCGGCTGGCCCACCCCCCGTCGGGTAGACTGGCAGCTGATCCGGGCCGAAATGAACGGATACGACTTCAACGACCGCATCCTCCGCCCCTGGGTCCGCGACCCGGCCTTCTACAAATCGGTCTGGACGGCCCGCAGCGACGTACCCGATCACGAAGGGCCCACCCACCACGCCGTGACCGAGCTCTGGACCTACGATTTCCCCCTGAGCGAAGCGGAGCGTAAGCGACTCATCGCCGACCTGAGCGTCATCCCGCCCCTGAACGAACAGGCCCGCCGCAACCTGACCGGCAATGCCCGCGACCTCTGGATCGCCGGCATCCGCGACATTCGGACGCAGAGCGCGGATCTGCGATCGATCCTGAGCCGGGAGGGAGTGGCGGCAGATGCTGTACTGAGTGGGATAGTGGAAGAGGCCGTCGCCTCCACCGACGCGTTTGCGGACTGGCTCGCGGCGGAGAGTGACCACAAGACCGGCCCCTCCGGAATCGGTAAAGAAAATTACAGCTGGTACCTCCGGAACGTCCACCTGGTGCCCCTGAGTTGGGCCGACGAGGTCATGCTGCTGAAGCGGGAATTGGCGCGGGCCTGGGCCTCCCTCAAACTGGAAGAACACCACAACCGCGGCCTGCCCCCCCTGGTGGCCGCCGACTCCCCCGCCGCCTACGACTCCCTAGCCGCCCGTTCCGCCCGCAGCCTGCTCGACTTCCTGGAGCGGGAGCAGATCGTGACCGTGGCCGACTACTTCGCCCCCGCCCTGGCCGAACATCCCGGTGCCTTCGTACCGGAGGAAACGCGCAATTTCTTCTGGATCACCGCCCACTACGATCCGCGGCCGCTGTACTCCCACTTCTACCACTGGTTCGAACTGGCCCGGATGGATACCGAACCCCACCCCCGACCGATCCGCCGTGGGCCGCTACTGTACAACATCTTCGACAGCCGTAACGAGGGCATGGCCACCGCCGTGGAAGAACTGTTCATGCAAGCCGGATTATACGACGACGATCCGCGGGTGCGGGAGATTGTCTACATCATGATTGCCCAGCGGGCGGCCCGGGGGCTGGGCTCCCTCTACGCCCACGCCAATATGATGACGATGGAGGAGGCCGGGGCCATCCACTCCGAATACACCCCCCGCGGCTGGATGAAGACCGAACGGGAATTACTCATCTTCGAACAGCACCTCTATCTGCGCCAACCGGGTTACGGTACCAGTTACATCACCGGGAAGCACCTCGTGGAAGATGCGCTGGCCGAGTACGCCCGTCTGACCGAGGCCCGGGGGGAAGCCTTCGAACTGCGCGAGTTCTTCGATCGCCTCAACCGGATGGGCAACATTCCGATAACCCTGGGCCACTGGGAACTGACCGGAATGCACCCGATGCACAGTGGGCACTAGTGGTCTGTCAAGCTTAGATATTAGGTTAATCTACGGCACCTTTTGCCGGCTAGCTACGTTGCCCGAATCCTCATTACTTCACCGTGGGGCCCCTGCCCCACGCTTCGTGGCGGCTAAACTCCGGTTCGGGCGCCTTGCTAGTCGACAAAATCTACCAGTACCTGACCCCAATTTTAAACGTTGACAGACCACTAGTTTCCGTTCCCACCAACGGTTCTGGATCCTGCATCGTCTATGGGAATGACACCCGATCGCGATGCACCTTCAGTACACCCCGGTTTTCGCCATTTTCCTCCTGGTCGCCTGCGCGAAGGACGCCCTCGACGACCCCGCCGGCTGCACGGCCACGGCCCGGGAGCGGTGGGAGCTGGTGGGGGAAGACGATGCGGGCCCCTGCTCCTTCCGCATCACCCTGATCGAACACGAGGGGGTGAGGTACCTGAAACACGGGAGCCCGTGGTGTGAGGTAACTGACGCGTACTACGGTTGTGACGGCGAGCCGGTGTGCCGGAACCCCCGCGACAATCCCGAATGCGGCGAACGGATAGCGACGATCCGCACCCACCACCGGGAAGTACGGGTCATCGGCTACTTTCCGTAGGTTAGTCGGATGCAATACGGCTCCGACATACCGGGCTCATTGGCACGACCCTCCCGCCTCACCGTGCGGCTCGGGATCCTACTGGCCGTAGCGGTGTGTATCCCCCGCTTTTATCTCGTGCTCCTGGCTAACCGGACCGGCAGCTACTTCTTCATCGGGTTGATTATGTTGGTGTCCGGCCTGTTACCCTTCGCGATTCTCGATCGCCACGACCGTCGCCGGATCGGCATTCGCCGGAGCCGCCGGCCCGGTCGCCTGGTGCTGGCCTTCGGGTTCGGATTGCTGCTCAGCTGGGTGATCTACGCCGTCGGCTACGGTCTGTACGACGAGAGTTTACGCAACTGGTACGTCTACATCGCCCGTTCCTACCGTATCCCTTCCGGGATAGCGCAAACCGACCGCTGGCTGCTGTTCCTGGGCATGGCGGCGGCGGGTATGACCTTCAGTCCGCTCGGGGAGGAGTTGTTCTTTCGGGGCCTGATTCACGGTTGTTTCAGTCGGGGGTGGGGAGGCTTCCGCGCTACGCTTATCGATAGTGGATTGTTCGCGCTCGTTCACCTGTCCCACTTCGGGATCGTGTACGTACCGGGGGGCTGGGATTTTTACTTGGTACCGGCCATTCTGTGGTTACTTGCCATGTTCGTCTCCGGGATATTCTTTTACGTGTGCCGGCGGGCGACCCGCTCGATCTGGGGGGCGGTGCTCGGTCACAGCGGCTTTAATCTGGGGATGATTTACGCGATCTTTTACTGGTTGGGGTGAGGGCTAGCAATCCAGCACCGGCTCCTCCGGCTCCACCCGGCTGGCCTCCAGGATTCGCTCGTAGTAGCTCTCGTACTTCGGGATCATCACCTCGATATCGAAGCGGGCGGCCTGTTCCAGGGCCGCCTTCCGGAAGCGGGCCAGGGTCTCCTCGGTTTCGAAGACGCGCATCACGTCCTCGGCCATCTTATCGACCATACCGACGCCGCTGGTGAAGCCCGTCACCCCGTCGAGATTGACCTCGGGAATACCGCCTACGTCGCTCGAGATTACGGGCACCTCGCAGGCCATCGCTTCCAGGGCGGCCAGTCCGAAGCTTTCGCTGGCCGAGGGGAGGAGGAAAACGTCGGACACCGCCAGTAGTTCCTCCACCGCATCCTGCTTACCGAGGAAGCGGATGTCTTTCGTCAGCTTCAGGCGGCGGCTCAGGTCTTCGCACTTGGCGCGCTCCGGCCCGTCGCCGATCAGTAGCAGCTTACTCGGCGTCAGGTCGTTGACGATCTTGAAAATATAGATCACGTCGTCCACCCGCTTGACGGCCCGGAAGTTGGAGACGTGGATCAGGATGCGCTCCCCCTTCGGCGCGATGGCCTTCTTAAAGTGGTCCTTATTATCGCGGCGGAAGCGCTTGAAATCGATAAAGTTATAAATGACCTCGATGGGGCGGCTCACCTGAAAATTATCCAGCGTGGCTTCCCGCAGCGAGTCGGACACCGCCGTCACCCCGTCCGATTTATTGATGGCGAAGGCAATCGTGGGCGCGAAGGCCGGGTTACTCCCCACCAGGGTGATGTCGGTACCGTGCAGGGTCGTCACGAAGGGCACGTAACGGCCGCGGCTGATGAGGATCTTCCGGGCCATATAGGCCACGGCGGCGTGGGGGACGGCGTAGTGGACGTGCAGCAGGTCCAGCCCGTAATTTTCCACCACGTCGACCAGTTTCGAGGCCAGGGCCGTCTCGTAGGGCGCGAACTCGAAGAGGGGATAATCGGCCCCGCTGTCCACCTCGTGGTAGAAGACGTTCTCGTGAAAAAAGCCCAGCCGCGCCGGCCGCCGGTAGGTGATGAAGTGGATCTCGTGGCCGCGACGGGCCAGCCCGAGCCCCAGCTCCGTAGCCAGCACGCCACTTCCTCCGTAGGTGGGGTAACAAACGACGCCAATCTTCATAGTTGGAGAATGTAGGGGGCGGGCCTTTTGTTGTCTCCGGAGGGGGAGTGCGTACCCCGGCAGTACCTTCGCCCCATGCCTACCCAGATCACCCTGCTGCCCGCCGCCGGCCCCGACGAATACACCCCTACCGTCCACCCGGATTCCTACCTCCGCACCCCGGCCCCCCGGGGGTTCCTCGTTCGTTTACCCGAAGACTCCGCACCTGCGTCCGCGCAAAAACTGGGCCGCACCCTGAGCCATAAGGAAGCCAAATTTCTGGAGGGACCGGTGACCATCGAAAGCGAGGTGAGTGAGGAACTGGTGGCGGCCTTCATCGGTGGATTACGACTGGGCAGCTACTCGGCGGGGCAGCGTAAATCGGATCATGAGCAGCACCCTCTGGCGGAGGCGGAGATCGATTGGGGCGGGGCCGCAGGTGCGGAGTCGATCAGGAAGGAAGAGATCATAGCGAGTGCCCAGCGAAGGATCATGGCCCTGGTCGACGCACCGGCCAACAAAAAACGCCCCCAGCACCTGGCCGCCTGGGCTATGGAGAGTGGGAAGACGTATGGCTTCGACGTCCGGGTGCTCGACAAAGCGGCCTGTGAACGGGAAGGTTTTGAAGCCCTGCTGGCCGTCAACCGGGGCAGCGAAGACCCGGCCGTATTCATCGTCATGGAGTACTTCGGGGGCGGGAAGGGCGACCCGACTACGGCCATCATCGGCAAGGGCGTCACTTTCGATACCGGCGGGGTGAGCATCAAGAGCAGCCAGAACCTCCACCTGATGAAGAGCGATATGGGGGGCGCGGCGGCCGTCTTCGGTACCCTGGAGGCAGCGGCCCGGCTACAGCTACCCGTTAACGTAGTCGGCATCGTACCCGCCACCGACAACAGCGTCGACGCCCTGAGCATCAAACCCAGCGACGTGATCGGCAGTCACGCCGGCAAGACGATCGAGATCATCGACACCGACGCCGAGGGCCGCCTGATCATGGCCGACGGCCTGAGCTACGCCGCCAAAACCTACGCCCCCCATACCCTGATGAACATCGCCACCCTCACTGGAAGCGCGGTACGCACCTTTGGCTACGTCTGCGCCGCTACCCTGAGTAAGAACGAGGAGCTGGTAGCGGAATTTCGCCGGGCCGGGGAAGCGGTGGGCGAGCGCGTCTGGCCCCTGCCCCCCTGGGACGACTACCGGAAGAGCCTGAAGAGCGACGTAGCCGATACGAAGAACTTCAGCGGCACCCCCCTGCACGGGGCCACCGATGCCTTTAAATTCCTGGAGCAGTTCACCCACGGCCACGAGCGCTACATCCACTTCGACATCGCCGGGGTGGCGCTGAAGCAGGGGCCGTTCGCCACCGACCGCCAGGCTACGGGCTTCGGGGTTCGGTTGCTGGTGGAGTGGTTGGAGCGGCAGATTGAAGATTGAGTTACGCCCTGGGGATAAAGTTTTCTCCGCCGTCTCCCGGAGTATAGCGGAGGGCTCGTTGGAGGCATATTTTACATGCATCCCGGAGTGACCCAACTCGGTGTACCTCCGTGCGAGCCGGCGCAGCGTGCGCTCGGTGGACCAATTTAAAACAATTTGTTATAAAATCAGTTATTAAACAAAAGCAACTGACATGAAAGTACAAGTCCACGAAAAACCCCGCCTCCAGAACGGCCGCCACGTCGTGACCATCACCGAGATCAGCGAAGGAAAGAGTGAGTATAAGGATATTCCCTTCTTCGCCGCCCGCATGGAAACCGAGGAGGCCTTCGTCGAGCAGCGCTTCTACGACAGCGAGCCCAGCAAACCCATTCTGGCCGAACTGATGCGCGCCGTGGGCATGGAGGGCGATGAGCTCGATACCGAGAAACTGGTCGGTAAGCAGCTTTCCGTAGAAGTCCACGAACGCACCTACCCCGATCCCGATACGGGAGTGGAAAAAACCATTACGGAGGCCGGCCACTTCAGAAAAGTCGGAGAAGCCGACACGAGCGACCAACCCCGGTAGGGGCACCCTGCGTCTATCCGGTGTCACAACTGGTCGAATTTAACGCAGCCCGGGTAACCGATGCGTCGTTCGCGTCGTTACACCGCCGATGAAGCACCTCCTCCTTAGCCTCTGCGCTCTCCTGTTTACCGTAGGGCTGGCCGCACAGTCCAACGTGACCCTAAAGGGCTACGTCCGCGATGCCGCCAATGGGGAGAGCCTCATCGGAGCCACCGTCTACCTGGACGGCACGACCAAGGGCACCACCACTAACGAGTACGGCTTCTACTCCCTCACCGTAGCTCCCGGTGCGTACACCGCCGTGGTCAGCTACCTGGGCTTCGCCGACCAGCGGGAGCCCATCGATCTGGTGGGGAATCTGACGCGCGACTTCGCCCTTTCCGAGGCCGGCAGTGTACTGGAAGAAGTGGTGGTGACGGCTACCGATGAGGACGAGAATATCTCCACCGTCCAGATGAGCGTCGAACAACTCGACATGGGCACGATCCAAAAGATGCCCAGCCTGCTCGGGGAGGTGGACGTACTGCGCAGCATTCAGCTCCTGCCCGGGGTGACCACCGTCGGGGAGGGGGCGGCCGGCTTTAACGTCCGGGGCGGCAGTATCGACCAGAACCTCGTCATCCTCGACGAGGCTCCGGTATTCAATTCGAGCCATCTCTTCGGTTTCTTCTCGGTATTCAATCCGGATGCGGTCAAGGGGGTCAAACTCTATAAGGGGGGTATCCCGGCGCGCTACGGGGGGCGGCTGTCGTCCATTCTCGACGTGCGGATGAAGGAGGGCAACAACCAGCAGTTCGAGATGCAGGGGGGCATCGGTACCATCTTCAGCCGATTGAGCGTGGAGGCCCCCATCGTGAAGGATAAGTCCAGCTTCCTCCTGGCCGGCCGCCGCAGTTACATCGACGTGCTGGCCGCTCCCTTCCTGAACGACGACCTGGAGGGTACCCGCCTCAACTTTTACGACCTGACGTTGAAGACGAACTACCGCTTCAGCGACCGCGACCAGCTCTTCCTCTCCGGCTACCTGGGCCGCGACATTTTCGCCCCCGGCGCGGATGCCGGATTCAGTTGGGGGAACGCCACGGCCACCCTGCGGTGGAACCACCTCTTCAGCGACAAGCTCTTCAGCAACCTCACGCTCTACTACAGCGACTACGACTACGCCATCGACTTTGGCGAGGACCCCGAAGAGGATGCCTTCAACTGGGACGCCAGTATCGTGAATATGAGCGCGAAGCCGGAGTTCAGTTGGTTCATCAGCCCCGACAACGTGCTCCGCTTCGGGGGGCAGACGATCTACTACCGCTTCGAGCCGGCCAACGCCGTTGCCGTAAGCCAGGGCACCGAGATCGACATCAGCCTGAATAACCAGTGGGCCCTGGAATCGAGTGCCTTCATCGAGCAGGAGGTCAATTTCCTCAGCGGCCGCATGAAGGCGAACTACGGGCTACGGCTCAGCCACTTCGCCTACCTGGGGGGCCGTAACGTCTATGAGTTCGGTGAGCCGCCCCGGGAAGGTCTGCCCCGCCCGATCACCGACATTACCGCCACGGAGCGCGGTGAAGTGATCGAGGACTGGCTCTACCTCGAACCCCGGGCCGCCCTTCAGTTTTCGCTCGACGACCGCAGCTCACTCAAGGGGAGTTACCAGCGTACCGTCCAGTACATCCACTTACTCAGCAACACGACGGCCAGCATCCCCCTGGACATCTGGACGCCCAGCACCAACAATATCGACCCCCAACTGGCCAACCAGTTCGCCCTCGGTTACTTCCGTAATTTTCGGGACAACCTCTACGAATTTTCCCTGGAGACTTACTACAAGAACTTCGACAACCTCATCGACTACATCGACGGGGCCGACCTGATCCTGAATGAGTTCGTGGAGGGGCAGGTCCTGACCGGGGAGGGACGCGCCTACGGGGCCGAGTTTCAGCTCAAAAAAACCAAGGGCCGCCTCAACGGATGGCTCAGCTACACCCTGGCCCGTACCGAGCGGCTCGTGGAGGGCATCAATAACGACGAGTGGTACCCCAGCCGCTTCGACCAGACGCATAACCTGAGCGTGACCGGCTTTTACGAGTTCAACTACCGCACCACCCTCAGCGCCAGTTTCGTTTACAACACCGGCACCCCACTCACTCTGCCGAGTTCGGGCTACTACCAACTCGGTTATTACATCCCCAATGTCGACAACGGGGCCCGCAACAACTACCGCTTACCGGCCTACCACCGCCTGGATATCAGCCTCACCCTCGACCCCAGAAAGGAAAAAGCGGACCGGCGCTGGCAGGGGCAGTGGGTCTTCGGGGTCTATAATCTGTACGGCCGCCGCAACCCCTTTACGCTGTACAGTAGTACGGCCGATGCTCGCCCCCTGGTCGGGCAGCCCGCCCAGGTCAGTCCGACCCAGCTTTCGGTAGTGGGAAACCCCATTCCCTCCGTTTCCTACAACTTCAAGTTCCGCTAGCCATGGTTTCCCGACTCATATCGCTACTAGCGCTCGCCGCCCTCCTCTTCAATTGCGAAGACACCGTGGAAGTACCCAGCGACTTTGCGGAGGGCCAGTTGGTCGTGGAAGCCTGGCTGACCGATCAGTCCCGGGAGCAAGTGATCAACCTGACCCGGAGCCAGGATTTCTTCGGTGGCGGCCTGCCCCCCCGCGTCGAAGGGGCTACGGTAGTGGTCTGCCAGGATACCACCCTCGGCAGTTGTGCCTTCTTCACGGAACGCGGTCCCGGCGAGTACGTCTGGGCCCCCGCCACCCCCGGGGAGACCCTGGGCGACGTCGGTCAGCAGTTCTTCCTCGGCATCGAGCTAGGGGACGAGCGCTACGTTTCCACCTCCACTATGCAGCGGGTGCCCGAAATCGACAGCATCAGTTTCTACTTCGAAGAGGAGCAACTGGGAGTGGATGAGGGCTTCTACGCTCAGCTGTACGCCCGTGACCTACCGGGGCGGGGGGATGCCTACTTCATCCGTAGCTACCATAACGATACCCTGCTGATCCGCCCCTTCGAGTTCGCCCTGGCCTACGACGCCACTTTCTCCCCGGGGGCCGACGCCGACGGCACCACCTTTATCTTCCCCATCCGGTTCAGCATCAACCGCCTCGACGACGATGGCGCCCCCCAGGCCCTCAACCCCGGCGATCGGGTAGCGGTAGAACTCTGGTCGCTGACCGACGAAGCATTTCTGTTTCTGACCGTTGCCCAGGAGCAGGTCCAGAACGGGGGCATCTTTGCCGTTCCCCTGGCCAATGCACCGGGTAATGTCTTTAATGTCGATACCGAAGAGGCGGTACTGGGCTTTTTCCACGTGGCCGCGGTGAGCGAGGCCGGGCGAACCTTCGAGGGCGGGTGATTCATCGGTTGTGACCGGAACCGTATCTTGCCGTCCTACCTAACGATCGGGCGCCGATGGGTTACCCCACACGAATACGAAGATGACGAGCGGGGCGCCCCGGCAAGGTTGCGATTCCTCGATGGAGGATATGGACATCGTCCTGGCTTACCGCCAGCAGCGTCACGCTAGCTGCTTCCAACTGCTCTACGACCGCTATGCGGGACGGATCTACTCCAAGGCCATCACCATGCTGCATAAGGAGAGTGAGGCGGAAGATGCCACCCAGGAAATCTTTACCCGGGTGTTTCTCAATCTGGGTAAATTCGAGGGGCAGGCCAAGTTTTCCACCTGGGTGTATTCCATCACCTACAATCACTGCATCGACAGGATTCGCCGGGGGAAAAAAGCCCGGGAGCTCTTCGCCGCCGAACTGGACGATCCCCCCGACCGGGTCGAGGAGGTGGACGACGAGGCCCTCACCAGCCTGCACCTGAACGAACTGCGGTACGTACTCGCCCAACTTTCGGAAGGGGATCGTACCCTTCTGCTCATGAAATATAAGGAGGGCATCAAAATAAAAACCATTGCTTCCCTGCTCGGCAAATCCGAGTCCGCCGTAAAAATGCAACTCAAACGCGTCAAGGAAAAGGCCAAACGCATTCACGAAAGCCGGTTCGCGGCCACATCCTCCATCCAATGAACAGCTTTCTGGCCCTACGGGAACAGGACATTGCGTCCTTCGACGAGCCGCGCCGCGTAGCCGTTCGCCAGCGGGTGGAACGGGAACTGCGGGCCGCCGAATTCGTGGGTGCCGTTCTCGAACTATTCGGGCCGGTCATGGCCGACACCCTCAGCGTACTGGGCGGTGGGGAGGTCCCGATGGAAAGGGCCGAACCCACCAGCGCACCGCCCGCCAGCTAGACTGCCTATGGAGTCCGTTTACGATATTCTGTTCACTCAGGTGTACCAAGTACTGAGCATCATCCCGGCCCTGCTGAAGGCCGCCCTGATCCTGTTGGTCGGCTATATCGTTGCCCGCGGCCTGTACCAGTTGATCCGCCGGCTGATCGCCGCGACCGGGCTGGACCGCCTTACCGAGCGACTGCTCACCATTGACCTCTTCCGCAATCTGAGGATTGACATCCTGCCCAGCCGCATCGTGGCCGCGATCGTGTACTACTTCGTCGTCATCGTGACCGCCATGGCGGCGGTAGAGGCTCTCGGGATGGATATGCTCTCCCGGATGATGGCCGACCTGGTGGCGTACCTTCCGAATGCTATCGTGGCCTTCATCGTCCTAATCGGGGGCATCTTCCTGGCCGATGCGATCAAGGGGGTGGTCCGCTCCGCCTGCCGGTCCCTGGGCATTGCTTCGGGGAATCTGATCGCCAACGTAGTGTTCTATTTTATTTTACTCAATATCATTCTGATCGCACTGAGCCAGGCGCAACTGCAGACGCAGTTCATGGAAACCAACATCAGCATTATTCTGGGCGGGGTCGCGGGTGCATTCGCGATCGGGTACGGACTGGCTTCCCGGCGCATCATGGGTAACATTCTGTCTTCCTTCTACAACCGCAACCGCATTCAACTGGGCGACGAAGTGACCATCGACGGCCGCCGGGGGGAGGTTATCCAGTTGGATAATGTGAGTATCACCCTCCGCTCCGAAGATTCCGAGATCACCGTTCCCTTCAGCAAACTGAGCACCCAGAGCTTCGAGGTGCACAGCCGCCGCGACGGAGGGCCCGCCCTGTCGCCGCCGCACCCGGACAACTAGACTTTACACCCCGACCTATGCCGCGATTATTTCTTCTACTCTGTTTATCCGTCGCTATCGTTCCGAGCCTGGATGCCCAGGACAAAGCCAAAAAGCCAAAAGAGGAAATTCCCGATGGTTGGCGGTTGGGGGCCGGTATCGGCCTGGACTTCACCCAATTGCTCCAGATCAACCCCAAACAGGGGGCGGGGCAGAACCGGCTGGGCTTCGGTGGTGCCTTCAATGGGTTCGCCAACCACAAAATGGGGCGCCAGGCCTGGGACAACACCTTCCTCTGGCAGTTCGGGCTTCAGCGCCTCGGGTCGGGTGTCATCGTCCAGGGGTCCGACGACCGTATCCCCTTCCAGAAAACGGTGGACGAGTTCCGCTTTACCAGCAAGTACGGGTACCAGATCAAACCGGAGGGTGAGTTGTACTACTCCGTCAACGCCACTTTCGTAAGTCAGCTCACCCCCACCTACCAGTTTCCGGATCGCTTTGCCGGCAACTTCATTACCGACTTCCTGGATACCGGCCGTACCCCGCTTTCGAAGTTTTTGGCCCCCGCCACCGCCACCCTATCGATTGGTATTGACTACCAGCCCAGTCCGGCGCTTTCGCTCTTCTTTTCCCCCCTGGCCTCCAAATTCGTCATCGTCGCCAACGACAGCATCGCCAGCCGGGGCATTCAGGGCAATCCGGTGAGCGGCGAACCGAACGAGCGCGGCATCTACCCCGAGTTTCAGCAGGTGGACGCGCAGTTCGGCGCGCTGGCGCAGATCCAGTACAAACAGGCCTTCCTTTCCGACGATCGGGCCACCTTCACCTCCAACCTCGGGCTGTACACCAATTACCTGCGCAACCCGCAGAACGTAGACGTCGACTGGCAAAACAGTCTGGCTTTCGCCCTGACCGAGAATCTGCAACTCACCTTTCTCCTCAATCTGTTCTACGACGACGACATCCTGGTGCAGATCACCGATAACGACGAACCCAACGGTATCGCGGGGCTCGGAAAGCGCGTCAGCATCACCCAGCAACTGCTCATCACCTACGCCCGAACGTTTTAGGCATGGCGAAGGGCTTTACTCCCGATTACCCCCACCCGGTCCTGCGGCGGGCCCGCGACTGTACGGTTTGTGCCGCCCACCTGCCCCTCGGTCCGAACCCCATCTTCCGTATCCACCCGCAAGCCCGTATCGCCCTGATCAGCCAGGCACCCGGCCGGTTGGCGCACCGGAGTAGTATCGCCTGGGACGATCCCAGCGGCCGCCGTCTGCGGCAGTGGCTCGGCGTTACCGACGATACATTTTTTCACACCTCCACTTTTGCGGTTCTTCCGATCGGTTTCTGCTACCCCGGTAAGGGAAAGGGCGGTGACCTGCCCCCCCGACCGGAATGCGCCCCCCTCTGGCAGGATACCCTGCTGCGGATGCTGCCGAACCTGCGGTTGAAGATTCTGATCGGTGCTTATTCCCAGGCCCATTACCTCGGTAAGCGGCGGCGGAAGAACCTTACCGAGACGGTTCGCCACTACACGGACTACCTACCGGAATTCTTTCCCATCCCCCACCCCAGCCCGCGCAATGGCATCTACCTACGCCGCAACCCCTGGTTCGAGACCGAGAACGTACCGGAGCTGCAACGACTGGTCGGTAAGATTATCAAATAGTCTTACGCAGCCGACGTGATTTTCCACTTTTCCTTGATGAAAGACGAAGCCAGGGGGAGGGGCCCTCTGGGTGAAGTAGCAAAAATCAAGAAAATTGCAACTCTGAGGAGCTTTGCGACGATCACCGAAGGTAAACTCGCCTACGGCTCAAACAGTGCAATTTTCGATTCTACACCATTCTATGTCTAGGGGCCTATATTATATCTTCCCATACTCCTCATGTGCCTAACCGTCTCTCTATCATTGCATTTAATGCACGTAAGGTAATTTATCAATTCTTAGTACTCACTCCACCGCCTCACCTCGATGCGAATCCGCTGCTCCCCCTCGATCCGGGTCGCCACCTCTCCGAAATTGGGGGCGCGCCACTTACTCGGTGGCAGTTTCCCGAAGCCGTAGGGCTCGGTGGGTACGCCAAAGAGGTTCAGGTCCAGCTCCCCGTTCCCGTTCAGATCCTGAAAGGCGGCGAAGACGTATTCCCCCGCGGCCGGTACGGGCAGGTCCACTTCGGCACGTCTTAACCGTTCTCCCAGTGGCTCACTGGCGTTGGCTACGTACTTATCGTTCGAGAACTCATCCTGGCTGGCGTAGGCGGCCACGTAGATCCGTCCGCCCGTGGTCGGCGCGGTCACCTCCACGTTCACGATCCGCGCGGAAGGGCTGGCAAGGCAGAGCAACAGTGAAAAAACAAAGTACGACATAACTCAGGGATTGGCCCGATGGCACAACACCTCAGTAACCAAAACGCCCGGTGAATGTGTATTCACCGGGCGTTAATGATTTTAACGGGGGGAGGAATCCGCGCTAAGCGGGTTGCTCGCTACAGTACTTATTGAACGCCATCGTCAGGTTCTGCGCGATGATCTCGGCCGGGCGCCCCTCAATGTGGTGGCGCTCCAGGAAGTGGACCAGCTTCCCGTCTTTGAAGAGCGCGATGCTCGGGCTGCTCGGGGGGTAGGGCAGCATGTGCTCACGGGCCTGGGCCGTAGCGGCCTTGTCTACGCCGGCGAATACGGTGTAGAGCTTGTCGGGCTTATTCTCGTTGCGCACGGCCAGTTTGGCGCCGGGGCGGGCCATGGCGGCGGCGCAGCCGCAGACGGAATTCACCACCACGAGGGCGGTACCCGCTTGGTTCCCCAGCGCCTCGTCGACGGCTTCGGGGGTGGTCAGGGCTTCGAAGCCGAATTCGGTAAGGTCTTTGGCCATCGGGGCGGTAAGCTCGGCGGGATACATACGGTTTGTTTTGGTTGACGAGTTAGGATCGTACCCTTAATTACACGTGATGCCGGATTTTAGTTGGGCGACTCCGGGTCAGTACTCGAATTCCAGTTTCTCGGCCGGGTAGCCGAAGAGGCAGTCCGACTTGACGAGTTTCGCCACCCGTTCGGGCACCATCTTCTCCCAACCGTCCTCCCCGGCGCGGATCATGGCCAGCACCTCGCGGGAATAGATGTGCAGGTGTTCGGCCTTGTAATCGGTAAGGTCCACGATCTGCCCGCTATCGAGCAGGTGGCGGTACAGAAACTTAACCCCCTCGGGGATCGGCACGTTCTCGGCTGTCATCAGGTCGGCGCTCCCCTCCTGCTGGGCGGGGTAAACGTACAGTTTGACGTTTCGGGTGAAGATCTCCCCGAAAGCGGCCAGCAACCGCCCGTCCTGGTTGGCCTGGTACTTTTCGCTGATCAGTTGCAGAAGCTCGTTCACCCCCACGACGATGCCCAGTGGCGATACTTTATACAGCGACAGGTATTCGATGAGGTCGCCGTAGCGGTGGTAGTTGCTGATGATGACCGTCTGCCCCATCGCGTTCAGCAGGGTGGCCCGGTGCAGGAAATCCCGCTCGTTGAGTTCGGAGCTCGCCTGCAGGTTATCCAGCGTAAGTTCGGTGAGCAGGAAGCTTTTACTGGGGTCGATGTGCTCCTCCGCGCGGAACTGCCGGTAGCCCGTCTCCAGCATATCGGCATTGACCAGGGTAGTCGGCCGGAAACTCCCCCGTACTACCAGCACCGACTTCCGGTACAAAAACTCGCTGGGGTGGATGCTGCGCCCGCGGGGGTCGAACATGGTGATGTCGGTAAGTCCGTGCTTGACCAGCCAGAGGCTGAGCAGCCGGTTGTCCGTCGTGAAGTTCGGCCCGTTCAGCACGATCATATCGATCGCGATGCGGCCCTTCAGTCCGTCCAGTAGGCTCTCTACCAACTCCTCCGGGTTTTCGTTCAGGTGGTAGGCGGCGTAGATCATATTCACCCCCAGGATGCCGATGGCCTGCTGCTGGAGCTGGTTGTCGTTATCCAGCATCCGGGCGTGCAGGATCAGGTCGTTCGGGCCGCCGTCCGGGCTCAGCTCGAAGCGCAGCCCCAGCCAGCCGTTGCCCCGGATGGTACGGGTATAGTTGATGGCGGCTACCGTATCCGCGAAGACGAAAAAGTTGGTGTCCGGCCGGTCGTGGCGCAGCCGGTTGACCATTAGGTCGTACTCGTGGTCCATCATCTTATGGATACGGCTCTCACACACGTAGCGCCCGCTGGGCTCGATCCCGTAGATCTGGTCGGAATACACCTTATCGTAGGCGCTCATCGTCTTGGCGATGGTACCGGCCGCGGCCCCCACCTGGAAAAAGTGGCGCGCTACCTCCTGCCCGGCTCCGATCTCGGCGAAGGTGCCGTAAATGCGGGGGTCCAGGTTAATTTCGAGGGCTTTCTGCTCGGTCTCCAGTAATTGGCGGGCCATAGGTAGTTCAGGTTAGGCACTAAAATGTACAATGTACGCTTTCCGGCTCTGCTCCCCTCAGTGCCCGATTACGTACTCCAGCACCGCCTGGGCCGCCCAGGTTCGATTATTGGCCTGCTGGAGTACGAGGGAGCGATCGCCGTCGAGCACCCCGTCGCTTACCACGACGTTGCGCCGCACCGGCAGGCAGTGCATGAAGTAGGCCCGGTTGGTAAGCGCCATTTTCCGTTCCGTGATCTGCCAGTCGCGGTGATCGGCCGTAGCTCCGTAGTTCTCGTAGCTGCTCCAGTTTTTGGCGTATACGAAGTCGGCGTTTTCCAGGGCCTGTTCCTGGTTTGACTGCACCTGCGTCCCCGCCCGAAACTCCGGCGCCAGATCAAAACCGGGGGGGTTGGTAATGACCAAATCGACCTCCCCCCAGCCCCGCATCCACTCGGCAAAACTATTGGCTACGGCCTGCGGCAGTTTCCGGGGGTGAGGGGCCCAGGTGAGTACGACTTTCGGTCGCCGATGGGGGGCGGCGGCGCGCGGGTGCGAAGAATATTCGGAAATCGTGAGGCAATCCGCCAGACTCTGCAGGGGATGTCGGATAGCGGATTCCAGACTTATTACCGGAACGGAAGCATGGCGGGCGAAGGCGTGGATAATTTCGTCCCGGTAATCGGCCTCCCGGTCGGTGAGCCCCGGAAAGGAGCGGACGGCCAGCACGTCGCAGTACTGGCTCAGCACCCCGGCGGCCTCCCGCACGTGTTCGGCCCGGTCCAGCTTCATCACGGCCCCGTCGGTAAATTCCAGCTTCCAGCCCCCCGCCATATCCATCGTGATGACGTGAAAGCCCAGCTGGTGGCCCGCCTTCTCCGTGCTCAGTCGGGTGCGTAGGCTGGGATTAAAGAACAGATTGATCAGGGTCTTCCGACGGCCCGGGGCCGTAGTGGGGAAGGGGTCGGACTTGTGGGCGGCGGCCCGCGCGATGAGGTGGCGAATCGTGGCGGGGTCGGGGGCGGCGAGGAAGTGGTGCATGCCTAAGTGTGAATCAGGGCGTTGTGAAAAGCGGTTAACACTACATCACACTGCTCCCGCGTCACGTTCAGCGGCGGCAATAAGCGGATGGTATTGGGGTCCTTCGCCGATCCGGTGAACAGCTGGTGCTCGAAGAGCAGTCGCTGGCGGAGGGGGGCAACGGGCTCGTCCAGTTGGAGGCCGATCATCAGTCCGTGCCCGCGTACCTCCCGGAACAGGCCGCTGGCGGTTAGCTGTCGTTTCAGGTAGTCTCCCTGCCGGGCGGCATGCGCCACGAGATCGTCCCGCTCCAGAATGTCGAGTACCGCGATACCGGCGGCGCACGCCAGGTGACTGCCCCCGAAGGTGGTACCGAGCATGCCCTTTTCCGCTTCGATCTCCGGCGCGATGAGGACGCCGCCGATGGGGAACCCATTGCCCATGCCCTTGGCCATGGTCACGATGTCGGGCCGCACCCGGCTGTGCTGAAAGGCGAAGAATTTCCCGCTGCGGCCGTAGCCGGACTGCACCTCATCCAGAATGAGCAACGCTCCGTTGGCGAGGCAGAGATCGGGTAGGGCTTCGAGGTAGTGCGCGTCCGGAACGTGGATGCCCCCCACCCCCTGGATACCCTCGATGATGACGGCGGCTACGTCCCCCCGCTGCAGTTCGGATTCCAGGGTGGGCAGGTCGTTCAGCTCGAGGAAGGTGACCGGGAAGTTGCGATTGATGGGTGCCTTGATCTTTTCGTTGTCGGTCGCGTTGACCGCCGCGGAGGTCCGCCCGTGAAAAGCCCCCCGGAAGGCGACGACGCGACTGCGGCCGGTGCGGAAACTGGCCAGCTTCAGGGCGTTCTCATTGGCCTCCGCTCCGCTGCTGACCAGGAAGAGCTGGTAATCTTCCAGTCCGGAAAGCCTGCCCAGCTTGCGGGCTAGCTCCTCCTGCAGGCCGTTCTCCACGCTGTTGCTATAGAACCCGAGCCGGGATAGCTGGTCGGATATCTTACCCACGTAATGCGGGTGGGCGTGGCCGACGCTGATGACGGCGTGCCCCCCGTAAAAATCCAGGTACCGGCTGCCGTCTTCGGTAAATACGTAGCTCCCCTCGCCGCGCACGGGCTCGATGGGGAAGAGGGAATAGACGTCAAAGAGGCGCATGGGAGTCGAGAGTTGAAAATTAGAACTGAAAATTTGCGGCTATGCTCGTCGGCGGGGGGGAGAGCCCGCAGAGTTCGGCGGAGCGAGTGCCCTGGCATCCTACCGGCCCCGGAGGGGTCGTCCGAACGAGCGGGGGGTGAAGCCGTGGCGCTAGCCCGGCGCAGCCCTCCGCGGAGATTATGCCCACAACCAAATAAAAATTTCCCGGTCAAAACAGGCTAGCTTTGAGTTCCAGCCCCGCCCGTTCCGGGAGGCCCAGGGCCAGGTTCATATTCTGTACCGCTTGCCCGCTGGCCCCCTTCAGGAGATTATCGATGATGGTGGTGACCAGGACCTTACCGCCGTGCGTTTCTACGTGCAGCAGACCTTTGTTGGTGTTCACGACCTGCTTGAGGTGGAGGGGGTCATCCGTCAGGTGAGTAAAGGCCGCCCCCGCGTAAAAGTCGGTGAAGAGCTGCCGGAGTTCCTCCCGCGGTCGGTCGGTATCCAGGTAGCAGGTGACGAAGATGCCGCGGGCGAAGGGGCCGCGCACGGGCAGGAAGTGAATCCTATCCGTCGCTACCCGACCGGCCTGGGCTGCACTGCGCCCGATCTCCGCCAGGTGCTGATGGGTGAAGGGCTTGTACACGCTGACGTTCGCGTTGCGCCAACTGAAGTGAGTGGTCGGCGAGGGGCTCTGGCCGGCCCCCGTGCTTCCGGTGATCCCCGTGACGTGAACCTCCCCTTCGGCTAGTCCGGCCGCCGCGAGGGGCAACAGGGCCAATTGGATAGCCGTGGCGAAGCAACCGGGGTTCGCTATCCTCCGGCTGTTGCGGATGGCCTCCCGGTTGATCTCGGGTAAGCCGTAGGTCCACGCTCCGTCCAGGCGAAAATCGGTGCTCAAGTCTACGATCAGCGTCCCGGGCCCGGGGCGCAAAGCCTGTATCCAGCCGCGGGATTTACCGTGCCCCATACAGAGGAAGACGGCATCGACTTCTCCCAGCAACTTTGCACCTGCGTCCGCGCAAAAAACCAACTCCGTTTCCCCCACCAGGTCGTCGTGCACTTCCGCAACCCGCTTGCCGGCCTGGCTGCCACTCTCCACGAAGGTAATTTCCACCTCCGGGTGATGAACCAGGATGCGTAGCAACTCCCCCGCCGTATAGCCACCCCCACCGATGATGCCGAGTCGCTTCATGACGCCGTACCGTTACCCCCTGACCCCTTTTCCCCCTTACCCCGTCCTACCGCATTGCGAATGCGCCCCGGTACGCTCATGATCTTCGTGAACCCCCGTACGTCGTCGCCACTCCAGCCGCGGTTCATTTCCCCGTAGCTGCCGAAGCCGGCGCCGAGCAGATCGTATTCCGAAGTGATGCCATCGAGGGTGAAGCGGTGGGGGTGAAGGGTGAGGTGCACCGTGCCCGTGACCGTACCCTGGGAGCTTTCCAGAAAGGCCTCTACGTCGCGCATGACCGGGTCGAGGAACTGCCCCTCGTGTAGCATCATGCCGTACCAATTAGCGAGTTGCTCCTTCCAGAACAACTGCCACTTGCCGAGGGTGTGCTTTTCCAGCAAATGGTGGGCCTTGATGATGAGCACGGCGGCCGCGGCGGCAAAGCCCACTCGGCCCTTGATGCCGATGATGGTGTCGCCGACGTGAATGTCGCGACCGACGCCAAAGGGTGCCGCCAGTTCCTCCAGCGCCCGGATGGCGGCTACCTGCCCCACGAATTCCCGGTCGTCGAAGCCCGTGATTTGTCCCTCCCGAAAGTGGATATCTAGCTTACGCGCCTCCGTTTCCGTGACGGGTACCGGCCAGGCGTCATCGGGCAGGGGCTGGTCGCTGGTCAGCGTTTCGGCCCCACCCACGGAGGTACCCCACAGGCCGGCGTTGATGCTGTACGTCCCCTTCTTTTCGGGCCAGTCGATGCCGTGCCGTTTCAGGTAGTCGACTTCCTCCTGCCGCGAAAGCTGCTGGTCGCGGATGGGGGTGATGATCTCCAGTTCCTTCCCGCTCAGGGCGAAGGCCAGGTCGAAGCGCACCTGATCGTTGCCCGCTCCGGTACTGCCATGGGCCACCCCTTCGGCGTCCATCTCCACGGCGTAGCGGGCCGTCGTCAGGGCCTGAAACATCCGCTCGGCGCTCACCGACATCGGGTAGGTCTGGTAGCGCAGGCAGTTGCCGTACACCAAATAGCGGAGGCATTCGCGGTAGTAGGCATCGGTGACGTCGATGACTTGGTAGCTGGCCGCACCGAGTCGGTGGGCCCGCTGCTCCATCTCGGTGAGTTCTTCCGCCGAAAAGCCGCCCGTATCGACGGTCAGGCAGTGCACCTCGTGCCCCTGCTCGCTGAGGTACTTTACGCAGTAGCTGGTGTCGAGGCCACCGGAATAGGCTAGTACTAGTTTCATTTACGATTTCTGATTTACCATTTATGATTTCTGATTTGCGGCTCAGCTTGGTCGGCTTCGCCTTCCCGCGTCGGCACGTACC
>CAZQNE010000007.1:81807-107974 GCA_964594535.1 uncultured Lewinella sp.
TTTCTGATTTGCGGCTCAGCTTGGTCGGCTTCGCCTTCCCGCGTCGGCACGTACCGGCCCCCGGAAGGCTCGTCTGAACGAGCGGGGGGTGGAGCCGGGGGGGGGATATACGATTTACGATGTACCATCTACGATTTGCAATTTGCGGCTCAGCTTGGTCGGCTTCGCCTTCCCGCGTCGGTACGTACCCGCTCAGGAAGGCTCGTCTGAACGAGCGGGGGGTGGAGCCGGGGGGGATATACGATTTACGATGTACCATCTACGATTTGCAATTTGCGGCTCTGCTCTTCGCTGCGCTCTTCGTCGGGCGGGAATGCGGGTAAATTCCAAATCATAAATCGTAAATGGTAAATCGTAAATCCTAAGCTCAACCTTCGACAATCATGTCCGACAGGTCTACGCTTATCTTTCGGCTCTCCTCCGCGCTGGGGGCCAGCATGGCGGTGCAGAGGCACATCCGGCGGTCGTTGCGCTCTAGGATGTCGTAATTCGGGCAGGTTTTGCAGCCGGCCCAGAAGGCATCGTCCTGAGTGAGTTCGGAGAAGGTGACGGGGCGGTAGCCCAGGTCGCTATTGATCTTCATGACCGGCAGGCTGGTGGTGATGCCGAAAATTCGGGCCTCGGGGTACTTTTCGCGGGACAGCCCGAAGACTGCGGCCTTGATGCGGCGGGCCAGCCCGTGGCGGCGGTAGTCGGGGTTGACGATGAGGCCGGAATTGGCGACGTACTTCCCGTGCTCCCAGGTCTCGATGTAGCTGAAGCCGGCTACGGTCTCCCCGGCCAGGGCGATGACGGCCTTACCCGTTCGGATCTTTTCCTCAATGTACTCGGGCTTTCGTTTAGCGATGCCGGTGCCCCGGGCCTTCGCGCTCTCTTCGATCAGGTCACAAATGGTTTGGGCATAGGCCGCGTGCCGGGGCTGGGCTACCAGAATATCGATGTGCATAGGAGAAAAGGGAGGACCGTCGGGGGGGGGGACGAAAGGGGAAGGGGAAAAGATTTCGCGGGGGGAAGCCACTACGGAGTGGCGTACTTCCGGGCCGGAGCGGGAAGTGAATTATATCCTTCGCCTGAGTAGGCGGACGTGCGGAAAAATCCTTTGCATACCCCAAAGATACGGTTTTGTCGGACATCATGTTTAGGGGGGCGGCGGCGCGCAGGTGCCAGCAAGGTTCGTCAGCCGTCGTAAAACGGCAAAGGCCGGACCGCTTGGTGGCGATCCGGCCTTCGACCGAGCAAACGATGGCGGTGGGCTTACCGCTTCACGATCTGCTGGCTGTACACCTTACCGTTGATGAGTAAGGACAGGTTGTAGCTACCCATCGGAAGCCGGGCGATGTCGAGTACGTTCTTACCGGCGCCGAAGGTACGGGCGGTGAGGAACCGGCCCTGGGCATCGGAGACCAGCACCGTAAATTCGGTGATGCTGGCGTCGTGATTGACGATGTTGACCACGTCGACGGTGGGGTTGGGGAAGAACTCCATGTCCAGCCCACTCTCGGCAATCGGCTCGGCTACGTCTACCCGTACGCCGTCGTATTCAATGGCGCCGATGTCGGGGATCGAGTCGCGCTCCTCGCCGAAGTAGTCGACTTCGGGAACCAGGGGGCCGGTGGTACCGCCATCGATGAGGGGGTTGCCGTCGCCGCGGATGAGGTCGAGATTCGGGAAGTCACTCAGTGGATCGTCCAGGAAGGGATCGAGGAATATCTCATCGTCAACAATATCCAGATTTGTAATATTCTCCGATCCATCCAGATCATTGATCACGAAACCGGGTTGTGCGCTGCTATTAAAGTAGTTGCCACCAAGTGAGTTCACGATAATCGTTCCGTCCATACCCGTTTGCTCAATTCCTAAGGCCTCTTCAGCCGCATCAGTCTGGAAGAACGCATTATTCTGAATGGTTAGAGTAACCGAATTATTGGCCGCGCTATCCATACCAATTTCCTGGTAGAGGGCAATGGCGTTTCCAGATGCCCCAAGTAGCGAATCGGTACCGGCACGGCCACCGTCCGTATTACCGTAGAAGGTATTGTTTACGAAGATGTTTTCCGATTGGAAAGCATAACCATTGGTGCCATTAATGATCACGGCTCCGCCACTTCCTGCTCCTTGGGTGACGGCATTATTGACGGCTATAGAGTTCGTCATATTCATCTGGCCGGACTGAAGATCGGCAACCCCGCCCTGACTACCTGCTATGTTCGCAATGAACAAACTACGGTGTATATCGTAGGTCGGAATATTATTAGCGTACGGTACCACCATCTCCATGGTGTCATTTTCAATCGTATCGATTACCTCAATGGTCTCGGTAAACTGGCGGGCAAAGAATGCGCCACCTCCTCCACCGGCGTTATTATTTAGGAACTCTGAATCCATAATCGATACCATCGAGCCGTCCTGGGCGTAAATAGCTCCGCCTTGTGCGTCTTCCAACGCAGAGTTATTGGTAAAGGAACTGTTAGTAATTCCTACGAATGGCATCCCGGCGCTGCCACGGTTACCTCTCCGTACGTAGATAGTACCACCACTAACGAACCCGGGGTCACGCGTCGACAGATTACCCGTGAAAGTGCAGTTGTCGATGAATAAACTATCCGACCTTTCCTCTCCTCCGTTCAGTCTGGTAAAGATCCCCGAACCAAGATTGTAGGCATTATCGGAGGAGCCGTTGTTTAGGAAGTTGCAGTTACTGATTCTGTGAGTCTCGACAGCTCCAAACATGCCTATCGTTCCGGCACTACCTAAGTTCCCAGTGAATTCAGTGTCAGAAATGGTAAATGCTTCATCCTGAATGTAGATTGCACCACCCGTGGCTAAAGATTGATTATCTGTAAACGTACAATTGTTTACCGTTGTCATCGTACTATCGTCACCGACCGAACCACTAATTAGCATAGCACCTCCGAACCCACCGCTGTTACCCGTGAAAGTCGAGTTTGCAATATCGATACTGATGTTATCGGAGAAATAGTAGACCGCCCCACCATTGTTGGTAATAGAGAGATTATTGATAAACTCGGTACTATCGATCCGATAGGCATAGGTCAGGGTATCTAAATTTGCCGCGTATACACAGCCTCCAAGACCACCGCTTTGGTTACCAATGCCCCCATCGAAGGTCGAATTAAGCACGCTGTGGCTTATGTTGTAAAAAGCAATGGTACCACCCCAACGCTGGCTCTGGATTTCACTGAACGTACAGTTATCAATGATCATCTCATTAGCATCGACTTCCCGATCCCCTTCGTACAAATCATTGTTCCGGAGATACAATGCCCCCCCGGCATCAGAATGAAGATTTGTAAAGGTTGAGTTCATGATCCGCCCCCCCAAAATGTTGGTAGCGTAGATACCGGCTCCACGGCCTGTAGCCGCCGTCACGTCTTCGAACGTACAATTGTCGACTGTAAAACCGTTGACGAAAACGGGCCGTATCATTCCCGAAGTGATCGTATCCGTATCGACACCGGTAAACCGGCTATTTACATACGAAATCGTGTCCACCGAGTTGCTGTAGTGCATGGAGCTACCCCCGTCGTAGTTGCCTTCGGAAACGATGTCGGTGAAGGTGGAACCGCTGGCACTACCGAATACCAGGCCGGTCGCCGATCCGTAGGAGGCCCGGTTGCGCGTGAAGCGGACCCGGGAAACATTCACCGTCGCGGTAGCTAGCATACCACCACCGAAAAAAGCGGTGCTGAAGGAAGGTGCATCCGTCGCGATCACGCCATTGGTAATCGTGAATCCGTCAATCGTGACCGTGTAGGTATTGCCCGCCGCAGTGGTATCGGTGACCAATAGCACCCGGTTGTTCTCATCCATCAGCGTACTGTCGTAGCTCATGTCCGCGGGGTCGTTACCCATCACGTCACCGCTCAGGATGGTCGGGTTGTTTTCGGGATCGGCCTCGCTGACCATCGTCTCGGTACCGGCAAAGCCGCCGTAGAGGGAAAGCTCCTCGTCGATGACGAAGGAAGAGGAATCGGGCGTCACGTAAGTACCCTCGGCTACCCAGACGTTGCTGCCGGGGGTGGCGGTGTTGAGGGCGACACTCAGGTCATTGTAGGCCGTGGCCCAGGTGGTGCCGTCACCTCCGTCGGAGGCATCGGCATCGACGTACACGTCCTGCGCGTAGCCGGTGGCTGCCAGTGCGAACAGGCAGAATAGGAGTAGAAATTGCTTCATAAAAGTCGTGATTGTACAATAGGAGTTGGTAAAGCGAACGTTGTAGATCGTAAGGATCGCCCACGAAAATTCGGCCGCCACCCGTAAGCGGCAACCATCTTTTTATGGGACAAGACGGGCCAAGATATAAAAACTTCCGACCAACGAAAAAAGCCAGCCCCTCCCGACGGAAGAGCTGGCTTTTTTTCTAGTAGACCCACAAGGACTCGAACCTTGAACGACAGAACCAAAATCTGTTGTGTTGCCAATTACACCATGGGTCTCGATGTCGTTAGCGGCCGCAAATATACTACACGGCTGCGTAATTCCACAAGCCGGGGCGCTATTTTGTAATGCGCCGGCTCATCCGGAAGTTTCCTTCACCACCAAGCGAAAATCGCCCGACTCGGTCCACTCCAGCATCTGGAAGCCCGCGGGCCGCTCGATCATACTGAACTCATCTTCCACCTCCGGGTCGATGAAAAAGGACGTCGGTGGGCATAAGTGAATGTGCAGGTTCCGGTGGCCGACCGTGCGGACCGAGTGGTAGTGGCCGCAAAACACCCGCCGGGGCCGGCCGTCGGCGGTCAGTACGCCCAGTAGCTCCCTCCGGTTCCGGAGGGGGTAGTTGCGGTCCATGAACGCCACGCCGAGTAGGGTGGGCGGATGGTGAATGACGATATCGGCGGTGGGGACCTCGCTGATTTGCCGCCGGAGCCAATCCATCTGTCGCCGGTCCACTTCCCCCGGGGCGGAGTCCAGTATCAGAAAATCGCGCTTCTCTACCCCGATCCTACGGTGCAAACTCTCCCCCCCCTCCCCCGGCAGGTCGAAAGCGGTGCGCAGCATGGCGCGGTCGTCGTGGTTGCCGGCGGCGAAAAAGTAGGGGGCGCTGAGGCGGTCGAGGCGCGGGCGCAGGTGCCGGTAGACCGCGGGATCGGGGTCGTGGGCACAAAGATCGCCCGTCAGGAAGTAGGCGTCCGGCCGCAATCGTTCGGCGGCAGTCAGCACGTCTTCCAGACGGGCGTTCACGTCCAACCCCATCAGCCTCTCTCCGGAGGCCAGCAGGTGGGGGTCGGTAATGTGGGCAATACGGGTGCGCAAATCATCGATTCAGCCGGCCGGTCTGCGGATTCCGGGCCCGGGTACTATCTCAGGCTAATTTGCGGTAGGCGAAAAGCAAAATCAGGGCTCCAAGAACGGCGATGAGGATCGAGCCGATGTTAAAGCCGCTGACACCGCCAAAACCGAGCGCGCCGCCGATGAAGCCGCCGATGACGGCCCCGACGATGCCGATCAGAATGGTGACGATCCAGCCCCCCGGGTCGGGCCCGGGCATGATCCATTTGGCAAGTGCGCCGGCGACGAGACCGAGCAGTATCCAGGTTAAAATTCCCATAAGGCGTGTATTTTTTAAAGATGGTAAAAACAATTATAAAGCCTGAATTCGGTCGATATGTTCGCTACCCGTCATTTCGCTGCATCCCGGGCCGTAGCCGCGATACCACTTACCTTCGTTCTCCGTTGTCATTCCGTACCGCCCGCCGATGCGCCCCGTCATTCCGCTCTTCTTCCTGACCCTGACCACCCTATCGGCCCAGACCGAGCTCGGCCTCCAGGCCTTCTACCCCTTTCAGAGCAACCTGGGAGACGCCGCCGGTAACCCTAACAACCTGGGCGTGCCGGAGGGGGTGGTCGACTTTGATTGCGCCATCGACGGCGAAGGGCTGCTGCTCACCTCCCCCGGCGACTTCGTCCGCATCCCCGGTGGGGGCTCGGAAAACGTGAACCGGGTATTCCGTGACGAAGACTTTACGGTGAGCCTCTACTTCAAGCCCTCGGGAAGCACCGACAACCAAATCCTGCTCGCCAAGCGCGACACGAATTGCACGAGCGGCCAGTACTTCGAGATTCGTTACGCCGGCCGGACGCGCGCCCTGGCGGTCATCCTGCGCCAGGACCTGGTCGCGGCCACCCTCACCTACCAGATCACTAACCGCAGCTGCTGGCAGCAGGTCACCGTCACTCGCGAAGACACCCGGGTGCGGCTGTACGTGAACGGGGAGGAAGTCGGCAGCACCTCCACCTCCAACCCCGTCAACGTAGACAATGACGGGGACCTGCTGATCGGCGCCACCACCTGCCCCGACCCCCTCGACCGCAGCTTCGCGGGACTGATCGACGAGCTGCGCATCTACAATCGCGCCCTCCCCCCCGATGAGGTCCGGGAACTCTACGCCTCCCCCGACCGAATCCTGACGGCCGATACTCCCATCTTCCTGGGGGAATCTATTGACGTGAACACGAACATCAGTTGTAATCCCCGGATTCGCTGGGCCCCCGCCGCCGACGTCACCGAGCCCGACGAAGCCGAACCCACCATCCGCCCTTCCGCGGCCGGCCGCCAAACCTATATCCTCCGGGTGACCGACGGCCGGAGCGGCTGCGTGGCGGAGGACGAACTGATCCTGACGGTAATCGATCCCGACTCGCTCGACTGCTCCCAGATCTTTCTCCCCAAAGCCTTCACGCCGAACGGTATCGGACCGGAAGCCAATGAGACCTTCGGCATCGCCAACCCCTTTGCCGTATCCGACCTGGAAGTGTTCGAAATATTCGACCGCTACGGTGCCCGGGTGTACCGGACCTCCAACCCGTTCCGGCGGTGGGACGGAACCTACGGCGGTGAGCCCGTCCAGCCCAGCGTGCTGCTCTGGCGCATCGTGTACACCTGCGAGGGGCAGCAGGTCGTCCGCACGGGTCCGGTCACCCTGCTACGGTAGCGAAGGCAGCTTCCCGGTCGATCCAGCGGCCCCGGGTGAAGTCGGGGAAGGCCTGCAGGCTACCCCCCGCCGCGATACTCTGCTCCGATAGCGGCGTTACGGCCTGCCAGGTAGCCGCGTCGTACACATCGATCGGTGGCGCGGTGCCCGCCCGGGCTACCCGCACGAAGTCGCGGACCAGGAAGTAATCCATGCCCCCGTGGCCCGCCCCCGTGGCCAGTTCTCCGTCCGTCTTCCAGTAGGGGTGGTCGTAGCGTTCCAGCCAGGGGCCGGCGGCCTCCCACTGATGCTCGGGGGATTCCCCTTCGATGTGGATAGAGTCGTTCACGTCCATCCAGAGCCCGCGCGTTCCCTGCACCCGGAAGCCGAGGCTGTAGGGCCGGGGCAGATTGGTATCGTGGTGGAGTACGACGACTTCCCCGTTCCGGGTGGACAGCATGGTGGTGACCACGTCGCCGAGCTGCCAGTCGAGTTGTGCGTTGGGGTGATCGGCCCCGGCCCGGTCGGTCACGTACTGCCGCAATCCCCGGGCTTTGGTTGACATCGACGTCAGCCCCACGAAGCGGTTGCCGCGGTTGATATTCAGCATGGTTGCCGCCGGCCCCAGCCCGTGGGTGGGGTAGAGATCGGCATTGCGGTGCAGGGAATGCTGGGTGCGCCACCTGGCTTCGTGGAAGGCCTCCGGGCCGAAAAGCACCCCGCCGCCGTAGGGACTCTTGCCGTCGTTGAATTTCACCGCCCGCAGATCGTGCTGGTAGCCCCCCTCCAGGTGCAGGAGCTCGCCGAACACCCCCTGGCGTACCATATTCAGTACGGCCATCACGTCGCGGCGGTAACAGACGTTCTCCAGGAAGAAGAGGTGCCGCCCCGTCTCCTCGTGGGCGCGTACCAGTTCCCAGCATTCCTCCAGGCTGGACGCCCCGCCCACCTCCATTCCGGTATACTTCCCGGCGCGCAGGGCGGCTACGGCCATCACGGTGTGCCACCGCCAGGGGGTAGCGATGATGACGGCATCCACCGGCGCTTCGGCCAGCAACCGCCGGTAATCTTCCGGCCCCCGGTCGTAGAGATCGGGGCGCGGTGCCTTCGCTTCGTCGAATACCGCGTAGCTGCGCCGGACCATCTCCGGGTCGATGTCGGCAATGGCCGTTACGCTCACGTCGGGCAGGCCGAGGAGGTTGCGGATGTGCCCCTGCCCCCGCAGCCCGCTTCCGATGACACCTACCCGCAGACTGGCGTCCCCGGTTCCCCCCGCACCTGCGTCCGCGCCCTGCCCCTGCGCCTGCGTCCGGCCCGGTAATAAACTTGCGGATACGGCAGCTAACGATGACTGGACGAAACGACGGCGATCGAGCGGCATGACGGGTAAATTTCCCGGAAAATAAGGAAGCCCGGGCTATCCCAGGCGCAACAGCCGCCGCCCCCACAGCAATACCTGGAAGCCGTAGACCGTGAGCCACAGCAACAGCACGGTATAGCTCAGTGACTGCACCCCGGCGTACCACTCCCGCTGGCGCAGGTCGAAGAGGAAATAGTTAAAGGTGATGAAATCGCTCAGCGCCAGGATCGCGTAGGCCACCACGAAAAGCATGCTGCCCTTAAGGAGTTTACGCAGGTACCACAGTAGCCTGGGTAACGACCGGCGCCCTAACTGGGCCCGCTTGCGCCGCAGGTACTGGTAGGCGAAGATGATGTAGGCCGGCCACACGATCAGGTAAAGCGCCTGCTCCAGCCCCCCGTAGAACGGGCTGTAGAAGTAGCGCCCGTCCGGCCGGCGAAACGAAGGAAAGAGCCATACGCCCACGAAAAACAACAACTGGGCAACGGGGAAAATGAAGTGCTTCAGGTCAGAAACCCGCAGCCGGTAGTGGGGGTAGAGGCTGATCTTGACGTGAAAAAACAGCAGTACCGGCAACCACAACGTAAAGTAGATCGGCAGAAATTCCAACCAGGGGTACACCCGGAAGGCCCCGGAAAAAGCCAGCAGGAAATGCAGTTGCGTCAGCCCCCCCGCCAGCAGCAGCCCCCCGTACAGCCCGTTCGCCCGCCGCTCACCGCTGCGCTTGAGAAAGAAAAGCCCGCCGATACCGATGGCCGCCACCAGGCTGACGAGCATGAGCGCCACTGGCAGGTAGAAGGCAAGCAGGCGGGCGGCGTTCATGCGGGCGAAGGTAGAGCTTCACAGACTGATCTGCCCGCTCTTTAGCTGCCGGAAAAAGACCTTCACGTAGCGGCTGATCTCCCGCCTACTCCGGTCACTCAACTGGTCGAACTCCTCGATTTGTACCAGAAAGGCGTCGCGGTAGGGCAGGTAGGCCTTCCGGGCGGACTTTAGGTCGGGCCGGTCGGTGAACTCCCAGAGGAGCACCCGGTCCCGGACGGTCTCCTGTTCGGGGCGGGTAGTCACGGCGTAGGGGGCATCGACCAGTCCGCAGAAGTCGAAATCGTAGGGGATGGCCGTCACCTTTCCGGTCGCGTCCCGCAGCAGTTTCAGGTTGCGGACCATACGGGTGCTGTAGTCGGCATTCCCGATCATGTACTGGAAGAGGGTCAGCTCCTCGGCGTTGGCGTAGTGCTCCAGGGGCAGGTTGTAGAGCTCGGAGACGTTGTCGGCCGCCAGCCGCCCCTTCAGTTCGTCGGTATCCTCGATCAGGATGGCGTAGCTCCGGAAGCTGGTATCGTTGGCGGTATCGACGTAGGTGACGGTCAGCAGCTGGGTGCGGTAGCTGGCCTCGGGGCGCAGGGTGCGGTAGAGCTCGTAGGCGAGTTGCTCGCGGAGGAGGGCTTCCTGCCCCGCTTCGTCTGCGGTGCAGTGGGTGACGAGCTTGTAGTCGTTGTGGGTATTTAGCCCGGCCAGGCGCAGCAGGTCTTTGTCGAACTGCAGTTTGAGGGGCGGCAGGGCGCAGGTGCGGCGGCGGTACCGGCCCCTGACGGCGACGTCCATTTCGTAGGTCATGCTGCCATCGACGACCTTGCCGCGGAACTCGCTTTCCGTGAGCCGGTGGGCTTCTACGGTATCGAAATTCAGGTGGATCTCGATGTTCTTCCGGTCCTGCAGGTCCCAGCGGTCGAAGAGACTTTCCCCCCGCTTGTCGGCGCCCACACAGGTGGCGGCCAGTACGATAAAGAGGGAAAAGAGCGTGTGGCGTAACATGGGTGCGGGAATAATGGGTAGTACGTAAAGGACTGGTGATAAAGAAATTAGGTTGCAGTGGCGGGTGGGTTTTACCCTCCGTTCGCATTGATGTACCTAAAGTCGTGTCCTTACCCCTCAACCGCAAATCCGTTCGAGGAGACCTAGCAGCCCATCGACGAACGGCGGGCTCATCCCCTCCGTGTCGTTCCGGGCATCCCTCCGTGCGCTACCCCCTAAAACACCTTCTCGTACAGTTCCCGGTCTTCTTCCCGGGTGGGCGTACGATCTTCCAGTAGCTCGAAGACGTTGCGCCGGATGGTGTGGGCGATGTCGGTGGTCGGCAGGTCGTTGCAATCCAGGCCGAAGGGGTCTTCGATTTCTTCCCCCATCAGCTCGATGCCGATCAGGGCGAAAGCGATGAGCATGGTCAGGGGGATGGACATCCAGCCGAAGGGTTCGGCCAGCCCCAGCGGGAGCAGGAGGCAGTAGGCGGTCACGAACACCTTGAGGTAGACGGCGTAGCTGAAGGGGATCGGGGTTTTTTTGATCCGCTCGCAGGCCCCCAGGATGTCGAGCAGGCTCTGGTGCTGGGCCTTGATATTGATGTAGTCGCCCTCGTTGATGATTCCCTCCCGGTGGGCGGCGGCCATGCGCTGGTAGATACGCAGGGCGATAAAATTGGGCACGTGGTCCTTGCTGGCGTAGTACTCCCGCTCTTCGGGGGCCAGGAAGATCAGTTTGTCGAGTCGGGCGCCGGAGCGCAGGTGCTCGGAAAACGCGAGGCAAAAATTGGCAATGTGCTTGGCCATGAACCGGCGGATCCGGGTATCCGATTCCGGCCACATGCTATCAACGTAGATGGCCATATTGCGGCAGTTATTCACCAGGGCGCCCCACTGTTTACGGGCTTCCCACCAGCGGTCGTAGGCGGTGTTGGTGCGGAAGCCCAAAAAAAGCGACAGGATCACCCCCAGCAGACTGAAAACGGTGGCGTCCATGACCAGGTAAGCGTGCAGGTCCAGCACTTCGATGAGCACTTCGATCACGGCGGCGTAGACCCCCAGCACGAGCACCGCCCGGATGATGCGCTCCATGGTGTAGCTGCGCCGTAGGTGGGCCAGGTCGCCGAACCAGTTGCCGTTGGTCTTATAGAGGATCATAGCTTTACCACTTTGGCGTCCATGGTCTTGCGGCCCACGTCGATCTTCAGGGGGGTGCCGGTGGTGTGGTAGCCCGTTTTGACGTACCCCAGCCCCAGGGGGTAGTCCAGGCTCGGGGCGTGGGTGCCGCTGGTGACTTCCCCGATTACCGTTCTGTTTTCGTCCTGGATGGGGTAGCCCTTCCGGGGGGCGCGGCGGTCGTTGACGCGAAAGGCCACCAGGCGGCGGGGGATGCCGGCCTCTTTCTGGGCGAGCAGGTAATCCCGGCCCACGAAGTCGTCAGTGTTCAATTTGGTGATCCAGCCGAGGCCGGCCTCCAGGGGGGAGGTGGTGTCGTCGATGTCGTTGCCGTAGAGGCAGTAGCCCTTTTCCAGGCGGAGGGTATCGCGGGCCCCCAGGCCGGCGGGGACGAGCCCGTGGGGGCGGCCTACCCGCAGGATTTCGTCCCAGACCCGGACGGCCTCGTCGGCGGACAGGTAGAGCTCGAAGCCCCCCGAACCCGTATAGCCGGTGGCCGAAAGGATTACGTTGTCCGCCCCCGCCAGCCGGCCCCGCTCGAAGTGGTAGTAGGGAATGGCCGCCAGGTCGGTATCCGTCAGGGGTTGCAGGATCTCGGTGGCCTTCGGTCCCTGTACGGCCAGCAGTGCCGTCCGGTCGCTAATGTCGAGCAGTTCCGCCCCGAAGGAGTTGTGGGAAGAGATCCAGTCCCGGTCTTTTTGTATGTTGCTGGCATTGACCACGAGCATATAGCCCGCACCTGCGTCCCCGCCCTCCATTCGCGGATTGGCGGGCAGGCGGTACACCAGTAGATCGTCGACGATGCCGCCCTCCGGCCGCGGTAGGCAGGAATACTGGGCCTGTCCTTCCTTCAGCTTATCCACGTCGTTGCTGGTCACGTACTGCACCAGGTCGCGGGCCCCTGCTCCCCGCACGATGAACTCGCCCATGTGGGAAACGTCAAACATTCCGGCGGCATTCCGCACGGCTTGGTGCTCTTCCTTCAGGGAGGTGTAGGTGAGGGGCATCTCGTAACCGGCGAAGTCGACCAGTTTGGCGCCGAGCCGGCGGTGGGTTTTGGTGAGGGGGGTAGTTTTCATGGGGGTAAAGGTAAGAGGCGGAGGGTCGCTGCGCTCCAGGCGGAGGCTAAGGGTTAGGCACCAGGGTGCCCGCGGTGCCTCAACCTCAGGACCGCCAGCGACCCTTAGCCTCAAACCGGTAGGTACACCCGAAACACACTCCCCCGCGGCTCGTTATCCGTCAGTTCGATCTGCCCCCCATGTTTGTGGATGATCTGGCGCACGATGAACAGCCCCAGCCCCGTTCCCTTCGTGCTGCGCGTATCCTCGTTACCGACGCGGTAGAATTTGGTCCACACCCGGCGCTTTTCGCGGTCGGGGATGCCGACGCCGTTGTCCCGGACCGTCCAGACGATTTCGCTGCTGCCGCCCCGTTGCAGGACGGTATGAATGACCGGTTCGGGCTGGCTGTACTTCGCCGCATTCTCGAGCAGGTTGACGACCACGCTGGTCAGCCCCGGGCGATCGCCGGAGATTGTCGGGAGGTCGGGCTCGATGTCCACGTTCATCTTCGTGCCGCGGTACTTCAGGGCTACGCGGTCGGCGGCTTCCTGGACGAGGGCACCGAAGTCGACGGTTTCCCGGTTGAGCTGGTAGACGTTTTCCAACTTCGCGCTCAGGAGGAGGTCATTGACCAGGGCCGTCAGCCGGTCGGTTTCGGCCAGGGCGTTGGTGCTGAGTTTTTGCTGAATTTCGGGTTTGAGTTCCCGTCGTTTCTGGAAGGTTTCCAGGATCAGGCGGATGCCGGCCAGGGGAGACTTCAGTTCGTGGGTGATGCTGAGCAGGAAGTTGCGCTGCTGCTCGGCCGCGCTGATTTCCTTACGCAGGTTGCGGTACAATAAGTACAGTCCCAGCGCCAGACTGAGGCTCAGGAAGATGGCCTCCCCCACGATCATACGCTGCTGCCGCTCGAAGCGCTCGGTGAGCCGTTGGTAGTTTTCGGTCCGGCGGAAGTCGCTCGCCCGTTCGATCCGCTGCTGTACGGCCAGTTCGATGGCTAGTTTATCGACCCGCGCGAGGTGCGCCTCTTCGTTTTTACGCAGCAAGAGGATCCCCCACCAGCCGAAGGCCAGCAGCATATAGGTTACGATCAGGTAGCTGATGGGAGGCAGCCGCCGCATACACGGGGGCTGGCTAGTTGAAGAAGGAGTCGTACTGGTTGCTGCTTCCGGTCTGCCGCTGCCGCTCCGGCATGGGGGCGTCCAGGTCCAGCACGTCGCTGTCGTTGTTGGCCTGGAGGAGCAGGTTGCTTTTTTCTTCGCCGAGCAGGAGGCTGTTGGATTCTTTTTCCCACTGTTCCAGCATATTGAGTCCCTCTTCCTCGAAGACGCCGTTCTGGAGGTCGACCGAGTCCATGAAGTTGGCCGACACTTCCATGAAGCGTTCCATTTCGCCGACCTTATTGGCGACGTCCTCGGTGATGTTCTCCATGGCCATATCGAACATGGCCCGCTGGTCGGGGTCGCCCTGGATGACGCTCATGGCCGACTTCATCGCGCCGTGGCTGGCGTGGATGGCCTTGCGCTCCTGCTCCTTTACGGCTACCTGGTCCTGGATGTCTTCGGCCAGGATCGAGCTATTTTCGTACATCTTGGTGAGGACGCGGTAGAGCACCTCCATCTTTTTGTAGAGCTCCTCCAGGCGGATGTTGCTGTCCTTCAGGCGGCCGGCGCGGCGGCTCTTCAGGATCATGACGTTCCGCTTATTCGTCTGCTTGGCCTTACCGGCCAGTTTCAGATTGTTGCTGATGTCGCGCTCGTTGTTGACGATGACCTCCTTTAGCTTGTGCATTTGCCCGCGGAGCTGGCTGATCTGTTTGTTCATCTTCCGCAGGTTCCCCTGTAGCTCCTCGACGTAGCTCTTCAGGATACCGATGGGGTCGATCTGCACGAACATGCCGGTGATGGCCCGCATGACGCTCTTGTACATATAGAAGACCAGGTTCCGCATCCTGGGGTCGGCCACCATGTAGATGAGGGCGGCCAGAATGAGGCCGGCTACGACCAGCCCGATCGTCGTACTGATGAAACTCAGGATCGCCGCTCCGAAGGTGACCGCTACGAAGCCCAGCACCCCCACCAGGGCGACCAGGAAGAGCAGGCCGGTGACGCCTTCGGGTCGTTTCCAGAAGGATTTCGGTTTCATTTGTGGTGCATCCATGCGATAGGTCGATTTTAAAGTAGGGGCTGCCTCCAAAGATAACAACCTGTTTACGGTACTACAAAGGCCCGCCGACCCGCTTGGGTTTGCCGGCCTCGACCAGCTGGCCGATTTATTCGACTATTCGGCGGCGGCGACCAAGGTAGTTCAAAGCAGGAAGCCCCCACACCGGGGGGTGCGGGGGCTTCCGTAGTTCCCGGAGGGGGGGGGAGTAGTTAGAAACGGAGGGTGACCGTTTCGCCGATTCCACAGCCGACCTGGAGGCGGGCTCCTTCTTCGAGGCCGCGCTGGAAGGCTTCGGATTTGATGGGCATGGACTCGCGGTAGTTACCGATCCGGCGGTTGGCGTCGCTGGCTACGTCGGAGTCGATGCTCTTGGCGTAGTTGTACTTGTCGATGGCGGCCAGAACGGCGAGGCGCTGGTCCCAGGCATCGCCGCAGTTGCGGCTCATCCGGCCGTAGATGTCGCCGATGAGGATGTAGGGCTTACCCCAGTCGGACTTCAGCTGAGCCGCCTTGTTGGCATTCTGGCGGGCGCTACCGTACTGACCGAGTTCGGCGTTCTGGATCTGGGCCATGTAGAAGTAGGCCTGGGCCTTCTTATCGTCGTCATCGGTGGCGTCGATGCCCCGCTGAAAGGCCTCTACGGCTTCGGCGTACTTGCCTTCTTTCATCAACTCGCTTCCTTCGTAAATGGGGTTCATGCGGCGGCGTTCGGCCTCGTACTCTTCGCGCTTCGCGGCGTAGAGATTGTCGTACAGAGTCTGCACCCGCACTACGTCGGCGTCGAGGCTGTCGCATCCCTGTCCCTTCAGTTTGGTGACGATGTAGCGCAGTACGTCGAGGCTGTCCTTATTGTCTTCCACCTTAGGGAGCAGGATGCCCTTGAAGTAATCGCAGTCGAAGATCTGGTCGGCGAACTGCAGTACGTCGGCGTCGAGGTTGTCCTTACCGGCCTGGTAGTAGGGGGCGTAGGTTTCGTTGTTTTCGATATTATAGTCGGCCAGGCTCACGGCCTTGTCGTAGAGCTCCCGGACGCGGGCGTTGTCGATGGCATCCTCTTTGAAGTAGTAGTTGAGCAACTTACCCAGGGGGGCGAGTACCACGTATTCCGTTTCGTTGCCACCACTGTCCATCGCCTCTTCAATCACCTCGATGGCGTCTTCGCTGTAGCCCGAGAGGTAGAACATATCCGACCCCTTCCGGCCGAGCAGGAAGGCCTGGTACTTAGGGTAGCACTCCAGCTCCTCGTCGTAGAGTTGAAAGATCATATCGGTGTACTCCTGTTTCTTGGCCTCATCGGTGGCCTTTTGCCGCAGGGCTTTGTAGAACATGCGCCCGTCCCGGTAGTGGAAGGGGCGGTTGCCGTCGGCGGCGGGTGCGATCTCGTAGGCGGTTTGCCAGTTGTCGAAGGCGGCCTGAAATTCGCTATCGGGCAGGGCGGCCAGGTCGGCGGCGGTCTTTCCCTTGACGAAGTTGCGGTAGGCGACGTGGGCGTCTTCGGCCTCTTCCTTCTGCGGCGAGTCGACCCAGGTAACGCACTGTGCGGTTGCCCCGCTAGTGGACAGACTCAGGACCGTCAGCAGCGCGAGGGTGCGTAGGTAGTTCATATTGGTTTAGTTGAGTTTACGTTTAAAAAACCAGGTGTTGTCGTTCAGAGCGAACCCCAGCGTGAATTGTACATAGGTCTCGTCCAGCACGTCGGGGACGCCAAATTTACCATATTCCACCGCAAGGTCGATAAAGGAAATCTGTTGCCGCGGCAGGCGGATCGGGAATCCGGCCCCCACCGTGACGGCGTTGCGCCGGGCCTGAATACCGTCGATCTCGCGGGGATCGTCCTCGAGCCGCAGACCGGCCCGGTAGCGGACGCGCTTGAAGTAGTCGTTGTAGGAGTCGGCATCGGGAATGTACTGCACGCCGAACGCCAGCCGGTTGATGTCGGCCAGGGTGCCCGCCTGGGCGTCGTTGAAGTACTCGCTGAAGGCCGTCCGCCCGTATTCCGCCCCGACGTACAGCCGGTTGAAATCTTCGTAGGCCACCCCGAAGGAATAACTTCCCGGCAGCCGGGCCGCCCCGATCTGTTCTTCCTCAAAGCGCAGCGTATCGCGAACGGCCAGGTCCAGATTCGGGCTGAAGCGGCGGAATAGCAGACTGGCTTCGGTATCGACGTCCGCCCCCAGGGTGCCATTTACGCCCAGGAGGATGCGCTTGCCATTTGGCACCCGTTCCCCGTCCGCATTCGTCTCCTTGAAGTTGAGGGCGTACTGGAGCCCGTAGCCCAGGTTAAAACCGCTGACGCTGAATTCTTCCAGAAATTCCGTGCCCAGGGCTTCGGGGATACTATCCAGGGTCAGCACGCGGCTGTTGGTGATCTTCCCGAAATTGTAGTTCACGTTGATACCACCCGAAAGCCCCCGGAAGCGCAGGCCGGTCGACCAGCTGAAGCGGTAGGTGCCGCCGGTACCGCGCAGGAGATTATTGGTGACCGTGCCGTCGTCCGACAGACCGGTGAGCTCCAAATCGTAGCCCACCAGGGTGGTGGGGGCCAGACTGAAGGCCATCCCCCCGTTCCAGGAGTTCATCAGGCGGTCGAGGCTCAGGTTAATGGGGTTACGCAGGGGGAAACCCAACGCCAGGTAGTTCAGGTTTCCCTGCCAGGCTTCGGCCGTGCCGCTGGGATCCGCGATCGTGGAGTTGCGGGCGTAGAGGCCGACCTCGAAGCTGGTAGCCTGGAGGTTGGCCAGGCTGGCCGGATTGAGCAGGTTGAGATGGAACGGATCCTGAAAGGTGGTCTGCAGCGCACCCATCCCGGCGGCGGCGGCGTGCACCTGGTCCAGGGGGTCGCCGATCCCAAACCTACTCAGGGGGCTGTTTTGCTTCGGGCGGATGTCAACGAAGTTCAGGTTCGCAATGGTCTGCGCCATCAGCTGGCTACCTCCCAGGACCAACCCAAGCAGGAGGGTGGCGCGGAAGAGCAGACTTGCGGGAAAAAAGTTAGTTGACATACAGGGACAAAATTTGATGGAGCCCACGGAGGACCAAATGGGGGTAAAACAGCACCGGGACGGAGAAATTTGGCAGCAAGCGCTCCCCGTCCCCTCCCGTCAGCACGACGGTCAGCTCGGGGTGATCGGTCAGCAGCCGGGCCCGCAGCCCCTCGATCTCGTACACGCAGCCGAGTTGACCCCCATGACGCAGGGCCGTCTCGGTGCTCCACCCGGTGGGGGAGTCGATCGCGTCGGGTTCCACCAGCGGGAGCCGGGCGGTACGGGCGTGCATCGCCTCCAACCGCATCCGTACGCCGGGACTGATGTTGCCCCCGCGGTGACGCCCGTTTCCGTCGACCAGGTCGAGGGTCAGGCAACTACCGGCATCCACGACCAGGCAGGTGGTCCGGGCGAGCGTGCGTGCCCCGGCGATCGCGGCGATGCGATCCTGCCCCAGGGTAGCGGGTGTAGCGTAGTCGGAGGGAAAGGGAAGCGGCCCGCCGAGCGGCCGGACGCCGACGCCGGCGCGTTTCCATTTATCGATCCACCGGTCGGATGGCACGTTTGCCACGGTGGAAAAGATGATGTTTTCTACCCCAAGGTTGGTCACCCACTCGTCGATCGTCGCCCAGTCATTCGGAGGTGACCGAAAGACGGGCAGTTGCAGCTCATCGTCATGAAACAGGGCGGCTTTCGTGCCCGAATTTCCGATGTCGATGGCCAGGTGACGGTGTGGATTACCCATCTTAAAAGCTGCTATAAGACGCGAAACCGAACGTCGGGGGTTCTTAAGCGATCGTTAAAAAAGACCGAATACTATTTGGCCTAGTGGTCTGTCAATGTTTGAAATTGGGGTTAAATACTGGTAGATTTTTGTTGTAGGCAAGGCGCTCGAACCGGAGTTTAGCCGTCACGAAGCGTGGGGCAGGGGCCCCACGGTGAAGTAATGAGGATTCGAGCAACGCAGCATACGGCAAAAAGATGGCGCACATAACCCTAAGATTTGAGCTTGACGGACCACTAGTGCCGGAAGTGACGAACGCCGGTGGTCACCATGGCGATATTCCCCGCATCCGCTGCGGCAATGGAGTCCTGGTCGCGGATGGACCCCCCCGGCTGCACCACGGCGGTGATGCCGGCCTCGCCCGCGATCTCCACGCAGTCGGGGAAGGGAAAGAAGGCATCGGATGCCATGACCGCCTCTTCGGTAGAAAACCCAAAGTTACGGGCCTTGGTGATCGCCTGCCGGAGCGCGTCCACCCGACTGGTCTGCCCGCAGCCCATGCCGATGAGCTGATTGTCGCGGACCAGGGCGATGGTGTTCGACTTGAGGTGCTTGGCGCACTTATTGGCAAATACCAGATCGGCGGTTTCCCGGCCGCTCGGTTGCCGCTCGGTGACTACGGTGAACTGGTCGGCGATCTCGGTCTGCAGGTCGGTTTCCTGGACGATGACGCCGTTGAGCAGGCTCTTGAAGCTCATCGGCTGCTGCTGCAGGTGGTGGTACTGCAGGAGGACGCGCTTCTTCTTTTTACTCAGTAATTCCAGGGCCGAATCGGTGAAGTCGGGCGCGATCAGCACCTCGTAGAAGAGCTTATCGATCTCCTGGGCGGTGGAGAGTTCCAGCGGTCGGTTGGTAATGAGGATACCCCCGAAGGCGGAGACGGGGTCGCCGGCCAGGGCGGCCGTCCAGGCTTCCAACTGAGTGGGGCGCACCGCTACGCCGCAGGCATTGGTATGCTTGAGGATGGCAAAGGCGGGGTCGCCGTCCTCGAATTCCTTCATGATGGCTACGGCGGCATCGATGTCGACCAGGTTGTTGAAGCTCAGTTCCTTCCCGTTCAGCTTGGTAAACATCTCGTTGAGGCGGCCGTAGTAGGTCGCGTCCTGGTGGGGGTTCTCGCCGTAGCGCAGGTCGTTGGCCTTCATTTCGCTCCGCTTGAATACCGGCAGGTTGCCGTCGGCATTGAAGTAGGTAAAGATAGCCGTGTCGTAGTGGCTGCTGACGGCGAAGGCCCGGGCCGCCAGCCGGCGGCGGTCGGCGAGCTCCGATATCCCCGCGCCCTCGTCCAGGATATGCTGCAGGCTGCCGTAGTCCTCCCGGCTGGGTACGATGAGTACGTCGCGGTAGTTCTTGGCGGCGGCGCGGATGAGGGCGATGCCCCCGATGTCGATCTTTTCGATGATGAGATCTTCCTCCTCGGTGTTGGCCACCGTTTCCTCGAAGGGGTAGAGGTCGACCACCACCAGGTCGATCTCGGGGATCTCCAGCTGGGCGAGCTGCGTCAGATGGTCCTCATCGCGGCGGGCCAGGATGCCCCCGTGCACTTTGGGGTGAAGGGTCTTCACCCGCCCGTCAAGGATGGAGGGGTAGCCCGTCAGCTCCTCGACCGGGACGACCTCGATCCCGCGGTTGCGGATGAAGGCTTCGGTGCCTCCCGTACTGTATATGGTTACGCCCAGTTGGTTCAGTTGGTCCACGATGGGCCCAAGGCCCTCCTTGTGGTAAACCGAAACGAGGGCGGACTTTATCTTACGTGCCGTCATAGACAAGCGTTGGTTTGGGGGCGCAAAGATAACGTGCGGGTACCGCCTCCCGAAATGTAGCCTCCGCTAGTGCCCGTAAACGCAGCCCAGTACCCACCCCTCCTGCCGGACGACCCGCCCGTGAACGGCCGCATCCTCCCCCCAGGGCCGCCGGAGTAGCCCGGTCAGATCGCCCCCCTCCTGCCGCCGCTGTAACCACCGCACGTACTCCCTCACCTGCTCCCGGTCCGGAATGCCGTCTCGCTTCGGTAGGCTGAGTAAGCTGGGGTAAATTTCGGCGTGGATGATTCTCGCACCTGCGCTCCGCCGCCCCTCCACATCGCCTTCAGTAGTTTCGAACGGCCAAATTCGGGAGACGTCCCGCAACTTTTCGTGGTCCCTTAATCGACATAGGTAGGGGATGCCCAGTAGAGTCTGACTGCCTACGCTACCGGTATAGGCCAGTTTCCAGGGGGGTTGCATGCGGGGATGGAGCCGTTCCACGAGCCGGCGCTCCTCCAGGGGTCCTTGCTTCGTGCGTACCGGGTAGGAGAAGTCGCGCCGGGACCCGAGGAAGATGCCGCTCTGCCCCACCGGCACCCCCCAGAAGGGCCCACCCCCCGCCCGGATGCGCTCATTGAGCAGTGCCCCGACGGCGAAGCGGTTGTTCCGGTTGTCCACGCGGTCTTCGACGTGGTCCCGGATGAAGTTCCAGATCGCCCGCCAGGGGGGTTTCTCCTTCAGGCGTAGCGCGCGCCGGAGCCCCCGGGGGTAGCCGAAGGCGAAGTCCCAGCCCACCAGTACACGCTGATGCCGGAGCCGGACCAGCCGCCGCTCCAGGTAGGTGTAGCAGGCGGCGCGGGTGCGGAAATAGCGCGTGTTCACCCTCCCGGCGGCGGTGGCCTCGGCAAGCCAGATGGCATCTTTGCTGGGTTTCGCGGGGCTGGGTTTATTGCGGGCCGACCAGTCGATGGCGATGAAGTGGGTGAAGAACGTCGATGGCGGGGTAGTCTGGGTCATCCATTCGCGGGCCTGACCGTTAATAAGGTGCAACGCTAGCTTATGGTTCGTTACCTATCCCTCCTGCTCTTTCCCGCTCTGTTGACCGGCCAGGGCATCGACTTCTTCTCCGGCAGCTGGGAGGAGGCCCTCGCCCGCGCCGCCGCCGAAAATAAACTGGTCTTCGTGGACGCCTACGCCGAGTGGTGCGGCCCCTGCAAGCTGATGGACCGGAAGGTGTTCCCCCAGGAGGAGGTCGGCAGTTTTTTCAACGAGCACTTCGTCAGCGTGCAGTACGATATGGAGAAGGCCGAGTCGGCCGACTTCCGGCGCTACCACCGGGCCGCGGCCTACCCCACTCTGCTGTTCATCAGCCCCGACAACGAACTGGTGCACCGGGTGGTGGGGGCCCGGCAGTCCGCCCAGCTGATCCGCGATGCCGAAACCGCCCTCTCCCGGGTGGATAAGCTGGACGAACTGCGGGATGCCTACGCCGCCAACCCGAGCAACCGACACGCCCTGGCTTACGTCAGTGCCCTGCTCAGGAAGGAAGAACCCCACCTGCGGGTAGCGAACGCGCACCTGCGGCGGTCCGGGCTCGACTTCGGCGACCCCGACCTGCTGCGCCTGGTGTACCTCAGCACCACCGAGGCCGACAGCCGGCCGTTCGATCTGCTGCTGGAGCACCGCGCCGCTGTCGGGGAACTGTACGGGGCGGGGGCGGTGCGGGAGCGCATCCGGCGTTCCGTACGGGCCACCTTCGACAAGGGCCTCGAATACCGCAGCCCCGATTTGCTGGCCACCGCCGTGGATCAACTCGCCGTTGTGGACCGGGAGGCCGCCCGCCGCCTGGAATACGAAGCCGACTTCGCCCTGGCCCTGAGGGGCAGCGACCAGAAGCCCGTCATCAAAACCGCCAAAGCCTACCTGCGCAAGGGGGCCGACGGGGATGCCGAACGGCTACGGCGGCTGGCTGGCGACCTGCGGGAATCCGACCTCATCAACTACACCCTGATCATCGACCTGGTAGTAGATGCCTACACCGCCGCGGCGGAAGCGAGCGAGGAGAGCTGGCGCGATTACTACCGACTGGCCCAGTTCCTGCAGGAACGGCAGCGTTACGAGCAGGCCCGGGAAGCGGCGGAGACGGCACTACGGGAACTCGGGCCCGGGGGGGAAGAACATTACCGCCGCGCGGTGCAGCATCTGGTGGATGGGCTGCGGGAAGTGACGGAATAGCCCACCGAGTACTTGCTACGCGAGTTCGCACGGAGGTATTCACGGAGGTGTATAGAGATGGTTCTCCGTGCATACCTCCGTGCGGCGAAGCCTCCGTGGGTGTATCGTCCAATACCTTTGCGGTATGTACCCTGACCTGAGCTACCTACTGCACGACCTGATCGGGACGGCGCGCGACAACGTCTTCAGTATCATCAAGACCTTCGGGCTCTTCCTGCTGCTGGCCTTCCTGGTGGCCGCGCGCCTACTGAAAACGGAATTGCAGCGCCGCGAACGCATCGGCCAGCTGCCGCCGGTGAGCGAACTGCGGGTGCCCGGGCAACGGGTGACCCCGGTAGACTATGTCGTTAATGCCATCGTCGGCTTCCTGGTGGGGTTCAAGGTGCCGTACATCGTCGCGGCCTTTCCGGCCATGCAGCGCGACCCCTTCAGCGTGCTGTTCAGTTCCGAGGGCAGCCCAGTGGGCGGGCTGATCGGGGCGGCGCTCTTCTTCGGCTACTACTACCGCATCGGGCGGGGTCAGGGGCCGGCACCCGAGCCGGTGCGGACTGATGTATTTCCCAGCGACCGGGTGGGGCCGATCACCGTACGGGCCGCCATCGGAGGACTGCTGGGCGCGAAGTTCTTCGCCGTCATCGAGGAGTGGGAGGCGTTCGTGCAGGACCCGCTGCCGCAACTGCTCAGTGGGGGTGGGCTGGCCATTTACGGCGGGCTGATCGGGGGGGCCATCGCCGTTTTCCTCTACCTGCGCAAGTACCGCATTCCCATCCTGCCGGTGACCGACGCCGTAGCTCCGGCCCTCATCATCGCCTACGGGGTGGGGCGCATTGGTTGCCAGCTCAGTGGCGACGGCGACTGGGGCACGGCCATCGACGCCATTCCCGAAGGTTGGTTCCTGCCCGACTGGCTGTACGGTTTCGACTATCCCCACAACGTGCTCAATCGCGGGGTGCCCATTCCCGGCTGCGACGATCTGTACTGTAACCGGTTGCCGGAACTGCACTACCCTACCCCGGTGTACGAGACCCTGATGGCCTTCGCGATCGGGGCGGTGCTGTGGGCGGTGCGCAAGCCGCTCACCGTTTTTCCGGGTCTGCTCTTCAGCATCTATCTCTTTCTGAACGGCGTCGAGCGCTTCTTCATCGAGTACGTGCGGGTGAACGAGCGGTACGACGTGCTGGGGGTGGAGCTGACGCAGGCGCAGATCATCGCGGTGCTGTTTATGCTGGGCGGGGCCGCGGGTGCGGTGTGGGCGTTGAGGCGAAAGACTGTTGGGCTAAACCCGTAGCTTGGTCCTTCCAGTTTACGCCCCATGAAAATTACGTCGCTCACCCCGACCCAGTCCCTTAATCCCGCCTACCGAAAAGAAAAAGTTCCCCGGGAAGCCATCGACCGCCTGAAGCGGGAACTTCCGCTACTCCTGCGGCGCACCACCGGCAAGGTCAGTGAGTCCACCCTCCGCGATCACCTGCAGACCTTCCTGCGCGGCGTGGCCTACCCCGATACCGACTTTCTGGTACAGACGGAGTTGCGGCGCATGGATACGGTCATTCATGACGGACCGAAGCGGAAAGACCCGGTGGGCGTCATTATCGAGGCCAAGACGACGGAGAACCGGGGGGAGATGTTCTCCACCGACAAACCGAACGTCAAAGCCCTCCACGAACTGGTGCTCTACTTCCTGCGCGAACGGCACCGTGGCAATACGGGCATTAAGCAGTTACTGATCACGGACGGCGATGCCGTCTTCCTCTTTGCCGACGCGGAGTTCGAGCGGCTGTTCTGGAATAAGAAGCGCTTCCGTAAGGAGCTGCTCGCCCTCGATGCCGATACCGGCAAGAACAACCCCCTCCTTTACGAGCGAATCGCCCGCCACGTGGCCGAACTCCCCGCCGAGGAGGAACTACGGCTTACCGTCCTTCATCTCAGTCTGTTTGTCCCCTACTGTGAGGACGGCGACCCGGAGACCGACGAGCGCCTGCTGCCGCTGTACAAGATCCTCAGCCCGGTACATCTGCTGCGGCGCCCCTTCGCCGGCGACTCCAACCACCTCGACCGGGGCTTCTACCGGGAATTGCTGCACCTCATCGGACTGGAGGAACGGCCGGAAAACCCGAAGAAGAAGTCCGGCAACAAGATCATTGACCGCCTCCCCGCCGGCCGCCGCCACGAGGCTAGTATGCTGGAAAATACCCTGCAGGTCGCCCGCAAGGAGCAGCGCTTTCGCAAGGTTAGCGGCCTGAACGGCTATGGGTCCACCGCGGAAGAGCGGGAGTTCGCCGTGGCCCTCGAGCTCTGCCTCACCTGGGTCAACCGCATCCTGTTCCTCAAACTACTCGAGACCCAACTGGTGGCCTACCACGGGGGAGCCAGTGAATACCGCTTCCTGACCCCCAACCGCATCCCGGACTACGACGCCCTCAATACGCTCTTCTTCGACGTGCTGAACCGGCCGGTGGGCGAGCGGGAAGACTTCGTTGCCGACTTCGCGCGGGTACCCTATCTGAACAGCTCGCTATTCGAGATCAGTGAGTTGGAGGATGCCATGATTCGGGTCAATAGTTTGAAGGATCAGCACGAACTGCCCCTGGCCGACCGCTCCGTACTCAGCAGTAAGGAGAGGGGCCCCTTGCCGCCGCTAGAGTACCTCTTCCGCTTCCTCGACGCCTATGATTTCGGCGGGGAGGGCCGCGCCCGCATCCAGGAGGACAACAAGCGGCTCATCAACGCCAGCGTACTGGGGCTCATCTTCGAAAAAATCAACGGCTACCGCGACGGAAGCTTCTATACCCCCGGCTTTATCACCGAGTACATGTGCCGGGAGACGATTCGCCGCGCCGTGGTACAAAAATTCCGGGACGATACCGGCCGTTTCGCCGACTTCGACGCCGAGGACTTCGCGGACCTGCGCAACTACCTCCGCCGCGATAACTACAAGACCGACGTACGGGTGGCCGCCAATGCCCTGGTCGACTCCGTCACCGTCTGCGATCCGGCCGTGGGCTCGGGCCACTTTCTCGTATCGGCACTGAATGAAATGATCGCCACCAAGTCAGACTTAGGTATTCTGGGCGCGGACGCAGGTGCGGTGGATACCGGAATTGACGCCGTGGTGGTCAACGACGAATTGCTCATCAGCTACCGCCGCAATGGCGAGCCCTACGAATACCGGGTAGAAACCGACGGCCACGGCCGCCCGCACGTACCCCCCGAGGTACAGCGGGTGCAGGAGACGCTCTTCGCCGAAAAGCGCCGCATCATCGAAGGTTGCCTGTTTGGCGTGGACCTGAACCCCAACTCCGTAAAGATCTGCCGGCTGCGGCTGTGGATTGAGCTGCTGAAGAGTGCGTACTACGTCCTCACCCCCCCGCCCCTCTCCGGGGGAGAGGGGAGCCCACCAACCGACCAGTTGCAGACGCTGCCGAACATCGACATCAACATCAAGCGGGGCAACTCCCTGATCTCCCGCTTCGTCCTCGACGACGACCTGAGCGGGGCGCTGGGCGACTCCGACCTTACGCTGGCCGACTACCGCCGGGCGGTGAGCGAATACCACCGGGCGCGGGGCAGTGAGAGCAAGGCCGAGCTCCTGGACGTGATCGAGCGCATCAAGCGCAATTTCGAGACCTACATCAGCACCAACGACCCCCGGGTTAAGAAACTCGCTAAGGCCCGCGGCCGCCTCGACCAACTCCGCTCCCTACTGGAGGTCGGCGATCTTTTCGGCTCCGTCGACGAGAAAAAGGTATGCCAGGAGATGAAGCCGCTCGAAAAGTCCATCGCCAAACTCGAAGCCGAGTTGGAGGGGGTACGCGACAACGCTATCTACCGCGATGCCTTCGAGTGGCGCTTCGAGTTTCCCGCCGTGCTGGGGGAGGATGGCGCGTATGTAGGATTTGATGTGGTGGTGGGGAATCCGCCTTAT
>CAZQNE010000008.1:0-93731 GCA_964594535.1 uncultured Lewinella sp.
CGATGGGAACAACGACCGCTTACTCGTATTCGGGGCGGCGGGAACGCAGGTGCTCACTTACCGGGTCTACGATCGCTGGGGGGCGCTGCTGTACCGGGAGAGCGATTTTCCGGTGGGCGACCCTACGGTAGGTTGGGATGGAACCGACCCCGACGGAAGCGTGCTGCCCACGGGGACGTACGTGTATACCGTAGAGGTTCGCTTTACTGACGGACTTACCGAACGCAGAACGGGTACCGTCCACCTTATACGCTAGTTTAGAGCTTGTTTGGACTTTCCCTCTCGACCTTATTTGCGCCTTTTTGGCCTTCACTTTCGTTACAATAATCCTCACGTAGCGGTGCTACACTCCGGTTTTCGCGCCTCAGTCACGACCAAAATGACTGTAAAGCGGTCAGTTCGGCAAAGTCCAAACAAACTCTTAACGGTGTAGGTCACCTGGCCTAAGCCCCCTGGATAATAGTAGTAGTTGTGACATCCATACACAAATAGTAGCTATTGGACTAGTTTTAAGAATATTCTTTCCGAAATTTAGGAATAACCAAACATTAGCGGGAAAATGCGGGTTGTACGGGTATGTCTACTGTAAACACCTATGCAACACCATAACTTCGGCAAGCTCAGCGATATGGTATCCTTTGCAGGCTACCAACCCGACGATCGTACCCTGTATTTAACCTACCACAGCGGTCCGACTACGATTGCTTACCGGAACATTTCACCGGAGATCTACGAGGAGTTAGTCCGATCGGCCTACCCCGATGTGTGCATCCGCTTTAAGATTCAGGCCCGCCACGCCTTCCGGCGGGTTAATCCGGCCCACCGGTCCTTCCGCTACAATTTCGTGAAGTAGGTTTGCGGGCCAATGCCCCCCGTATGACCCGTACCGAACTTGTAGCCCGTATCCGCGACCGGCAATCCTTTCTCTGCGTAGGTCTCGACCCCGACCCGTCCCGAATACCGACATCATTCGCCGGCGATGTACTGGCCTTCAACCGGTATGTCATCGACCTTACGCGGGAGTACGCCGTAGCCTACAAGCCGAATACGGCATTCTACGAGGCCCTCGGACTGGACGGCATGACCACGCTACAGCAAACGATCGAGTACATCGGAGCGGATCACCTGATCATTGCGGACGCCAAACGGGGGGACATCGGCAATACCTCTCGGTACTACGCTCGGTTCGCGTTCGAAACCCTCGGCGCGGATGCCATCACGGTGGCGCCCTATATGGGGAGCGACTCGGTAGGCCCCTTCCTGGAGTATCCGGGGAAGTGGGCGATCGTGCTGGCGTTGACCAGTAATACGGGTAGCGAAGATTTTCAACCTGACATTCAGGTCACTGACGGTATCCCGCTGTACGCCAAGGTCATACGCAAGGCAACTGCTTGGGGCTCTCCGGACCAATTAATGCTGGTCTGTGGGGCCACCCAATCCCACAAATTTCGGGAACTGCGCCAACTTGCTCCCCGTCACTTCTTCCTGGTGCCGGGCATCGGGGCCCAGGGCGGCGATCTGGAGGCCGTATGCCGCTACGGGATGAACGCGGACTGTGGTTTACTCGTGAACAGCAGCCGGGGCATCCTCTACGCCACCGACCCCGCCGGAGCCGCCCGGGAACTGCAGCAACAAATGGCCGCCGCCCTCCAAAAATACCTACCGAAACTTTTGCAATAAGACGGTGCGTTATACCTTTGTGCCGCGTTACGCAACATGGTGGTTGTAGCTCAGTTGGTTAGAGCGCTGGATTGTGATTCCAGAGGTCGCCGGTTCGAACCCGGTCTTCCACCCCTAGAAAAGCCCCCGTTGAACACTCGACGGGGGCTTTCTTCTTTTCAGAGTGCTTCCGACGCAAGCGGGGATGTAGATCAGTTTCCGTCCTTCGGCTGGATGCCTAGCCGCAGACTTACGACGTGGCTGTACGTGCTACGACCCTCATCGTCTCCGAGATCGGTGTAGGCATAGTCCACGTTGAGTTGGCCGACTTTCAGCCCCAGCCCCAGGGCCGGGCGGCTATTCAACACCTCCGTATTCCCGAAATCGCGAATTCGTTGGAGCTGACTGACTCCGGCCCGGACGAATACGAAATCCCCGTAGTCAGCTTCCAGCCCCAGGGCGGGGTCGATGCTGATGGGGTCGGCGCTGATGAGGGTGTTTCGCTTGCCGTCGGTGGTGGCGATGAAGTCGAGTTCGGCGGTCAGTCCGATCTGTTCGGTGATTGAAAACTCCCGCGCCGCGGCCAGCACCAGGGTCGGATTGGTCGTTTCCACGCTGCTGATACTGACCTCATTGCCCGTCAGTTCCAGGATGTCGCGTTCCTGCTCGGTGAACGAAAACGACCAGGCATTGAAGGTGGTGGTGATGTCGCGCCCGAGCAGGGCGAAGGTCCAGTCGTTGCGCACCAGCTCCGCCCCGAGGTCCAGACCGAAGCCCCAACTGCTGGCGAACTCGCCGATATTCCGGTGGATGACCTTTACGTTACCCCCCACCCGCAGGGTACCCTTCCCCCGGATGTAGGCCCGGGAGTAGGTACCGAGGAAGGCGTAGTCCGCGGCGGAAAACTCGGTGATGTTGTCAAAATTTATCGTCCCGTCCGCCTCGTAGAGCGTAAGGGTATTCGGGATCTGATCGATGCCGAAGCGGATGAGGCTGATGCCGATGCGCTGGTTGTTGGACGAAAGGGGCAGCGTCATGCCCAGGTAATCGTAGTTTCCCACCCCGCCGAACCACTCGGCGTGCATGGCCCCGATCTCGAGCCCCCGCTCGGCCGGCAGCGCGGAGAGTCCTGCCGGATTCCAGGCCGCGGCGTAGACATCGTGCTGGCTGGCGACCACGGCCGTCCCCATTCCGTGGGCGCGGGCCCCGACGCCGATGGACAGGAATTCATTCGAGTACTTCTGGGCGAGTAGAACGGGCCCGCTGGTGAGCAGGGTTAGCAATAACAAGCAACGAAGGGGTGAGGCCAAGGCGGGGTCGTTTAGGAATACGATCCGGTAACGCGGACGATGGTGGTTCACGTACACCGGTCGACGGTCGGTTTGTCGGGTGGGGGTCGTACTTTGGGCGCATGGCCCGTCGCCGGCACAAAAGTACTACAAACTACACCATGGCTACTGAACGCGACCGCACTACCGTACGTCGGGTGAAGCGCAATTTGTTTTTTATTCTGGTGGCCCTCACGACCCTGGCCTTCTTCGGGCTCATCGGCCCCTTCTGGCTCACCTGTTTCTGGGCGGCCGTGCTGGCGGTCATATTTTTCGGTACTTACCGCCGACTACGGGTACTGTTTCGGGGGCGCGACGGACTGGCCGCCGCCGCCACTACCCTACTGGTCGTGCTGTTCCTGATCGTACCCTTCGGCCTACTGACGCTGGCCCTGGTGCAGCAGGCGATCGCACTCTACGGCGACATCGAGTCCGGCACCCTCGATACGGCCATTGTATTCGACTACGTGGACGATAATCTCCCGCGACTGGCCGCGGCACTCAGCGAGTTCGGGGTGGACACTACCGACCTGCGGGAAAACTTCAACACCGCCGTAGCCGAACTCAGTCAATTCCTCGCCAACTGGGCCATCGGGTTCACCGGGAGCATCCTGAACGTGCTCATTCAGTTCACCCTGGTCATCTATCTGCTTTACTTCTTCCTGAAGGACGGGAACCGGATCACCCGGGCACTCGTGAACACCATCCCCATGGGCAACATCCGCGAACGGACGCTCTTTCGGCGCTTCGCGCAGGTGGCCCGTGCGACCCTTAAGGGCACGCTCATCGTAGCTTTCGTACAGGGCTCGATCGGAGGCGTACTCTTCGCCGCCCTGGGCATTCCGGCCGCCCTGCTGTGGGGGGTAGCCATGATGCTGCTCGCCCTGTTACCGGTGGGGGGAAGCGCCATCATCTGGGTGCCGACCGCCACCGTGTTACTCATTCAGGGGCATATTGCCTCGGCCATCATCATCGTCGTGGTGGGTACGCTTATCATCGGTCTGGTCGACAATCTCCTACGTCCCCTGCTGGTGGGCAGGGATACGCACATGCCGGACTACCTGGTACTGATTTCCACCCTGGGGGGCATCGCGCTCTTCGGGCTGACGGGCTTCGTCATCGGCCCCACCGTAGCGGCCCTATTTATCACCGTCTGGGGTATGATGGGGCAGGACTACGGAGGACGCCGCCCCTGACCGCCGCCGTAATTCCTGGTCGATGAGTTTCAACTCCCGACCGGTTTCTCCCGTCACCGAAGTATTCTCCTGCGCCCGTCGGACCAGGTACGGCAGCACTTCCCGTACCGGACCGTACACCATGTATTTACTGACATTATAGCCCCCTTCGGCCAGGTTGAAGGTAAGGTTATCGCTCATGCCCAGGAGTTGGGAGAACCGGATATTGGGGTGGTTGGCCGGAATATCCGCGTCGTTCATGAGGGCGACCGCCCGGGTCATGCTGGCCTCGTTATGGCTCGCGATACAACTGACGATGGTATCCCGGTTTTCGATGCAGAATGCGACGGCCGCATCGTAATCACGGTGGGTGGCTTCCAGGCTGGCCTGGATCGGGGTCGGGTAATCGCGCTCCCGGGCCCGTTTGTTTTCCTTGACCATGTACGCCCCACGCACGAGCTTCACCCCGAGTAGGAAGTTTCGTTGCCGCGAACGCAGGTGCAGTGCGTTCAGGTAAGCCAAACGATCGTGGCGGTACAGCTGGCAGGTGGTAAGTACGACGACCCGCTCGCGATTGTAGCGTTCCATCATGTGCTCGGCAATCCGGTCGATCGCGTGTTGTATCCAGCTTTCTTCCGCGTCCAGGTACACCTCGCACCCGCGTTCCCGCCCCAGTTTACAGACCGCGTTCAGCCGTTCCAGCCCGCGTTTGAGTTCCGGGTCACCGGGCGCGTCGAAATTTATCTCCCGGTCGTTATAGGTAGCCAGCGTCTGGTAGGGAAACAGACTGGTGAGCTTGACTACCGATCCGATCACGGCCGGAACGTCGCTGGCAAAGTCGGTAGCCCGGAGACTTTCGGCCTGGGCCGCGTTCATCCCCGCCGTGCTGGTTTTGCCCTCGGCCCCGAAATCGAGGATGCTATCCACCCCACGCTGGGCCAATTGGTGGATGACACGCTTGGCTTCGGACAGGTTAGCCCCCCCCACGAACTGTTTGTACACCGTGTTTTCCACCATCCAGCGGGCACCGGGCAGCCCTAGCTCCACCGCGGCCACCCCGGCCGATCCCATAAAGCGAGTGAGCAGGGGTTGGCCCATCAGGCGAAACAGCCGGCGGGTACCCCGCAGACGAGCATCGCTGAGATGACGGAAGGTGCGCTCCGTATCCGTAAAATCAGGTAATTTCCCCGACCGGGCGGCGGCAAACTCGCGGCGAATAGCCTCGGCAACGGGGAAGGTCCGCACGGGACCGCTGGTTTCTTTCATCAATGGGCTCTACTTGGTCGGGCTATCTGCTCTAACCCCATTTTGCCCGACAGGTTCCGCGGGCAGGGCGCCGTACCAGAGGCCGAATCCGGGACTACTCCCCAGTTCGGTATGGTAGGCCGTGGCACCCCCTACCCGAAGCTGGTCACCCAGTGTGTAGCTCACGCCCAGCGACACCTCGTTCGGTCGGGTGACGAAACCGAGTAAGATGTCCACTCGGTTCACCGGGCGGTAGGCCAGGCCGCCGCTGATCCGACCGCCGGTTTCATTCCACCGCCACTCGCCCAGAATGGCAACTCCGGGGCCCGCCCGGTAGATGCCACCCATCCTAATCGCCGGAAAACGTTGGAGCTCCGCCCGTTGGCCTACGTCTACTGTCGTTCCCAGGCACAGGCTGGTACTGGCATCGTACTGTAATCCCAGGCGACCTCCGACGTCAAGATCTGCACCGGTACCGATCATCCGTAGCCGGTGACCGATGGCCGTCAGACCCACTCGCCACCCGCCGCCGAGGGACCGCCCGTAGCCGAGTTCGATACGGCTTTCCGACAGTCCTTCCAGTCCGAAATGCGTCAGGCCGACGCCCCACCCCCCCGGCAGTACCAGTCCGATATTCCCTATCCGCAGTTCGGGGATCCCGAACCGCCATTCCATTCCCGCGTAAGCGGCAAAGGCGTTCGGGCCTCCGTAGCCGGCCGGATTTTGCCAGAGGGCCCGGTGACCCATCATCGCGACCCCGCCGCCCCCCAGGGCACGCGAACGGACATCACCGGTGGCGGACTCCAGCCACTGCCCCTGCACTAACAGAGGCAGCAGCCAGCTCAGTAGGAGTAGGCAACGCAAGAGCAATAGCTTTGCGCGAAACTAACAAACCCGGGCCGGTGCCCGCGGAAAATCCGGACCTTTACGGTATGAGCCCAGCCCTTACCGCCTTCCAACGCCTGCTAACCATCATGGACGAACTGCGGGAACAGTGCCCCTGGGACCGCAAGCAGACCTTTCAGTCCCTGCGCAAACTCACCATCGAAGAAGTGTACGAACTGGCCGACGAGCTACTCTCCGAAGACCTCGCAGGCATCAAGGAAGAAGTCGGCGACCTCTTCCTGCACCTGGTCTTCTACGCCCGCATCGCCCGGGAACGGCAGGCCTGGGACGTAGCCGACGCCCTGAATGCGGTCTGTGATAAACTCATCCACCGCCATCCCCACATCTACGGCGACGTCCGGGCCGACGACGAAGCCGCCGTGAAGCGCAACTGGGAGCAGATCAAGCTAGCCGAGGGAAAGGGGAACAAGACCGTCCTCTCCGGTGTGCCCCGTGCCCTGCCCGCCATGGTGAAGGCCCTACGGATGCAGGAAAAGACCGCCCAGTTCGGTTTCGACTGGGAGAATCGGGCCCAGGTCTGGGAAAAAGTGCGGGAAGAAATGGAAGAGTTCCGTCGGGCAACCGACGACCGGGACCGGGAAGAAGAGTTCGGCGACCTGCTGTTCAGCCTCATTAATTACGCCCGTTGGTGCGGCATCGACCCCGAGACGGCACTGGAACGAACGAACCGAAAATTCCGCCACCGCTTCGAATTCGTTGAAGCAAAAGCCGGTGCGGGCGGGCTGGCTGACATGCCGCTGGCGGAGATGGAAGCGCTTTGGCAAGCAGCAAAAAAGCGTACCTTTGCCGCCCCGGAGCCCGACCGGAAGGGATAAACCGACCGGCTAGGTCTTCCGTTACCCCAGATAACCGACACCTTCAGTTAGCGCATAATGGATAAGATCGAGCTCAGAGTGATGGCCATCAGCCGTAGTCTTTCGCAGACGTCGAACTATGCCGTCGTACTGGGCGAATTCAGCGGCGCGCGCCGGCTGCCGGTGATTATCGGGAGTGCCGAGGCCCAGGCCATCGCCATCGCCATCGAGGGCATGACGGGGCCGCGGCCCATGACCCACGATCTGTTCAAGAATACCCTGCTGACGCTGCGTACGGAACTGCGCGAAATCATCATCAGCGATATCCGGGAGGGGATTTTCTACGCGCGCTTAGTACTGGACCGGGACGGTGAGATTATTGAGGTGGACAGCCGTACCAGCGACGCGCTGGCGCTGGCTACCCGCTTCGACTGCCCCATCTACACCTACGAATTTATCCTCCAGAACGCCGGTATCGTCCTGGAAGGGGAAACGGAAGAGGAACTTCAGATGCAGGAAGTGAGCGATGGCGACGATCGCGGCGCGGGCGACAATCTGTCCAGTTACACGGTCGGCGAGCTGAACACCATGCTCGAAAGCGTGCTCGCCGAGGAAAACTACGAGCGGGCCGCCGAGATTCGCGATGAGATCCAGCAGCGAAAGGCCAGCTAGCCTTCCAATTGTTCGACCTCTAGCTTGCGGTCGACCTTTCGGATCATGCCGGCCAGGACCCTGCCCTTACCACCGACCTCTACGAACTTCCTGATGCCGGCCCGCTGCATGGCCTGAATGGTTTGGGTCCACCGAACCGAACCGGTCAGTTGAGCGATTAAATTTTCCTTGATCGCATCCGGGTCCAGGTTAGGCGCGGCATCCACGTTTTGGTAGATCGGGCAGGACGGCGGTTGGAAATGCGTGGCCCGAATAGCTTCCGCCAATTCGCCACGGGCCGCCTCCATCAGCGGGCTGTGAAAGGCTCCCCCTACCTTGAGGGGCAGCACCCTTTTTGCGCCCAGGCCCCTGAGTATTTTCGAGGCGGTTTCTACGCCCGTCTCCGTGCCACTAATGACCACCTGGCCGGGGCTATTGTAATTCGCCGCCACGACCGTCTCGTTGATTTCCCGACAGGCCAGGTCGACCGTGTCGTCATCCAGGCCGAGCACGGCAGCCATTGTTCCCTTATCGGTCTCCGTAGCTGCCTGCATAGCCTGAGCGCGGGCCCTCACCAGGCGCAACGCATCCGGAAACGACAGGGCGCCGGCGGCTACCAGGGCGGAATACTCTCCGAGGCTGTGGCCGGCAACGGCGTCCGGTTCGGGATCGCCTTCGGCGGTAAGGAAGGCCACCGTGGACTGTACGAAAATGGCCGGCTGGGTGATCTTCGTCTGCCGAAGGTCGTCCTCGCTACCGGAGAACATCACCTCGGTAAGGGAATAGCCGAGCACGTCATTGGCCTGGCGGTAGAGGACTTTACCGAGCTCACTGAGGTTGTAGGTCGACTGGCCCATTCCGGGAAATTGAGCCCCCTGTCCGGGGAATACGTATGCGGTCATGGTATACATTCGGGTAGGTAAATTTCGGGTGGCAAGCTAAGGACGGAAGTGCCATAATCCCGTCAGATTGAAATCGGGGCGGGCGGGCGGGGGCGCGGGTGCCTACTTTTGCGGGATGAATCGTACCGCACTGCTTCGAGTCACCGGCCTACTGGGTGCCGTATCCGTCGGTCTGGGTGCACTCGGCGCTCACGGCCTGGAACGACTGGTCGAACCCGCGCAGGTCGAAACCTTCGTGACGGGGGTTCGCTACCAGTTTTACCACGTACTGGCGCTGGGTTTTCTGGTGGCCCTGGGGGGCAAGCACTCCGGTCCGGTCGCTACATTATGGTTACTGGGAACGTTGCTGTTCTCCGGTAGTCTGTACCTGTTGAGCCTGCGGGAAGTTCACGGCTGGCCGGTCGGCTTCCTGGGTCCGGTCACGCCGGTCGGGGGTCTGCTACTGATCGCCGGATGGATTTGGCTGTTCGTCCGGGCACCCCGGATGCTATGCCTCGGTCTGCTTGTCCTGGCGGGTTGTGCTACGTCCGGTGCCGTGGTGTACCAACCCCAGCGGTACACGATCGACGACGCGGTAGTATCCGAATCCCTGCCTCCCCCGGCTGAGGCGGTAGCCGCTACCATCGAACCCTACGCGGAACAACTGGCCGACGTTATGTCGCGCGAATTGGCCCGGGTAGGCTCGCCCCTGACAAAGGGCAGGCCGGAAAGTTCGCTCGGCAACTGGGTGGCCGACCTGATGGCCGACGCGGCGACCGACTTGTTCCCGGACCGCACCGTTAGCTTCGCCGTACAGAATTACGGAGGACTGCGGGTCAACGAGATCGGCAGCGGGCCCCTGCTCGTCAGTGAGATGTACGAGTTGATGCCCTTTGATAACACGCTGGTGTTAGTAGCACTCAGTGGTACCGAGCTCACCCAGTTTGTTCGCCACATGATCCGCAGCGGGGGCTGGCCGGTCAGTTCCGGAGTACGCATCGCCGGCACGGCGGAAGATCCTAGCGTGACGCTACGTGGTGAATCCATTATCGACGGTGCTACCTACTACGTCGCCATGCCGGATTACGTCGCCAACGGGGGGAGCGACTCCGGAATGCTGATCGGGAAACGGCAACTGGACAGCGGCCAATTGATTCGTGACGTACTGATTGACTACGCGGCGAAAGTGAGCGAACCGATCCGCGTCACCGCCGACGGACGACGATTTAGCATCAGTGAATAACGAACGCGAATGAACCGTAGAGTTTTTCTACAGTACGGAGCCACGGCTGGAGGGAGCTTACTGCTTCCGGCGGTGTGCTCCGCAGCGTCCCCACGGGGGAGTCGGCGGCTGACCATCTTACACACTAACGATTGGCACAGCCGGATCGAGCCCTTCGCCGACGACGGTAGCCGGAACGCGAACCGGGGCGGGGCGGTGCGGCGGGCGGCCCTCATTCACCAAATTCGCGAGGCCGAGGAGCACGTATTGCTGTTGGACAGCGGGGATATTTTTCAGGGCACGGCCTACTTTAACTTTTTCCTCGGGGAGTTGGAAATGAAACTGATGAGCCAGATGGGCTACGATGCCGCTACCATCGGAAACCACGACTTCGACGGCGGAATGGAAAACCTGGTCACCCAAATGGGACGGGCCACCTTCCCCCTCCTGAGTGCGAATTACGACTTCCGCGGCACCCCGCTGGAAGGCAAAACGCTACCCTACCGGGTGTTCGAGCGGGGGGGGATCCGCGTGGGTGTATTCGGCATCGGCATTGAACTGGAAGGACTCGTAGCTCCGGCCCTCTACGGAAAAACCCAGTACTTGGATCCGATTGATCGGGCAAACCGAACGGCCTTGCACCTGCGTTCGCGCAAAAAATGCACTCTCGTCGTGTGCCTGAGCCACCTCGGATACCGCTACCGTGACGCTACGGTCAGTGATGTGGTGCTGGCGAGCCAGAGTAGGAACATCGATCTGATCCTTGGGGGGCACACCCACACCTTCCTGGACCAACCCGTTACGGTGGCTGACCTGGACGGTGATCCGGTGATCATCAATCAGGTCGGTTTTGCCGGACTATTGCTGGGCCGTTTGGACATCAGCTTTCCGCCCCGGTCGGGGGTGCACTGCGTGGCTTGTCGCAATTTGCGGGTATAGTAGGGGTAGTGAACGCGCATAATTTATGCCAAAATTACCGATTCCGGCCATCTCTTCCGCCAAACATAATTCTGTTAGAAAAGTCCCGGAATCGTTTGGGTGTCTGCCCTTCTGTTTCTCATATTTGCTTTCAGCCCGACGGAGTCTGGGCTTCTTTCAACTACCTCACGCTGCGAGCTCCTGGCTCTACGGTAACGGTCGCCCACCTTCCGGCAAACCGTACCCACTCGACGTGCGGTAGCTTACTGATACGACACAACACGTTTACCTTAATCAACCGCGGAGCCTCACCCTTCCGTTGGCAACACCACTTACTGTGCAACTGGGACTACAAATGAATCACACCACCGTATGGGAAAACTGCTTACAGACCATCCGCCAGAGCGTGGACCCGCAGAGTTTCCAGACGTGGTTCGTCCCCATCCGCCCGATCGCCCTGCAGAGTAACGAACTCACCATTCAGGTACCCCACCGGCTTTTTTATGAATTTCTGGAGGAACACTTCATCGACGTACTGAAGCGAAGCCTGAACAAAGCGCTCGGCACGGCCGGCCGGTTACAGTACCGCATCAAACCGGCGCGCACCGGAGTTTCGGGTCCACCTACCGCCGGTGGCACCGGTTCGGAGCGACACGTTCAGCCCCCCCGCAACCCCTTCGTGATCCCGGGCATGACGCGCCCCCGGATCGAAAGTAACCTGGAGGGTAAGTACACCTTCGAGAATTTCATCGAGGGGGACTGCAACAGCCTGGCCCGTAACGCCGCCAAGGCGGTCGCCGACAACCCGAGCAACACGGCTTTCAACCCCCTGGTCATCCACGGGCCGGTTGGATTGGGTAAGACCCACCTGCTGAAGGCCGTAGGTAACCACATCGCGACGAAGTTTCCCGAAAAGTCGGTGCTCTACGTGACCACCGACGAGTTCACCAACCAGCTCGTCCGCAGCATCGGAAACAACAGCACCAACGACCTGGTCAACTGGTACCAGAACGTCGACGTGCTCCTGGTTGACGACATCCAGCAGCTGATCAAACGGAAGAAGACGCAGGACGTGTTTTTTAACCTCTTTAACGTTCTGCGGCACCATAACAAGGCCATCGTTATGACCTGCGACCGGCCCATTATCGAGCTCGACATCGAGGAGCGGCTACGGAGCCGCTTCCAGTGGGGGCTAACCGCCGACCTGAGCGCCCCGGCTCTGGAAACGCGCATGGCGATACTGGCGGCCAAAGCCGACGCCAATCACGTCAACATTTCCGCTCCGGTCATGGAGTTCATCTGTTACCATATTCAAAATAATATTCGCCAACTGGAGGGCGTGCTCAACAATCTGGTCCTGCACAGCGGGGTGCATCAGGGCAAGGAGATCGATCTGGAACTGGCCAAGCAGGTCATGCGCAATTTCGTCACCGAAATCAATAAGGAAGTCACCCCCGAGGTGATCAAGCGGGTCGTTGCCGAGTACTACAACATCGAAGTGAGTAAGCTCGCCAGCAGTACCCGCCGCCGCCCCGTAGTGCTGGCGCGGCAGATCAGCATGTTCCTGACCAAGCAGTTCACCGACCAGAGCCTGAAAGCCATCGGACGGATGTTCGGCGACCGCGACCATACCACCGTCATCTACTCCATCCGGGCGGTACGCAATGCGCTGGAAACGGATGAGGAAATCAAGCGGGACCTGGCCGATCTGGAACGGCGCATTCGGGCCGGGCGGGGCGATACCCCCCCCGAGCTGTAGCCCGCAACCGCCCCTCACCCAGCTTGTTGTAGGGGAAAGCCCGCGATGCGCCGTACCCTGTTCCCCGTTTGCCTGTTCGCCACCCTGTTTTTCCTTGGCGCGATCGGCTGTGGAAAACCGGAAAATGCACAGGGGAAAAACCTGTATTTGACTAACTGCGCCAACTGTCACCTAGAGGACGGGCAGGGCTTGCGCCGGCTCATTCCCCCGCTGGCCGGAGCCGACTATCTGGCCGACCACCCCCGGGAGGTGGTCCGGGGGATCCGCTACGGAATGGAAGGGCCCATGGTCGTCAACGGTATTACTTACAACCACGTCATGCCGGGCAACAAAGACCTGACCCCCACCCAGATCACCAATCTGGTCAATTACATCCACGGCGCCTGGGGCAACGATCTGCCGTCGGTAACGGTAGTTCAGGTAAAGGACTGGCTGGAAGAATAGCCGGTAGCGGACCAAGCCCGACAGCGACTACCGGCCCGCCCGCCAAAAGTCGTACTTTGGCTGCGTTCCCTTACCGTTTCTTCCTATGTACAGACTGGTGTTCGCTCTTTGCCTTGCGCTCTTTAGCTACGGAATACTGGCCGCCCAGGGCACGCCCTGCGGTACCATTTCCATCGACGGGCCGGATAGCCTGTCCGTCTGCCGTGGCGACGTCATTACCCTCAGTCAGTCCAATAGCCTGACCAACCCGCTCATCAGCTGGTCGCCGGCGGCGGACGTTCTGGATCCCGTCACGAACAGTAACGTCCGGGTGGCCCCCACGGCCAGTGGCTTCATCCGGGTTACGGCCAGTCTGCCCGGGGTGTGCACGGTCACCGATAGCGTTTACGTGGACGTGGACCGACTGGTGGTACCGGACCTGATCCCCGACGGACCGGTCTGCCAGGGGGTACCCACCGATCTACTGTCTACCCCCATCCTAGACGTGGGTAACACCGTTTATACCCTCCTCGGAGGGGACGATGTGATCGACCGGGGGCGCGACCCAAATTTTTCGGTCACCCTGACTCAGGACACCACCTTTACCCTGATCGCACGCTCGGAAAACGGCGGCTGTGAAGAGCGTCGGACCGTCAACCTGACCGTCATCCCGGGGCGGTTCGAAATTACCCAGGACACCGTTTTTACCTGCCTGGGTTCCGGCCCGATCACCCTGAACGTGCAGAGCTCGGTCGGGGGAGACAACATCCGGTGGTCCCCGGTCCGCTTCAATCGGGACGCACCCACCGGAACCTCGTTCACCGTACAGCCCATCGGCGATATCACGTACTTCGCCGAGGCTACGATCAACGGCTGCGAGCGAATCGATTCGGTCGCCGTGCGGCTGGACAGTCTGCCGGAAGATTTGAGTATGATGCTCGATCCGGAAAAGGACCCCTACTGCCAGGGGGATACCTTCTTCGTCCGTTCCCCCATCTACGATGCCGGCGATTTCCCGCTGATCACCCACGATTGGATCGCGGCACCGGGCCTACAAAGCCCCCGCGATTTGTATAACGGGGTGTTTACCGGGCAGGATACGGCGGAACTGGTGCGCACCACCGTTAACGGAGCCTGTGTCGATACCACCAGCATCCTCGTCAACGTGGTGGAACCGCCGGTGGTGACCTTCGAACCGGCCGACCCCGTGGTGTGCCCGGGGGATGAACTTCAGATTCGGGCGACCTTCGAGACCGGGTCGGGCACCCTCAACTGGGAGGACCCGACCAACACCCTGAGCTGCACGGACTGCCTCGACCCGATCGCGACCGTCAGCGGACCCACTGAATACACGATCGAGCTCCAGGTCGACGGATCTCAGTGTACCGCCCCCCTGACCTACGCCATTGATGTCGAGCCGGGTTCGGTACCGACCCTGACCGACCAGACGTTCCTGTGCCCGGGGGAGTCGCGGCAACTGATCGTGGGTAATTTCTTTCCGACCGACACCTTCCGGATCACCGGCGGCGGGGTTGACCTGGACGACCCGACCGCGCTGGTCAGCCCCACCGAGACCACCACCTACACCATTGAAACCCGCGGACGGTGCGGCACGAATACCCAGACGATAACCCTCGAAGTGGGTGGTAATCAGACCGTGACGGCCAACGGGCCGACCGAAGTTTGTGCCGGTGCCACCCTCCCGCTGTCGGCCACGACCGACCCGGAAGGACTGGAGGGAACGTTCGTGTGGACCCTTCCCGACGGCAGCACGCTGACCGGGCCGTCCGTATCGGTCGGTAGTCCCCGCACCGGTTCCTATTCCGTGCAGTTTACCGATGCCCGGGGCTGCGCCACGGTCACCGATGCCATCGGGGTGACCGTCCTGGGTGACCAGATCGTGCCCATCATCACCGCCACCCTGCCGGACGGCACGGAGATCGCTAACAATGGAACCGTATTCGGCGGGAGCACCGTTCTGCTTGGCGTGACGAACCTCGATCCCGACCTGAATTTTGAGTACCAGTGGTCGGGGAACTACAATCCGGAGACTGGCAGTGGCCCGGAGCTTTCCGTCACCGTACCGCGGGACGACAATGCGACCACCCCCCTCCAGTACCAAGTCACGGTTTCGGTGGAGGGGCGGGAATGCACCTTTATGGCCGACATTACGCTGAGCGTGCAGCAATCCCCCGTGGAGATTCCCGACTTTTTCACTCCCAACAACGATGGGCGCAACGATGGATTCCGGCTATTCTTCGCGGGGACGCTGAGCGACTACTCGCTGAGCATCTTCAACCGCTGGGGACAGAACGTCTTCACTTCCGACGATCCGCTCGAAGCCTGGGACGGTACCAAGGGCGGCACGCCCCAGGAAGCCGACGTTTACCTCTATAAGGCCACCTTCAGCCAGAATGGGGTGGAGATCGTAGAGGAGGGTCAGTTTTCCCTCGTTCGGTAGGGTTATGGAAATCGGAGAGAACAACGCAACCAAACCCAAGTGGCTCCGCAAACTGGAGCGGGAAAGCTGGCAGCCCGAACTCATCATCTCCGGCGCGGCCATCATCGGTAGCCTGCAACTGCCGGGCTTGCTGGAGGAAATGCAGCGCTACGCGATCCTGAATTTCGACCGGGATAGCCTGTTCATTTTCTATATCGCCTTCGTGTACTGGCGGTTGTTCTCGGCGGCGCTGATCATCTCCTTTATCTTTCACTTCGTCATCCGGGCGTTGTGGATCGGACTGGTCGGCCTCAATTCCGTTTACCCGGGAGGGTTCAAAGCCAATGAACGATTCAGCGAGCATTTTCAGGAACAACTCAGAGAGGAGTTTGGTGACGTAGACGGTCTGATCGGACGGCTCGATCGACTCGCCAGTGGCGTTTTCGGCATCAGCTTCGGTATTGCCGGGGTGTTTCTCAACTTCGGGCTGCTGGGGCTCGTGCTCGTCTTCGTACACAGCTGGCTGGTGGCGGCTGGCCTTACGCCCGGCCAGGTGCTGCTGCTGTACGTCATCCTGCTGGTCCCCTTTCTAGTGCTCTCCGTGCTCAGTAGCGTCCTGAACGTCAAGCGACTGCGTGATTCCGATTTTGCCCGTAAGTACCACTACCCGATCGCTAGCTGGATCAGCCGGCTATCCTACTGGCTCGGGCGTCGCTACATCACCACTTCCCTGAACCTGGTCACCTCCTACTACGCCGACAAAAAATCCTTCGGCTGGGGCTTTCTCGGCGTTATGGTGGTCATGATCCTGGTCGGGATGGTGTACGGCATTTCCGACCGCAACATCTCATTTCTGATCGACGATGTTTACCACCGTATGGCCAACGATTCCACCCGGGTGTTTCCCGGCGACCGGGTGGGCGACGGATACGATGGCATCTACTACCGCCCCCAGCTACCCGCCCCCGGCGACATCACGGGAGATGAACTGACCGTCTGGATTCCGCTGCCGGACCGGGAGCTCACCATCTTGGAAGATAGCTGTAGCCTACCCGAGCCGGACGATAATCTGCCCCGGGACGAACACCGCCAGTTAAATCGCAAACGCGTACTCGACTGCGCGCGGGAGTACATTACCCTCGCGCTCAATGGAGAGGTCATCACCGCATACGACATCCTGCAACAGAGTCGGGTGAATGCGTCCGGCAACCAGTACGGCGTCCGACTGTCAGTTCTTTACCCTCCGCTGCGCACGGGGCAAAACATGCTTTCGGTAACCACGCGCTACGCGCGGGAGGATACCGGAGGATTTCGGGAAGCGCACGTTCCCTTCACCTTCACTGGCAAGCGAGCGGCCTACGGAGACCGGGGCGGCGGCGCGCGGGTGCGATGAATTTGGTGAAGGAAAGAAAACGATGTACCTTTGCGGCCACTTTGTAACGTCCCCGGGTACCAATGGGTACCGCTCTGGTTCGAAATCATTTCGTTATGTCTGACTCCGCGGCTTTCATCTTACCCCTCAAGGGGCTCGGGAAGGGGCTGTACGAATACGACCTGCGGGTGGATCGGAAGTTCCTGTCCGCTTTCCCCGAGTCGCTAATTCGGGAAGCGGACATTGGTGTTCACCTGATCGTCGATAAGCAGAGTCGGGAGATGGTCATCGATGCCGACTTCAACGGTACGGTGGCCACCACCTGCGATCGCTGCACGGCCGACATCGATCTTCCGGTAGCGGACCGTCAGCAGTTGATCGTTCAGTTTTCCCCGGAAGCGGAGGAACCTACGGACGAGGGGGAAATTGTCTACCTCCACCCCGATACGAATGAGTTCAACCTGGCTCCCTTCGTGTACGAGATGGTCATGCTGGCCGTACCGATGATCCGGACCTACGCCTGCCGGGAGGGGGAGCCCCCCTACCCCTGCGACGAGGAAACGCTCCGACGGCTGGAAACGACGCCGGAACCGGACGAAGTACCGGAAGACAACGACCGCCCTAGTCCCTGGGACGTGCTCAGGGACTTGAATAATAACTAACGGATAAATAAGCATACGTCATGGCACATCCTAAATCCCGGATCTCGAAGCAGCGCAAGCGTAAGCGTCGGACCCACTACAAGGCCACCGCCCCCACGCTGACCACCTGCCAAACCACTGGCGAGGTCCACCAGCCCCACCGGGCCTATACCGATAGCGAGGGAAATATGTACTACAACGGTAATCTCATCGTGAAGGCCCCGGAAGTCGTGGTCGAAAGCGAAGCGGGAACCGAGGAGGACGAGGACTAAGCCCACTGCCCTACCCATCGTATTCGCTAGCCCGCCGGAGCCATCCGGTGGGCTAAGCACGTTTGGGCCGGGTGGCTTACATTGCGTACTCCTTAATCGACCTCCGGCCATGCAGAAATCCATCATCCGAACCGACCGCGCCCCCGCCCCCGTCGGAGCCTATAATCAGGCCGTCCGCGCCGGAAACCTGATTTACGTCAGCGGCCAGATCGCGATCAACCCCGCCACCGGGGAACTGATCACGGGCGATATCGAATCCGAAACCCGGCAGGTACTCGACAACCTGCGCGCCATCGTGGAGGCCGGCGGAAGTAGCATGGACCAGGTCGTCAAATGCGAGGTCTTCGTTAACGATATGGGCAACTTCGGGCGGGTCAACACCGTCTATGCCGAATACTTTACGGAAGAAAGTGCCCCCGCCCGCGCGCTGGTGGAAGTAGCCGCCCTGCCGAAGTACGTCAACGTGGAGATCAGTTGCATCGCGCTGACGGACAACTAGGCCCATCATGATCACCTTTCTCCGCTTCGCCCGGGCCCATACGGTGGTGGGCACCTCCGCTTCCCTGCTGGCGCTCTTCCTGATGGCGGGCCGCCACCTGGGTACGACCGACTGGGGGCTCTTCGCGGTGACTCTCTTCGCCTGCCTGTGCGCCAACGTCTACATCACGGGCCTCAATCAGCTGACCGACATCGACATCGACCGCATCAACAAACCCTACCTGCCCCTGGCCAGCGGTGCGTATAGTGTAGCGACGGGGGTGAGCATCGTCGGTAGCTGTCTGCTACTGGCGATCGTGACGAGTGTACTAAACGGCGCATTCCTGACGGTGACCGTACTGGCCAGTCTGGTGATCGGCACGGCCTATAGTTTACCGCCGGTGCGACTCAAACGCTACCACTTCTGGGCGGCTTTCTGCATCATCGTGGTGCGGGGGCTGATCGTGAACCTACTGCTCTACCTACACTTCCGGACGGGGCTGGGGGGAGCCGCCGTTTTACCCGTTACGGTCTGGCTCCTGACGGCGGCCGTATTCACCTTCGGCATCGTGATTGCCTGGTTCAAGGACCTGCCGGACACGGAGGGGGATGCGGCCCACGGCATCCGTACGCTTTCGCTGGTCAAGAACCGGCGGTGGGTCTTTCGGGTGGGGGCCGGGGTCTTCTATGCTACCATGGTGGCTACGGGTGCCTGGGCGCTGTCGATCGGATACACCCCGCTGGCCATCGGGCAGCTACTCCTGGCGGGTGGATTTTACTGGATCAGTTTACGGCTCAACCTACACGATCAGGCTTCTATCGCTCGGTTTTACCAGGGGTTCTGGGTGCTGTTTTTCTGTGAATATGGGGTGTTTGGAATGTTTGGCTAGCGCCGGCGAACGGCCTGGCACTAGCCCCGCCGGCCGGGCTTTACGGAGCGCCAGCGGAGTTTGGCCCGTCCGGCGGGGCGGGTCGAAGCTAGTCCCGTCGGCCGGGCTTTACGGAGCACCAGCGAAGTTTGGCCCGTCCGCCGGGGCGGGTCGAGCCAGCTTTATCTAACTACCCAGCCGGCGGACGGCCCAAGGTCGCTACCGCTCCCAACGGCCGGCCGGCGGCTTAGCGTAGCCGGCCGATGGCTTAGCGGTAGCGTAGGATAGCCGCGTTCAGCAGATCGCACATCTCATCCGACCGAAGGCCGGCCAGATCGTACTCTACGGTCAGCTTATCCCGTCGAAAATTTAGCTGGAGGACGACGGTGATACTACTCCAAGCACGGTCGTTCCGGGTATAGTGGGAAAGGTTTTTCACCGGCAGGATGACGGCATCCGGGCTTCGGTGACGCCGCTGAATGTACGCCAAGGAACAGGCCGACCAGGGAACGGAGCGGGAAAGCACCTGATGAGTGGGCTCCCGTAGTCCCCTTTCTTCAAAAACGTACAGGGCCTTACCGGAGCGGAGCGCCCACCATCTGCGTAAGATCGCCAGGAGAACCAGACTCATCAGCCCCGCTACGGCCACGCCCAGTAAGGTGATCAGCACGACCACCCACAGGTCGTGTTTGAAGTCATCCACCTTCCAGGACCAGATGGATAGCGTTGCCATCCCCCCGATGAGTAGCAGCAGCAGGGGTACGCCGAACCACAGTTGGGCGCGCATCCGGCCCTTCCGGTAGTCGATGCGCACGGCGCGTCCGGCCTGTATTTCCGCCAGGCGGGCTTCCTGTAGCGCCATACCGGGGGTAAGCAAATTGACGGGTCGACCGTCCACCAGCACCGGGGAATTATCCGTTGGGGCCCACCGTTCGTGGGCCGCCCGCAGCAGGGGCACCAGGGTGCGTTCGTTTACCGGAAGCAACGTGGAGAGCAGATGCACCTCCCTGCGGAACCGCACCCCCCGTTTCCCCGGAGCCCGGTCGGTGACGGCGAAGGCTACGCCCCGCAATAGGGAATTCGCGGTGGTGTGATGATCGACCGCCAGGATATCGGCCCAGGCCAATCTACCGCCGCGCAGATTGACCACCGAGCCGTACACCCCCTCCCGGTCGATGTGTAGTCCGGGCCAGCCCCGGCTCCGGCGGTAGGCAAACCGTAGGGTAGATCCGAAGATATACAAGTATACCCAGCCCAGAAAGCCACCCATTACCGTAAAAACGGGAGTGATGACCGGGTCCGGTTCTTGCCAAGCCAGAATAAAGAAATATAAGATGAGGGGTACCATCAGCACGGTGACGAACCAACAATCCCCCGTGCCCCCCTCCCGGGCGGGAATGGTCAGATAGCCATCCGTACGCAGTCGTTCGGGAAGATTTGCCTGGAACATGGTATGAAACTACTATGCACCGCCATAATCGCACCCGCGCGCCGCCGCCCAACTTCTCAAGCGACGGGTGGTTACAGCAGCCGAATATCCAAAGATGATGACCCCACCTACCCCCAAGAAAGAACGGAAAACGTTCACCCACCACGGTGACGCCCGCCACGACGATTACTACTGGATGAACCGGCGGGAAGACCCCGCCGTCATCGCCCATCTCGAAGCCGAGAACGCGTACTTCGACAGCCGTATGGACCGGCTCAAACCCCTGCAGGAGCAGCTGTTCCAGGAGATCAAAGGCCGCATCAAGGAGGACGACAGCAGCGTACCCTACACCAAAAACGGCTACGTCTACCGCACCGCCTACCAGACCGGCGATCAGTACCCCCGCTACTACCGCCGCCCGCTAGAGGGAGAGGAAGAACTGCTCTTCGACGTCAACGAAATGGCCGCCCCCTACGATTTTTATACCATCGGAGGCATGGCCGTCAGCGACGATAACCGCTACGTAGCCTACGGAGAAGATACCCTGAGCCGCCGCATCTACACCATCCACATCAAGGATACGGTCACCGGACAAAACCTGGCCGATCAGATCCCGAACACCACCGGCGGCAGCGTCTGGAGCGCGGACGGAAACTACCTCTTTTACAGCGTCAAGGACGAGGCCCTGCGGCCGTACAAGATCATGCGCCACCGCATCGGCACCGCCCCCCAGGATGACGTGACGGTCTTTGAGGAAACGGACGAGACCTTCCGCGCCTACGTCTACCGCAGCAAGTCGCGCAAGTATATCATCATCGGTTCCGCCCAGACGGTGAGCACCGAATACCGCCTGCTGCGGGCCGACGAGCCCCTGGCCGAGCCCCGGCTGTTTCACGCCCGGGAGCGTAAGCTAGAGTACGGTATCGAGCACCTCGACGACCGGTTTTACGTGCTGACCAACTACGAAGCCCAGAACTTCCAATTGATGGTCACCCCGGAGGATCGAACCGGTAAGGAGCACTGGACTACCCTAATCGGCCCCCGCGAAGACGTACTGCTGGAGGGGGTGGAGGTCTTCCGGGACTACCTCGTGCTCAGCGAACGGAAGGCCGGACTGACCCACTTACGCGTCCGACCGTTCCGGGGTGAGGAACACTACCTGGATTTTCCGGATGCCGCCTACACGGCCTACACCGGGATCAACGCGGAACTGGATTCGGGGGTATTGCGCTACGGCTACCAAAGCATGACGACGCCCCCGAGCACTTACGACTACGATATGCGCACGGGCGAGCGTACGCTACGCAAACAGCAACCGGTACTGGGCGACTTTTCCCCCGAAGATTACCGCAGTGAACGGATCTTTAGCGAGTCGCGGGATGGAACCTATGTCCCCCTTTCTATCGTCTACCACCGGGATACGGCAATCGACGGGAGCGCCCCCCTCCTGCTGTATGCCTACGGAAGCTACGGCCACAGCCTGGACCCCAGTTTCAGTATTACCCGTCTGAGCCTGCTGAACCGGGGGATGATCTTCGCCATCGCCCACATCCGCGGCGGGGAGGAAATGGGGCGGGCCTGGTACGAGGGCGGCAAGTTGCTGAATAAGAAAAATACGTTTACCGATTTCATCGATGCCGGGGAATGGCTGGTTAAAAACGGCTACACCCGCACCGACCGGCTCTACGCCATGGGGGGCAGCGCCGGCGGGCTACTGATGGGTGCCGTGGTCAATATGCGCCCCGACCTCTGGGCCGGGATCGTGAGCCAGGTCCCCTTCGTAGACGTAGTGACTACGATGCTCGACGACAGCATTCCCCTGACCACGGGAGAATACGACGAGTGGGGCAACCCGAACGAGCCGGAGTACTACCACTACATCAAGAGCTACAGCCCCTTCGATCAGGTCAGGGAACAGGACTACCCCCCCATGCTGGTCACCACCGGCCTGCACGACAGCCAGGTACAGTACTGGGAGCCGGCGAAATGGGTCGCCAAACTGCGCGAGATGAAAACGGACGGGAACGAAATCCTCTTCCACACCAACATGGAAGCGGGCCACGGGGGCGCCAGCGGCCGGTTCGAGCGAATCCGGGAGGTGGCGCGGGATTACGCCTGGATACTGGATCGCGCTGATTTAGTGTGAGTTTTAGCCCACCGTGTTGCCTACGGCCGAGCACAACAGTTGGCACAGAATGGCCCGCAGGATCCGCAACAGGCTTTGGAGGATCCACCGGGCCTCCGAGCGTCCGGAATAGCAACGAACAAAGGCCCCCGCCCCGGAATGTCCGGAACGGGGGCAATAACCTAAATACGGGAAAACGGTTGGTCCTGGGCTCAGATCAGCCGGTGGCTACGGATCAGGCGGGATTGTAGCTGAGGTTTTAGTACCGCCACCGCGTCGAGGATGAGAGCACCGTCGCTGGGGAAGTCGCGGGGGGCGCTGCCGATTCGCCGGCGGGTGTCGCGGCTGAGGGCCCGCTCGTCACCCCGAAAGGTGCTGGCGTAGTGTTCGAAAATAGCTTCGGCCGTGAGTTCCTGCTCGTCGACCACCCGGTGGCGGCGCAGGTCGTAAATCTGCAGGCTACCGCTGACGATGGCCGTCTTTTGTTGCAGCACCTCCAGTACATCGGCGCGGATGACTATGTTGCGGGGCCGGGTAATATCGTTGCCCAGGCTGTCTTTGTCGACGTTACCGCGTTCGTCAAGCACGTATTCCTCCCCGTCGGTGATTTCTTTCTCGTCGGTATAGCTGCGCTCGGAAAGGCGCTCGGGGCTTACGGCAATATCGCGAATGACGATGCGGGCGGCGTAATCGTAACTGCGATCGGGCTGGGGGGTGAAGTCGAACACGCGCCACCGGTCGTCCATGTCGGCGGTCCGCATGCGCAGCAGTTCCCCCTCGAAGCCGGCGGGCAGGTAAGCGCCGCTCTGGTTGGTTACTTCTACGGTCACGTACACTTTTCCGAGTTGCTCGGCTTCGCGGGCCAGGCGGTAGCTATCGCGGTAGTCGCGACGGTAGCGTTCGCTGCGTTCGAAGCCGGCGTAGGCGCTACGGGCAGCGGACTTGTCTCCCCGGCGACCGGCTTCCAGATCGCGCAGGGCTGCGGCGTACACCTGGGCGGCGGCACCCTCCGCGGCGTCGGTAAGTAGGGGCTGTACCCGGACAAAGCGAAAATTGGCCTTCCGTCCGTTTTTGTCTACCAGGGGCAGCAGGGGGCGGAGGGCTTCCTGGCGCCGGTTTATGTCGGCGTAGATGGCGTGCACCCGTACCCAGTCGGCATTGTCCGTAGCGCTCAGGCTGGCGGCCCGCTCGACGTCCCGCTCATTGGCGCGGTTCACGGCCTTTTCGAGGGCGGCGACTAGCTTCGGGTTCTTTTTTTGCTTTCCGGTCAGGCGGCGCTGGGCTACTTCGATGGTTTCGGCGTAGTTGCCCGACTCCACCAAGTCCTGGACCGAAGTACAGGCCGGGGCACCCAGGACGAGCAGTCCGAGCAGGAGCAACAGGTTGGGGGTGGACGGGCGGTTCATATCGTAAGCTTTACGACAAAACTAGGTCCGCACCCGGAGCCAGACTGATACCGAAGGGTTAAGGAAAATTAAGGTTCCTTAACGTTCGGAGAGGAAAATCTCGGCCAGCATACAGCGGGCACTGCCGCCGCCGTAGCGCTCGATGGTCGACAGGTCGGCGTGCACGATACGCATATCGGGTACACTCAGCAGTGCCTCCTTCTGGGCGGGTGCCAGGGCGGTGTAGGCGGCAGTGGACATAATCCACACCGGGCCGTTCTCCGTACGGGCTTCCAGGGCGTTTCCGGCGAAGGCATCTACTTGATCCAGCGAAAGGCCCACGATGACCTTCCCGCTCAGGATGAGGCTTTCCGTCAGCTTACTTTTCTCTTCCGGGTCGCTCACCGCGTCCAGGCACACCAGTACGTGGCGGGTGCCGAGAGCCAGCATGACGTTGGTGTGGTAGATGACCTCTCCCCGGGCATCGGTGCCGTGGAAGGTGATGGGCCGGTAGTCCATCCGTTCGCACCAGTCGTATACGGCCTGGCGATCGCAGCGCTGGGACAGGCAGGCGTAGGCGATTCGCTTATTCCGATCCAGTAAAACCGCACCCGTGCTCTCCAGGTAGCATTCCTCCGCCTCCCAATCGGTGAGGTCAATATGCTCGTTCAACTGATACCGCTCGGCGAGTAATTCCAGCACGTCCGCTCTCCGTTCCAGTCTGCGCTGGGGCCAGTAGGTCGGATACGTAACCACGATGCCCCCGGCGTGGGTAGAAAACCAGTTGTTCGGGAATACCGCGTCTGGTTTGACGGGTATCGGAGTATCCTCGATCACGGTGATCCGCAGTCTCGCCTCCTCCAGGGTTCTGACAAACTCGTCGAATTCATCCCGGGCGCGCGCGCCGATCTCGTCGAAGCTCTCTCCGGCCACGGGTTCCTGAAACGAATTATCGGCTACGGTTTCGCTGGCCCGGCCGAAGTTGGCGGGGCGGACCATCAACAGGTGATCGGTGGTTTGCATACAGAATGGAGTAGACCGTAAATGTGCGATAATTTTGATTGCCTCCCCGTGGGCGGTGCGTACTTTGTCGGGCAAATCCATTCGATGCGCTTCCTCCTTATTCTCCTCCCCCTGCTGGCTATCTCCTGTCGCGACGCCCCCGAAGTCGACTACGTCGCTGAAAAGCAGGCTACCTACGCAACCGCCGCGGTCGTCGGTCCCCACCCCCTGGCCACCCGGGTGGGCGAAGAAACGCTGCGGGGGGGCGGCAATGCCATCGATGCGGCCGTAGCCGTGCAATTAACCATGGCCGTGGTCTACCCCCGGGCGGGCAACCTGGGCGGCGGCGGCTTTCTCGTGTACCGCCCCGCGGAAGGCGAGGCCATCACGCTCGACTACCGCGAAACCGCCCCCGCGGCGGCCAGTCGTGATATGTACCTGGACGAGACGGGCGACGTCGTTCCGGGCAAGTCCACCCTGGGTCATCTGGCGGTCGGGGTACCCGGTACCGTAGCCGGCATCACCGCCATGCACCAGCGCTTCGGTACCCTACCCTTTGCCGACCTGGTCGCTCCGGCCGTACGCTTTGCCGAGGAGGGATACCGACTGAGCGAGTCCGAGATCAATCGCCTGAAGCGCTATCACGACGATTTTATCCAGCTCAACCAAACAACCCCCTTTTCCGACAGCAGTATGATGGCGGGGACGCAGGTGCGGCAGCCGCAATTGGCCGAAACTCTGCGTCGTATTCAGCAAAATGGACGGGACGGATTTTACCGGGGCCGGACCGCGGAACTCATCGCGGCCGAAATGGCAAGCAACGGTGGGCTCATCACCCCGGAAGATCTGGCCGCCTACCGGGCTAAGTGGAAACAGCCCATCACCAAGGCCTACGGCCCCTACCGCATCATCAGCATGCCCCCCTCCAGTAGCGGTGGGGTAGCCCTGGCCCAGATGACCGAAATGCTGGAAGATTACCCCCTGGAGGAATATGGCTTTCATTCCCTGCGGTCCGTTCAGCTAATTGTGGAAGCGATGCGCCGCGCTTACGCCGACCGTGCGGAGTACCTGGGCGATAGTGATTTCTACCCCGTACCGGTGGACTCCCTCCTCAACGACACCTACCTCCGGGAGCGGATGGCGGACGTGCGCACCGATACCGCCGGTACCTCCGCCACCATCCTGGCCGGGCAAATCGCGATGAAGGAAACCTTCGAAACCACCCACATCAGCATCGTCGACAGCGCCGGTAACGCCGTCAGCATCACCACCACTCTGAACGGAAACTTCGGCAGCAAAGTGATGGTCGACGGGGCCGGCTTCTTTCTGAATAACGAAATGGACGACTTCAGTGCCAAGCCCGGGGTGCCCAATATGTTCGGCCTGGTAGGTAAGGAGGCCAACGCTATCCAGCCGGGCAAGCGAATGCTCTCCAGCATGACCCCCACGATCATCGAACGCGAGGGCGAATTGTTCCTCGTCCTCGGTGCTCCCGGTGGGTCGACCATCATCACCGCCGTTCTGCAGACCTTCCTGAACGTCGCCGAATACGGCATGCCGCTCGCCGAAGCCGTAGCCGCCCCCCGCTTTCACCACCAGTGGTTACCGGACCAGATCCTCCACGAACCGGGGGCCTTTTCGGTAGAGGTAAGCGATAGCCTGAAGGCACTGGGCTACCACCTGCGGCAGGTGAACTCCATGGCCGTGGTCAAAGCCATCCGGGTACTGCCGGACGGTAGCCTACGGGCGGCCGCCGATCCGCGCAATCCGGATGATGACGTGGCGGGGTATTAACTTTTTTCCTGGCTACCCGATGCCCACGGAGGCTACGCAGCACGGAGGTATTCATGGAGTATGCACGGAGGCATGGCCTACGCTTGACTTGTCCATGACCCGGCCCGCCCTCTGTGTAACTCTGTGCGCCCCTCCGTGCGCCGCCAAAGGCGGACACTGTGGGTAAGACTTATTGCAACGCAGACAACGCAATCTCAATCCTCTGTACCGCTTCCCGCAGCTGCTCCTCACTGGCAGCGTAGCTAATCCGCAGGCACTCGGGCGCCCCGAAGGCGGCGCCGGTCACGGTAGCAACGTGGGCCTGCAGGAGCAGATATTCCGCCAGGTCGTCGGAGTTCCGAATGGTATAGCCGTTCCCGGACGTCCCGAAGAAGGCACTGACGTCCGGAAAGATGTAGAAGGCGCCCTGGGGGCGGTTTACCCGCAGGCCGGGGATGCGTTCCAGGCCATCGATAACAATTTCCCGGCGCCTGGCGAAGGCCTCCTTCATTTCCCGGGTGGGCTTCAGGTCGCTGTTCAGGGCGTGGGCACCCGCCGCCTGGGCGATACTGTTCGCGCCGCTGGTGCTCTGTCCCTGTAGCTTACTGCAGGCGGCGGCCACATCCGGAGGGGCACCCAGGTAACCCAGCCGCCACCCGGTCATGGCGAAACCCTTAGAAAACCCGTTCACCGTAATGGTGCGATCCCGGACCTCGGGGAAGGTCCCGATGCTCACGTGACTATCGGTGAAGTTGATGTGCTCGTAGATTTCGTCGGCCACCACGTAAACGTCCGGATGCTCGGCCAACATCCGGGCGATGGCGGCCAGTTCGTCGTGGGTATACACCGAGCCGGTCGGGTTACAGGGCGACGAGAACAGGATGAACTTCGTCCGCGGCGTAATGGCCGCCCCGATCGCCCGTGGCGTGACCTTATAGTCCTGATCGATGCCGGCCCCCACCAGCACCGCCTTGCCGCCCGCTACCTCGACCATGGCCGAATAGCTCACCCAGTAGGGGGCCAGGATGATGGCTTCGTCGCCCTCGTCGAGCAGGGCGCAGCAGACATTGGCGATACTTTGCTTCGCGCCGGTGCTGACGACGATCTGGGAGGCGGGATAGTCCAGGTCATTCTCCCGCCGAAACTTCTCGGAGATCGCCTTGCGCAGTTCGGCCGTACCCGGTACGGGGGTGTACTTCGTTTGCCCGGCGTCCAGGGCTCGTTTCGCGGCCTCCTTGATGTGGTCGGGGGTGTCGAAGTCGGGTTCCCCCAGGCTCAGGCTGATCACGTCGTGGCCCTCAGCTTTGACCTCCCGGCCGAGCTGCGCCATACGCAGGGTAGCGGATTCTTCCATATTCAGGACACGGCGCGAAAGGCGGCTGCTCGGGGTAGTGGACATACGTAGAAGCAATTTTACCGGCAAGGTACTACGGTGATCCAACTGGCGGGGCGGGGGCAGGGAAAAACTCGCGGGGAATTGGACTCCCGAAGGCTATCTTGGCACGCAGGCCGCGGCGCTGACCGCCCAAAGAAAATTCGATCATGTCTACCGTATCCATTGGCTCCCGGAAGCCCCGTCTTAGTTTTTGGCAAATCTGGAACATGAGTTTCGGCTTTCTGGGCATCCAGTTCGGCTTTGCGCTGCAGAACGCGAACGTGAGCCGGATTTTCGAGACCCTCGGCGCTTCCAAAGACGAATTACCCATCCTGTGGTTGGCCGCCCCCGTGACCGGCCTGCTCGTGCAACCCATCATCGGCTACTACAGCGACCGCACCTGGAGCGAACGGTGGGGACGCCGGCGGCCCTTTTTCGCCGTAGGTGCCATCCTGGCCACGGTCGCCCTTTTCCTGATGCCGAATTCCAGTGCCCTCTGGATGGCCGTTATCATGCTCTGGCTCCTCGACGCCAGCATCAACATCAGTATGGAACCCTTCCGGGCCTTCGTCGGGGATATGCTGCCCAACGAGCAGCGCACCACGGGCTTCGCTACCCAGAGTTTCTTCATCGGCGTGGGGGCCGTAGTCGCCTCCGCCCTGCCGTGGATCTTTACGAACTGGTTTGGTTTACAGAACACGGCCGGCGAGGGGGCCATTCCGAGTTCCGTCAAGTGGTCCTTCTACCTGGGGGGCATCGCCTATTTCTGTGCCGTGATGTGGACGGTCTTCAACACCGAAGAGTACCCCCCGGATGACATCGAGGAACTCCGGGCGGAGAATGCCGCCCAGGGCATTTTCGGCGGCATCAGGGAAAGTTTCCTCGGCATTTTCCGAATGCCCCGGCCCATGGTGCAGTTGTCGGCCGTGCAGTTTTTTTCCTGGTTCGCGCTCTTCGCGATGTGGATCTACATGACCTCGGCCGTGACCAGCCACGTATACGGCACCGACGATACCGACTCGGCGCTGTACAACGAGGGAGCCGACTGGGTGGGCATCTGCTTTGCCATTTACAACGGGATCGCCGCGGTGGTCGCCTTCATCCTTCCCTTCGTCGCGCGGCGCTTCAGTCGGCGGATCACCCACCTGCTGGCTCTTTTCTGCGGCGGTTTGGGATTGATCTCGGTGTACTTCATCAGCGACCCGAATTACCTGCTCCTTTCCATGGTGGGGGTCGGCATTGCCTGGGCCAGCATTCTTTCCATGCCCTACGCCATCATCAGTAGTATCCTACCCCCCAACAAGATGGGGTACTACATGGGGGTGTTCAACTTCTTCATCGTCATTCCCCAGATCGTGGCGGGGGCTATTCTGGGGTGGATTCTGGCGACCTTCTTCGGGAGTATGTCCATTTACGCCCTGCTGCTGGGCGGGGCTTCCTTCTTCCTGGCCGGGCTACTCTGTCTGATCGTAGAGGATAATGAAGTGCAGGTAGACTTCGCCGTACCCAAAAACGCGATCGAAGCGGTGACCTAGGGCGGGTGCGCAGGTGCGAAGTGAGTGGAAAAGCACCGGGGGGCCGTACTATGCCGCCACACCCAGCCATTCGGGGAAGAACAGCACGACGGCCAGCAATATGACCTGGATGACCAGAAAGGGAATGATGCCCCGGTACAGGTGGCCGGTCGTCACCTCGGGGGGAGCTACACCCTTGAGGTAAAAGAGGGCGAAGCCGAAGGGGGGAGAGAGAAAACTCGTTTGCAGGTTGATGCCCAGCAAAATGCCCAACCAAATCAGATCGGTACCGTAGGCCACGAAGACCGGCGTAACGACGGGTACGATAATGAATACGATCTCGATGAAGTCGATGAAAAAGCCGGCGATGAATACGACCACCATTACCAGGGCGAGGAACCGATACTCCGGCAGGCTGCTATTTTCTACCAGCCCCACCAGGAAGCGATCCCCCCCCAGTTCCCGAAACACCAGGGAGAAGGTCGTCGCCCCTAGCAGGATCATGAAGACCATACTGGTCAGGTGGGTCGTATCCTCGCAAACTTCCTTCACTATGGACCACCGCAATTTGCCCTGACTTCCCGTTAACAACATGGCACCCGCGGCCCCGACCCCCGCCGCCTCCGTCGGAGACGCCAGCCCCACCAAAATACTACCCAGCACCGCTACAATCAGCAACAAGGGAAGGAACAGACTCTGCGCTACCCGCCACGCCAAGTGCGGGGTCCAACTTTCGGTCGCCTCCCCCGCCGGAAGGGCCTTCGGTCTGACTAAGCCCAGGACCAGAATGTAAACCACATAGGCGCCCACCAGCAGCAGGGATGGATACAGCGCCGCCCGAAACAAACTACCTACGCTGACCTGCAACACACTACCCAGCAAGACCAGCACCACGGACGGAGGAATAATCTGGCCCAGCGTCCCCGAGGCCGCGATGACCCCGGTAGCCAGTGGCGGCGAATACCCCTGCCGCAGCATCGGCGGCAAACTGATCAGCCCCATCGTAATCACCGTAGCACCGACGATACCGGTAGAAGCGGCCAGCAAGGCCCCCACGATCACGACGGATACCGCCATGCCGCCCCGTATCCGCCCGAACAAGCTCGACATGCTGTCCAGCATCCGTTCCGCCAGCCCGCTTTTTTCCAGCATGATCCCCATGAATATGAATAGGGGTACGGCCAGCAGTACCGAATTTTCCATAATGCCCATGACGCGATTGGGCAGCAGGCTCAGCACGGACAGGTCCAGGAAGCAGAGGGCGTAGATCAGGCTGAGCCCCCCCAGCGTGAAACCAACCGGGTACCCGTAGAGCACCAGCACGAAAATGCTGACGAAGAGCAGAAGCGCCAGTACCGCCAGACTCATTCGACCGGTGCGTTGTACCGTTCCCAAAGGGCTCGCCACGCCTGAACGCAAGCCTGCAGAAGCAAGAGGGTGGCCGCCACCGGAACCACCGCTTTAATCGGGAAGAAGTAGGGGATTCCGTTCGGATTCGGACTCCCCTCCCCCGCTACCCACGCCTCCCGGGCGTAGTGCAGACTGAAGTACAGGAGGACGAGCGTCCAGGGAATGAGGAACACCAGCGTACCGATCAGATCGACCAGGGCCCGGTCCCCCCGCCCGAAGCGATCGTAGAATAAGTCCACCCGTACGTGGCGGTTCCGCTGCAGGGCATAGGGGATGCCGAGCAGAAAGATGAGGGAGAAGAGGTGCCATTCCAGTTCGATTACCCAGGCGGCGGTTAGGGAGAAGAACCACCGCAACAGCACGTCTACCACCACTACCACGACCAGTACGATGTTGAGCAGGCCCGCCGCTCGCCCCAGGCGACCGACCAGTGTTTCCACGATTTCCGTACCACCGGTTAGTCGCATAGGTGGAGGAGCTGTCGGGCGATCGCGTGCGGGTCCGGTGATTCAGCTACTACCTCCGTGACTCGGCCCGGGGGCATTCTATCGGCGTAGTGAGCGTAAGCTTTGTCGTAGTACACCAGGGCGATGCGGGCGGCGGTGCCGAAGTCGTCCTCCTCCAGCGCGTCGAGGGCAGCCTGCAGGTGCTGACCGCCGAGCTTCTTGCGGATGCGGACGAAGGCCGTCCGTAACTGATCCTTGGGGTAGCCCGCGTAGTCCCGCACCAGGTTTTCTACCCGCCAATCCAGGGGTTGTTTCAGGCTAACCGCCGGGGCGGTCACGAGGCGTCGGTAGAACACATCGGGCTGGCAGACCGTACCGATCATGCGGCTTTCGTCCTCGACCCATACCGTTTCCCCCGCGGGAATGGGCCGCAATTCACCGAACAGCAAATTCTCGAAGTGCTCGGTGGAAGGTTGGGGCCGTTCGCCCAGGGCACCGAAGCTAGAGCCCTTGTGGCGGGCCAGGCCCTCCAGGTCCACCACCTTGGCGCCCAGATCCCTTAGGGCGTGGAGGACACGGGTTTTGCCGGCTCCGGTAGGCCCACTCAGTACCCGCAGGGGGTGATGCTCTCTGGCCAGAAACTCCCGGGCGTACCGGCGGTAGGCCTTGTATCCGCCCGTTAGTTGACTGACGCGCATCCCCGCCCGATCCAGTAGCCAGGCCACGCTGGCGCTACGTTGGCCGCCGCGCCAGCACTGTACGACGACCCGGCCGTCGGGAGCCTTTTCCCGGGCTTCCTCCACTATCCACCGCATTTTGGTACCGGCCAGTTCCAGCCCCCGGAGTAGGGCCGCGTCCGGACTGTCCCGTTTATAGAGTGTGCCTACCTCCGCCCGCTCCCGATCGCTAAAGAGCGGCAGCGAGTGCGCCCGGGGGGCATGGCCTTGCGCGAACTCTCCCGGGCTGCGCACATCCAGCAGGATGCCGTCCGGGTTCGGCGTGCCGAAATACCGCGCGGGAGAGACCTGCTGCATAGGCTATTTACTGCCAATCGCGTCGTTGCGCCAGAGGTGAACGAACTTGTGTTGATCCCAGCCGATACTGACGATATCCAGATCGCCGTCGCCGTCCATATCGTAGGGCTGGGCACCGAGGTGACTTTCCTTTCCCCGGTCGATCTCGCTGCGGGTGAATGACCCCAGGCCGTCGTTCTTCCACAACTGCAGGCTCAGGTCGGGCCCCTTGTGTTCGCTGGTCAGAATGTCAGTGTCCCCGTCGCGGTCCAGGTCGGTCAGGGCAAGGTTGTTCATACTATACTGGGTGACGACCGTTTCCCGCCGCCAGCCGTCCTCTTCCTGGAAGTACACGTACAGACTGGCATCTGGCTCTAAACCCGGGTAGCGCTCCTCGGCGATGACCACGTCGGTCCTTCCATCTCCGTTCAGGTCGGCCGCCTCCACGCGGTCGGTGGCAAATTGGGTAGTGCCGATGTTGCGTCGTTCCCAATTTTCGGAGAGTTCACCCGGGTTTTCGAACCAGACGACTACCGTAGGTACTTCGGGGTCGCCGCCCGGGGCCCGGAAACCGCTGATGAGGTCCATATCGCCGTCGCCGTCCACGTCGGCTACGCCGAAGCCTTCGTCACTGGCGTCCGTGCCTACGAGGGTGACCGGCCAGGGTTTTTCGCCGACCGGCTCGATCGCGTAGAGCCCACCGAGGCTTGCGTAGATAATTTCGTCCACCCCGTTGCCCGGAAGCAGATCGGCCACCCTATAGCCCTGTCCGTTGTGGTGGCCGGTGGCCGGGACCTGGGCCACTACTTCGCCGGCGGTCCAGTCGGTTCCCGTCGCGTCACCGGTGAACATCACCACATCGGGGAGAGCCTCCCCGAGAATGGCCGGTTCTCCCCCGACGTCGATAATTAGGTTGGCATCCACGTTCTGCCCCAGGTCGAGTTTTTCCCACTCGCCGTGCATATCTCCACCGGGGTTCAGGTACACGTTGCGGCCGCTGACCAGATCGAGCATACCGTCGCCGTTCAGGTCCCCGGCCGCCAGGCCGAAGTACCGGAGCCAGTCCGGATCGTCGAAGTCCCCCCACATGGCTTTGGCGGAGTCGACCTCAATGTAGGTCCACCGGTCGCTGGGAATTTCTTCCCTTACCTCGGGCAGGTCTTCCTCACCGGTGGCTTTGTCGCTTTCGTCCGCGCAGCCGAGTACAAGTATGGGCAATAGAATCCACGCCGCGTGATATTTTGCTTTTCCCATCCTTATTTACTCTTTACGCTCATGTTTTCCAGTAAATAGAGGTCGGTGGCCTGGTGCTCCGGCAGGCGGAAGATGTCGTAATCACCGTCGCCCTCAAAGTCGGCCACCCGTCCGTTGTAAATACCGCCCTCCTCGATCACCCGCTCGGTCCAGGTACCGTCGCCGTTGTTGATGACGACCGTGATGTAGTGATTGTCGGGCACCCCGATATTGACCGCCCGCCCCTTATTGATGCCGGTGACGATATCGAGATCGCCGTCCGAGTCCATATCGTAGACCTGAAGGGTGTGGGCGGCGGGGATGCTGTCGATAATGATGGTTTCGGCGTAAGACCCGTCTTCCTGCCGGTCGTACATCGCAAGGGGGTATCCGCCGCGTTCGCTGTGGGTGACGAATATTTCCGGGGTGCCGTCATCGTCGAGATCGGCTACGGCGTGCTTGGTACCGTTGGCCGACCAGTCACCGGTTTGTGTGTGCCACCGGTCATTGAGTGACTCGCGGCTCCATTCCCCGCTCAGGTCCCCACCGGGGTTCATGAACAGGTAGCCGTTGGCGGCAATGTCGGTATCGCCGTCGCCGTCCAGATCTCCTACGTCCATCCCCTCGTGAAGGCCGGGGGCGGTGAGGTCGGCTACCATGGTGGAGGTGCCGTCCGGGTTGCTTCGGTGGATTCGCAGGTTTTCGTTGTTGAAGGTAAGCACGGCGAGATCGTTGCGCCCATCCCCGTCGAAGTCAGCAATGCTCAGGTCCTTTACGGCGCCGCGCGCCTCCCCCACAGTGTGGGGGGTCCAGTCGGGGGCTTCGTACCAGAATACTTCGGCGGGGGCGGCGGCATCGTCCCACTCTCCGGTGTGTTTGACCGCCAGTACGTCGGTATCCCCGTCGCCGTCCATATCGCCTACTTCCAGGTCCCCGCTGGCAAAGGTTCCGCCCGTCGGGGGTGCCTGGGCGATAATAGTTTCCCGCCAGATGCCGCCTTCCCGTTGTCCGCTGCGGTAGGCCAGGTAACCCCCGTTCGCGTTGTTATTGATGTACACGGCATCCATTAGTTCGTCGCCGCTGACTTCCCCGATCGCCAGGGCCCACCAGGTATTGACGGAATCCACGATGGTGCGGCTGGTGAAGTCCATGGCGGAGGGCGTAGCCAGGTCTTCTTCGACGGGATCCGCGGCGGGAGCCTCGGTTTCTCCGCAGGCGAGCATTGACAAAAACAGGATTAAAGTAAGGTACCGCATAGGTGAGAGTTAATCGAAACTGGCCGAGTAAAGGTACGTATCTTCTTCGCACCTGCGTCCGCGCAACCTACCTTTGCCGCCATGCGCTGCACCGTTTTTTCCCGTGGCCCCCAGCTCTACAGCACCCGCCGCTTGGTCGAAGCCGGGCAACGCCGCGGTCACGACATGTCGGTGGTGGACCACGGATTTTGCGTCCCCTCCCTCCACCAGGGGCGTCATGAGTTACTGTATTACGGAAAGGCGTTGCGGATGGCCGACGTTACCATTCCCCGCATCGGCGCGAACCTGACCACGCGGGGAGTGGCCATCCTGAACCAGCTCGACGTGATCGGAGCTGCCCACACCCTCAGCGCAGGGGCCCTGGCCTTAGCCCGCGACAAAATGAGTTGCCTGCAGCGTCTGTGTGCGTCTTCCATCCCGGTGCCCCATACGGTACTCTGTTTTTCGGCACAGGATGCCCGTCAGGCCGGTAATCGGATGGGGCGCTTCCCGGTGGTGGTCAAACTGCTCGAGAGCACCCACGGAGTCGGCGTATCGCTGGCCCATAATTCTCACCAATTATCCCGTATCGCGGAAAGTTTTTTGCAGCTACAGGATCGCATCCTGGTCCAGGAATATATTCGGGAGAGCAAGGGCAAAGACCTGCGGGCGTTCGTAGTGGGCGGGCGCATCGTGGCTGCCATGGAGCGAACGGCGGCGGCGGGGGACTTTCGGGCCAACATTCACCGGGGCGGCCGGGGCAGATCGGTACACCTGAGTGACGAAGACCGGGAGTTGGTGTTGCGTACCGCCCGGGTGATCGGCGTGGAAATCGCCGGCATCGATCTGATCCAGAGCCGGAACGGAAAACTGGTTATGGAAGTGAACGCCAGCCCGGGGCTCGAGGGTATCGAGCGAGCCACCCAGGTCGACGTGGCCGGCGCCATCATGAACTACGCAGAGCAGAAGGAATGCAAGAAATAACGCCGCTGATCGTAGCGGACGGAGAATTTTACCCCGGCCAGTCCGGCACCGTAGAACTGGTGGCCGGCCAGTTACCCAGTGGCAACCCGGTGTCGATCCGCGCCCACGTATTCCGGAGTTTCCGGCCGGGCCCGACGGTCTTGTTCATCGGTGGGGTACACGGGGACGAGATCAACGGGGTGGAGATATTGAGGCGTAGCCTGCGCCAGAACGTGTTCGATCAACTGACCGCCGGTACGGTGGTGGTGGTGCCCCTGCTGAACGTCTACGGCTTCAACAACTTCAGTCGGGACGTTCCCGACGGCAAGGATGTCAACCGTAGTTTCCCCGGCAATGCCACCGGCTCGCTCGCCAGCCGGATCGCGGCCGGCCTCAGCAAAAACCTGCTGGCGAAGTGCGACCTGGCGGTCGATTTCCACACCGGGGGCCGGGGGCTGTCCAACTACCCCCAGATCCGGTACTCTCCGAATGATCCGAACGCCCGCCGGGCCGCTCTGGATTTCAACCCGCCCGTCATCCTGGCCAGTAAAGCACCGGTAAGGTCCCTGCGCCGCTCGGCCTATAAATCGCAGGGACTGACCGTGCTCACCTACGAAGGGGGGGAAAATTTGCGCTACGACGGCCGTAGCATCGCCGAGGGGCTGGCCGGGATACGCCGCCTGCTTCGGGCCCGGGGGATGTTGGCCGGCACTCCCGCGACCCAACGCCAGCCCATCGAAGTGGCCTCCAGTAGCTGGGTACGGGCGGGGCGGGCGGGCCTGTTCCAGTGGAGTAAGCGAAGTGGTTTCCCGGTGCGCAAAAGCGAGCCGATCGGGACCATCCACGACCCCCACGGGCAGCGGCCGAACAAGCGGATCCTCAGCCCCCGGGACGGATTCATCATCGGCCACAATAACGCGGCCGTGGTCAGTCAGGGGGACGCCCTCTTCCACATTGGTTACTGATCCGGTCCCGCTGCGGTACAATCTTTTTTCACCGGATATACGTTTGTAACCCGACCGATCTCACCCCTCCCCATGTCCGTTACCGTATCCGAGCTTACTAAATTATACGGCCAGCAGCGGGCCGTCGATGCTATCACGTTCAGCGCGCGCCCCGGGGAGGTGCTCGGTTTTCTCGGCCCCAATGGAGCCGGCAAGACCACCACCATGAAGATCCTGACGGGCTACCTGAGCCAGAGCAGCGGCACGGCTACCGTGAGCGGGTACGATACCGCCACCGAAAGTTTACAGGTGAGGCGTAAGGTGGGGTACCTGCCCGAGCACAACCCCCTCTATCCGGATATGTACGTGCGGGAATATTTACAATTCGCGGCTTCGACCCACGGAATGCAACGGCCCGGCGATCGGATCGACGAACTCATCCGGCGAACGGGCCTGGAACGGGAGGCCCACAAGCGCATCGGAGCGCTTTCCAAAGGCTACCGGCAACGGGTGGGGCTGGCCCAGGCGCTGTTGCACGATCCTGAAGTATTGATTTTAGACGAACCCACCAGTGGACTGGACCCCAACCAGTTAGCCGAAATTCGCGAACTGATCCGTGAATTAGGAAAAGAGAAGACCGTTATTTTCTCCACCCATATTATGCAGGAAGTGCAGGCGATCTGCGACCGCGTGATCATCATCGATCGGGGCCGGCTGGTGGCCGACGACCCCATTGAACGGTTGCAGCGGAGGCTGAGCGGTCAGCGTAGTCTGTTCGTCACCTTCGACCGGGCCGTAGACGAACGGCAACTGGCCACCATAAAGGGGGTCGGCCAGGTCAACCGGCTGTCGGCTACCGGGGCCTACCGCCTGCAGCTGGCCAAGAACGGTGACCCCCGCCCCGCCGTGTTCCGCTGGGCCGTAGCGCAGGACCGCCTCATCCTGGAAATGCGGCAGGAAAGCCTCAGCGTGGAGGAAATCTTCCGGGGGCTCACCACGAATACTTAAGTAATACCTTTACGCCCTATGCGCTGGCTTTTGCTCTTTCTTCCCCTTACCGCGTTCGGGCAGACGCAGGTACCGACCTTTCGCTTTGCCGAGGGGGTGTACTGGTCGCACGATGCGTTGCTGGCCAATCAGCCGGACGTACGCTGGGAGCGGGTGGAGGGAGAAATGGTACAACTGACCGCAGATTTCCGACTGCTCATCGAAGATTTTGGCTACAAGGAGGGGGGCGACCGTATCACGCCCTATGCCGTAAGCCTGGAGGGCCGGCCCTACTTCTTCGTCCGTGCCGACGAGCGCCGCAATTACCACGAGTTTGCCGCCCCCCGGATTTGGGGCCGCTGGGCGACCATCCAGTACGACACCCTGCAGCAAAATCGCTACCTCATGCGGGCCTACAACCCCGCCAACGGCCTGCCCTTTCGGGAGGGGTACGTGGACCGGCAGAACTGGGACCGGGTAGAGGTAATGGTTAACATGCTCACGGGGGAACGGGAGGACCTTTCCTACGCCGCCGTACTCCGGGTCGTAGCGACGGAGCGCGACGTAGTACAGGCCCTGCGCCGGGACCCGGCCGCTGGCCGGGATAAACTGGTGCGCGCGCTCAGCGTATTCAACGATCGGTTCCCCCTACGCCTTCCCTACCAAAGCCCCCTCGACTGAATGCTCGCCCTATACCGTAAGGAGATCAACGCTTTTTTCGCCAGTCTCATCGGCTACTTGGTGATTGCGGTCTTTCTGGTAGTGATGGGGCTGTTTCTCTTCGTGTTTCCCGATACCTCGTTGCTGACCTACGGTTACGCTACCCTGCAGCCCTTCTTCACCCTGGCCCCGAACGTACTGGTCTTTATCGTCCCCGCCATCTGCATGCGGGCCCTGGCGGAAGAACGGCAAACGGGGGCGCTGGAGCTACTGGTGACCAAACCGCTACGCGACGTCGAGATCGTACTCGGAAAGTTTTTCGCTTGCGTCACCCTCGTATTGTTCGCGCTCCTACCGACTTTGCTGTACTGGTACAGCGTGTACCAACTGGGCGAACCGATCGGGAATATAGATGCCGGTGGCACCCTGGGTAGCTACTTCGGGTTGTTCCTGCTCAGTCTGGCCTTCGTGAGTATAGGACTGTTCGCCAGTTCCGTTACGACTAACCAGATCGTTAGTTTCCTACTCGCACTGACCCTGACCTTTTGGTTCTACTTCGGGTTCGACTACCTGGCTTCCCTACCGATCTTTTACGGTAGCGGGGAGTCCTTCATTAGCGGCCTGGGTATGCAGGAGCACTTCCGAAGTCTGGGGCGGGGGCTCATCGACAGCCGGGACGTGGTGTACTTTCTCAGTATCACGGCCTTCTTCCTCCTGCTAACCGTGCTGAGCCTGGAACGCCGGCGGTGGTAGGATGGATACTCCCCTCGACATTCTGCGGACGTACTGGGGTTACGAATCTTTCCGTCCCCTCCAGGCCGATATCATTGGCAGCGTATTGAACGGTAAGGACACCCTTGCGCTACTACCCACCGGTGGGGGAAAGAGCGTCTGCTTTCAGATTCCCGCCCTCGCACGGGAGGGGGTTACCCTCGTCGTTTCCCCCCTCATTGCCCTTATGAAGGATCAGGTACGGCAACTGAGGGAACGGGGCGTGGTAGCCGAAGCCATACACTCCGGTATGCGCGGTAGCGACATCGATCGCATCCTGGACAACGCGGTTTACGGCAACACGAAGTTGCTGTATCTGAGCCCGGAGCGGTTGCTCACCGACCTGGCCCGGGAACGCATCCGTCGCATGCCCCTGTCCCTGTTGGCCGTCGATGAGGCACACTGCATCAGCCAGTGGGGCTATGATTTTCGACCGCCCTACCTCCGTATTGCCGAAATTAGGGAGTTGCACCCCGCGGTGCCGGTGATCGCCGTGACGGCAACCGCTACCCCGGAAGTCGTTACGGATATTCAGGAGCAGCTCGATTTTCGGCCGGGGCGCGGTGTGTTTCAGCAGAGTTTCGGACGGCACAATCTCGCGTACATCGTCCGCCGCCCCGCCGATAAGGAAGGGCAACTGGTGGATATTCTCAGTGGGGTTGCCGGTAGTTCGATCGTGTACGTACGGAGCCGGGGCCTGACCAAGGAACTTGCCTACCGCCTGGGCCGCCGGGGTATTTCGGCCGCGGCCTTCCACGCCGGTCTCGAACCCGAAGAAAAGGACGAAAGGCAGGCCGCGTGGATCGAAGGCAGGCTGCGGGTGATGGTAGCGACCAATGCCTTCGGTATGGGTATCGACAAGCCAGACGTGCGCACCGTCATTCACTACGGCCCGCCCGACAGCCCCGAGGCCTACTTTCAGGAGGCCGGCCGCGCGGGCAGGGACGGCCAACTCAGTTACGCCGTCATGCTCTACCACGACAGCGACGGCCAGCGGCTGCTGCGACAGTGGACCCAGTCGTACCCCGAAATCTCGGAAATCAAGCGGATGTACCGGGCCCTGGGCAGCTACCTTCAACTGGCCGTCGGCGGCGGAAAGGGGCAGACCTTCGCCTTCGATCTGCCGGCATTTTCCCGCAACTTCGGCTTCGAACTCCGGCAGGCGTACGCCGGATTGAAAGCCCTGGAACAGGGCGGCTACATCCTCCTCACTGACGATCTGCACCAGCGCGCTACCCTACAGTTCACGGTAGGAAAGGATGAACTCTACGCTTACCGGATTCGCAATGCGTGGGCGGAAAAACTAATCAAGAGCATCCTGCGTACCTCCCAGGGTGCTTTCGTCCAGCCCGTACAGGTACGGGAGGGCGGGCTGGCGAACTTCCTGGATATCACCGTCGACGTACTGCGCGCTACCCTCCGCCGCATGCAGGGTGACGGGATAGTGGATTACGTGCCCGAGCGGGAAGGGCCCCAACTGGTTTTCCTGGAGGAGCGGATCGACCCGGATGCCCTGCGTATCGACACCAACCTGTATACCTTCCTGAAGGAGCGGGCCCGCCACCGCATCGATACCATGATTACCTACGGCACCCAGAACGCCGTGTGCCGTTCGCGCCTGTTGCTGACCTATTTCGGCGAGGAGGCGGGCCGGGCCTGCGGACGCTGCGACGTGTGTCGAAAGAACCAGCGTAGCGCGCCCACTCCGAAGGAAGTGCTACAACGTGTAACCACCCTGACCGCGGGTAAAAGCGTTGGGTTGACCGCCGCGGCCCGGTGCTTCGGCATTACCCAGCAGGAAGCCGTGGCCACGATTCTCCAACGACTGATCAACGAGGGCCGCATAATCCTGGAGGATGAGCAAATCCGACTGCCTTGACTATCGTCTGTACGGTCACGAACGACCTCTCCCACGACCAACGAATGCACCGCATCTGTACAAGCCTACAGGAGGCGGGCCACAGCGTCACCCTCGTCGGTCGACAACTCCCGACCAGCCCCCCACTCACCGAAAAACCCTACCGGCAACTGAGGTTGCGCTGCGCCCGTAACCGGGGGAAAGCGTTCTACGCCGAGTTTAATGCCCGCCTGTACCGACGACTGCGCGGAGAAGACTTCGACCTGGTTTACTCCGTAGATCTCGATACCCTACTGGCCGGGTACTTCCTCCACTTCGGTGGGCGCAAGTGGGTCTACGACGCCCATGAATGGTTCAGTGAAACCCCCGAGGTCCATCACCGCCCCGCAATTCGAATGGCCTGGGACCGGTTCGGCAAGTGGCTGGTACCCAAAACGGACGCCCGGATCACCGTGGGCCCCGCCCTGGGTGGTAAACTGGAGGATGCCTACGGTGTACCCTTCGGAACCATTCGGAATGTACCGTACTACAATGCAGGATTAAAATCAGAAATTCTTGAAGGAGTAATACTGTACCAGGGTATGCTCAATCCCGGTCGGGGCCTGGAAACCCTGATCGAATCCATGGCCTATCTTCCCGAGGAGGCGTGCTGGATCGTGGGCGACGGCCCGGAGCGAAAGCGGCTAGAACGCCTCGCCGCAACCCTACAGGTATCCGAGCGCGTCTGGTTCGCCGGCTACCGGCCGCCCGAGCGCCTGGGCGAGTTGACGCGTAAGGCCTGGCTCGGGGTTAACCTGCTGGTCAGCGACAGCCCGAGTTACTACTACAGCCTGGCGAACAAGGCCCTGGACTACGTGCAGGCCGGGCTCCCGAGCATTCAAATGGACTTTCCCGAATACCGGGCACTGAACGAGACCTACGATTGCTACCGCCTGTTGCCGGAATTGCGGACCGACCTACTCGTAGCGGAAGTAGAACACCTGAGAGACCACCCGGAACAGTACGCCGAACTTCGCCGGAATTGCCGGCGGGCAGCCACCGAACTGTGTTGGGAGCGGGAAGAGCAACGGCTACTTACGCTGATCGAGTCGCTACGTCACTAGGCTGATTTTGCCCCCCTCGATGCGCATTTTGAGTTGATCGAAGTCCCGCAACCAGTTCACGAAGTCCTCGCCCAGTAGTTCCCTGCGCCAGCCTGATCCCAGAATAGACTTCCGTACCGAGTCGTCCTGTTTCATCTTGCGGATCGCGTTGCGGGGCATCACCAGGGCGTGACTAATATCGGCCTCATTGGCCCGGTACTTCATAAGTAGGTAGAGCAACTCGATGATCATGTCATCATCCTCGTCCTCCTGGGGCATCCGCTGGATGGACTTCACGACCGACAGCTCTTCCTCCGTAGCCGGCTCGTTGTAGAAGCGGACGAACATATCGCCGTAGCGCTTCACCGTTTTACCCGGCAGCCGGCGGTTTTGCTGCATGCTTTCCTTACCCCCACGCACCCCGCGCACGAGCTGGCCGATCAGTTTACCGGGCAGGATCATTTCCTTGCTGTAGTTCTTTTTCTCCGCTAACGATCGCCGCCATTCGTACAGGCGCAGGAGAAAAACGCGCTCCTTCGTCCGGCTCGAGCGGGCCACGTTACTGTTCAGCAGCTCGTGGTTTGGGTCCCGGTAGTAGTAGTCGGCATCGGCCAGGAGATTACACTCCTCCAGCGCCCAGTCCAGCCGGCCGTTCTGTTTCAGTTTACCGGTCAGCGTATCGTAGAGCCGGCGCAGGTACACTACGTCGAAGAGGGCGTACTTAAGTTGCTTTTCGCTCATCGGCCGGCGGGACCAATCGGTCACCGCGTAGCCTTTTCCTACCTTTTCGTCTAGTTCGGCCGCCACCAATTTGGCAAAACTGGTAGGATAGCGGTGCCCCACGAAGCCGGCGGCGACCTGGGTGTCGAACACATTCTTCGGTACGGCACCGTAGGCCAGGTACAGCAGGCGGTAATCGTTATCCCCGGCGTGGGTGATCTTGACGATCGCGGGGTCTTCAATTAACCGGAGGAAGGGTCCGAGGTCGGTGACGCTGAGCGGATCCAGCAGGTAATAGCCGTGTTCGCTGCTGATCTGAATGAGGCACAGCAGCGTGTGGTAGCGCTTTTCGCCGATGAATTCGGTGTCGAAGCCCAACCAGTCCACGGTGCGGTGCTGTTGGTAAAAGGCAGCGAGGGCCTCGGGGGTGTCAATGGGAGTATACGTAATGCCGCCGGCCTGCATAAATTCGGGGGGGTGTTGCGGGGATTCCAGGGGAAGGTACTGTACTAAACGGCAACTCAGGCGTTATACCCACGGCAGCGTTCGGCGGCGGCAAAGATGTCCCGAAGCCCGCAACCGACCAAGCCGTTCGCTAAAATTTGGACCATGAAAACCCTCAAACGCATCTTTATCGGCCTCGCGGCATTCCTGGTGGTGCTCTTCATCTTCTTGCTGGTCGCTCCGATCCTCTTTAAGGACGAGATCGTAGCCCGCGTCAAGTCGGGGGTGAACGAAAGCCTGGAAGCGGAGGTAGATTTCGCCGACGTGGACGTCAGTTTCCTCCGCAGCTTTCCCGACATCGCCCTTACCGTGGAAGACTTCAGCATCGTCGGGGTGGATACCTTCGCCGGGCTCCCACTCGCAAGGGGGGAGCGTGCCCGGGTCGATCTCGGCTTCTGGTCCGTAGTGGCCGGAGACGGAAATTACGCCATCGACGCCGTGGCCCTGGACCGGCCCGACCTGAACTTTCTGGTGCTGAGTCCCGAATTGGCCAATTACCTGATCGTGCCGGAAACGGAGGGCGGGGACGCAGGTGCAGCGGACACCGTGGAAGCGGAGTTGACCATCGCACTCGATCACTTCGAGGTCAACGACGGTAGCCTGGTATTCGACGACCGGACTACGGGGACCTACGTCAAACTCCGGGGGTTGAACGCCACCGGAGACGGGGATTTTACCCAGACGGTATTCGACGTCGCTACCCGGGCGACGGCCGAGGCCTTCACCCTACGGCAGGAAGGGGTGACGTATCTGGATGAAGCCCGTATGACCGTTGACGGGGTAGTGAATATCGACTCCGAAAATTTCCGCTACACCTTCACCGAAGCCGAAGCGAGGATCAACGAACTCGATCTGCTGGTGGACGGTAGCATCGACCTGGAGGACAACGACGACATCCTGTTCGACCTGGATTACTCCGCCCCGGCTAATGACTTCCGGCAACTCTGGAGTATCATTCCGGCAGCCTACACCGAAGGCTACGACCAGGTACGGACGGGCGGTAGCTTCACCCTGTCCGGCACCGTAAACGGAGCCTACAACGCAGAGCGGGAAGTCTACCCCGCCTTCACGCTCGGCAGTCAGATCGAAAACGGCAGCGTCCAGTATCCCGGCCGACCGGTGGGAATCACCAACATTCAGGCCGAACTGCAGGTCGAGAGCCCCGGTAGCGACCTGGACCAGTTGGTCCTTGCCATCCCCACCTTTCGTTTCGAGCTGGGGGGCGACCCCTTCCGGGGTAGCTTTCGGCTCGCCCGGCCCCTGTCAGATCCTACGGTCGACGCGCGGTTGGACGGCGCGCTGGACCTGGGTAAGTGGTCCTCCGCCATTCCGCTGGAGGGTGTACGGGAACTGGACGGCCGCATCGTTGCCGACGTCAGCATGAACGACGTACGCCAGAGCGCGCTGGAAGCCGGGCGGTATGCGGACGTCAAACTGGGAGGCGACGTGCTGGTCAGCAATCTGGTCTACGTAGCCGACGGCACCCCGCCGGTCCGCATCGCCCAGGCGCGGGCCGACTTTACGCCCCAATCCATCAACCTGGAACAATTCACCGCTTCCCTGGGCCGCAGCGATGTATCGGCAACGGCACGCATCACCAATTTCCTGGCGTACTTCACCCCCGACGAAACGCTGAGGGGCAGTCTGAGCCTACGGTCCAACTTCTTCGACGCTGACGAGTGGATCACGGAGGATACGCTCGCGACGGTCAGCCCGGCGGAGCTGACGGCGGCGACCTCCTCCCCTACGGAAACGACGGAAGTATTCGATCGCTTCGATTTCGACGTGGACGCCGAGATCGAAGAACTGACCTACGGGAGCTACCGCCCGAGCGACCTGAAGGTAGTGGGCAACATCAAACCCAACCGCCTCGATCTGGCCGATGCGCGCATGACCCTGGACGAGAGTAGCTTTACCGCCTCGGGAACGATCCGAAATCTCTTCGACTACACCTTCGACGACGGGGTACTGGCCGGGAATTTATCCCTACGCTCCGGTTATTTTAACGTCAACGATTTTATAGTAGAAGACGAGGGCACTCCGGCTCCGACTTCCGCTTCCCCGACCAACCCCGCACCCGCGCCCGCGCCCATTCCCGTTCCCCGCAACATCGACCTCACGGTCGATCTACTGGCCGACCGGGTCCAGTACACCGACATCACCATGAACGGCGTACGGGGTACGCTACGGGTGAACGACGGGGCGATCTTCATGGAGGACGGCAGGGCGAATCTACTGGGGGGTAGCCTGGGCCTGAACGGGTCGTACGATACGCAGGAGGACGGACTGCCCGGTTTTCACTTCGCCTACGATATTCAGAATTTTGACTTCGGGCAGGCCTTCGGGGCGCTGAACACCTTTTCCATCCTGGCCCCGGTCGGTAAATTCATTTCGGGCACCTTCAGCAGTGAACTCGTGATGGAGGGTAAGTTAGGCGACGACCTGATGCCCGTACTGGAAAGCATCGATGCCGCCGGCCTGCTGCGCACCGCCGAAGCCCGGATCGCGAGTTTCAGACCCCTACAGGTCATCGGAACGGCCCTGAACGTCAAAGAATTGCGGGAAAGCGCCACCCTGAAAAACATCATTGCCGCCTTCGAGATCGAAGACGGTACGGTGGCGGTCAAGCCCTTCGACTTTCAACTGGCCGGTATCGGAATGCAGCTGGGTGGCACCCACGGCCTGAATACCGACATGGACTACCAACTGCGCGCCGCCGTACCCCGCGCTCTGGTCGAGGGCAATATCGTGACGGGCACCGCCCTGTCGGCCCTGGACAAACTAGCGGGGCAGGCGGACCGCCTGGGCCTGAGTATCCGCCCCGGCGATACCCTCAATCTCGCCGTTAACCTGACCGGTAGCATCAGCGATCCCCGCACCAGCGTCAACTTACTCGGTACCAAAGGGGGTGATGGAAGTGGTTCGGCGGCGGGCTCGGTCGTCGCGGCGGCCGAAGACCGACTCCGGGACGAAGTGAATACCCGGGCCGACAGCGCCCGCACGGTCGCCGAAACCCAGGTGGAGAAAGCTAAGGACAGTCTGCGCTCGGCCGCCGACCAGACCGCCGCTGCCCTGAAGAACGAAGCCACCAATCAACTGAAGGATGTACTCACCGGCCGCCGGGACTCCACCCAACGACCGGGTATCGACTCCCTGAACCTACCCCCGGCCGCTAAGGACGCGGTAGAGGACGTGAAGAAGGAGCTGGAGAAGTTTAATCCCTTCAAACGGAGAAAGTCGGGGGGTGGGTGAGAATTTTGTTGACTCCACAAATAATAGAGGGACGAAAAATACTTTTGGGTCGGTTACCGCGAAGCGGTTGCCGGTGATCGTCCCCGGACAGCGTCCGGGGTAGACCGCTTTAACCTAACCGACCAACTATGTCCTCCTACGTTCAAGTTTTGTACCAACTTGTGTTTTGCACCAAGTACCGTCGACCGGTACTTCTAAAAGCCGGGCGCGCTCGTCTATACCGGTACATGCACGGTATCTGTACCGAGCGCAAATGCATTTTGTACGAAATCAACGGGGTAGCGGATCATATCCACCTTATCGTGCGCATTCATCCAACGGTGGCGCTCTCTGATTTCGTGAAAGAGCTGAAGGGAGGCTCGTCGCGGTGGATCGGACGGGTAGGGCTGTTTCCGGATTTTGTCTGCCGGCAGCCGGGGTACGCCGCCTTTTCGTATGCGCCCGAGGCGCTTCCCAATCTGCGCCGCTATGTGCGGCGGCAGGAGGAGCATCATGCCGCGGAAAGCTCGATGGAGGAGCTAATCCGGATCCTACGGGAGCGGGGAGTGGATTATGATCCTCAATATTTGGAATAGCTCCGATTCGTCCGCGAGGCCTTGACCCGAAGAGATCATCTTCGGATTTCATTCGAAGGCGAGGCTGGGGAATCGCTTCGCGATTTGAGCTAAAACACAAAAGCCGCCGCTGACCTGAGTCAACGACGGCTTCCTTCGTAGCGGGGGCAAGACTCGAACTTGCGACCTTCGGGTTATGCGTACCACTATAGCTTTCGCTACGCCCGTCTATTCAGACGGATTTGATGGTCTGGACTTTCTCTTCACCGGTTGCGGACTGCGTCCGCACTACGGTGTTCACCATTAAGTCTCTACACCTTCCGCAACCTAGCTGCGGCTTGGCTCGGGATTACCATACTAAAGGCTTCCCCGAATTTGATGAATGTTCACCATACCGTTTCCGGCATGGCAGCCCAAGCAAGACCAAATGCGATTGAACGTCATCGTTCCGTGTATCGAAGCGACGAAATCACCTGAGTGACCATTTGGAATTACAATCTTGAGCCCGACGAGCTACCAACTGCTCCACCCCGCGATGTAATTAATGCCCGCTACCATCGTAACGGATTGCAAAGATACAGACAAATCGGAAACCGCAAAAGTTTAGCGGCACATTCTGAAAATTAGTCCTCGCTCTCCGGGGCCAGGCGGACGCGCAAATGGTCCAGGTCGGGGGTGATGCGTAGCTGGCAACCCAGCCGGCTGTTGTCTTCGACGAAGAAGGCCTGGTCGAGCATATCTTCCTCCGCTTCCGACATCTCGGGCAGCTCGTGGTCGGAGAGTACGTAGCAGTGGCAGGTACTGCACAAGGCCATCCCACCGCAGGTGCCCCTGACCGGCAACTCGTAGGCCTTGCAGACCTCCATCAGGTTCATGTTCATATCGGTGGGCGCGTCCAGGGCGTGTTCCTTCCCCTGGCGATCGGTGACGGTGATGGTAACGGAATCGGTGGCGGGCATACGGGTAGAATTAGCCGGCGAAGATAATCTAAAGGCGTACCTTTGCGGCTTGTTTGGCGGGGCCTAGTCGATCCACATCCTACCCATCCTGCGTTTCGGTCTCTAGCCGGGCGGATAAGTCGCTGTTTGTCAGATGAGAAAATATATCAACCTCTTCGATTTTTCCCAGAAGGTCAACTACCGTATTGAGATCCTATCCGGGCTTACGGTCGCCCTGGCTCTGGTGCCGGAAGCGGTCGCCTTCGCTTTTCTGGCCGGGCTACCGCCGCTGACCGGTTTGTACGCCGCCTTCGTGATGGGCATCGTCACGGCGATCTTCGGGGGGCGGCCCGGTATGATCTCCGGCGCTACGGGGGCGGTGGCCGTCGTGATCGTTTCCCTGGCGCAGTCGCACGGCATCGAATACATTTTCGCTACGGTCATTCTGGCCGGACTGTTCCAGGTAGCGGCGGGGGTGCTCCGGCTGGGTAAGTTGATGCGGCTGGTCCCCCACCCCGCCATCTTCGGCTTCGTGAACGGCCTGGCGATCATCATTTTCATGTCGCAGCTCGACCAATTTAGGAATCCGGAAACCGGATCCTGGCTGAGCGGCCCGTCCCTCTATTTGTTCGGCGGGCTGGTGCTGCTGACCATGCTCATCATCTGGGGGCTGCCCCGGTTAACGAAGGTGATCCCCGCCTCGCTGGTGGCCATTCTTACCGTTTTCGCCATCGTAGCCGGCTTCGGCATCGATACCAAAACGGTAGGTGACCTGGCGAGCATTTCCGGAGGCTTCCCGCCCTTCCACATTCCGCAGGTGCCGCTGACCCTCGAGACGCTGAGTATCATTGCGCCCTACGCACTGGTGGTGGCCGGTGTCGGCCTGATCGAAAGCCTGCTCACCCTGAACATTATCGACGAAATTACCGAGACCCGGGGCCGGGGCAATAAGGAGGCCGTAGCCCAGGGAGCGGCCAACGTGCTTTCCGGATTTCTGTCCGGCATGGGCGGTTGTGCGATGCTGGGACAGTCGCTGATCAACATCAGCGCGGGGGCCCGGGCGCGGCTGTCCGGCATCGTAGCTGCCGTCATGCTCCTGGTATTCATTATGTTCGGGAGTAGCCTCATCGAGCTCGTACCGATGGCCGCGCTGACCGGTCTGATGATCATGGTCGCCGTGGGCACCTTCGAATGGGCAAGCCTACGGACCTTCGGAAAAATGCCTAAGTCGGACATCCTGGTGATGGTGCTGGTCACCCTCGTCACCATCTTCCTGCATAATCTGGCCCTGGCGGTGATCGTCGGGGTCATTATCGCCGCACTACGTTTCGCCTGGGAAAGCGCCAAGCGTATCCGGGCCCGGAAGCACGTGGACGAACACGGGGTGAAACACTACGAGATTTACGGCCCCCTCTTCTTCGGATCGGTAGCCGTATTTAACGAGAAATTCGACGTGGTGGGCGACCCCGCTGAGATCGTGATCAACTTCAGTGAGAGCCGGGTAGTGGATATGTCGGCCATCGAAGCCCTGAACAAGCTCACCGAACGCTACCAGCGTCTGGGTAAACTGGTGCACCTCACTCACCTGAGCCCCGACAGCCGCCGCCTGCTGGAAAACGCCTCGGCCCTCATCGAAGTCAACGTGCAGGAGGATCCCCGCTATAAGGTTGCCGTAGATCACCTTGGCTAGCTCTGGGTGTACCTTTGCGGCATGAAAATCGGACTCACCGGCAACATCGGCGCCGGCAAAACCACGGTAGCGCGTGAATTCGAACGACTGGGCGTACCGGTCTACTACGCCGACCTGCGGGCTAAGGAACTGATGGAATCGGACGCTGCGCTCGTAGGCCGGATCCGGGACCGCTTCGGGAATCGCATGTACTCCCCAACGGGAAAACTCCGGCGTGAGGCACTGGCGGCCGACGTCTTTACTGACCCGCAGGCCCTCGGGGACCTCAATGCCCTCGTACATCCCGCGGTCGCCCGCGATGCCACCGAGTGGCACGACCGGCAAGCCAGCCCCTACACCCTCCACGAAGCGGCTATCATCCTTGAGATAGGTGGCGAAGCGCGGTACACCGCAATGGTGGTGGTGACTGCTCCTGTCGAGGTTCGTGCCCACCGCGTCCAGGGGCGGGATGGCGCCTCCCGGGAGCAGTTCGAGCAGCGTGCCGCCCGCCAGTGGACGGAGGAACGCAAGGCGGCGGCGGCGGATTACCTGATCGTCAATGACGGAAACCGCCTCCTGTTGCCTCAGGTACTGGCCGTTGACCGGCAGCTCAGGAAGCGAGCCGCGCACTTATCGCGGGGTTGAATCGTTACCTTGGGGCATCCAACCTGCCGGCCCATGCTGCATCCATTCGCCTTTTTCGTGCTTCTATTCACTCTTGCCAGTTGTGCCTCCGACCTAGCCGTGGAGGATGGGGGTGTGCTGTCGTCCCCCGCCGTGACGGGCCAGGGGGCCAGGACGGAGTCCTTCCCGGTAGCAGCTCCACGGGACACCACCCCGCCGGGCGCTCCCGCACCCACGCCCTACGGCCTGACGATCCAGGAACCGGCTCCCGATATGCAGGCCAGGGGCGTTAGTTCCCCCGATGACTCCGCACCCGCGCTCGCCGCCCAACGCTGGTTGACCGGACGCTGGATCAATACCGAAGAACCCCAGGAACAGGTGGCCTTCACCCCGACCCACTACCAGACCTACTTCGACGGCGAACTGCTGGTGGAGGAAGATATGCAGTTCTACCCCACCTGCCCGGACGCCTGCAGCGGGGGTACCAGCACCGGCGCTCCCTGCTTCACGATTTCGGGCCCGGCCCAGACGGATTGTTACCACATCGTGCGCCTGTCACCGGACGTACTCGAGCTCCAACTGCTGGGCGTGAGCACCGAAACGATCGTTTATCGGAAGGCGGACCAATAATCGGATCCGTAGCGAGTTCCTTTGTGAGACGAATGCGTCCGAATACCATCCAATTATGCAGGTAGTATTACCCCTATGCCTCGCGCTATTGTTCGCGAGCCCCCTCTACGCCCAACTGAACACCACCCTGATCGGCAATCTGGACTACGAAGAGGGCGTCAACGATATTTGGGGGTACGTCGCTCCCGACGGAACGGAATACGCCATCGTCGGGCTACAGACCGGGGTGTCGATCGTTTCCCTGGCCGATCCCGAAAACCCGACCGAAGTAGGTCGCACGGTGGGAGTGGAAAGCCCCTGGCGGGATATGAAAAGCTACCGGGGGTACGCCTACGCGGTGGCGGACCGGGGCGAAGATGGAATCACCGTCATCGATCTGCGTCACCTTCCCGATAGCATCTCCTCCTTTAATTACACGGACAACCTTCCCGGCGAGCCGGACCTGCTACGGGCGCATAACATTTACATCGATACCACCCGTGGCCTCGCCTTCACCGCCGGCGGCGACCGCGACGTCAATGACGGTGGGGTGCACGTCTTCGATCTGAACGCCGACCCCGTCCGCCCGCCGCTGGTGGCCCGGGGGCCTGAGGAGTACAGCCACGATGTGTATGTGCACGACAGTCTGATGTTTACCTCCGAAATTTATACCGGGTTCATGGCGGTGTACGATATCACGGATCTGGACACTATCCGCGAACTGGGACGGGTGCAGACGCCCTTCCGCTTCACCCACAACGCCTGGTCGACGGACGATAATACCTACGTCTTCACCACCGATGAACGGGGCAATGCCTCCGTAGCGGCCTACGACATCTCGAATCCGGACGATATTCAGTTGCTGGACGAATTCCGGCCGGTCACCAGTCTGAACACCGGCTCCATTCCCCACAACGTGCACGTCATCGGCGACTACCTTTCGATCAGTTCCTACTCGGACGGCCTGCGGGTGGTTGACGCTGCCGATCCCTCCAACCTGGTGGAAGTCGCATTTTACGATACCTACAGTGGTCCCGATGGAGGATTCAACGGGGCCTGGGGGGCATACCCCTTCCTGCCCAGTGGTCTTACCCTGGTCTCGGACCGCAGTAGTGGATTGTTCGTCGTCGATGTGGACTACGTCGAGGCCAGTCGGCTTTCCGGCACCGTTACCGATCGGGTAAGCGGGGAACCGGTTGCCGGGGCTGCAGTCCGGATCCTGACCGAGCAGATCAACCGGAAAACGACCGATGCCCTCGGAGCCTACCGAACGGGAGTGGCCGGTGGCGGCACGCTAGCGGTGGAGGTTTCCGCCCTGGGGTATTATTCCGATACTATCGAAGTGGAGCTAGTGGCGGGGGGAGCCTCCGTACAGGACTTCGCGCTACTCCCGCGGCCCGTCACTACCATACAATTGGACGTGCGGGACCGGGCAACCGATCTGTCCATACCCAATGTGCGGGTCAATCTATATAACCCGGCCATTGACTACGCTGCCGTGCCCGACTCCACCGGGACGACGGAGCTCACCGAGGTTTTTGACTACACTTACGATGTACTGGTGACCGTCTGGGGCTACCAGGCCAACGTGCTGGAGGGCGCACGCGGCGACACCCTGGATGGGACGATCGTGTACCTGGACCGGGGCTACGAAGACGTCTTTTCCACCGATTTGGGCTGGACCGTATCGGGCGATGCTTGGGCCGGCCAGTGGGAACGGGGAACCCCCACGGCCACCTTCAACCGGGAGGGGCCGGGGCAACCCGGTACGGACGCGCCGGGCGACTTTGGGAATCAGGCCTACATCACCGGTCTGGCGGGCGGTAACAGCAATTCGAATGACGTAGACCGGGGGGAAACGGTTCTGACCTCCCCCCTACTCGACCTGTCCGACTACGGAACAGGGGTCAGACTGGAATACAGCTACTGGTTCAGCAATCTGTCCGGCAGCCGTACGCCGAACGATACGCTCACTGTTTCACTTTCCGATGGCGATACCACCGTTGTCCTGCGGCAGTACAGTCAGTCTACCGTTGGGTGGCAGCGGGACACCGTCCTGCTCGACAGTATGCTCCCGCTTTCCGATAGTATGCGCGTCGTGGTGAGCACGGCGGACCAAACCGCATCCGATAACTTAGTGGAAGCCGGTTTCGACAATTTCCGGGTGCTCGATAGCGTGTTGCTCTCTCCGGTCGTTACGCTACTTCAGCCCGGCATCGCCCTCGACCTTTACCCGAACCCCGCCTGGGGCTCCGCGAATCTGGATTTCGATCTCAGACCGGCGAAATCGGGCATCCTTACTATTCACGACATCAGCGGTCGCCGGTTAGTGCACCAACTACTTCGTGGGCCACAGGGTCGGGTAGAAATCGGCCGGGAATTGCAGAGTGGCCTGTTCCTGATTACTATCCGAACGGACGGGCGAGCGCCCACTACGCTGAAGTGGATGAAACACTAAGGGGGCGGCGGAGCGCAGGTGCAAATAAAATAAATAATTTGTTTTTGTTTGTTTGGTATCAAACAATTCGTATATTTAGGGCCTCACCCTTTCGCTATGAAGCCCAATCGACCGTTCACCACCGCTCACCTGATTCACCGGCTCCACCCCGGTAGTCCGGCGGCCCTGCTCCAGCTTGCTAAGGACCGGGACCGAAGCCTGGGGCACCTTTCCGTCAAGCCAGCCAGGTAATTCGGGTTAGGGCCGCGGTCTCGGGAGTACGTACAGCGCTTCCTGCCGTCCGTCGATGTAGCGGAACTCGTCGCCGTCCCAGAAGCCGTCTTCTTCCAGCATGATACGGACGTCCTTCTCCCATTCGTCGAGGTAGACTTTGTTGTTCAGTTCGATACTGTAGGCGGTATTGGGGTACACGGGATAGTCTCCGCGTACCGGCACCCCGCCCTGCTGGTCCCACAGTCCGATGGTCGGACCGGCCCCGTGCCCGTGGTAACCAATCGGGTGGGTGTAAATCGTAGGGCGCAGGCCCTCCCCTTCCGCTTGCTGGATAGCGGTCGACAATAGTTCATTTCCGGTGCGGCCGTTCGCGAAGCCCTCGGTCAGGATATCCATGAGCCGCAGTCCTTTTTTGTGGGCGGCTACGAGGGTGGGCGGCGGGTCGGATTCACCCGCCCGGAGGATGTACAGGTTCTGCTGAGTGTCGGTATTGAGCCCGCAGTAAGTAATACCGAAATCGCAGTGAACCAGATCGCCGGGCTGGATGATTTGCTGGCCGGGGCGGCCGCTGAAGCCGTACAACTCTTCCCCCGCGGCCCGCTGTACGTCTACGGTGGGGTGGAACCAAACGTCCAGGCCAAGTTCACGGCTGCGCTCGCGGAGGTACCAGACTACCTCATCGGTCGTGGTCACCCCGGGCTGGATGACCCGTTCGCTAAAGGCTTCGGCGATGATGGCGTGGGCTACCTGCATCACCTGGCGGTAGACGACCATTTCCTCCGGTAGTCGGGTTTCCAACCACCCGATGGCGAGCCGTTCACCGCTGACCACCCGCTGGTCCAGCCCATCCGGCAGGGCCTCCAGGAGGCGGTCGTAGTGGTAGCTGCTGATGCCGTCGGCCAGGCCGAAGTCGGCGCTTCGGTTTACGGCGATCTTGTTGGGATTGCGTTCCTCAATGATTTCGACCAGCCGTTGCCACTGATCGGGTTGGGCCTCCTTGTCCCAGGCTTTTTTGAACACGTCACCGACGTCGTAGCGGGCACAGGCGAGTGTTTCGAGCGGCCTTCCCTCTCCGGGATCGTACACGATCAGCATGGTCGTGCGGCGGGCGCCCATCCAGGTGCTCGGCAGCATCGTTTTGACCACCGCGTCCTCGTTGTATTCCCGGGTGATCATCACCCACATATCGATGCCCTCGCGGCGCATCAGCTCGGGTACGATGGTTTCGAAACGGCGCTGTAGCCACCGGTCACGCAGTTCGCCCTGTTGTTCGAGGGTCAGAATGACAGGCATGGTCCCCTGGGCGGCGGCGGCGAGAGATCCGGCGATAAAGAATAGGAGGTACAATAAACGGGTGACAAGCATATCGGTCGGTCAATTTACTGGCCGGAAGTTGCGTAAAACTTCCGTAGTGCACGGGCGGCGGGTTTACCCCCGGGGGTGAATCCGGTATTACGCCCGTCCCGCCCCTCGTCGTGCCCCAGGTAACTCGGCCACTTCCACACGAACATGCCGGTGAGCCGATCCGACCGGCGGGCGGCGTGAAGTAAAGCTTCGTAGCAGCGTCGCTGGGCCTCTACCGATGCCAGGCGGTCACCCGCCTCGGCGTGGGGATTGATCCAGGCATCGTCCACGGAACGGAAGCCGACCTCGGTGAGCCACAGGGGAAGGTCGTGCTCGGCACTGATGCTATCGGCCATCCCCATCCACCGCTCGGCTCCGGCACGTAGTTCCGCGTCGGTCGGACTGCTGGATTGGGAAAGTGGATAGTAACTATTTAGCCCGACGATGTCCAATTCATCCCAGAAACTGAGCCGTTCGAATTCCTCTCCCCAGTTGGCGGCGTAGGTCAGTTTTCCGGAGAATAGCTCGCGCGCTTCGGATATTAATTCGCGCCACCGGTCAGGATGCTCCAGGGTGGCCCGTACGAGTTCGGTACCGAGGCAGAGTGCGTACACCTCTTCTCGCTCGGCCAGGCGTGCATAGTGAAGCATCCAATCCCTGTACTCCGTAAAGAAGGCATCCCACTCCTCCGCGGTGGCGAAGTCGATATCCCCCGGCCAGCTTCTCCCGACCCAAATCTGGGGCTTCAGCATCGTGCGCAACCCCCGGCGGTGTGCCTCCCGTATGCTATGGCAAACGGCGGCGTCGTTTTCCGACCCCGCGTCGTCCGGTACGGGCAGATCGGCTACTCGGTTCGGGTTCCGTAAAAAGGTATAGGGCACGATAGCTAAAGAATTGACATTCAGATTGATGAGGCTATCCAGTGAGGGCCCTACTGTAGACCCCCCGTAGCCGTTGAAAACGCGGTACCCCTCGTGGGCGAAGGTCATGCCGGCGAAGAAGTCGGGATCGCTCCCCCGCACGCCGTGATCCGGTGGCCCGGCCATATTGGGGACCAGGTGCAGCGTATCTCCTTCCCGTTGAGCGGGCACCATGCGTCCGCGCCAAAACCCCAGCATTTCCACCGTCGGGTACAGCCTGATGTGTTCCGCCGTCAATGCTATGATCTGGTCGCCAAGCAACTGGCTATCGAGAGCCGCCAGGTCAGGGGGTGGCTCCGGTCTCCCGTACCAGTAGTAAGACCGACCTCCGATCTGCGCTACGGGCGGGCCGGGGGGCAGCAGCCTGATTTCGCGATCGCGATCGAGTGCCCAAGTTTCCGGTTCGTAATGCCCCAGGGTACGCCCCCCGTTTTCGTCATGCACGACGTAGGCCCAGCGACCGCGGAGCAATCCCCCCCACCCGGATGTTCCCCGGTTCCACAGGTATTCCGTTAGTCGCTGCGGGTCGGTGCTGAGTATGACCGTCAGGGTGACCGGAACGCTATCGCTACCGGTAAGCGGGCTTGGGTAGCCATTCAGGGCCACCAGCCGGCCGGGACCGAATCCCAGGGTATCGTACAGCATACGGGAAAGGATCGTCCCCCGGAGGTTTTGGGGCAGCTGCGACCCCACGATGACGGAGGGAAGGTCAGAGCGCCAATCGTTACAACCGACTACCGAAACCTGTTTATCGCCCATGGCCTCCCGGGCGAGTTCCCGGGCGGTCTGCCGCAGACTACCGCTTTCACCGCATACGACCAATTGCCAATGCTGGCTACGGTAGCTGACCCGTTGTACCGTCCGCCGATCGGGGGTGGGGGCGGGGGGCGGGGGACAACTATACAGACTGAGTAGCAGGATCCCGATTCCGACGAGAGGTATTGTCCACGTAATCTTCACGGGGCGGGGGCCATTGCGGCGCGAATGCGATTGGGATAATCGGTGATGATGCCATCTACCCCCATGTGCCGCAATTCGCGCATCCGTCCGGCTTCGTTGACCGTCCAGGGGATGACCCGCAGGCCGAGTTCGTGAGCACGGTCGACGTGCGCCCGGGTGAGCGGCTCGTGCCAGGGGCTGTAAATCTCCGGGCGAAAGCCCAGCTCGGTCAACTTGTTCCCAATACCGCCGGGAGCTTCATCCAGGTACGCCAATCTGAGATCAGGGTGTTTCCGGTGGAGGATCGCCAGCGTCGGAGGATCGAAACACTGAAGCGTAACCCGCCCGGGATGACCCCAGTTGCGGACAGCCCCGATGACTAACCTTACGAAGGTCGCTCGGTCGGGTACGAGTTCCGGTTCCCAGTCCGGGTGGTATTTGATCTCAATATTAAAATTCGGGGCCGGGCGGTCGTGCTGGATGCAGTAGCGGTCCACCGCGGCGAAAACGGCTTCCAACGTCGGTTTATGGGCGGGGCGGTTGGTCTGCTCGGGAAAGTGGGGGTGCGGTAACTGACCGCAGTCGTAGGTAGCAACCGCCTCCGCCGTGAGTTGGCGGAGGCTGATGGTATCGGTAATCGGCTCCCCCGCGGGCGACTGGCAGATACTGGGCTCCATGAAGGGATCGTGGCTGACGATGACCCGGTCGTCTTGGGAGATGACCACGTCCAGTTCCAGCGTAGTGACTTCGGCGTAGCTGAGGGCCCGCAGAAAGGACGGGACGGTGTTTTCGGGAAGTAGCCCCCTGGCCCCGCGGTGGCCCTGCCAGTCGAAATCCGTCTGCATAAGTGGATCGTTCGTGTGCCCGGGGTTCCGCCTGCGTCCAACCGCCCGATCGGGGCACGGGTAGCAGCGTGAATCCCGTATATTTGTTGCTATGAAACACCTGGTCCTCCTTTTGTTTGTATCCGTTTCCCTTCCGCCACTGTCAGCCCAGACTACGGATAGCCTGGATGCCAAGATAGTCCGCCTACTGGAGCTTTCCGGTGCCGAAGCCCAGTTTCTCAGTGCCGTAGACGGTATGCTCAACGTTCAGCGCCAAAACCTTCCGGAGGGGGCCGTGGACGATGAGTTCTGGGACGAATTTTCCAAAGAGATACGCGAAACGGGTTACGCCGATCTTCGGCCCCTGATGGTGGAAATTTACCGGATCAACATGACCGAAGAGGAAATCGACCACCAGATCGCGTACTACGGCCATCCGCTCACCCAGGAGATCGTGAAAAAGCAGCCCGTGATCGTTCAGCAGAGCATGGCCGTGGGTGCCGAATGGGGCCGTCAGCTCAGCCAGAAAATCATCACCCGGCTACAGGAATACCGGAAGGGATGATGGAGATAGGCCACTGGACCTTCTGGACCGCGATGCTGTTCGCCGTCATTTTCCTGCGGTACGTGGCCTTCAGCGGACTCTACCACTACCTGCTGCGGCTCAGGCTGCGCGAACGGTTGCGTCACCGCATCTTTCACTACGAAGTGGGCGCCGGTGCGCAGGTGCGAACGGAGATACGACGTTCCGCGGTGGTATCGCTGATTTTTGCCGCCTTCGGAATCCTCGTCCTGTACCTCTGGCGGGGGGGGTATACCCGGCTGTACCTGAGCCTGGACGGCGGGCGCGATATGCTCTGGCTTGTTCTTGGCCCGGTCCTGTTCCTTTTCCTGCAGGAGACGTACTACTACTGGGTTCACCGGTGGATGCACCGGCCGGGCATCTACGAACGCGTCCACCGCTGGCACCACGAAAGTATCGAGACCACGGCCTGGACGGCCTTTAGTTTTCACCCGATCGAGGCCGGATTGCAGGCCATTTTCCTCCCGGTCAGCGTGCTTCTCATACCGATGCACGTATTTGCTTTTCTCACCCTGCTGGCGGTCATGACGCTTTCGGCCACGATTAATCACGCCGGCATTGAAGTGTTCCCGTCCCGCTGGTCGCGAACTCCCCTACTGCGGGGACTGATCGGGGCGACCCACCACGATATGCACCACAAGCAGGCTCGGTACAATTTCGGCCTGTACTTTACTTTCTGGGATCACTGGATGGGCACGGAAAGCCCGCGCTTCAGGCAACGCTTCCGCCGCTACACCACCGTTGAGGCGCCACCGGCCAGCGACACACCCAGGCCCGGTACTCGAAAATAGCCTCGGTACGCAGCACCCGCTCCCGGTCAATTCGCCAACCCCGTAGGGTTAACGCACGGGTATAGTCCGATGCCGTGTGCTGCTGGGGGTGTAGCAGATCGCCGGGGAGGCCGCGGAATACGGGCAACAGCCACGCATGACGGTGGACGTCACTGGTGATCACCAGGCGGCTACCGGGGCGGGCCAGTGCGGTCAGCGCGTCCAGGCTCGCGTCCCAGTCGGCAACGTGATTGATGGTATTGAAGCAGTAGATCGTAGCGAAGGGTTCCAGCGTCGGTACGGTTTCCAGTGAATTTTGGATGAAGCGCACTTCGGGGTAGCCCGATCGCTTGAATACAGGGAGCTTCTCGTACTCATCCAGCAGGGGGTCGAGGGCCGTCACCCGTTGTCGATCCCGCAGGTGGATGAATATACCGGCCGGGCCACAGCCCGCATCGAGCACCCGTTCCCCCTCCCTTACGGGTAGCTCCAGTTCCTCCAGTACGCGCTTCCAGTACCGATTTTTTTGCCGTAGGTACGTTTCCGGAGGCTTGTCCCGCAGGTAGCGTCGCCACCAGCGGTGTTCCAGGTACTGGGCCAGCCGCCAGCGGGTACTTCTTCGGGGGTGCATCGGTCGCAAGATATTGCAACATCGCCGGGGGGCAAAGCCTTACATCAGCAATCCAACCGTATCGATATGTTTAAAGTAGGCGACCCCGTAAAACTCAAATCAACCGGAAAAACCGGCGTCATCGCCGAGCGAATCGAAGACAACCGCTACCGGGTCAGGCTGGACGGTGGACTCGGGTACCTGCCCGCTCCGGCCGATGCGTTGAGCCTTCAATCCGGTGCCAACTCCGCACCTGCGTCCCCGCCCCCCGATTCCAAAGAGCCTCACGCCCGGGGGGGTGTGGACCTGGCCTTCGATCCCCTCTTCGACGCCGAGGGTAATCCGGAAGCGTATCAGTTGTATGTACTCAACGGAAGCGCCCACCGCATCCTCTACGAAATCAGGGTGATGACCGGCGAAAGCAAGCAGTTCTCGAAGTTCGGCCCCCTGGAAGGCGGGGAAAAGCTTGCCGCCACCCGGGTCGACTATGCCTGGCTGAACGAACGGCTGACCGTCAGCCTGGACGTCCGCGCCGCCGTAGAGGGGGGAACGGGTCCCCGCCATTTCCACCAGCTGAAGGTGCGGCCCAAGCAGTTTTTCGCCGCCTACCGGGAGGTGCCCGCCCTGAGCCGGGGTGCCCACCTGTACACCGTATTCGCTAACATCGACGACCGCTCGGTGGCCGACCGAAAACCGCAGACCAGTCTACGGGACCTGACGCGGGCCCAGATCAACAAACGCACCGCACCGGCCCCCGCCCCGCAGCAATCGACGCTGAGTGAACGCCAGGACTTTCCCGACACCCTCGACCTGCACCTGGAAGCGATCAGCGAGGATCCCGGCTCTATCCCGAAGAACAAGGCACTACAAGTACAGATGCAGGCTTTCGAGCGGTATATGGACCGGGCCCTACGGCTGGACGTGCCCCGCGTCTTTCTCCTGCACGGGGTCGGAAACGGCGTACTCAAGGACGCAATACACCAGCGGCTGGAGAACTTCCCCTTCGTTCGTGCCTTTCACAACCGGTACCACCCGAAATACGGCTACGGAGCCACCGAGGTCCTCTTCGAAGCCTGAACGAATACGCGAAAAGACCCCCGGCTACCGTTATTGCCTTCCAAATACTGACACCATGCGCTTCCTTCCCTTCTGTCTGCTGTTTTTGATGTTCACCGGCTGTAACAAAGCCAAGATTACCGAGCTGGAAACTAAACTGTCCAGCGCCGAGCGGGAGAACGAAATTCTGCAGGGCCAGATCGAAAGCGTACAGCGCACCAACGGCGATCTGCTGAATCGCATGGAGGATCTATCCGTCATCTCTAAAGAAGGGGCGACTAGTATCCGCGAAAGCCTGCAGAGCATCAGCGGCCAGACGAGCTACATCAACGAGCTCAACCGCAGCATACAGCGAAAGGACAGCGTGAACCTGGCCCTGGTCATGAACCTGAAGCGGAGCCTGGACAACATTAACGACGACGACGTGCAGGTCGAAGTCCGGGGCGGCAAGGTGCACGTTAGCATCTCCGACAACCTGCTGTTCGCCAGCGGCTCGGCCCGCCTCAACCCCCAGAGCCAATCGGTACTCGACAAGGTCAGCCGCGTACTCAACGACCATTCCAACCTGAACATCATCGTGGAGGGGCATACGGACAATGTCCCGATCCGCAGCTCCGGTATCAGGGACAACTGGGAGCTCAGCACCATGCGGGCCGCCAGCGTCGTACGCCAACTGGTGAGTGATTTCGGCGTCGACCCCTACCGCCTCACCGCGGCCGGGCGGGCCGATAACGACCCCCGCGCCGACAACGATACCGAGCGGGGCCGCGCGATGAACCGGCGGACCGAGATCGTCATCACCCCCGCCCTGGACGAGTTCTTCAATCTGGCCCGTGACCAGGGCCTCGACGGCTAGCCAAACAGACTAAGCTGGGGACGGCGGCGACGCTCGAAGGGTTCCCAGTTGTAGTCCGGCCAGTCCACCGGTTCCGGGAAGAACTTGCGGCGGACCAGCCGGTACTGCTGTTCGATCAGTCTGGCCAGCTCCCCCTCCCCCCGGTGCCGAATGCCGAAGCGCTTCTCGCCCAGTTCCCCACCGCGGCAATCGCGGATGCGGTTCAGGATGCGGTCCGCCCGGTCGGGGTAGACCTGCCGTACCCAGCGAACGAATATCGTGGCGATCTGGTCGTTGAGCCGTACGATAGAGTATCCAATCTTCCTGGCCCCCGCCGCCGCGGCCCGTTCCGCGATCCCCATGATCTCGTGGTCGGTCAGTCCGGGAATAACGGGCGCGATATTCACCATGACGGGAATACCCGCCGCGCTGAGCGCCTCGATAGCCCGGAAGCGCTGGACGATCGCGGACGTACGGGGTTCGAGGTGCCGCCTGACTTCCTCCTGCAGGCTGGTGATGCTGAAGCAGACATGCACCAAATTTTCCCGCGCCAGATCGCAAAGGAGGTCGAGGTCGCGCACGATCAAACTGTTTTTGGTGATCAGACCGACCGGGTGGCGGAGCTCGGTGAGCACCTCCAGGCAGGCCCGCGTGAGTCCGAACCGCTGTTCGGCGGGTTGGTAGCTATCCGTATTGCCGGACATCATCACCGGCAGGGGCTGGTAGTTCTTAGCGAGTAGCGCCTTGCGGAGCAGGCCCGGCCCCTCCCGCTTGTAGAGAATTTTGGTTTCGAAGTCCAGCCCCGCGCTGTACCCCCAGTAGGTATGGGTGGTGCGGGCGAAGCAGTACACGCAACCGTGCTCGCAGCCCTGGTAGCTGTTCAGTCCGTAGCCGTTCCCCAGGTCCGGGCTGGTGATTTTATTCAGGATCGTTTTTGGATGGGTAGGAATGTACTCGGTACGGAGGGCGTCTTCGGGGTCGGGCAGTTCGTCGTAGCGCAGGTGGTGGTAGGGGTTCGCCGGGTTATGCTGTGCGCCCCTCCCCCCGCGGTATGCTGCGTCATCGCCCACCTACCGTCTCTTTAGGCGGATGGCGTTGCCGATCACCACGACGTCGGAAAAGGCCATGAAAAGAGCGGCCCACAGGGGGTTGAGGTAGCCCAGGGCGGCCAGGGGGATCGCAACAATGTTGTAGCTGAAGGCCCAGAACAGACTTTCCCGGATGGTTTGTACGGTAAGCCCCGCGATCCGCCGCCCCTCCGCGAGTAGGGAGAGATCGTCGCGCATCAGCACCACCCGGGCGGCATCGAGGGCGGCGGCACTGGCCCCGCCCAGGCTGATCCCCACGTCGGCCCGACTCAGGGCGGCAGCGTCGTTGATGCCGTCGCCAACCATCGCGGTGGGTCGCTCGCCACTCAGTTCGGTGATGCGGCTCAGCTTTTCGGCCGGAGTGTGGGAGGCGTAGACGCGATCGATGCCGAGCGCCTCGGCTACCCCTTCCGCCTTGGACTGGCGGTCGCCGGTGAGGAGAATGGTTTCGATATCGTCCTTGCGGAGCCGATCGATGGCCGCGCTTGCCGCCGGCCGCAATTCGTCACGTAGATTAAACCAGGCCAGCGCATCCTCTCCCCGGTACAGCACGACATCGGCCTCGACGTGGCCACCAGGCCGGGCTTTGCCGAGATAGTAGGGCCCGCGTTGTAGTCCCAGCCCGGCCGTTTCTACGGTGGCGTCCTGGCCGGTAAATCGTCGGTAGCCGGCATCGTTTTCGTCGGCGCGTGGTTGCCGTTCGAGGTAGTCCCGCACCGAGCGCGCGATCGGGTGGGAGCTGTGGGCCTCCATCTCGAAAACGAGTTGGTTGACCCATTCCGGTTTCGACCCGGGGTGGTAGCCGAAGTCAGCTACCGCGAGATTGCCGGTGGTGAGCGTTCCGGTCTTATCGAAAACCATACGTTCGATGCCGGCCAGTTCTTCCACGGTACTGCCCCCGCGAATAAGAATGCCGGCGCGGGCCAGTCGCCCGACCCCGACCATGACGGCGGTGGGGGTGGCCAGCCCCATGGCGCAGGGGCAGGAGATGAGCAGTACCGCAATGGCGTTCATGAGGGCCTGGGTAGCACTAGCGTATCCCGTAAGCCAGCCGATCAAAAACGTGAGGACGCTGATTCCGATCACGAGCGGTACGAATACGGCGCTGATGCGGTCGGCCAGACGCTGAAGCTGGGGCTTATCGGCCTGGGCGGTTTTGACCAATTCGATGATGCGGGCCAGCGTACCGTCGCGGTACCCCCGGCTCACTTCGTACACGACGCTGCCGGAAACTACGGTGCTTCCCCCCAGCACTTCTTCCCCACGCTCTTTGTCTACGGGCAGGCTTTCGCCGGTAAGCATCGCCTCGTTGACGGTGAGTCGGCCCTCCCGGACGATGCCGTCCAGGGGGATGCGGTCGCCGGTATTGGCGCGGACGCGGGTGCCGGGTTCGACCTGAGCAACGGGTAGGGATACCTCCGTACCACTGGGCATAAGGACGCGAGCGGTGGGCTCCTGCAGATCGGTCAGTGCCCCGATGGCGGTGGTGGTACGGGCAACGGCGCGGGCTTCGAGCCAATTCCCTACCAGTACGAGGGTGATGATGGTGGCGGCCGTCTCAAAGAAATAGTAGCGGGGCTCCAGCATTGCCAGACCTACGCAGCTGTACACGAAAGCGGCCGTGGCCCCCAGGAAGATCAGCACGTCCATATTCAGCATCCCCGTGCGCAGACCCGACCAGGCCGAGCGGCCGAAGTGCAGACCGCCGGTCAGGTACACCGGCAGGGCCAGGCCAAACTGTACCCATCCGTTGTGCATGCCGGGAAGGTGGATGCCCGCCATCATTAGCAGGTGGCCGAGCAGCAGGGGCAGGGTAAATGCCGTGCAGATGAGCAGGCGACGCTGGGGGGTCATCCAGCCGGCCCCGGGTTCGTCGTCCGGGCCATCTTCGTCCAGGACCGTGAAGCCGAGCTTTTCGATTCCGGCCCGGATGGCACCTGCGTCCGCGCCCGAGTCCGGAGTGCGGTAGCGTACCTCGCGGGTCTGAAAATTGACGAGCACTTCCTGCAGACCCTGCCGTTCCAGGTAGCGGTGAATGGACTGAGCGCAGTTGTTGCAATCCATGCCGTCTACGCGCAATTCAACGAAGTCGGGTCGCTTGGTCACGAACTAAATGCTTAGATTATCTTTCTACCAGTTAACACCCCACTTACCAAACAGTTACCAAAGCCACCATCTATGCAGAACTTACCGTACCTCCTGATCTTCCCGTTTCTCTCGCTGCTGGCCTGTACCGGCGACATGAAGGAAGGTACCGTCGACCAGGGCGGCGTGGAGCAGGACCAGGGAGCCGATCTCATCGGCACCGGCTCGCCCAGCAACCGCGACATTCAGCTTACGGATATGCCGCCCACGATTGACTTTCCCAACGCCAGCATCGATGCCTGGGAATACCAGGGGGGAACCTTTACCTACGAGACCAGCAACTACGAATTCGGGGTCATCACCCCGGATGCGGACGAATTGATGTGCGCCAATTCCCAGAAGGGGCAGCACGTCCACCTCATCATCGATAACGAGCCCTACATCGCCAAGTACGAGCCGACTTTCGAGGAAATCCTGAAGGACGGCAAGCACCACATCCTCACCTTCCTGAGCCGGAGCTACCATGAGTCCATTAAGACCGATGCCGCCCACCGGGCCGTAGTGGCGAACGTGGCGAACATGAATATCACCGACATGCAGGATATCGAAGAGCCGATGTTGTTCTACAGCCGGCCTAAGGGCACCTACGTAGGTCGGGAACAGACCGAGAACGTCATGCTCGATTTCTATCCCGTAAACGCCACCATTAGCGAGGACGATTACCAGGTAAGGGCTAACATCAACGGCAAGGAGTTCACCATCGTAGACTGGAAGCCCTACTACATTCAGAACCTACCCCTCGGAGAAAACACCGTCACCCTCACGCTGATGAAGGGGGACAGTATCGTACAGGCCCCGTTGAACCCCGTCCGGCGCACCTTTGTGCTGGAGGCCGATCCCACGGAGGAGATGAAGTGAATTAGGGCTCGAAGCGTTTAATCTCCCCGCTTTCCACGCGGGCGAAGTAATCGCTCAGTGCCCGGCGCACGTTCGGCATCAGCAGGTACAGACCCGCCACGTTGGGAAAGCACATGGCGAAGATCATCGCGTCCCCGAAATCGAATACCGCACTGGCGGAAATTGCCGAGCCAATGACGACGAAGACGCAGAAGATGATCTTATACACGGCTTCGTTAATTCTGGACTCCCCGAAGAGGTAGGTCCAGCACTTCAGTCCGTAGTACGACCAGCTGATCATGGTCGACAGGGCAAACAGGATTACGGCGATCCCCAGTACCATGGGAAACCAACTGATGACGCTTTCGAAAGCGGCCGAGGTAAGCGTAATGTCGCCCACCTGCCCGCTCGTTTTGTTCGCGAAGGCGGTTTCGGCTCCGTAGCCCCCATAGTTTGTGATGATGATGACCAGGGCGGTCATCGTACAGATGACGACGGTATCGATGAAGGGTTCCAACAGGGCCACGATCCCCTCACTGATGGGCTCGTCCGTTTTGGCCGCCGAGTGGGCGATGGACGCCGAACCTACGCCGGCCTCGTTACTGAAGGCCGCCCGCCGGAACCCCTGAATGAGAACCCCGATCACCCCCCCGTAGAGGGCCCGTGAGTTGAAGGCGCCGTCCAGGATAGTTCCGAAGGCAGCCGGAATGTCGGTAAAGTGGTAGCCCAGTACGATGAGGGCACCCAGTACGTAGATGCCGACCATGAACGGTACGATCTTATCGGTCACCCGGGCGATGCTTTTAATCCCCCCCAGGATAATCAGCCCGACCGTGATGGCCATCGCCACCCCGAAGATCCAGCCGCGCCCGTAGAAGAAGCTGTCCTCCCCGCCGGTCACCTCCGTCAGCTGCTGGGTGGCCTGATTGATCTGCACCATATTGCCGCCCCCGAAGCTACCGCCGATACAGGCGATGGCGAACATTACGGCCAGCACCTTGCCCAGCGTGCCCCAGCCCGGCCCGCGCTCCCGCAGGCCCTTGTCCAGGTAGTACATGGGCCCGCCCGATACCGAGCCGTCGGCGTGTACGTCACGGTACATTACCCCCAGGGTACACTCGACGAATTTTGACGTCATGCCGAGCAGACCGGCCACGATCATCCAGAAGGTAGCCCCCGGCCCGCCCAGGGCCACGGCATACGCAACCCCGGCGATATTCCCGACGCCGACCGTTCCCGAAAGAGCCGCCGTGAGGGCCTGAAAGTGGCTAACCTCGCCCTGGTCGTCCGGATCGTCGTACTTGCCGCGCACGACATCCAGGGCGTGCTTGAAGCCCGTCAGGTTGATGAACCCCATGTAGATGGTAAATACCGTGGCCCCGACGATAAGCCAGGGGAGTACGAAAGGAATATCGAACCCACCGATCGGCACGGTGAAGAAGACGATGGATTCCACCACCTGGGTAATGGGCTCGAAGATGGCCTGTAACCACTCATCGATGGTCGTGCCGGCTGTTTCCAGGTCTTCATTCGGCACCGGCTCCTGAGCAAATGCTAACGTGGGTACGAACAGGGAAAGCAGCAGCGGGGGAAAACGACGGAGCATACGGTGAGCGTGAGGTTCAAAAAGCGCAAGGTACACCACTTTTAAAAAGCCCGGTGGCCCGCCCCGGCATTTTCGGTACGCTTACTACCTTACGGCCACCCTATGTCCAGCCCTCCTTCCGTCTCCGACGCCGAGCTCTTTACCGATCTGCGGTCCGGCTCTCCGGCAGCGCTCGATGAGCTGTTCCGCCGTCACTATCCCGACCTGTGCCGCACAGCGGTCCGCTTTACCCGTAACGAGGCTGCCGCGGAGGACATCGTTCAGGATACGTTCGTCAATCTGTGGAGCAAACGGGAGCGTCTGTCCACTACGCCGGATGCCGTCGGGGCCTACCTGCGCCGCGCCGTGCGCAATCGGAGTCTGAACTACCTCCGGGACCGAAAGCGCATCCCCGTCGATGATGCCGAGCCCGAGGGGGAGCCCGTCCATTCCGCGCCGCCGCCCGATGCCGTACTGGAAGCCCAGGAATTGCAGCTGCGCATCAACCGGGCCATCGACCGGCTGCCGGAACGCTGCCGCCTGGTCTTCGTCATGAGCCGGATCGAAGAGATGAGCCACCGCGAGATCGCCGATGGGCTGGACATCAGTACCAAAACCGTCGAGAATCAAATGACCCGCGCGTATCGCTTTCTCCGGGAGTGGCTTGCGGTGTTCCTCCCCTTATTTTCCTTACTATATGACTAATCTACCCCCACACGGTCAGCCAACGGACCAAACCCCGCCAAAACGACTACCTTCCCTTAGGGGGGCGGTGTACTTTTGGGGTCAGCCGGATGAAGCCGCCACTCACTAACGCACGCCATGAGCCTACATCCTGAGGATATCGACCGTATGGTCATGCAGTACCGGGAGGAATATACTCCCGATACCGAGCGCGCGCTCCGTCGGTTGCACGATCGTATCGGCCCGCGGGTTCGTCCCCTACCCAAACGGCGGCCGCGAATCCTGTACGCCGCGGCAGCCGCGGTTTCCCTGCTCATTCTGGCCACCGTCGCCGTACTGGTATCGCGCGATTCACTGACTCAACTGGCCAATAATGGAACGGAGTCAGCCGAATATACCCTCCCGGATGGTTCCCGTTTGGTGCTTCAGTCCGGAAGTCAGCTAGCGTATGATGCCGAAGCCTACCTCACTGACGGGCGCAACGTCACCCTGGACGGGCAGGCTTACTTCGAGGTCGAGCACGACGCCAGTCTTCCGTTCACCGTGCGACACGGGCAAAGCCAACTACGGGTGATGGGCACGGCATTCAACGTTCGGGCCCACCGCACCGAGATGGAAGTAGAGGTATCGGAAGGATCCGTCGTCCTGTTTCGCGATGATGAGGAAATCGTTCTTGGGACGAAAGAGTGCGGTATCGCCCGCGAGGGGCAACCCCTTAAACAGACTGAGGCGCCCAATCTGAATCACCACGCCTGGCGTACCGGTACCCTGCAGTTCGACCGCACCCCCATTCGGGAAGTGCTGGGATACTTTCGGGACAATTGGCACTTTGACGTACGGTGGGGTGACGGCACCCCCTGCCACTATACCGTCAGCGGACGGTTTAGCGGCGCGGACGCAGGTGCGGTGTTGGCGGATATCGCGAAGCTCGGTGGGTTGCGGGTCCAACCCATCGGAGAGGACGGCAAATCCTACGAATTGCTCGGAGACTGCCCCCAATAATCCACCCGGATGAACCAGCGTGCTTACTTGCTACCGTTCATCCTGCTGTTACTGACCCCTGCGCTGTTCGCCCAGTCTGAGGGTGATGATCCCATGCGGCGGTACCACCTTCCCGCGCGGATGCTTCCGTTAGAAAAGGCACTGATCAAGCTCACCGAAGCCGGCGCAAATCTGACCTACCGGCCGGAGCAAATCCCCCAGGTAGCGTTGCGCCTTCCCGGCGGACAGCGTACGCTGGACCGCTGGCTGGACCTGCTGCTGCGGGATACGGAACTGGTGTATGAGCGCGGATCGGCCGGCTACCTGATCTTGCCGAACGCCAGCATGCTTAGCGAAACCTTCGACCTCTTCGGGTCCGTAACCGATGCCCGGACCGGGGAACGCCTCATCGGCGCGACCGTTCAGTTACTCGGTGAGGGAAAAGGTACCTACACGAATGAATACGGTTTCTACTCCCTACCCGCAACCGGAGGTCGTCATCAACTGCGCGTGACGTACGTCGGCTACCATGCGATGGACCGGGAGTTCGTGGTTCGTGCCGATAGCCTGCTACCCGTCGCGCTAAGCCCGAATCGCGAACTACCCCAGGTCATCGTGACGTCGGCAAATAGCGAACCACCCTACGGCGGTTATTTCGAAACCGGCACCCGTATCGGACAGACGGAAGTGGCGCAGTTGGGCGGGGTTGGTGGGCAGGCCGATCCCCTTCAGGTAGCCCGCTTACTGCCGGGAGTTACCTCCGGGGCGGACGGGGTGGGAGGTGCCTTCATCCGGGGCAGCGAGGCCGGCCACAACCTCATCCTGCTCGATGGGGTTCCGCTCTACAATTTAGGTCACGCCGCCGGCTTATTCAGTCTGTTCAATAACGACGCTATCCGGCGGGTGGACTTATACCGGGATGCCGTACCGGCCCGTTTCGGTGGCCGCATCGGTGGCGTGCTGGACGTGCATACCCGCGACGGGAACCTCTTCGAGCACGAATTATCCGTGGGCAGCAGTTTGCTATCCGCTCGGGTCATCGCCGAGGGACCACTGCGGAAAGGAGAAAGCAGCTACCTAATCACCGGCCGCTATTTTTGGGCCGGGCCCCTTCTCCGGAACTTCAGCCGGGAATATAAAGCCGATCGCGGGCGGGAGGGGGAAACGGATTACGGGGTATACGATCTTAACGTCAAACTAAACCAGCAGGTCGGCGAACGCGGCAGGCTTTACCTGAGCCTGTACACCGGAGAGGATGACTACCGGAACACCAGCTGGGAGTCCGACACCCTGCTTATTCTGAATCAGGCCGGCGCGCTGTTCGTCAATACCACCCCGACGGTCCGCGACGAGGAAGTGCGCTGGAGCAATACGGTAAGCTCCCTCCGGTATAACCACGTTTTCTCCGAACGGACCTTCGGTAATTTCCGGCTATCCTACAGCAACCTGGATACCTGGTCTTCCTTCGAATATTACGATAGCCTGAAGGAAATTACGAACGAGATTTTCAACGGGTCTCAGTTTAGCGGGCGCTACGCTTCCTCTATCCAACAACTCGGGATCGCCTTCGACGGCCAGCATAGTTTGGGGGCCAACCACAGCCTGCGGTTCGGTGCCGAAGTGAACCGCCACCGGTTCCGCCCACAAATCGGCAGCGGAGCCGAAACGATGGAGACGCTGGACAGTATTTCGTCGAATGAACTGGCCCGCGTGTACCGACCGATACAGCCATCCGCCTACGTGTCCTACCGCGGGCAGTACGGAAATCTGTACTACCGCCTGGGACTGAGGGGCAGTGTCTGGCTGGCCGACGGTACCCGCTACCCTTCCCTATCTCCCCGGATCCTCCTGGCCGGACCGGTCACCGCTCGCACCGACTGGCAGCTAAGCTACGACCGCAGCGTGCAGCCGGTTCATTTATTGAATAGCTTCGTCATCGGCATCCCCTCCGACCTATGGGCGCCGAGCGTGCGCAATCTTCCCCCCTCGGTGGCGGACCATATCAGTAGTAAAATTACCTATTACCCTTCCGTGGCGTGGCGCATCGAAAGTTCCCTGTACTACAAACACCTGGATCGCCTGGTTAGCTACAGCGAAGGCAATCCCGGTTCCGCCGGATGGGTGGCCGATTTGGTGAGGGGTAGTGGACGGGCGTACGGGTGGGAAACTATGGTTCAGCGCAGTCGGGGCCGTCTCCGGGGGTGGGTAGCCTATACCCTGGCGCGTAGCGACCGTAAGTTCGGACCCCGGATCAACCAGGGCCGGCGCTTTCCCTTCCGTTACGATCGCCGACACTCCGTTAATCTTATGTTAATCTATCAGCTCGGAAAGCGCACCACGCTGACCACCAATTGGCGTTACGAAACGGGCCTGGCCTATAGCCTGAGCTTAGAGACTATCCTGAATCCACAGGGAATCGATGCGAATTTACTGCCCATCACGGGAGAGCGAAACGGATACCGGCTTCCCGCCCACCACCGCCTGGATGTCAACCTACACACGACGGTGAGCGCCCCGGAAAGCCGGTTCACCCACACTATTGACGTCGGCGTATACAATGTGTACAACCGCCGAAACCCACTCTACTACCAGAACCGTCCGGAATACTTCGTTGAAGACGAGTCGCTGAAGTCGCGGACGCAGTTCTTTCAAACCTACTTCGCACCCATTCTCCCTTCCCTCTCCTACCGACTGACCTTCGGAGCGAATAACCGGCCCGTTTTGGCCAATACCCGATAATTCCTTATTTTTAGGGTGTGGGATCACAATTTTTCCGAGGCCGTTCCGCGGTATTTGTTGTCTTGACAAGCATGTTTTGTCTGACGGGATGTGAAGAACCCGTGGAATTGGCCATTGAGGTACCGCGCAGTCAGTTAGTTATTCATTCAAATTTTTTCCCGGACGAGCCCGTCCGGCTCCACGTCAGTGCGAGTGGCGTGCTCGACGTTCCCGCTATCCCACTGCCCGACGCCCGGGTCAGATTATTTGAAGGAACCGAACTGGTAGAAGAACTGACCTACGTGCCCGGTGAGGACGCCGCCGGCCGCCCCGGTTGCCACCTGAGTCAAACATTCGTACCGCGGGTGGGTCGCAAGTACACGGTCCACGTATCCGCGGATGGATACGATCCGGTTACGGCCGTCAGTAGCATTCCCGCACCGGTTGCCATTACCTCCCTTTCGGTGAGGAATCTGAGTCAGCGCACCGACGGCCCCTTCACGACCTATGACTACTGGCTGGAAGTAGACTACGACGATCCCGTCGAATCGATCGATTACTACGATCTGCATATCTATCAGGAGGTCATCCCCTACCAGTTGGCGTACAACGGAGACACCGTGTACCAAAAAAGTTACTACCAGGCCGTTGGAACTCCCCGACGTCCGGCTACCGCCAACACCGGTCTCAGCTTGCTACTGCAAGACAAGCTGGATCGGGACGCGGTCGAGGTCCACCTGCAGACGATAGTGAACAACAAGCGGGAGGTGCTAGGGGAAGTCGTCGCCGAACTTCGTACGGTTTCTCCGGAGTATTACCGGCACCGCCTGGGGCTCCGGCAGGGGCTCAACCCGGGGCTACCCGGAATCAGCGAACCGGTTATCCTTTTTGACAACGTCAGCAGCGGTCTGGGCGTTTTCGCGGGCTATACCTCGGTGAGGCATCAGTTGGACTTAGGCCATTGAACGTGACCACCCACTTTTATAACGTAGGTCTGCGCCCAGCGATCGTGTAAGGCCCGTCGCCACGGATCCATAATCATCCATACGGCCGAGAAAACGGGGAAATTATTGCAAAGATTAACCAGAAAATTCTGGGTCAGGGGAAAGGTCGCGATGTAGGTGACGTAAGGCTTCAGACCATCAATTTCGGCAAAGTCGACCGACTCAAAGGCCCGTATCTGAACAAAAAGGTTGGCAAACCCCATCACCGCCCAGGGCAGGTACCGAATGAAGCTCTGGTTAAGGGTGATCGAGCCCAGCTTAGTCCGGTCCACCACCCTTAGTCTCAGCAGAGCTTTACCGGCCGTCTGGCCGAAGCCAGCCTCCAACAGCGGCTTATACAGTTGCTGCAAAATCCAGAACACAACGACTCCGGTAAGCGCGGGACGTACCACCATAAAAAAGTACACCCCGTACATAAGCGGCAGCAGTACCAACTGGTCCACGAAATAGGCCGCTAACCGGGGCAGCAATCCTACGGTCGGCAGAGCAGTAGGATCGGGGACATTAGTGGGGGTCGGGTTAGATGTCACGGGATAAATATTCGGGGGGAGCTACCGATTACCGGCTCAGAACTACGGTGCCCAGCTCGCTGGCTAGCTCTGTCCGTAGTTTGTCTAACAGGGTCTGTAGCTTCACATGTTTTACGACCTGCTGCCAATCTCCGGCTTTTTCCAGTTCGGCGATCTTGCGGGCATTTGCGTCTCGCTTACGCGTAATCTTTTCCATGCGGAAGATCCGAATGAAGATCTCGGCTTCCAGCCGGTAATTTTCATCCGGCCACTTTTGATTGAGGTGCAGATTATACTTTTCCCGCCAATTCGGACTGTAGGTATAGCGGGATTGGCCCGCCGTTGCGGCTATTTCCCGGACGGTTTCGTTCGGATGAAGATTATACCACTCCCTGCCGGGCGGCGTACCGGTAGCGTCCATTTTCGCGTAAACTTCCTCCACAATCGTTCGGAACTCGGCCACGTCGAAATCATCCAGCACATCCCTAAGGTTGGTGAGTAGGTATGCCGCCACCGTGACCTCCCGGTCTGCATCGTAAACCTTGTGCCCATCGCGAATGAGCAACTCAATCAGGTACTTCTCCTGGAAGGCGTGGCTACCCAGGACGAGGTCGTCATCCCTGCCGCCCGGATTGGATACGCTGGAAGCGGGGGAAGGTGGCTCCGCATCCTGATCGGCGGCGGCGACCCACCCGGGCTCTTGCATTCCCTCCCAAGCGTCCTCCGGTGCCCCACCGCCGCGCTTCTGCCGGCGAGCCTCCCGTTCCTGCGCTTTCCGCTGCTCGGCCCGGCGGTCACCAATGGCGGTATTCACCAGATTGACCAGTAGGCTTTCCTCGATCCCCAATCGCTGGGAGAACTGTTGCACGTAGGTAGCCCGCTTGATGGGGTCACTCACCAGGGCCAGGGTCGATCCGATCCCCCGGATGGCTTTCGATCGCTCCCCGACGTTCTCCCCCGCCTCGCTGAGCAGCAGATCGGCCTTAAAGAATAGGAAATCTTTTTGTGATCGATGGAGGTACTCCCGAAAGACCGTGGTGCCCACCTCCTGCAGGTAGCTATCCGGGTCCTGCCCCTCCGGCAACACGACCACAGTTACGTTGAGGTCGGCCGTGAGGAGGACGTCCACGCCCCGCAGGGCGGCTTTGATCCCCGCCTTATCGCCGTCGTACAGCAGCGTTACATTTTCGGTCAGTCGTTTGATCAGGCGGGCCTGCCCGTCCGTCAGACTGGTTCCTGACGTAGCCGCCACGTTTTTGATTCCGTTCTGGTGGAGGCTGATGACGTCAGTGTAGCCCTCCACGAGGTAGACGGTATCGAGTCTGCGAATCGACTGCCGGGCCTGATAAATACCGTAGAGAACGTCCGACTTATGGTAGATCTCCGTTTCCGGGCTGTTGATGTACTTCGGGGCCTTGGCGTTCGATTTCAGGATCCGGCCCGCGAACGCAATTGGTTTACCCCCCAGACTGTGAATGGTAAACATGACCCGATCGTAGAAAAAGTCCCGGCCGTTGCGCACCAGCCCGAGTTTTTCCAACTGCGCTTCTTCGTAGCCGGCTGCCGTAGCGGCCCGGAGTAAGCCACTGCCGCGGGCCGGAGCGTAGCCCAGTCCGAAGGTGCGCAGGGTTTGTTCCAAAAACCCCCGCTTACGGAAGTAACTCAGTCCTACGCTTCTACCTTCCTCGCTTTCGTGCAGTTGTTCTTCAAAGTAAGCCCGCGCGAAGTCATTCGTTATCAGCAGGCTTTCCCGCTCCTGCCGCTCCTGCTTTACTTCCTGGCTCAGCTCCTTTTCCTCCAGCTTCAGATTGTACTTCCCGGCGATCCATTTGATGGCGTCGACAAAGCTGATCTGCTCCAACTCCATCAGGAACTTGACCGGGTCACCCCCTACCCCACAACCGAAACACTTGTAAATGTTACGGGCGGGGTTCACATTGAAGCTCGGTGTTTTTTCGCTGTGAAAGGGGCACAGGCCGGTATAGTTGTTCCCCCTCCGCCGGAGGTTGACGAAGTCCCCGACCACGTCCTCGATTCGCGCCGTATCGATAGCTTCCCGTACACTTTCTTCCGTCAGCATAGGCGTGAAGATACGAAAACCATGGGTCGCACGGCCGTCAAAACCGTTCGATTGAATTATTACAACCTGCTGACAGTCAAAGACTTTACGCCTTTCTTAACACGAAATGACGCAACGCGCCGCATACTTTTTTACGCTCGCCCTGTTTTATTATCAACAAACGTGCCGCGGCTCACCTAGCCGCCAAGATTTAATGGGTGTTCTCATAGTGTGTGGACTGCCCCGCCGCCGGAAACGGATGCGCGGGGCAGTTTTTTTGGGGAAAGCCGGTACCTTGCGGGGCAAAGGTGAACTCCGTATGAAGTCTTTCCTCGCCGGTATGGGTGCCGGTCTCGTTTTTCTGATGGGCTGGTTGGCTTTATCCGCGGTTGGCAGCGAATCCAAGGCCGCGCCCCCGGCCACCCTTCCGCCCGCCGGTCCGGTTTTTCAGTCTCTACGATCGTTCCCCCTCGCGGATAGTGTTTCCTTTGCCGGAAAGGCCCTACCGATGGACAACTTCGACGTCCGCGAACGACTCGACCTGGAACTGATGCGGAACGCCTATTTCCACCGCAATACTTTTTTGTTACTCAAACGGGCCCCCCGTTTTTTCCCGGTGATCGAGCGGATCCTCCGGGAGGAGGGCGTTCCCGAAGATTTTAAGTACCTGGCCGCCGCCGAGAGCTCACTGGGCAATGCCCGCAGTCCGGCCGGAGCACGGGGCGTTTGGCAATTCATGGCCCCCACCGCCCGGGCATACGGTCTACGTATTACCGGGGAGATCGACGAACGGTACCACCTGGAAAAGTCCACCCGCGCGGCGGCCCGCTATCTCAATGATTACTACGAGCAATTCGGCGATTGGCACAAGGTAGCCGCGGCCTACAACATGGGTGGCCCGAATCTGAAGAAGTGGCTCAGCCGACAGCGAGCGGATGAATTCGTTGATCTGGACATCAACGCCGAGACCATGCAGTACCTCTTTCGGATCGTGGCCCTCAAGACCATCCTCGGCAATCCTACCGCCTTCGGATACGAAGTTCCCGAGGAAGAAACCTACGCCGCGCTGGATGACTTTCGAACCGTTCGGGTGAATAGCAACATTGATAATTTAGGCGACTTCGCCCGGGAGCAGGGTACGACCTACCGTATGCTGAAGGTGTACAACCCCTGGCTGGTGACCGGTAGCCTCCACCCGCGACGCGGCGAGACCATCGAGCTCCGTCTTCCCCACCCTACCCTAGCCCGCGCTACCGAGCCCGGGTAAGACATCCATAAACGCCGATCCCCTATTGCTATCCTCTCTCTTACTTCCCTACGCCCACTACACCCGCCGCCGGATGCTCCACCGGGCGGCACTGGCCGTAGAGTTACAGGAGGAGATTCGCCGCGAACTGATCCTGCGGGCGCGGGAGACCCGCTTCGGGCGGGATCATGCGTTCGCTTCCATCCGGACCTACGCTGACTTCAAGCGGAGGATCCCCATACGGGATTATGAGCAGTTCCGACCCTACGCCGATCGTATTGCCGCCGGGGAGGCCAATGTCAGTTGGCCCGGTATTCCGCGCTACCTCGCCAAAACCAGTGGCACCACGAGTGGCGTCAAGTATATCCCCCTTACCCGGGAAAGCCTGCCCAACCACTTCGGCTCGGCCCGCACTGCGCTCTTCAACTACTACGCCGAAACCGGGCACGGGCGCTGGCTGAACGGCAAGATGATCTTCCTGAGCGGCAGCCCGGAGATGGACCGGGTGAACGGTATCCCCACCGGTCGCCTTTCGGGCATCGTCAATCACCGCGTGCCGGCCTGGCTGCGGCGTAACCAGCTCCCCTCCTACTCTACCAATACCGTCGATGATTGGGAAACTAAGCTGGAAGCGATCGTCGACGAAACGATCGGGGCGGACATGCGCCTGATCAGCGGCATTCCCCCCTGGGTACAGATGTACTACGAGCGTCTGCTAGCCCGCAGCGGGAAGTCGACGGTAAAGGAGCTCTTCCCCAACCTGGAGATGTTCGTCTACGGCGGTGTCAATTTCGAGCCCTACCGCCGGAGCCTGGAACGCCTGGTGGGGGCCTCCATTCCCAGCGTGGAAACGTACCCGGCCAGCGAGGGCTTTATCGCCTTTCAGGATAGTCAGACCGAGCCGGGGCTACTGCTCAATGTCGGATCGGGCATTTTTTTCGAGTTCGTACCCGCCGCGGAGATTACGGACGAAAACCCGACCCGGCTTAGTCTGGCCGAGGTAGAGCTCGACCGCAATTACGCCATCGTCCTGAGTTCCAATGCCGGGCTCTGGGCGTACAATCTCGGCGATACCGTGGCCTTCACTTCCCTGGACCCCTACCGCATTCGGGTCACCGGTCGGATCAAGCATTTCATTTCGGCCTTCGGCGAACACGTGATCGGCAAGGAAGTGGAACAAGCCATGCGGGAGGTGGCCGCCCGCCACGGGGCGGAGGTCAACGAATTCACGGTGGCCCCCCAGGTAAATCCCCCCGAGGGCGAGCCCTTCCACGAGTGGCTGGTTGAGTTCAGCCGCCCCCCCGAAGACCGGGCCGCCTTTGCCCGTGACCTGGACTTGGCCATGGTAGCCGAAAACCTGTACTACCGCGACCTGATCGAAGGAAAGGTACTGCGCCCGCTGGTGCTCACCCCCCTGCCGGCCGGCAGCTTCCGCCGGTACATGAAATCCCGCGGCAAACTCGGTGGCCAGAACAAGGTGCCCCGCCTGGCAAACGACCGGGCACTGGCCGACGCTCTGCTGAAGGAATAGCCTCCGGCCGATCGGTTTCCGTCTCCGCACCCGCGCGCCGCCGCCCCCCGTTCATTCGCCTTTGGCCTCCCGCACCATTTCCTTTACGGTTTCCCGCAGTTTGACCGCGTCGTACACGATGCCGTCCTTGATGGTATACCGGATCCCCGCGGTGGTGGTGACCTCGTTATCCTCGGTCAGGCGGGTGGCCCCGGTACCGTACAGCACCTTCAGATCGGCCAGGGGGTTCTCCGCGACCAGTACGATGTCGGCCAGCTTTCCGGCCTCGATGGTACCGATCTCGTCGGCTACCCCGAGCGCCTCCGCCCCGTTGAGGGTAGCGGCCCGGATCACCTCCAGGGGGTGAAATCCGGCTTCCCGTAGCAGTTCCAGCTCGCGGATATAACCGAAGCCGTAGAGCTGGTAGATGTAGCCCGAGTCGGAGCCCGCCGTAACCCGGCCGCCGCGATTTTTGTACTCGTTCACGAAGGTCATCCAGAGCTCGTAGTTCTTCTTCCAGTCTACCTCCTGCTCGGTACCCCACTCGTGCCAGTAACTACCGTGGCTGATGCGGCTGGGGGCGTAGAATCGCAGCAGACTCGGCAGGGTGTACTCGTCGTGCCAGTCGGCATTGCGGGCCCGCATGACGTCGCGGTTAGCGTCGTAGATATTGAAGGTGGGGTTGAGGGTAAAGTCGAGTTCGAGCAGCTCGTCCATCACGGCGTTCCAGTGCTTGCTGTAGGGCTCGGCGGCCTGCTGCCAGAGTTTGCCGGCCTCCCCGAAGCGGTGCTGTTCGTTCTGATAGTTGTAGTCCACCGGGTAGTCCTGCACGGTGCGGTCGGCGAAGAGGGCCTCGGGTAGCCCGTACCAGTGTTCCATACTCGTCAGCCCGGCGCGGGCGGAGTGGAGCACGTTCCAGCGGCCGACGTTCATCTGGGCGTGGTGCATGGCGCTGCGCAGGCCGAGTTCCTTATTCAGTTCCAGGGCGGCCTGCATGAATTCCGGGCGGGCCCCGAAAAACTTGATGCCGTCACTCCCCTTCTCCTGGTTGTCGCGCACCCACTGCCTGACCTCCTCCACGTCGGTGAAGGGCTCTTCCCGTCCCATACCGAAGCCGGTGTAGGCAAAAATGCGGGGGGCGGCAATTTCATTGGTCGCCGAGCGGCGTTTGTGGTCCAGCGTCCATTCCAGCCCGTTGAAGCTGCCCGGTTCCCGCACGGTGGTGATGCCGTGGGCGAGCCAGAGCTTGTAGACGTAGTCGGGCGTGGTACCCTGCGCGCGCCCGCCGGTGTGGCCGTGCATGTCCACGAAGCCGGGCAGGGCGTACATCCCGGCGGCGTCGATCTCGCGGCCTCCGTCCTTCAGTTTAGGTCGGCGGTTGGGATCCAGGTCCACGCCGGGAAAGCCGATTGCGTCGGCCGTTACGATGCGGTTGCCCTCGATGACGATGTCCACCGGTCCGATCGGGGGTGCTCCGTTCCCGTTGATCAGCGTCACCCCCCGGATGATGAGTTGGGGATAGGGGCCGGCGCCGTATTCGTCCCCCCGGTCTTCGGCGTCGCTCATCTGGGCGAGCAGGAGGGCGGGGACGCAGGTGCAGAGTAGAATACGGACGAAAGCCCGGACGACAGATGCCATAGTTGAAGAAGTTGGTGAGCGCAAATTACACTACCTTTGCCGGGCCGCCGAATCGCGACCGTCCATGAGTAAACGCAAGAAGTCCAAGACCCGTACCGCCCGCACCGCCGAGCCCGTGGTGGTGTCGGAGCGCAAGGTCGCTACCCCCAAACGGTCCAAGATTCGTATTGAGCCTACGCAAACTAAGCAAAAGCTGGTTTTCGGTCGGGATACGTATCTCTGGCTGGGCGGTGGATTCATCCTCATCGTTATCGGCTTTCTGCTCATGACCGGGGGGCGCGGCGACGACCCTACCGTATTCGATGAATCGGTCATTTACAGCTTCCGCCGCATTACGCTGGCTCCCCTCGTCATCCTGGTCGGATTGGGCGTGACTACCTACGCGATCTTTAAAAAGTAAGCCTTGTCGGAACTTCTACGTGCACTCGCGCTGGGCATCGTCCAGGGCCTCACCGAGTTTTTACCCGTTAGCAGCAGCGGCCACCTCGAGCTCACTAAGTGGATCTTTCAGGACGACAGCCTGGCCGCCGAAAGTATGCTCATGACCGTCACCCTGCACGCCGCGACGGCGCTAGCCACGGTGGTGGTCTTCCGCCGCGACGTGGGTGAAATCCTGCGGGACCTCCTCCGCTTTGAATGGAACGGGGGCACGAAGTTTGCCGCCCTCATCGTAGTGAGTATGGTTCCCGCCGCCGTCGTGGGGGTCATGTTCGATGCCATACTCACTACCCTCTTCGACCGGCAGATCGTGCTGGTCGCCTTTATGCTGGTGGTGACCGGTCTGCTGCTCTTCCTGGCGGACCGCGCCCAACGCACCGATAAGAGCGTAGGCTGGAAGGATGCCATCCTGATCGGGGTGGCCCAGGCCATCGCCATTTTGCCGGGCATCAGCCGCTCGGGGGCTACGATCTCGACCAGCGTGCTACTGGGAATCGACCGGGAGAAGAGCGCCCGCTTCTCATTTTTGATGGTGGTCCCCCTGATTCTGGGTAAGATGGCGAAGGACCTCCTCGACGGGGAGTTCACCGCGACCACCTCGGCCGTAGAATTGTCGGTCGGGTTTTTGGCTGCCTTCTTTACGGGTATTGCGGCCTGTTTATGGATGATCAAATTGGTAAAAAAGGCCGAATTGAAGTACTTTGCTTACTACTGTTTCGCCGTGGCCCTGATCGTACTGGCCGTCCGGACCCTCGCTGCCTAAGCCGCCTATGCTTCCTCCCGCTACCCAGCCCCCCTTCCCCTTTGCCGAGGGCGCTATGTTTCTGATCGACAAGCCGCCGGGCTGGACCAGCTTCGACGTAGTCAACAAACTGCGGTGGCATATCCGGAAAAAACTCGGCGTCAAGAAGTTCAAGGTGGGCCACGCCGGCACCCTCGATCCCATGGCCACGGGCCTTCTGAACCTGTGCGTCGGCAAGTGGACCAAACGCCTACAGGAACTCGAAGGACTGGATAAGACTTATACCGGCACCATCCGACTGGGGGCATCCACGCCCTCCTACGACGCGGAAACGGAGATCGACGAAACTTTCCCCACCGATCATCTGAGCCTCGATCGGCTACGGGAGGCCAGCACGCAATTCACGGGGGCCATCGATCAGGTCCCCCCGGTATTCTCCGCCATCAAAGTTGACGGGCAGCCCCTGTACAAGCGGGCCAGGCGGGGAGAAAAAGTCGCGGTCAAGTCGCGCCCCGTACGGGTCGATCGCTTCGAACTTAGCAATTTTACCGGTACGTCGGTCGACTTCACTATTAGTTGCAGCAAAGGGACTTACATCCGCTCGTTGGCCCACGATCTGGGTCGGTCCGTAGGTAGTGGCGGTTACCTGACGGCGCTGCGGCGTACGGCGGTTGGGCCCTACCGGGTGGAAGATGCCTGGGAGTTGGAGACACTACTCAAGTCGGTGGATGCTCACTAACTATACCCGGTCCGCCTCTTCCCAGTCCTTTGTCCGCTCGATGGCTTTCTGCCATCCGGCGTAGCGTTTTTTCCGGTCGGCCTCCCGCATCTGCGGATCGAAGCCTTCATCCAGTTGCCAGGTAGCGGCCAGTTCGTCCCGGGTCCAGTAGCCGACGGCCAGCCCGGCAAGCATGGCGGCGCCCAGGGCGGTGGTTTCCACGATCTTCGGTCGTTCGACGCGGGCACCGAGGATGTCGGCCTGGAATTGCATGAGGAAGTCATTGGCACTAGCCCCGCCGTCCACCCGCAGGGTACTCAGGTCGGCACCGGCATCCTTTTGCATGGCTTCCAGCACGTCCTTGACCTGGTAAGCCAGGCTCTGGAGGGTGGCCCGGACGATGTGGGCCTTGCTGGTACCCCGCGTGAGCCCGAAGATGGCCCCGCGGGCGTACATGTCCCAGTAGGGCGCCCCCAGACCGGCGAAGGCGGGAACGACGTAGACGCCGCCCGTGTCCTTGACCTTTTTGGCGTAGTACTCACTGTCCGGCGCCTCATCGATGAGCTTGAGCCCGTCGCGCAACCACTGAATGGCCGCCCCGGCGATGAAGACACTGCCCTCCAGCGCGTACTCGGTCACGCCGCCCACCTCCCAGGCGATGGTGGTCAGCAGACCGTGGGTACTCCGCACCGCTTCGGTGCCCGTATTGAGAAGCATGAAGCAGCCGGTGCCGTAGGTATTCTTGGCTTGCCCCGTACCGTAGCACGCCTGACCGAATAGGGCCGCGTGCTGGTCGCCCGCCATCCCGGCGATGGGGATGGAGCCGCCGAAAAGGGTGGTATGCCCGTACACCTCACTGCTCGATTTGACTTCCGGCAGGATGGCCCGGGGTACCCTGAGTTCGCTCAGTAGGCGCTCGTCCCAGTCCCGCTTCCGGATGTCGAACAGCATGGTGCGTCCGGCATTCGTCACGTCAGTCACGTGGGTCTGCCCGCCCGTGAGTTTATAGACCAGCCAACTATCCATGGTTCCGAAGCATAATTCGCCCGCCTCCGCCCGCACCCGCGCCCCCGCCACCTTAGTGAGCAGCCAGTCGATCTTCGTTCCGCTGAAGTAGGCATCGATGACCAGTCCGGTGGTGGCCCGGACGTGATCTTCCAGGCCGGCGGCCGTTAATTGGTCGCAGCGTCCGGCCGTTCGCCGATCCTGCCAGACGATGGCGTGGTGGATGGGCTCCCCGGTCCTGCGGTCCCAGATCAGGGTAGTTTCCCGCTGGTTGGTGATGCCGATGGCGGCGATGTCATCGGCTGTCGTTCCTGTCCGTTCCAGCAGATCGCGTACTACGGTTACCTGGGCCGTCCATATTTCGTTGGCGTCGTGCTCCACCCAGGCGGGCTGGGGGTAGTACTGGGTAAACTCCTTCTGGGCGGTAGCGACCAGACTTCCGCCGTGATCGAAGAGGATGGCACGGCAGGAAGTGGTGCCCTGGTCGAGGGCAAGGATAAACTTGGACATGATCGAATGGGTGTGACCCGCAATATAGCACGATGGGCTACACCGCTACCGAATCCAGCAGCTTGGCGTACGTACGCAGCAGCCGCTCGGCCAGTACCCGCCGGTCGTAGTGGCGGTGAAAGCAAGCGTGGGCATTGCGGCCGATACCCTCCAGCCGGCGGCCCCGGCGGCGGCAGGCCTCGATGGTGGCGGCGAATTGCTCGGGGGTGTCGGCGATGTACAAGTCCCGGCGGTTGCGTGCCTTGATCCCCTCCAGCCCCAGGGTGGTGGTGACGACCGTACGGCCCAGCGACATGGCCTCCAGAATTTTCGCCCGCATGCCGCCCCCACTCAGTAGGGGAACGACACTGATGCTGTGGGCCGCCACGAAGTCGCAACTGCTCTCTACCTCCCCGTGAATGACGACATTTTTCATGCGCAGTTGCCGGATGGAGGGCGGCATATTGCGGCCCGCGACGTGAAACTGGATGTCGGGGCAACGCCGGTGGACTTCCGGCCAAACGTCAGTAAGGAACCACTGTAAGCCTTCCAGATTGGGTAGCCAGTCGAGCGAACCGATGAAGTGAAGGTCCGGCGCGCTGCGGTAACTGGCGTAGGTGGGCGGGCCGCAACGGGTATCCAGCCCGATCGGGAGTACGCTGAATCGGCCCCGGAAACCGAGCCGCTGGAAGTGTTTCTTGTCCCGATCGGAGATCGGCAGTAGCAGGTCGTACTGGTTGAGTTGGCTGCGCTCGTAGTCCTTCAGCTGCCGGGTGATGTGGCGGAGGTACCAGCGCTTGGGGGCGAAGCGGATATTTTCGGCACAGCGTTCCCAGATTTCGTGCTCGACGTTATGGCTACGCATTATTACCTGGGCATCTGAGTACCGGCGGATGGTAGCCAGGTACGGAGCCAGGTAGAGGGTCTCGAGCTGTACGATGTCGAACTCCTCCTCCCGTAGCCAGCCGATGAGGGCTTCCCGGTAGCCGGCCTGATCGAAGCGACTGATGTGGTAAGACGTGCCCCGCAGCAGATTACTCAGGGCGGCGGCGGGGGTGATGGCGTTATCGACCGCCACGGTACGTACTTCCCGGTAGTGATCCATGGCGGCGGGGAGGCCGGGGCCGGAAAAAAAGTGCTTGCTGGTGTTCATGGCCAGCAGACTCACTTCGCAGCCCAGTTCACTCAGGCTTTTGGTGAGGCCGTGGATAGCCTGACTCTCGCCGTCTTTGAGGGGATAGGGGAATTTCTTGGTGAGAAAGAGTAACTTCATACGAATAGGACGGCGGGGCGTAGGCCGGTCGTTGGAACGATAGGTCTACCCCCCTTTCGCGTGGCCCGGGTGGAGAAAATTTTTTAGTCCTCCCAGCTATTATTCGTCAGGTCGTCCTCGTACATCCGTTCGCGGGCGTTGATCTCGATGCGCTCGATGGTCTGCTTGTCCCGGTCAATCACCAATTGGTAGGTCGGCATCGCCCACCCCCAGTCGTCCACCGGCACCCAGTTCTCGGCGTAGTCGGGCTGCTGCTTCTGGCCCCGCAGGATGGCCGGGGCGATGTAGTAAACGGTCTGGCTACTGTCCTTTCCGGTCACGGTCACCTCCAGGGGCATGGGCATACGGCCCACGCGCTCGAGCGTGACCCGGGTGGTGGCGGCCTCGTCCATATCCTCCACGTCGGTGATGGCGTAGTCGGGGTAGTCGGTGCCGTTGACCCAGTATTCCCTGTACCAGTCCAGTTCCAGTCCCGAGCATTTTTCCGCGATTCGAATGAAGTCGTTCGGGTTGGGGTGCCGGAAGCGCCAGTCGTAGTAGTAGCGCTGCAGCGTACAGGTGAAATCTTCCTCCCCAACGATGTAGCGAAGCTGTTCCAGGAACACGGCTCCGTTGGTGTAGCTGCCTACGCCGTAGGCGCTATTGGTGGCGAAGTGGTCGGCGTGCACGCTCAGCGGTTCCTGTAGCCCCGTTTGCCGGAATCCCCGGAGTCCGGCGTAGCTGCGGGCGTGGGGGTTAGCCACGGCCTCGCCCTGGATGAGCCCCTCGCGGCGCAGGTGGTTCATGACCTCGCTGCTGGCCCAGCTGGTGAAGCCCTCGTCCATCCAGGCGTAGAGTGCCTCGTTAGTCCCCATCAGCATCTGGTACCAGGTATGCATCAGTTCGTGCACGCTCACGCCCACCAGGCTGTTCATGTTCCGCTCCCCGGTGATGAGGGTGGCCATGGGGTATTCCATGCCGCCGTCACCGCCCTGGATGAAGCTGTACTGCTGGTAGGGGTAGGGGCCGTAGTGCCGCTCGATGTAGTCGAAGGCGGCGTCCATGATCGGCGGCAGAGCTTCCCAGTTTTCGGTGGTCTTGGGGCCGGGCTGGTAGACGAAGTTCAACTCCGTACCGTCGGCGCGGGTCAGACTGGTTTTCGTGTAATCGGGGTCGGCGGCCCAGACGAAGTCGTGCACCCGCGGCGCGTAGAAGCGGTGCAGCAGCTTACCACCGCTGATCCGGCTGGGTTCTTCCTTCAGGTAGCCCGTACCGGCCACGACGTAGTCCTCATCGATGCTGATATTGACGTTGAACTCGCCCCAGACGCCGTAGAATTCCCGTCCGATGTAGGGGTTAGCGTGCCAGCCCTGGTAGTCGTATTCGGCCAGTTTGGGATACCACTGGGCCATGCTGTACTCCACGCCCTCGGCATTGTCGCGGCCGCTGCGGCGAATCTGCAGGGGCACCTGGGCGTCCCATTCCATCCGTAGGGTGGTACTGTCTCCGGGCAGCAGGGGTTCGGCCAGTTCCACTTCCAGAATGGTGCCTTCTTCTACGTAGGCGAGGGCTTGTCCGTCCTGGCCCAGGGAGTTGACGCGAATGTACCCCTCCTCTTCCGGGGCGAGTTGGTGGATGCGCTCCCCTACCCGTTTGTCGGCATCGGGCAGGTTGAGGTTGCGGTAGTCCATCTGGCTCTGCGGCCGGAAGGCATTGAAGTACAGGTGGTAGAAAACCCGTCCGAGGGTATCGGGGGAGTTGTTGACGTAGTTCAGTTCCTGGGTGCCGGCGTAGCGGTTGGTCTCGACGTCCATATCGATGTCCATGGTGTAGGTGGCGCGCTGTTGCCAGCGGTCGGGCTGGGCGAACAGGAGGGCGGGGACGCAGGTGCAAAGTAGAAGGGTAAGTCGGAGCATGTACTAGGGTCAATTGGGGGCGGGGAAGATACTACGAATTGTTGCTGTACAGCATCCCAACGCTGCGCATTGGGGAATTCAAGAGTTATCCCAACGCTGCGCATTGGGGAATTATGGAGGACCCCTCCGGGGCCCGTGGGTTATCTTTGCGGGCTGAATGGATCACCATATGAAGAATTCGCCCCGTACGTTTTTGCTGCTGGCCGGTATGATCTTACTGGCGGCGGCCAGTCGCTTGCTCCCCCACTGGCCGAATTTTACGCCGGTCGCGGCCATGGCGCTATTCGGTGCGGCGAGCTTACCCCGGCGGTGGATGGCGGTGGCCGTACCCGTTCTGGCGCTCTACCTCAGCGATCTGGCCCTGAACAACCTGGTGTACGCCGAGTATTATTCCGGCTTCTACTGGGGGGTGAACGGCTATGTGTACTTCGGTTTCGCGGCGACCATTCTTCTGGGTACCGGACTGCTGCGCCGGTCTTCCTTCGGCTGGGGGCGGCTGGGGAGCGCGATCCTGTGCTCTACGGCTGTGTTCTTCCTGGTGACCAACTTCGGGGCCTGGCTGGGGTCGCCGCTGTACCCCCGGTCGGTTGGCGGTCTGGTAGCGGCCTATACCGCCGGGTTGCCCTTCCTGGTGAATAGTTTGGCGGGTACCGTAGTATTCTCTGGGCTCCTATTCGGAGGTTGGAGATTCCTGGCGGCTACTCCGACCGCTGCCGGGCAACGAGCCTAGCATCGACGTATGGAATTACGATTGGCATGCACGGCCACGCTGCTGTTCCTCGGGGGCATTTGCACCTGCGTGAGCGCCCAGATTGTCAACATCGAAGACCAGCGTAAAGGCTTCGACACCCTGGGCTGGTTCGGGCAGCTCGACCTGGGCGGCAACCTGAACAGGAACAGCACCACTACGCTGAGTCTGAACGGAGCGCTGCGGGTAGACCACAGGGCGGAGCGCCACGCCCTGCTGGGCATTGCGGATTACCGGCTGGTGCAGGTGAGCGGTAAAAATGGCATCAATGCCGGCTTCGCCCACATCCGGTACGCCTACTACTTTAACGATCGTTGGCGATGGGAGGCCTTTACCCAGGTGCAGTATAACGAGCAACTCCGACTGGGCCTGCGCTCGTTAGTGGGCACCGGCCCGCGGCTCAAACTGGTAGCCGGTAAGCGAAACCGGGTGTACGTCGGTGCATTGTACATGTACGAATACGACGAACTGGCCGAACGGAGCATCTTCTACCGCGATCACCGCCTGAGCAGCTACCTAAGTTTTAATCTATACCCCTTTTCCCGACTGTCGCTGACCAATACGACCTACTACCAGCCCATTTTGCCGGATTTCAGCCTGCCGCGCATCAGTAGCGTGATGGGGCTCTCGCTGCAGCTCACCGGCAGTTTTTCGCTGACCAGTACCTTCAATGTCACCCACGATGCCCTGCTGAACCGGGGGCTCGACGAAGTGCCCGAGACGACCTACAGCTGGGTAAACGGGCTGCGGTACGTATTTTAGTTCCGCCCCAACAAACCGACCGACCGTGATAAAATTCCTCCCGACACTCCCCCTGATCGCCCTGCTGGCGTGCTCCCCCGAAACCACCTCCTCCCCCAACACCGCAGATTACCCCGACTTGCCCACTACCTACCCCGACACCCGACAGGACGATACCCAGGACGACTACCACGGCACGACCGTTGCCGACCCCTACCGCTGGCTGGAAGACGACAACAGCGAAGAGACGAAGGCCTGGGTCGGCGAGCAGAACGCCGTTACCTTCGGCTACCTGGAACGGATCCCCTTCCGGGAATCGATCGGGGAGCGGCTGACCGAACTGGTGAATTATCCCCGGCTGAGTTCTCCCTTCAAGGTGGGGGACTACTACTTCTACAGCCGGAACGACGGACTGCAGAACCAGTCGGTGATCTACTACAAAAAGGGTATGGACGGGCAAGAGATGGTCTTCATCGACCCCAACCAACTGAGCGAAGACGGCACCACCAGTATCAACCTGCTCGGAGCGGACAAGGACAACCGCTACATGGTCTACAGCCGCAGCGACGCGGGCAGCGACTGGCGCAAAATCTACGTGCGGGAGATCGCAACCAACGAAGAGCTGGGCGACGAACTGGAGTGGGTCAAGTTCAGTGGGGCCGGCTGGTACGGCGATGGCTTTTTTTACAGTCGCTATCCCGCCCCGGCCGAAGGGGACGAACTGAAGGGGAATAACCTGAACCACTCGGTCTACTACCACGAACTCGGCACCGAGCAGAGCGCCGACCGGCTCATCTACGAGGACAGTCAGAACCCCGGCTACTACCACTACGGCGGTACGACCGAAGACGAAGACTACTTCATTATGTACGCCGCGCCCGGCACCGATGGTTTTGCTACCTACTACCTGCCGCTGCCGGAGGACGGAACCCTGCCCGAGCGAATCGAGCCGATCGCCCTGTTCGGGGGTACGGACAATAAGAGTCAGATCGTACGGGCCGAGGGGCGCGACTTCTGGGTACTGACGGACATCGACGCGCCCAACTACCGGCTGGTGAAGGTCAGCACCGAGCGACCGGAGCGGGAGAACTGGACGACCGTCATTCCGGAGCGGGAGAACTTACTACAGGGCGTCAGGACGGGGGGCGGCTATCTGTTTGCCAACTACCTGGAGCGGGCTACCGACCGCTTTTACCGGATGGATTACGACGGCAGCAACATTACCCCGATCGAGCTACCGGGAGTGGGATCGGCCGGCGGGTTCAGTGGCAAGGAAGACGACAAGCAGCTTTTTTACGTCTACACCAGCTTCACCTACCCGCCCACCATCTTCGCTTACGATGTGGACGCTAACGAGAGCGAACCCTTCTTCCAGCCCGAACTGAAGTTTGACCCCACGGCCTACGAAGAAAAGCAGGTCACGTATACCAGCAAAGACGGTACGGAGGTGACCATGTTCCTGGTCCATAAACGGGGCCTGGAGCTAGATGGCACCAACCCGACCTATCTGTACGGGTACGGCGGATTCAACATCAGCCTGTCACCCAGCTTCAGCGTCATGCGGCTGCCGCTGCTGGAAAACGGGGGTGTCTTTGCCATGGCTAATCTGCGGGGCGGCGGGGAATACGGTGAGGCCTGGCACCAGGCGGGGATGCTGAAGAACAAGCAGAACGTCTTCGATGATTTCATTGCCGCCGCCGAATACCTGATCGGGGAGGGCTATACTAACTCCGACAAACTGGCCATCGCCGGCGGATCGAACGGCGGACTGCTCGTCGGGGCGGCCATGACGCAACGGCCGGATCTTTTCGCCGTGGCCTTCCCCGCCGTAGGGGTGATGGATATGCTGCGCTACCATAAATTCACCGTCGGCAAGGGGTGGATCCCGGAATACGGCAGCAGCGAGGACCCGGAGATGTTTCCCGTGCTACGGGCCTACTCTCCCCTGCATAACCTGGAGGATGGTACGGAGTACCCCGCCACCATGGTCACCACCGCCGACCACGACGACCGCGTGGTGCCCGCCCACAGCTTCAAGTTTGCCGCCCGCCTGCAGGAGGCGCACGAAGGTGACCATCCGGTGCTGATCCGCATCGAAACCGATGCCGGCCACGGAGCCGGAAAACCGATCTCGAAGACCATCGAGGAGCAGGCCGACCTGTGGAGCTTTTTCTTTTACAATACGGATACGCCGGTTACGTACGGGGTGGAAGGGTGAGGCTGCTTCCCGCGGCTCCGGGCCGGTATGACGAACTAATTCCTATTCGTTCGAAGGGACAGCCGGATTTCGTCAGGCAACGGACCGTATTCTGTATATATTAGTAGGTTATTTTGCCAAACGAGGTTTAGGCCATCTACATATTTCGTATATTTGGGATTATTTGGGGGAAATTTCCGCTCAGCTTCGCACGGGAATATCCTCATGAGCTTATTTTCTACTGAACTTAGTTCCTTCCAACATTATGGCAAACCTTCTCTGGCTCCAGGGCGGGGCATGCAGTGGCAACACCATGTCCTTTCTCAACGCCGAAGAGCCGACGGTCCCCGAACTGGTCGTCGACTTCGGTATCAACATTCTCTGGCACCCCTCCATCGGCGTGGAAATCGGCGACCAGGTGGTCGATCTGCTTAACGACATCAAGGCGGGAAAGACGGAATGCGACATCCTGGTCTTTGAGGGCAGTCTGGTACAGGGCCCGAACGGCACGGGTACGATGAACTACTTCGCCGAGCGCCCCATGATCGAGTGGGTGAAGGAACTCAGCGAAGTGGCCGGCTACGTAGTGGCCATCGGTGACTGCGCCACCTGGGGGGGTATCCCCGCCGTACCGCCGAACCCGAGCGAGAGTACGGGCATGCAGTTTCACAAAAAAGCCAAGGGCGGACTGCTGGGGCCGAACTACAAGAGTAAGGGTGGCCTGCCGGTGATCAACATCCCGGGCTGTCCGGCTCACCCCGACTGGGTCACCCAAATACTGGTGGCCATCAGTGCCGGCCGGATCGGCGATGTACTCATCGACGATTACCACCGCCCCAAGACCTTCTTTACGGACTTCGTACAGACGGGCTGCCCCAACGCCATCAGTTTCGCCCAGAAGGTGGACGGTCACTTCGGTAAGCGCGGCGGCTGCCTGTTCTACGAGGTAGGTTGCCGTGGCCCCATGACGCGGGCGAGTTGCAACCGCATCCTCTGGAACCGGCAGAGCTCCAAGACCCGGACCAACCATCCCTGCCTGGGTTGTACCGAACCGGGCTTCCCCCACCATGACCTCGTCAAGGGATCGGTTCTCAAAACGATGAAGCACCTCGGCTTCCTGCCGAAGGACGTACCCACCGGCGTATCCAAGCTAGGGTACTACACCCGCGCCGGCTTCGAGAAGGTCATGGGCAATCTCGAAAAGGCCACCGGCACCTTCCAGGAACACTTCGAAACCAGTAAATAAGCACCACCCCCGATCATCATGCAACAAGTAAAGGAACTCAATATCAGTCCGGTCGGCCGCGTAGAAGGCGACCTGGACGTCAAAGTGTACATGGAAAACGGGGTGGTCACCAAGGCCCACACCCAGGCGGCGATGTTTCGTGGCTTCGAACAGATCATGGCGGGCAAGGACCCCCAGTCCGGCCTCATCGTCACGCCCCGCATCTGCGGTATCTGCGGCGGCAGTCACCTCTACTGCGCCTCCTCCGCCCTGGATACGGCCTGGAAGACGAAGCTGACGCCGAACGCCCTGCTGCTGCGGGCGATCGGGCAGGCCTGTGAAACCATTCAGAGTATCCCGCGGTGGTTCTATGCCATCTTCGCTACCGACATGGCGAATAAGAAATTCGCCCACCACCCCCTGTACGCCGAAGTGACCAAGCGCTTCGCGGCCTACGTGGGTACTTCCTTTCAGCGGGGCGTCGTGGCTTCCGGACGGCCGGTGGAGGTGTACGCCCTGTTTGGTGGGCAGTGGCCCCACTCGTCCTACATGATCCCCGGTGGCGTGATGTGCGCGCCGACGCTGAAGGACATCACGCGGGCCATCGCCATCATGAACCAGTTCCGTAACGACTGGCTGGAAACGGTCTGGCTGGGCTGCTCCATCGAGCGGTACATGCGCGTCCAGACCTGGGACGACCTCATGGAATGGGTGGAAGAAAACGAGAGCCAGAAGAACTCCGACCTGGGGCTCTTCATTCGGGCCAGCTTGCAATTCGGGCTGGATAAATTCGGACAGGGCGTCAATAAATTTATCGCCTACGGCACCTACCTGCACAAGGCGATGTACAACGACCCCAGCATCGAGCTGCGGCAGAGCGCCGTAATCAGCCCGGGGGGCTTCTTCGACGGGAAGGAATTCCACGAGATGGATCAGATGAAGATCCAGGAGCACGTCGGCCACGCCTGGTACGCCGATACGCCGGCCGCCCACCCCTGGGACGAGCCCCTGCCGACGCCGATGGAAAGCCAGAACCTGCACACCACCGACTGGGGCGGGAAGTACAGCTGGAGTAAGGCCCCCCGCTTCGACGGCGCCGCCGCCGAGGCCGGCCCCCTGAGCCGCTGCATCATGACGGGCAACCCCAAGAACCTGGACCACCAGTACAAGGACACCCTCTTCGTCGACATCATGAGCCGGATGGGCCCCAGTGTCTTCACCCGGACGCTAGCGCGGATGCACGAAGCGCCCCGCCTGTTCAATTCGATCCTGGAATGGCTCGGCGAGGTCGACCTGGACGGGGAGTTCTACATCAAGCCGACCGAACGCGACGGTAAGGGATGGGGCGCCACCGAGGCCGCCCGCGGCGCCCTGGCGCACTGGATCGAGATCGAGGACGGCGTGATTAAGAACTACCAGGTCATGGCACCTACGACCTGGAACGTCGGCCCGAACGACGACGAAGGCAAACCCGGCCCGATCGAGGCCGCGCTGGAAGGTATCGAGATCGAAGACCCCCACGACCCGGTCGAGGTTGGTATGGTGGCCCGCTCCTTTGACTCCTGCCTGGTCTGTACCGTCCACGCCCACGACGCGAAGAACGGTGAGGAACTGGCCCGCTTTAAATTGTAAAATGAAGACCGCCATACTCGGATTCGGAAATCCGGCCCGCAGCGACGACGGGGTCGGCTGCTACGTCGTCCAGCAACTACGACAGCGGGTGGGTGAGCGGGACGAACTAACCATCCTGGACATGGGTACCTCCGCCTTCGAGGTGCTCTTCCAGCTTCAGGGTCACGAACGCATCCTGCTCGTCGACGGGGTCATCAATACGGGCGAGGAAGACGGAACGCTTTATCATCTTCCCGCGGCGGAAGTGGAGGCCTCCATTCAGGACGACCCGATGGTTTTCCTACACAGCCTGAAGTGGGACCAGGCGCTTAGCTACGCCCGCAAAATTCTGGGGGATGCCTACCCGGAGGATGTCGGGGTGTACCTGGTAGCCGTAACCGATACCCGGCTAGCGGTAGGAATGTCGGAGCAAGTAACGGCGGCGGCCGACGAGCTCGTCGACCGTATCCTGAGCCGTTTAGCACAGCCCCAGCCCGCTACCTAATTCTTGACTATGGAACGCATCTTCGACGGCAACCGGCTGCGCGAACTGGCCGACATTCCCGCCGCCCTCGACGGGGAGCAGGTGCGGCTGAAGCGGCAGCACCTGTGGCTGTCCGCATCCGTAGCTAAGGATACCTTCGGCGGTGAGCGGCAGGTGTATACCGTGTTTTACCCCCAGCGGGGGATGCTGTTGTTGGCCCCGATGTCCGATACCAGCTTCAAGAGCCTGCACGAGTGTAGCCTGATCATGCTCAAGGACCGCAACCTGGCCGGAGACAAGTCGCTGAACCTCCAGGAGGTGATCATCGACAACAACCTGGACGATAGCGACCGCCCCCTGGAATTTACGACCCGCCCGGGGCTGCAATTACTGCAAGTCAAACTGGCGGACCCCCAGCAACCCTAAGGCATGGCGAAGCGGCACGATGAACTGAACTTCCTGGGCAAAAACGCCGACTGGCTTCGCCATAGCCGCGTTACCC
>CAZQNE010000008.1:93831-97571 GCA_964594535.1 uncultured Lewinella sp.
GAACTGAACTTCCTGGGCAAAAACGCCGACTGGCTTCGCCATAGCCGCGTTACCCACCGCGTCCGCGAAGAAAGGGGGCGTTTTTATATTGATATGATCTTCACCGACCGCGACGACTCCCTGCGCAAACTGGTCCGCACCATCTCCGACCACCCTACCCGGGCCCGGGCCGAGTGGCAGGCCAACATTCTGCGACGGCAGATCAGCGGCGATGCCCGCGACCCCCGCCCCAAACCAACCGACGATGCTGACGATATACACCGCAACTAAGTACCACGATTGGCTGCACCAAGTCATCGCCCGGGAAGACCGGCTGGATGAACTGGTCCGGGTGGTCGACTACCTGGAGCAGCGGCCGGTTGCCTCCGCTCACTCCCTCGTCGTGCGCGACGATGCCATCTATCCCGTGCTGGACTGGCACGACGTGATGCCCCCCTACCTACTCGACGAAAAGTTCGACCTGCGGCCCGAATACCTGCTCGGGCTCGTCTTCGCGCGGCTGGATAACTACGAACGGGTCTACCACTACCTGGCCGGTGTCGACCCGAGCCTGACCGCCGAACTGGATATCTACAACCGGCTACGGCACGGACTGACCATCGACCAGGGGGACCTGGCCTCTAGCCTGGACTACTACGGAGAGTACCGCCTGATGCACAACCAGGCCATCGTAGCCCACTACGGAAGCGAACGGGCCGACACCGAACAGACGAAGTACTACTACCTGCAGGCCCTCGAAACCGCCCCCAGCGGGGAACACCGGGCCTTTTCCTGCCGCCATTTCGCCCAGTTCCTGATCGACCTGGGGGAAGCCGGGGATGCCGGTCGGGTACTGGCGGTCGGTCGGGGAAGCGCGGAGAGCGAGGAGGGAAAGACCGCCCTGCGGCATACCTACGCTCAGTTCCGACTGCAGCACCTGAGCCCACCCTACCCCGACGAACTGCTGAGCGAACTAAAGGAAGACCTCAATAGCGTACTGGCTACCTACGAACGCCAGGGCCGCCCCCTGGACACCGCCCTGGCCCTGCTCGACGCGGCCACCGTCGCTCAGTTGGACGAAAACTGGACCGAGGCCCTGGGCTGCGTCAACCGCGCCACCAGTCTGCTGGAACAAACGGAGACCCCCGCCCTGCTCGCCGATGCTTATCTGCGCAAGGGTACCCTGTTCTACCAGTGGGCCCAGACGGGTAATGCGCAATTCTATTCCCAGTCCGCCCGGCACCTGCGCACCGCCGCCAAAACCTTCACCCGGGAGGCCGCCCCGCTGATTTACGCCGACATCCAGCAGCGACTCGGACTGTGCTACGCCGTCATGCCCGACGAGGAAAAGAAACGGGGGATGTGGGCCGCCCTGTCGAGCACCGCCTTCCAGGAAGCCCTCGACGTGCTGGACTCGCAGCGCAACCCCCAGGAGTACGCCACGGTCTGCAACCACTACGGAAATGCCCTGCTGCAGTACCCCGCCGCCAAACTGACCGACAACGCCGAGAAGGCGCTCTACTACTACCAGGAAGCCCTGGACCGCCGCCCCGCCGATACCCACCCCCTGGAGCGTAGCCTGACCCTGCTCAACTACCTGGAAGCCCAGTGGCACATCGGGATGCCGGAAGATGCCTTCGACGAAGTCCGCCACGCCGACATGGTGGCCCGGGCCGAAGAAGTCGTACGGATTAGCCCCGACCCCGCCCTGGCCGCCACGGCCCGGGAGCACCTCACTAAACTCGATCAGCTCCGGTCGGCCTACGCCTAAACGATCATGCACGAAATCTCCCTGGTCCGGACCATTGCCGCTACCCTGGACGAACAGCTCTCCGCGGAAGAACTCGCTAACGTCAGCCGGATCGACCTACGGGTGGGCTTGCTGAGCAACGTCGAGCCCGTACTGATGCAGAACGCATTCGGGGCTTTCCAGGAGGCGGAGGGGCGGTTCACGGAAGCCGAACTACGGGTGGAGGTACTGCCGGTGATCGTCCGCTGTGACCTCTGCGGCAACGAAAGCCGGGTGGAGAACTACAAATTCGTCTGCGGCCACTGCGGCCGGCCGACGAACGACGTCATCCAGGGTACGGAACTGCTCATCTATCGGGTTCATTTCGCTAACTTAACAACACCATGAAAACACTAAAATCCAACCGCCAGGCCCGCGGTACCGTCGCCTGCGACAACACCACCATGCACCTGCTGAAGGCCAATGACTTCATGGCCGAGCAGATCCGCAAGCGGGTCAGCGAACGGGGCATCCTGATGCTCAATATCACCTCCAGCCCCGGCAGCGGCAAGACCACCCTACTCCAGGAAACGGCCCGCCGCATCGGAGACCGCCTACGCATTAAGGTACTGGTGGGCGACCTGGAAACCGAGCGGGACGCCGACCGCCTGCGGGAGGTCGGACTGGACGCCCTGCAGATCGTGACCGGAGGTATCTGCCACCTGGAGGCTCAGATGGTCTGGCAGGCGCTCGACCAGCTGGACCTCAGCGATACCGACCTTATCATCGTGGAGAACGTCGGCAACCTCGTCTGTCCCGCCGCCTTCGACCTGGGGGAAGACTTCCGGGTGACCCTGATCGCGGTGACCGAGGGCGACGACAAACCCAAAAAATACCCCCGCATGTTCCTCACCTCCGAGACGATGGTCGTCTCCAAGTGCGATCTGCTGCCCTACCTGCCCTTCTCGGTAGACGCGGTGGTCGAGGACGCCCGCGACATCAACCCCGATATCGAGGTGATGGAGGTTTCCGCGCTGAAGGGCGACGGCATGGACGCCTGGTGCGACTGGCTTCTGGCCCGCACCGCCGAAAAGCAAGGGTGATGCACTGGCACCTCCACCTCACCGGTCGCGTACAGGGCGTGGGCTTTCGGCCCCACGTCTACCGCCTGGCCCGCGCCTTCGGGCTGCGGGGGTGGGTCCGCAACGGGGAGGATGGGGTGCGTATCGCCTTCACCGGGGAGGCGGAACTGGCCCGTGCCTTCGCCGATCGGCTGCTGGCGGAGCCACCGCGATTATCCCTGATCACCCAGCACCAGTTGAGCCGGACCGCGGGACCGGAGGTGCCGTACCCGGATTTCCGTATCGTCGCTAGCGCATCTTCCGGTGCGGCCGACCTGATCGTGGCCCCCGACTTCGCGCTCTGTGCCGATTGCCGGCACGATGTAACGGAACCCGGCAACCGCCGGTACGGCTACGCCTTCACCACCTGCACGAACTGCGGTCCCCGCTACGCTATTCAGCGGGGACTGCCCTACGACCGGGAGCGGACCAGTATGGCGGGCTTCGCGATGTGTGACGACTGCCGGCGGGAATACGAAAACCCGAACGACCGCAGGTACTTCAGTCAGACTAATTCTTGTCCGGACTGTGGCATCTCGCTCGACCTGCTGGATGGATTTGGGGCGCGGACGCGGGTGCAATTTTTATCCCGAGTAACCGAACTGATCGCTACCGGCCATATCGTAGCGGTAAAGAATACGGCCGGCTTCCTCCTCTGCTGCGACGCCCGTAACGAAGCGGCGGTACGGGAACTGCGTCGCCGTAAGGCGCGACCGGATAAACCCCTCGCCATTCTGTGCGCCGATCTGACGTTGGCCCGTCGCTACGCCACCATCCAAACCGATGAAGCCGAAGAACTCACCGGCCCCCTAGCTCCCATCGTGCTGTTGCCGAAGCGGGACAAGGTCGATTTGGCCCCCGGCATAGCCTCCGGACTGGATCGCCTCGGCGTCATGCTTCCGAACAGTGCC
>CAZQNE010000009.1:0-28253 GCA_964594535.1 uncultured Lewinella sp.
GGTCGTGGCTCACCACGATCACCGTGTTGGGGAAGTCGGCCAGGAAGTCGGCCAGCCAGTGCACCGTGGGGGCGTCCAGGTCGTTGGTCGGCTCGTCCAGCAGCAGGATGTCGGGGTTGCCGAACAGCGCCTGGGCCAGGAGCACCTTCACCTTTTCGGGGCCGGTGAGTTCGGCCATTTCCTTGTAGTGCAGGTCTTCCTTGATGCCCATGTTACTGAGCAGTTCGGCGGCGTCTGAGTCGGCCGTCCAGCCCCCCATTTCGCCGTAGGTGTTTTCCAACTCGGCGGCGCGCATCCCGTCTTCGTCGGTGGCTTCGGGGTTCATGTAGATGGCGTTCTTCTCCTGCTCGATGGCGTAGAGCTCTTCGTGGCCCATTTTGACGACCTCCAGGACAACCTTGTCTTCGTAGCCGAAGTGGTTCTGGCTCAGTACGGCCATGCGGTTGCCGGGTTCGAGGGTGGCCGAGCCGCGGTTGGGCGTCAGTTCGCCCGAGAGTACCTTCAGGAAGGTCGACTTACCCGCCCCGTTCGCGCCGATGATGCCGTAGCAGTTGCCGCGGACGAAGTTGAGGTTCACCTCGTTGAACAGCACGCGCTTGCCAAACTGTACGGTCAGGTCGTTGACGGATAGCATAATTTGAATTTTGGGCCGCAAAGGTACGGGTCTTATCCCTAGGATCGGGCGGGGACGCAGGTGCGGTGTTGGCCGGAACACAAATGCTTTGTTGCCAATGCCGTAGCTTTGCGGCGCCCCACAAACGTTATCACGGTCAGCGTACCGGAACGTACTCCAGAGAATATGCCCGTACTACACCCCTCGGCGCGGACCGTCCTGACCGGTCTGTTCGCCACGCTGCTACTGGTTTCGGAGGCTCAGGCCCAGGATACCCTCGCCTATTCCGGCCCCTATTCGGTCGGGCCACTGGTGGGGCGGGCTGATTTCAACTACACTCAACGGCGATCCGACACCCTTCGCAACGGGGCATTCCGCATGCAGGGGGCCAGCGCCGCCGATCTACTCGCCGGCACCGACAGCACCTTTTCGTTTTCCGGCAGCTTCCGGCGCGACGTACCGGTCGGTCCCTGGCGGTTTCACTTCGGTGCGTACTCCCTGGATGGCAGTGCCCGGGTCGTCGATCACCGGTACTTACTCCGCACCCGCGGCCGCGCCCACGCAGCCACCGGCAGGCTGAAGCAGGGAACCCTCGACAGCACTTGGTTGCAGGAGGAGGTAAGCATCCTGGATTCCGAGCCCGTGGATACCACCTTTCGCAGCGAGATCGTCTTCGTAGAGGGCACGCCCCAGCAGGCCTTTCGCCTGGAGGGGGAGGAAAACGTACTGCTGGGCCGCTTCAAACGCGACGGACTGGCCCACGATACCTGGACGCTGTACGCCGATATGCTCACGCGGGAGAACTGGTACTTCGTGGATGGCCGCCTCGACCGCATCGAGATCGTCGGGGAGGGGGGCAGCGAAACCATCCCCGTACTACCTGACAATCTGGACCGCACCGCCCTGGTCGAATTGAACGAGCGGTACTTCCGGCTGCTGGAACTCTGGCAGTTGACCCAGGGGAGGGAAGACCCCTTTCGCGATAGCAAGGCTACGGAATTACTGGTGCGCAATGCCAACCTCTACCGTCGGGTAACGGAGGTGGTGGAAGACCTGGGCGGCGACCGGCCGAGCCCCCTCTTTGGGGTCCGCGTACCCGACCTGCCCCTGTCGCGGGATGAAGTAGCTTCCCTCGACGCCATCGGTGAGGCCCTGACGGAGATCGATACCATTCGCCGCCTGCTGGAGAGCAATATGACCTTTGCCGTCCTCGAAACCGCCGACCCCGAAGTGGCCGCCCTCCGGGCCCGGCTGGGGGAAGTGACCGGTAGTACGCTCGACCCGATCCGCCGGGTGGACGAAGCGCGGGAACAAAACATCCTGGGGTACCTGCCCCGGGAGGCCTACCTGAACTTCCTCTATCCGGAGGACCCTCCGGCAAACCTGGGTGCCGTAGCCGCGAATGCCCGGGAGGCCCTGGAGCGCGTCCGGGAGATCCGCTCCGCCCTCAACGAAAAACTGAACACGGAGGAACGGCGGCAGGTGCTCACCGCCCTGGACGAGCAGCTGATGTACGAATACGGCGTACTGGATAGCCTCGTCTCCGCCCGCAGCGAGAACCTGCCGCAGGAGAACGAGCTCGACCAACTGCTGGGGGCCGCCCGCCGGCAACTTGCCGACTACGCCAGCATGGAGGATATCGTGGCTAAGCGCGACCGGGCCCGCGACCTGATCGACTGCATGGTGGAGTTCGACGCCCTGGCCCTGACCCTGGCCGACCTACCGCAACGCAGGGAGGAAATCGAAGAACTGTACACCGACCAGGTGTGGAACAACTTCACCGCCACCGTGATGGAGGAGCGGGTGAAACGACGCCTCACCGAAGCCTATTCGGAGCGGCTGCTACCCTACCTCACCGGCCGGATATCCCCCACCCTCGACTGTGCGGAGGTGGCCCGCCTGAACCGTCAGATCAACGGCCTCCACGCCCGCATGATCACCCTGCGCACGGAAGACACCGAGGAATTGGAAGACCAACTAAGAGATACCGAAGATCCGCGCGCCATCCTGGACTTACTCCGCTTACCCCTCCAACAGTGATCCGATGAACGACGCAAGATACATCCGCTGGGGGGCCGCGATCCTGCTGGTGGTCAGGCTACTCGCCCCCGGGCCCGTACGCGCGCAGTTGCCCGAGAACCCTACGGAAGCCGAATATAAGGAGCCGCTGACGCTCTTCTGGATCAACACCTACGGCAATATCCGCCTGACGGACCGCTTCTTCTGGATCGCCCAGACCCACTTCCGCTTTCAGGAGAGTGAGACGACGCCCTTTGCCGGCCAGATCGCTCAGTTGTACAACCGCCACGCGATCAGCTACCTCTACTCGAAGTACTTCCGGGTGAGCCTGGGGGGCGTCCTGCGGGTCAACTTCAACACCAACGACGTGGAGGCGAACGAGCGTGGGGCGGTGCCCGAATGGCGGATCTGGCACGAATACCAGTTCGCCCAACCCCTGGCCCGGCTGATGCTCTACCACCGCATCCGGCTGGAGCACCGCTGGTCGCAGGGATTCGCGGAGGAAGCCGACTACATCTTCCGCAACCGCTGGCGGTATATGCTCCGCATGAAGATTCCCCTGACCTCCAAATACCTGTATCCCGGTACCGTCTACGTGGCTCCCGAGTGCGAGATCATCATGCAGAGCGGGAAGGCCGTGGTGAATAGTCCGCTGGAGGACCTGCGGCTGCACACTTCAGTCGGTTATATCGTCAATCCCCGGCTGACGGTAGCTACCGGCCTGATGTACAGCATGGGGCAGGAGCTGACCGACGGGGGCATCTACAAACAGAAGTGGACGTGGCGGGTACACGCCTACTTCACCCCCGACTGGCGCAAGATCAAGAATAAGTTGCCCGATATTCATCTGGACGAATAACCTCCCCTTAGCCATGCTGACCTCCAAACGCTTTCTGATCGTCGTCGCGCTGTTGTTTCTGGCCGTGGTGGCGGCGGTATTTTACCTTGGGCGCAACGCCAAACTGGAAGCGCAGCTAGCCGAAGAGCGCGATCTGCTACGGGAACGGAGCGCCCGCCTGGACAGCTACCGCAGCCTCGGGACGGGAGATTCCCTGCTCCGGGAAGGCAACTACGAGGAAGCCCTGGCGATCTACCGCGACCTGCAGTCCGATACCGCCTGGATGCTGGGTACGGCTACGCTGACCTCCCGCATCGACCACGCCCGGCGGCTGCGTGAGGTCGGTGCCGCCCTCGATACCCTGCGGCGGATGCGGGCCCGTCGCCTCCGCCCGGAAGCGCCGGACCTGACCCCCGTGCAGCCCCAAACGGTAACGCGGATGCCGCTGGAAGCTTCCGACCCCAATCAGTACGATAGCCTTCGCTTTGCCCTCCAGAAGGCCGATATGCAGATCCGTAACCTCGAAAGTCGCCTACGTACCACCAGCGGGGGCAACTACCTCACCTTCACCAGCCGGCAGGGCAACGAGGTTTACTACGTCGGCAACATTAAAAATGGCAAAGCCAACGGGCGCGGCGTGGCCCTGCTCAGTTCCGGCAGCCGCTACCTGGGCGAGTGGGAGAACAATATGAAGCACGGCGTCGGTGAATTTCACTGGCCCGACGGTGCCAGTTACGAGGGGGAGTACGAGAACGACATGCGCAGCGGCCAGGGCACTTACCGCTTCCCCGACGGTAGCGTCTTCGTCGGCGAGTGGGAGGATGACCTACGGAGCGGGGAAGGCATCTTTTACGACAAGAAGGGGGAGGTCGTCGCCCGGGGCGTCTGGGAGGACGACGAACTGGTGGAGGAGAGTCGGTAGATGTTTGCTACTTATCCCTGCTATTTGGTAAGTGGGGTTAGCAAATAGTAGGGTTAAATTGAAAATAGTATCTTCGCGTATGCTTGAGATACGCCGAACGCTGTTGCCGGTCCTGCGGGGCCATCTTCACCGACCGGAGATCACCATGCTTATCGGCCCCCGTCAGGCGGGGAAAACCACCCTACTTCAGCAACTCGCCGACGAACTCACGAAGCAGGAGAAGCGGACGCTGTTCTACAATCTGGATATACCGCGCGACCGGGCTTTTTTTGACGATCAGGAGGGTCTTACTTCCATGCTTTCCGCGGTGACCGGCGGGGCACCTCATTTCGTTTTCATCGATGAAATACAGCGCCTGCCCGACGCCGGTTTGTTCCTGAAGGGGCTCTTTGACCGGCGGTTACCGCATAAGTTGATCGTCACCGGGTCGGGAAGCCTGGAACTTAAGGAGAAGATTGCCGAAAGCCTGGTAGGGCGGAAAAGGAGTTTTTACCTCTACACGGTTTCCCCGGGAGAATTTGCTCGGTACCGCACAAAATATACCTATGGCGATCGGCTAGCGGACGTCTTCCATTCCGATCAAAGTCTGGCTACCCGAATCCTGACGGAGTATCTGCGCTTCGGGGGGTATCCGGCGGTGGTGACCGAGAGCACCCTCGCTGAAAAGCTAGCCGTGCTCGACGAGATATATCAGGGGTACATCGAGCGGGACATCCGTGCATTATTACAGTTGGAAAAAACCTCCGCATTCGTCACCCTACTGCGACTGATTGCTAATCGGAGCGGGCAAACGGTGAACTATTCCGACCTGGCGAAGCATACCGGTCTGTCGACCCCTACGCTTAAAAACTACCTCTGGTACGCCGAAAAGACATTCATCCTTCATTCGGTTTCCCCCTATTTTACGAACAAGAAGAAGGAAATCGTCCGGGCACCGATGTACTATGCCCTTGATTTGGGTTTACGTAACTTTCTACGGGGTATCTACGACGACCCCGCCGACCGGGGGGTCAGGTTTCAAACGCTGGTCTTTCGCCTGCTCGAAGAGCGTTTTCGCCCGGGGGTGGCCAGCCTTCACTTTTGGCAGACCAAATCGCGGGCGGAAGTGGATTTCGTCGTCAACCGGGGATTCGACCTGTTACCCGTGGAGGTAAAAGCCGGGACCCCTAAGCAACCAAAACTAACCCGATCCTACCACAGCTTTTTGCGGAAATACCAACCCCGGGAAGGGTGGATCGTGAATGCCGGGCTGCGGGCGCAACAACGGGTAGGGAAGACGCTCGTGCGGTTTATGCCGTGGTACGATCTACTGGATGGGAATGAAAACAAATAGGGCCCGGCGAACTAGTCACCGGGCCCCGTATGATCGAGCGGTTCGCGGTCGGTGTTAGATCACCGACACGTTGACCGCGTTGAGTCCTTTGCGGCCTTCCTCTACTTCGTAGGAGACCTTGTCGCCTTCGGTGATGGGACCCTCGTTGAGGTCATTGGCGTGAACGAAGACGTCCTTCCCCCCGTCGTCCGGCGTGATGAAGCCAAATCCCTTGGCGGTGTTGAAGAACTTTACGGTACCCTTATTCATGTGTGTATGGTTTACACGGTTTAGCGGCGGGATGTAAGCGTTACACCCCGGCCGTAGTGGAGACAACGGGGGGGAGGGGGGGATGTTTGGTGTCAAACCAAATGGTGTATCATTCCTACCGCACTAGATTTACCCGCGCCATCAGTTCTTCCCGCTTATCCTTGCTAACCGGGATGGCCCGGTCGCCAATAACGATGTGCCCCTCAGCTACGGCGTCGATCTGCCGCAAATTGACCATATACGAACGGTGGACGCGTAAAAAGTCGGGCGAGTCGAGTTGCTCCGCCAGCCGACCCATGGAAATACTGAGCATGTAATCGGTCCGCGCGGTAATGATGTGGCAATAGGCCCGCTCGGCTTGTACGTAGTGAATGTCCTTCAAAAATAGCTTGACCATCTGGTCTTTATGGCGCACGAAAATGCGATCACTCAGCAGGCGCGGTTCCTCCGGTGGCGGGGCGGGGGGCAGTATCCGGGGCGGGGGCGCGGGTGCGGCGTGCAACTGGACCGCGAGGCTGATAGCCCGGTACAACTCGTGCTTTTTATAGGGTTTGCTCAGGAAAGCGTGAGGACGGGTTTTTCGGGCGCGGTCGAAGGTAGCAGCGTCGGAATTGGCGGTCAGGTAGATCGTCGGCACGTGTATGCCCTCTTTTTCGAGGACGATAGCTGTTTCAATACCGTCCAACTCTCCCTTTAGCCGTACGTCCAGCAACAGTATGTCCGGGGGGGTCTTGCGGCAGTGCAGTACGGCCTCCTCTCCGCGTGGCAGGGTTGCGGCTACGGTGTAGCCCAGCTTTTCCAGATGCATACCGATTTTGGCCGCGATGATCATGTCGTCTTCGACGATTAGGACGGAAATCGGTTGCGCCACGGGGGTAGGTTTGGTACGGATGGAATGAAAAGTCGAGAAAGCTAGAATATGATTTCGGTCCGCAAGCCCGCCCTGCTTGACTCGCGTAACTCCCCCTCCAATTGCCTGGTCAGCAACTGTACGAGTCGGGTACCGAAGCCCGAAGCTAAGGTCTCCCCCGCGCTTTTCCCTATCCCGTTATCCGTTACACTCAGGAATATGCGCTGCCCCTCCCGTTCATTCATATGTATCTGTACCCGCTTGCCGGATGCGGCGGACGCACCCTCGGAGGGGGTATCGGATGAAAAGGCGTACTTCAGGGAATTGGTAATTAGTTCGTTGACGATCAAGCCCACCGGGACGGCCCTATCGACGTCAAGGTCCAGGTGGGATGGTACGTCAATTCGGATGTCCACCTCCTCCCCGACGTCGTAGGTCTGCGTTATGCTCTCGGTAAGTTCACTAATATAATCGAGCATGTTCACGCTCGCCAGATCGCGCCCCTGGTACAGTTTCTGATGCAGAAGTCCCATGCTGGCAACCCGGCTTTGCCCCGCCCGCATTGCATCCAGCGCCCCGCCGTCCTCCAGAGTTTCCGACTGCAATTCAAGCAGACTCGATACCACCTCAAGGTTGTTCTTAACCCGGTGATGGATCTCCTTCAGCAGGGTCTCATTCTCTTCGTTCTTGGCCGTGATCTCATCCCGTTGTTGGCGTATGGTCGCGGCCTCCCGCAGGCGAATGTCCCGTTCCTGTTGCCTTAGCCGGAAGCGGGTATAGGCCCGGATCGCCAGCCCCAGCAGGGCGAGGTAGAGCAGGATGGCCCACCAGCGCAGGTAGAGGGGCGGGGTGACGGTGACGGGGTATGCCCCAGCCTCCGTGGTGTACAGGTTGCCCAGGTAATCTCGGGCACGCACCTGCATAAAGTAGGTTTTGGGCCACAGGGCCGCCCGCAGGTTCGTGTACCGGAGCGAGGTCTGCTTCGTCCATTCCGCCCACTCCTCGTCGTAGCCCTCTAGCCGGGTCTGGTAGCGAAGGTTTTCCGGCTTGTCGCGGTAGGAAAGCATGGTATACTCGATCAGTAATTCGTTGCGTCCCCAGGCATTCTCGGTATACTGCCGTTCGGTGAGGTATACGGGTCGGCTGAAGGTATCACGGCGGTGTAGGCTGGGACGAACGACCTGCAGGCCCGCCTGGGTAGCCTGGTACACCCAACCCATATCGCTCACGTCCAGGCCGTTGGGCGACCAATTACTGCGGTTGAGCAGCCCGTGTCCCTCTACCAAATAGTCCTTGACGGTAAGGTCCGCCTTACGGATCGCGTACAGACCGCCGCTCGTGCCCGTCCACACCAGTTCGTTGTCCTCAGCCAGGGCCTGGCTGGCGTGGTTGCGCTTCAGTTCCAACGATCGTTCCACAACTCCCGTGCGGGGAGTAACTACCAGTAGCTGGGAATCCACTCCAATCCAAAGACGGTCGTCAATCATAGCGTAGGAAGTCAGTACCGTCTGCTCGTGACCGTCGTGATGGATCGGGATCGGCGTGAAAAGAGAATCGCTGGCCGAAATCTGGTATAGCCGTTGATCTTCCCTCCAGTTTTCGGGTATGAGGAGATTAGTGAGCATTTCACCCGTGATTGGTTTTCGGGAACCAACCACGCCCCAGGGACCTACCGCGTAGAGATAGTTCTCCTCATCCTGATATACGCCCAGGGGAAAGCCGCTCTTGGTATTGATAGGCAGATCAATGTCGACGCGCTTTCCCTCCTCGGTATAGGTCGTGAGTTCATGCCCCCGCCCCATCCAAAGGTGGGCTTGCCTATCTCCCGGCAACCGTATAACGTAGGGAAAGAAGGCGGGGGGTGAGGCCAAGTGGTCTATCTCGTAACCGACATCGAAGGCGGGAAACGGGTAGGTGTATAGCGCCATAGGCGCCGGCCTGCTCCCCCCCGGCCGGATATAGCAGGCACCGTTGCGCAGCGAGGTGAGGTAGATACCCCCGAGGCTATCCTGAGCGGCACCCATTACCGTATTGACCGGCAGGCCTTCCTTCTTGGCGATCGTATACGGTTCTCCCTTGTGTGGAACGACGAGCAGCCCGTCGATTAACCCGGCCAGAGTGACCGTATCGCGTCTACCGTCGGCGGTCCGCCGCCAGATGTCGGTATTGACGTTATTAATACTTGGCTCGGCCAGTAGGGGGGCATTGGTGCCCAACGATCGGTCAGTATAGTGCGTATAGCTACGCAGGTCGGCGGGCAGGCGGTGAAGCCCGTCGATTGCGCCAATCCAGATGTCCTTTTCGCGGCTGACGGTAGCGGTAAACATGGTAGCCGACGGTAATCCTTCGGTAAGTCCGAATGAATCAAGCCGTTCTCCCGATACCGCGTCAAGCAGGAAGAGGCCCCGCCCCTTAGTCGGTACCATCATGGTCGAGTCGTCCAACCGGACTATCTGATTCGTGGTGACACCCAGGCGATCGTATTCCGCCCTCCCGGTCCGTGGGTCGATTCGTCCCAGGATAGTACCGTTTACCTCCCCCCACAGTCGGCCCTCGCCGTCCACCGCCGTGAGGTAGATGGGCTTATCCGCCGCGAGTTTCAGGCTATCGATTACGCGGGGTTGGGGCGAAGCCGGGGAGAGTTCAACGTGGTAGAGCACACCGCTCAGGGTGCTGATCCATACCGTTCCGTCGTCGAGTGGAAGTAAGGACAGCGTTCGTACCGCCCGGCCGTTACGGAGGGCCGGGCTGACCGGGATAGCCTCCAGGATGGTATCCCCCTTCCAGCGGTAAGTTTCGACCAGCGAATCGGTCAGGGCCCATACCTGCCCGTGCGCATCGATATCTAGATCCTCGATGCTACGGTCTAGCAGCTCCACCGACCCGGCCCGCCCGCGAAACCTGAAGTTCGACGGAAGCAACCCCCCGCTTACCGGAGCGGACGAATAGCGCAATCCGCCCGGTTCCCCACCAAAGGCCTCCCCCCCCCCAGCCAGAGGTTTCCGCGCCTGTCCTGTACCATGTGCCTGACGTCTCCGCCGCTACCCTCCGCCCTGCTGAATATGGTCAGGTCATTTGACTCGAGGCGCACGACCCCCAGGTTGTAGATGCTCGCCCACAGAAAGCCATCCGCTGTCTGGTAAACCGATACGACCGCCACTCCGGGTAACTCAAAAGTGGGATGTTCGTAGGTAACGGACTGTACCGGTACGGACTGTGCAGCCAACAGCGCCGGAAGAAACAGCCCCAGTAGGACGATACGAGAATTACGCTCAGTAGGCATGGAAAACCGGGGGTAAAGCGTGCGACTAGTTGCCTGAATATAAGCAGATGACGGTAGGTCTGCGGTATCATCTCTCCTATTCTAGCCTGAAGACCACGGGAGTCAGGCACCAAGTGGCTACGGGCCTGCCATCCACAAGGGCGGGTTGAAATCGGGGTAGTTCTTTGAGTGCGGCAAGAACGGCTTCATCGCAGCCAAAGCCTAGTTTACGTACGATGCGCACGTCGGTCATACGGCCGTCGGGATGCACCCGGTACTTTACGATTACCGCGCCCTCAACGGCATAATCTACCGCCAAATCGGGATAGTCTACGCGATAAGCCAACCACTTGGCAATACTCGGCTGGACACCGACGAGGGTGGGCATCCGATCTACGACGACGGTAGTTTCCGGAGCCACTACGGACGTTCCCTCGGCCACCAGCACTTCGTACGACTGGCCCGAATCCGCCAGGGTGATACCGAGTGACTGGGCGGGGATTGTCCGGTAAAGGATGCAGAGGAAGAATAGAAGGAGCAAGCGGATCTTCATAGTAGTTGTGTTTGATTGTGTGTAGTCAGAGGTAAGGGGTTCCCCCCATCCTTGCTAAGCCATCCTTTCCCAATGCTGTAATTCTCTTTCCGAAAGGACAGACCGCTCCTGTCTTCCATCATTACCACGGATACGAGACTCAATAAGCCGAACGGTATCTTTACCCCCATGGCCCCCATCCCCCTAGGCATCATGACCATGGACGTGGCCGGCCACGATGCCCGCGGCCTCAGCGCCCTCGTCCGCCAGGCGACCGACCGCTTTACCCGGGTCGTGCGGCGGGAGCCGCGGCTGACGATTCAGAGCCTCACCTTCGACGGGCCGCCCCTCCGCCCGGAAGAAGACGGCTACCGCGCCCTCGATTTCGTGCAGATCGGCATCAACGAAAAGACGGAACGGCGGCTGGCTTTCCTGATTATCGTCACGGAGGTGGAAATCACCGCCCCCACCCTCAGCTACCTGCTGGCCCTACCCTCCCAACTGACGAACGTGGCCATCATCTCTACGCGGCGGCTGGCCGACTACGGCTCGGCGGATCTACAGGACCAGGACCTGATGGCCGACCGCCTCGCCACCCTGATGCTGCACTGCTTCGGCCGCCTGCTGAACCTGGGCTACGTAGCCGAAAAATCGAACTACCTCGCCCGCATCGGGGTGCCCGACGACCTGGACGCGATGGACCACTTCACCGAGGGGCAGTTCGACCGCATGGCCGCCCACCTGCCCCGGGAAGCCAACGACCGCTTCTCGGAGGGCAACGACCTGTCGTTCGTCTTCCGGCAGATGGCCGCCAACGTTCCCCGCATCCTGCGCGGTGCCCTGCGCGCCAATCCGCTACGCATCGCCACCAAACTGCCGACCATGATCGCCACCGCCCTGTCGGTGATCGTGCTGCTGATCTTCGGCGGAGAGACCTGGGACTTCGCCGCCTCGGTTTCCTCCGGCCAGTTGGCGGTCTTCGTGGGGGCCAGCTACCTGGCGGCTTCCTACGTGCTGTACCGGGCGTTTTCCTTTCGACTAGTGGCTACGCGGCAGGGGCATACCTCGGAGAGCGCGGTAGTGACGGCGGCGGCCACCTACCTGGCGCTGCTACTGACGCTGGTGTGTCTGTTCGTTTTCTTCGGACTGGTGATGTACGGACTGGTGATCTTCGTCTTCCCCGACCCGCTGATGCGTACCTGGACTTCGGTGCAGGACGGCTCAACCACGGGGGCCCACCTGCGGCTGGTGATCTTCCTGGCGGCGGTGGGGATCTTGTCGGGCTCGCTGGGCGGCTCGGCGGACTCGCGGTCGGTGGTTCGGAATGTGTTATTTGCGGGAGATGAGACCTAGCAGGTTCACTCAACCACCACCCGGTGGCTCAGCTCCAAGCGCTCGTCCGGCCCCGTCACCGCGTTCAAAATACGGAAGCGAATATCGAACGCCTCCAGTTGTTCTCCCGTCATCACCCGGATGGTCGTTTCGGCGTGGGGGGCTAGCCGGACCAGTCCCAGGTCGCTCTGTAGACTGTATGTGCCGGTGTTCTCCAGCAGGTACTCGGCATCGCTATCGTTGCTGATCACCACGGTGGCCACGGCGGCGGTACCGTCGTAGTAGGCTTCCGGCACGTCGAGGCTGGCGCGGACCACGGCGGCCACGTTGTCCTCCCGTCCTACCAGGGTGTTTTCGAACCAGGCTACGGTGCGGCCGGCGTGGAGGGCTTCCTCGATACCCTCGATGGATCGCTCCGTAGCCAGCACGAGCGTTACCGGTCGGTGGCCGCCCTCCGCGATTCCGTACTGGTAGTCGACCAGTCCGTGAATGTCGCTGGTGCCCATCACGGTCAGGTCGTGATCCAGGGCGATTTGCAGGGCTTCCTCGCTGATGGTGAGGTCGTTCACCACTTCGATGCCGTGCAGCAGGTCGTTTTCGATGAGGTACTCGTGGAAGGGGGTCAGCGTAGCCACGCCATCCTCGCGCTGGGCCGTCCAGTTGGGGTGGTTCCAGAAGGTGAAGGCCCCCTGACGGCGGGCTTCCTCGAATACGGCCAGGCTGTCCTCGATCAGGAGGGCATTGGCGTCCTCGATGAACAGGGCATTGCTGTGGCCGGGGGGCATACTGCGGGTGATCTCGGCCCCGGGAATGACGAGCAGGTCGTAGGGGCGGGCGTATTCTTCGGCTAGTTCGTGGCTGCGGTTGCGGTCGGGGTGGGGAATGTCCTCCACATGGGGTTGATACTCGAGGTGCTCGGTCATGGATACGGCATCCACGCTATCGCGCACGGCCTCCTGGATGCGAATGTCGGGCCAAACGCTGCCGTCGCTAAATACGGTATGGATGTGCAGGTCGCAGATCAGGGTCAGGTATTCCTCCGTATCGGGGAACTGGATAGCGCGACCGTGGGAATGAGTGTGTCCGTGTTGGGCGTTTAGCCCGATACTACAGACCGTAAGGGCAATACCAAGCAGCCAATCTTTCATAAAACAAGGTTTGCGGTAAAGCTAGCGAGGGCGGGTTAACCCTGGATTAATTTAGGGGGCGCGGGCGCGGGTGCGGTGTTGGGGAACCGGGCACGCATCCACCGGTCACGCACTGGGTGTCGCTTTACCGTATGTATGGCGGACCTCGCTTTGACCCCCCGGCCCCCAGGGGGGGGAGGAAGCGAGGCTACTGCTCAATTTTTCTTTAGTTCCCACCCGCTAATTGAGCAATGCTACCAAACGCGAGCATAATACCCCCTCCGTAGGTTGCCGCCCGGATAATGCGGTAGAAAAACCCCCGGTTTATTCCGGTGGAGTAGTACTTCCGGCGATGGGCGGGGAATAAACAACCGACCAATTCCGCCAGTAGCGCGAAAAACAGGAATAGGATTAGTAGGAATACAGTAGCCATTGCGTCGTAGCGGTAGTCATCCGGGCCGTCCAGAGTAAAGACCGCCATCAGGAGAGCGAAGCCACACAATAAGGTGAAATGCAGGACGGGAAAGTCTTCCGTCCGCTAGTTATTTTCAGGTGTATCCCTCGCCTCGCGATCTAAAATGTCATCCATGGGGTCAAAATAGTTTGGAAGGTGCGTAACTTGTGTATGGCTTTGCCTTACTTCATACCTCACCTTACGCACACTCACCTTACCGATGCTTCGTTTTACCCTACCGGCTCTTGCCGCACTGACCCTCTTTGCACCCGCGCTCCGCGCCCAGGAAGTGAACCTGGATTCCATGGCCAACGCTTATTTCCTCTACCTGGACAGTCTGGAAGGAACGCTGGTCTACCATTCCGATACTACGCTGTTGCTCGGCGACGGACTGGCCGAACTCACCGTTCCCGACGGCTACCGCTACGTGGACCCCGAGGGGGCCTACACCGTGCTGGTGGACCTCTGGGGCAATCCCCCCGAAAACGCGGAAGGATCGCTGGGTATGCTATTTCCCGAAGACATCTCCCCGAACGACGAGAATAGCTACGGCATCGACATCGACTTCACCGAGGATGGCTACATCGAAGACGACGATGCCACCGATATCGACTACGACGACCTGCTGGAGTCGATGCAGGAGGATACCGAAGTCGCCAACGAATACCGGGCCGAGAACGGCTACGAAACCGTCGAACTGATCGGCTGGGCCGCCGCCCCCCGCTACGACGCCGCCAATAAGCGCCTGCACTGGGCCAAGGAACTTCACTTCGAGGAGACGGAGGGCAATACGCTCAACTACAATATCCGCTTCCTGGGCCGCCGGGGGTACATGACCATGAACGTGATCGGCGGTATGGAAGACCTGCCCCTGGTCGAGGAAAATCTGGACGGCGTGCTCAATAGCATAGCGTACACGGAGGGGCACCGCTACGCCGACTTCGACCGCAGCACCGATAATGTAGCCGCCTACGGAATCGCCGCGCTGGTGGCCGGTAAAGTGCTGGCTAAAACTGGTCTGCTGGCTACCATCGGAATCTTCCTCGCTAAGGGGTGGAAGTTGATCCTGGTCGCTTTCGTGGCGCTGAGTGCGGGCTTTAAAAAGCTTCTGGGGAAATAACGCAATCTAACGCAACTTGTAGTTGCGAGCACTAGCCGTGCGGGCAGCTGATCTACTGGTGCTACCGCCCGTTTTGCTACCCCCGCGCGGTTACAAACCGCGGGGTGCTGTCGCGTTTGCAAATCGTGTTGTACTACCCCCGCCGCCGCTCCAGCAGGATCATCATCATCAGCCCCAGCATGATACGGTCGTCGTCGTCTTCATCGACTTGGGAGAGCTTTTCTACCGTGAATTCCTTGCCCCAGAAGCTGGGCTGCTTAGTGAGCCGGGCGATCTCCCGGTCGCGTTTATCGGTGACCAAATAGGTCGGATTGAATACGTAGCCGGTAAACCAGCCTACGACGGGAATTTCCCCGACCAGCCCGTCGATCACCTTGACCCAGCCGTTCTCCTCCCGCACGTGGTACTGTAGCTGATCGTGCTGATCGATGATCTCGTACTCGGCCTTCCAGATGCTGCGCCACCCCTTGCGGGCGATCTTGCCGATGCGGCTGCCCCGGGCGTCGGTGAAGGCGTAGGCGGCCGACCAGTCGATCCAGCGGTCGGCGCGGATGTGGTAGTTGACGCTCTTTCGGCTCTCGTCGGCGTATACCTCGATGTGCTCCTTGAACTTCAACATCTTCTGCCGCACGTAGGCTACCACCTCCCCGCGGGCGTCGGTGGCCGTAAAGTCATTGGCCAGCGTGGAGATCTTAAACGAGAAGGTAAGCGGAAACTGAAGGTGTTGCATGGGTCGGAAGGTTACCGAAAGATAGGGCCCTAACGGGCTACCACCACCCGGCCGCGGGCCCAGCTGCCGTCATTCGCCCGCATACTGAGCAGGTACACTCCGTTCGGCAGGTGATCGAGACGCAGCTCTCCCCGCTCTCCGTCGACGGTCTGCCGGAGTAGTTCGCGGCCACTCGGGTCGTGCAGCAGCAGGCTTCCCCGTCGGGGCAGGTCGAAGGCGTAGCGCAGTACGCCGGCGGTGGGGTTCGGGCTGATACTGAGCCAGTCGCCGGCCGGCGGGCGGCGCACGATGGCGTTCGGTTGGAGCTCTCCGAGGAAGGCGGTACCGAACAGACTGGGGTTCCGGTAGCTCTCGTCGAGGGTGGTGAACCAGGCCAGTTTACCGTCGTTGCCCCCGCCGCCGGCGTCGTCGTCGATCCCGTGCACATCGAGTCCGATGAAGTAGCCCGCCGCCGGGTCCAACCCGAGGGCCGACCAGGGGATGAAGGCTTCGGCCGTATAGCCGTCTTCCGTATCCACGATAGCCGAGGTCGCGCCGGTGCCCAGGTTGCCCTTGGTGTCGTAGATGGTGTCGCTGCCGTACTCGATCACAATCTGGTGGTCGTTGCCGTCGTAGGTGGTCTCCTTTTCGTTGCCGGCGTCGATGTAGATCTCCACGCCATCGTCCTCGTACCAGTTGTCGCTGTCGTTGACCAGGACGTCGTCGGTGATGTCGACGATGAAGTAGAGTCCGGCGCTGTCCCAGAGCGCCTGCCAGTTGCCGCTGAAGTCGGTCGTATCGTCGATGCCGGGCTGTACACGGTAGCGCAGGTCGTAGACGGTGGCCACGGCGTAGGTCGAATCCATCGTCCCATCGACGTTTACGGTATCCCGGGCGGCGGCGATACTGGGTACGGGCTCGACCTCGACGAGCTGAAGAAGTCCGAAGTGGGAGGGTACGATATCGCCGCTATCCTCACTGGCCGCCCAGGCCAGTTTAGCGGCTGCTTCCTGCCCCGCATCGGCATCCAGGATGCGCACGTCAAAACCAAATAGCAGACTGTCCTCGGGCGTTACGGATAATTCGGACCAGGCGAAACTTAGTTCGACGGCATAGCCCGTTTCGGTCGTAGTGGCGGCGACATTCACGTCGGGTGGGTTGCCGGTTGCAATTACGGAGTTGCCCGTTCGGTCCACGTTAAAGGTATAGTCGTCCGTATCCGGTTCCTCGCCCGCGGCGTTGTTGCCGTCGAAGTAGAGTTCAATCCGGTCGCCGGAGATACCGCCGGCATCATCGTCAATTGGGTCATCATCGTTCACTTCCACGAGCAGGTACAGTCGGTCGGGGGTGTAGGCGGCCGTCCACTCGCCGCTGAGGTCGCTGCGATTCTCGATCGCTCCGCCCACCAGTTTGGTAATCGGGTAGCTTGGCCCGACGTAGAGACCGTCCTTTATGCCATCCACCTCCAGGGAGGAAGGGGTGGTGACGGCGATTCCCGTCAGCCGCTCGTCCGCCGGTAGGTCACCGACCCCCGGCACGGCCCCCTCGTAGGCCCCGATGTCCACCAGCGCATCGATGGGGCGGGCGACGCCGTTCAGGTCCACGGCCGGGGCGAGGTCGTTAGCACCGGCGTTGATGCCCGGGCTACTTTTCCGCAAGCCGAAGAAGGGCCTGAAGTCATCGACCGAACTGAATGCGAAGGTCTGGAAGAAGACCGAGTCCCGCGCCTGGGCGAACCGGGGGTAACTGCGGCGGTCCTTGGTGACGATCAGGTTCTCGGTCAGTACCGGGTCGTCCCCGGTGAAGACGACATCCCCTACGGCCAGGTTATTCACCAGTTCGAGCTCCCCGTCCCCAACGATCTGCCCGTTGAAGGCACTGCCCGCGAAAGCGAATTCGGAGACCATGACGTTGTTGTAGATGCGGGCCTCCCCGCCCACGACCTGCAGGATGATCTCCCCCGAACCGGTGGTCACCCCCGACAGCACGAAGTTGTTGTGGTAGGTGGTGTTGTTGCGGATGATGACGTTCTCGACCTCGTAGGCCTTGATGCCCGCCCCGCCGTTGCCGAAGACCAGGTTATTCTCCACGACGGTTTCGGCTACGTAGGGATCGTAGGGGTTCGGCGTACTACCGAGGCTCTGGGTATTATTGAAATCGTCGAGGATGATTCCGTTCCCGTCGGTCGGCACGTTGAAGCCGAGGGGGGTGAAGGGTTTGCGGACCTCGTTCTCAAAACTTACGTTCTGGCGGATGAGGATATGGGGGCCGTCGGCCCGGTCCAGCATCCGGGGCTGGTAGATGCTGAAGCCGCTGCAGTTGTACTCGCTGAAGCGGGCGTTGTCCCGCGCGACGTTTCGCTGGATGGTCAGATAGTCCGACTCCCGCCCGCTGATGCCGTTGCAGCCGCAGTCGTGGACGTAGTTGTTCTGCAGGGTCACGTAATCGGAGCGGAAGATCTGCAGGCCGGTGGCGGAGTTCGTTTCGGTCGACCGGCCGGTGCCGTAGATCTCGAACCCGTCCACCACTACGTGGCGGCTGTTCTCCACCTGTAGGTTGATGTTATAGCGGATATCCCCTTCGATCTTGGCTCCCCAGGGGTTCACGGCGCGCACGACGGTCGGCCGCTCGGGGGTGCCGATGAGGCCGAGGATGCGCAGGTTATTCTCCGCATACACCCCGTCGGCCACCAGCAGGGTGTCCCCCGGGATCAGTTGGCTCAGTCCGTACCGCAGGGTCTGGAAGGCACCGTCCGGGCCCGGACCATCCCCGGTATTCCCGTCGCTTCCGGCCGGATCGACGTAGAGGGTTGTGGGATCGGTCCGCTCGGGTATGATCACCTCTAGCGCGATGCTATCCAGGTAGATGGTTGCCGTATCGCTACCTACGGCCAGTAGCATATGCACGATTCGGTCGGAGGCCGCCTCCGGCGTCTGGCTGGTGAAGGTGTGGCTGAAGGTCTGGTAATCGGTCGTAAAGTTCAGCTCCTCGTAGTAGTGCTGGGGGCCGTCGTCGGTACCGAAGGTGCCCCGCTGCCGGCTAGTGAGCAGAATCGGGGCGGTGCGCGCTTCCAGCGCCCGGTAACGGAAGCCCACCCGGTAGGTCGTCCCGTTCTCGTCCGCCAGGGCGGCGTCCTGGCCGATCTCGAAGCCCGCATCGAAGGGACCGCTCTGAGTGGCCGCCAGCCGGATCGCCAGGGCCTCGCCGCAAACGCCCTCCGCATCGGAGGTATCGGTAACGGTCACTCCCCCGTAGCTCGCGTAGCTGGCCGGGTCGTTGTAGGTGGGGTCCTCCTCATTACAGGCCCCGCCGACCTGGACCATACTGAAGTCATCGATGTAGATCCGGCTGAGATTGTCCCCATTCATATACAGGTGGTAGAGCATGCTGTCCTGACCGGGATTGGAGCTGACGATCGTGTCAAACTGCCGATAGTCGGTGGTAGCGGCCAGGTCGATGGACACCAGTTCCGCGCCGCCGTCGCTATTGTCCAGGGCCCGCGGCACCATGCGGTAGTAGATGGTCCGGATCGTATCCGAGCGGTAGCGGAAGCGCACCCGGTATTCGGCGTCGGCACTGAAGCGGGGGCTCTCATCCTGGTTGATCTGCAGACCGGCGCAGAAGGGGCTGCTCTGGATCTGCCGTAATTCGGCGAAAATGGCATTCCCGCATACGGCGTTCTCATCCGCTACCTCCCCCACGATCGGGGCCGGGCCGCTGCAGGCGTAGGAACTCCAGCGGGCGGGGGTATTGAATTCGCCCTCTTCGCAGTCGACCGGATCGTCGATGGCTTCGAGAGAGAAGTCGTCAATAAAGACGGGGGCGACGTTATCCGCCATCATTCCCAGGAAGAAGAGGTAGTGGTCTACGGTATCCGCTTCGGGGGCGGTGAACTCCACGGTGTAGTCCTGGTAGGTAGCCGTCGCGTTGAGGGTGGCCTCGACCAGCGTATTGTCGGTAGCCCCCCCGAAGGTATGCAGCGGCCGGTCGATCACCCGCCAGTAGATGTTGCGGTCCTCGGTCGAGCGGTAGCGCATGCGTAGGCGGTAGCGCTGTTCGGATACCGAGATCAGGTCCTGGGCCTGCCCGTAATTGAAGCCGCCCTCCCACCAGTTGGGCTGGGCTACGGTGACGGTAAACGACATCGCTTCTTCACAGACGGCATTCTCGTCGGTCACGTCCGTCGCTAGCAGTTCTCCCCCGTTCGGTCCGTTGACGTAACCGTCCCAGAGCGTAGCATCGTTGGCGGGGGATTCGTCCGCGCAGTCGGTCTGTCCGAATACCGGGGTCAGCGACACGGACAGAATCAGTGAGAGGAAGGCGATCGGCCGCGGCCAATTGCGGAAAACAGGTAGGTGCATGATCGAAGGGGAGTAGGTGTACGGAAAACACCAAGTTAGAAAAATATTCTTTATCCCCCGATTTGACTAACTGACATAGCGGCTTAGGTGGGCGGGCACGCGGGTGCAGTACCGCGGGTAAATTGAATTACCTTTGCCGTCCACCCCAACTCCTTGACATTGACTATTCGTAACCTATTGGTCTACCTACTTTTTCTGCCCTTCCTGGCATTTGCTCAGGGCGACTTCGAGGCCGGATACCTTATCGATTCAACCGGAGTACGGCGGTCGGTACTGATCAAAAATTCGGACTGGCGCTACAACCCGGATCACATTACCGTTCAAACCGGGAATACAACGGAAGAGGAGCTAGTGACAGCCTCCCTCCGGGAATTTGGTATTCCCGGCAAGGCTAGGTTTGTCAACTTTACGCTTCCCGCCGAGACGACCAGTACCCTGCTCGGCAACCTGCCCGGGCAGCCCCCCCGGCTCGCGGAGCGTAAACTGTTGTTACGGGTCGAGGTCATCGGCCCGGCTACCCTCTACGGCTACTACCGGCCCCAGGTAACCAAATATTTCCTGCGCATGCCCAACGAGGAAATCCCCACTCAACTGATTTACGCCCGCTGGCGGAGCGGAGCGGGGGAGGTGGCCCAGAGCGAGCGGTTCATCACCCAACTCAACCAGGCACTAAACTGCGATCAGCGGCCGGTCGCCGACCGCAATACCGACTACACCCTCCGCTCATTGCGGAATATCGTACTGGAGTACAGCGAATGCCGGGGCGAGGCGAGCGAAGTGTTCACCAACAACGCCGCCCGGGAAAAGCGATTCCGCCTGAATATCGCCTCGGGTATTTACCGAACCCGCTTTGAAATGGTTATGGCATCCAACCAGCGCCAACTCTTCGAAACGGAGGGGCAGTTCGTGTTTCGCCCCGGGCTTGAGTTGGAGTACTTTCTGCCCTTCGGAAACAATCGGGTCAGCCTACTCTTCAGTCCGAGCTACTACCGCCTGGAGGGAGGGGGGGAATACAGTGAAATTGCCGCTCCCACGCGGGCTACGGTCGAATACGCCATCCTCGATCTTCCGATCGGAGCCCGCTACCGCATACTACAGCACCGGGAGGTTAGCCTGTTTGCCACCGCCCTGCTGGGCTACGGCCTGACCCTGTCCGGGGAGGTGGAGCCGGACCGTGGGCCACCCATCGAGCAGACGGGCACCTTTAACCTCAATGGCGGCCTCGGGCTACAGTACCGTTCGATTGGGCTGGAGGCCCGCTACCAGCGCGACGGCGACTTTCTACCCGCCGGCGGGTTTCAGAGCAACACCGGGGGCGTTCGGGTACTGGCTTACTATAGTTTCTGACCGGGTAAGGACAGGGAGGCCAGAGATCGTTTACGTGGACGGCCGGAACGTTTGCGGCGACCACGGCCCCCCCCACCCATTGTCTTGCGTTGCAGTAGTTATTTCGCTAACCTTGGGGTATGTCCACTGTTACTCCCATCCCGTTCGTACTCGTTATTTGTCTGTTCACCTGGCACCCGCGCCCCGCCGCCCAGACGATCCGCATCGACCCCGGAGCGGAAGCTATTTCCGTCAATCCCCTGCTCTACGGTCAGTTCATCGAGCACCTGGGCCGTAGTATCGACGGGGGGATCTACGAGGAGGGGAACCCGCTGAGTGACGATAGGGGCTTCCGCACGGACGTACTCCAACTCGTAAAGGACCTCGATGTACCGCTGCTGCGCTTCCCCGGCGGGACGGTCACCAAAATCTACCACTGGGAGCACGGGATCGGGCCTAAAGACACCCGCCCCAAACGGCCCAACCTGATCTGGGGCGGCAACATCAACTACCGCTTCGGCACGGCGGAATTTATCGAATACTGCCGGGAGATCGGGGCCGAGCCCTTCCTGGTCGTCAATATGGCCACCGGCACCCCCGAGGAGGCCAGCAATTGGGTGGAATACTGCAACGGTACGGGCGATACCCACTACGCCAACCTGCGGCGGAAACACGGCTACCCGGAGCCCTTCAACGTCAGGTACTGGGGCATCGGTAACGAGGAGAGCGCACGGGCCGACGCGGGGCGGCACTACGAGGTAGAGGACTACATCGCCGACACCTGGCAATTCGCCAAACTGATGAAACTACAGGACCGCTCGCTCAAACTGGTCCTGGTCGGCGACACCCGCGACCCGGAGTGGAATGAACGGGTACTGGACGAATTACACCCCATTACGGATTACCTGGCCGTGCATTTTTACGCCGTCCCCGGAGATACGACCTACACCGAGCTGCTGGAATCGGTGTACCAGTACGAGGCCTACCTCGCTACCCTACGCGGGCAACTGGCTACCCTACCGGAGACCGGCGGACTGAGCCGTTGGTACCGCTTCGAGGGGCGGCAGCAACCGGTGAAACTAGCCGTGGACGAGTGGGGCATCTGGCACATGGACTCGCCGAAGGGGAAGGGGGCCTACCGTCTCGAATACCCCTACGAGTGGCGGCACGCCCTGGCAACGGGGGCCTTTCTTCACCTGTTTTACCGCAATAGCGACATTATCGGGCTGGCTACCTGGGCGCAACTGACCAATGTACTTGCCCCCATCATGACCACTTCGGATACGGCCTATATCCAGCCGCCCTACGTCGCCCTACGGCGATACCGGGAGCATATGCTGAACAATTATCTGCCCCTAACCGAATCCCGGAAAAATGGCATCGATATGGTGGCGACCGTTTCCGATACGGGGGACCGGGTAGTGGTCGCGGTAGTCAATACCGGGGTAGAACCGGTTACGCCGGATTTCGCGGTAGCCGGGATGCAACTAGTGAGGCGGGAGATTTTTGGCGGCGGAGCGCAGGTGCAAGCAGACGATCAACCGGGGATGTCTCTGGGGTTCTATTTTTTTGAATAGAGACGTGGCCCACACCGCTAGACATTTTGATGCAAAAAACTTACCTCGCTTTTGCCCCCCGGCCCCCAAGGGGGGAGGAACCGAGGTTGATGCTCATTTTTTCTTCCCCCTTTTGGGGGGCAGGGGGCCAAAAAAATGAGCAGGGGTTTAAAATGTCTAGCGGTATGCTCGTAGCCATATACTCCGCAGTAGGCACTGCACCACCGAAGAGGTATCGGGTGAGTTACCGCCGGTACACATACACCACATCGAAGGGAGAGGGCAGCAGGGGGTGGAAGGGGTAGGCGGCGATCACTTCGTAGCCCGCGGGCGGTACGAAGGCGATGACGTATTCGTCGTCCGTCACGAACCACCAGCTCCTCCCGCCCGATCCGCCGCGATTGGGTCCGTCCTGGTTGTTCCAGGCGTTCAGTTCGAAGCCGGCATCGATGGCGGTCACCGGCACCCCCTGCTTTTCGGTCAGTTCCCGGTAGGCCTGCTGCCGTGCCCGGTTCCAGGTGAGGTAGTCATGGGTACCCGCTACCGCGTACGTCGCCAGGAGAATGCCGATCGATCCACCCAGCACGCTTGCCCACCCGGGGGTTTTGCGGAAACTACCGGCGATCAGTACCGCCACTACCGGCAAAAGCGGCAGAGCGTAGCGGTCGAACAGACTACTGACGGCACTCACCAGCACGTAATAACCTATTCCGTACAGCGCGATACCGATCCAGGCGGCCGCCCGTCCGTCCCACCCCCCGGCACCCCGTTCCCTGCGCTTGCTCCACCACCCGCTCAGGGACCACGGCCGGGCTCCGTTCAGGAGAATCAGCGCCAGCAGGCACGTCCCCATAATGGCCAGATAATTCAGTACCCGCCAGAGCTGTCCTTCAACCGTAGGGTACAGCACTTCGGGATAGTGGTAGGTGCCCTTCAGTATCCGGGGGCCGATCCCGAAGTTGAACAGGATGTTGCCTACCGGAAAGTGATGGTGGTAGGAAAGGAGAAAGTACGCCAGCGGCAAAAGGACCAGCGTGGCCCGCAGCGGTCGCCGCAGTAGCCCGCGACCCAGTCCCGCCGCCAGCGGCAGGACGAGGGGAAGAAAGAATAACCCGGGGTAGAGCAGCAGGGCGACCAGGCTACGCGACCACCAGTACCAGGTCTTCTCCCTCGCGTTACTCAGTAACTCCCCTAGCCCCCCCACCTTGTCCAGGGCGGGAAAGGCACTCTCCAGCCACAGCTGGTAGGCCTGTAGGCAGATCATGCTGACTACGAAGGGCAGTAGGGCCGCCAGCCGGTGCGTCCACCGGCCCGGCCGGAACACGAGTACACCAGCAAAGGCCAGGGGGAGCAGGACGGCGAATTGACGGACCAGCACGGCATACACACAGAAGACAGTAGCCGCCAGCAGCCATCGCCACTGCGGTTGGATACAGTAGCGGACGAAGAAGTACGTCGTTCCGGTAGCTCCCAGGAGGTAGTGGATTTCCGTCATCCAGGTGAAGGACAGGGAGAAATACAGTGGGTTGAACAACAGCAGGACGGTAAGGAGCAGGGCCGACCGCCACCCGCCGAACTGGCGCAGCAGTAAGTAGAATACGATCAGGTGTAGCCCGCTGGCGATCAGGGTAGCCCACCGGAGGGTGGTGAACGAAAAGCCGAACGCTTCGGCGTACCCGATACCAACGGCGGTCTGGGCGATCAGGGTCATGGCCGGCCAGCGTTCCAGTTCGAGTACCCCCCGTTCGACGACGCTTTCCACCCCCCGGGCGTACGACCAGTCGTCGTTCAGGGGAAAGTCCCCCTCCACGCCAACGATCAGAGCACCCGCCATCAGCAGACCCAGAAGACCAACGAGCGCGAAAAGATCCCGGCGGTTCAGGGGGGCGGCGGGGGGCAACGAAAGGGGAGCTACGGACACGGTAGCTCAAATATGCGACACATTGGCCGCTACCGGTGGGGGTCGCTGAACCGCGCGTCGGTCAGCAGCGACTCATCCGTCAGCGTATGCAGAAAGGCGATCAGCGCCCGCTTCTGCCGCTCGGTCAGCGGAAAGCCGGTGATGTTGGGGTCCTCGTTCTCCACCCCGTGACCGCCGGCGGCGTAGCTGTCGATCACCTCCTCCAGACTAGCGAAGCGGCCGTCGTGCATGTAGGGGGCCGTAAGGGCGATGTTGCGGAGGGTGGGGGTCCGGAATTTCCCGTTGTCGAAGCGGCTGCCGGTAACGAAGCCGCGGCCCCTGTCCACGAAGTCATCGAGGGAAGCCACGTCGGTGATGCCGTTGTTTTTAAATTTCTGGTCACCGAAGCCGGGGGCGTTGTGGCAGTGCCCGCAGCCCGGGTGGAGTACGCCGGGGGGCACGTTTTCGACGAAAAACAGCTCGGCCCCCATCTGCTCCTGCTCGGTAAAGAACTCCGTGTTCCGGTAGACGACCCGGTCGTACCGGCTATCGGCCGAAATGATGGTGCGTTGGAACTGCGCCAGGGCCTTCACGGTCAGTTCCTGGCTGATCTCCTCGGTGCGGTCGATCCCGAAGGCCGCCCGGAAGCGGGCCGGGTAGTCGTCGTGCTCCCGGAGTTTGCGGATCACCTCCTCCCAGTCGTTGTCGAGCTCCAGCATATCTTCGACGGGGTGAACGGCCTGCTCCCAGAGGCGGGGGGAGTCACCGTCCCAGTTGAAGCCGTTCGGATTGAAGGCGAGGTTAACCAGCGACATGGCATTGCGGGTACCCGGCTCGCCACGTACCCCGGGGGAGGTCCGCTGCCCGTCGGTAAAGGCCAGTTCCTGCCGGTGGCAGCTGGCGCAGGACATGGATCCGTCCGAACTCAGAATGTCCTTATCGTAAAAGAGGTGCCGCCCCAGTTCGATGCCCTCGACCGAGAGCGGGTTCTCCGGGTCGACGATGGGGGCCGGCAGGTAAGCGGGGACCTCCAGGGCGTAGGGCGTAGGGCGGTTCGGGCCGCTGATGTCCCCCCCATCCGGTAGCTCACCGCCCCCGGGCTCGGGCCGGCAGGCCGCTACGAGCAGGATACCCAGTATACCGAAACCGATCGCGAGTCGCCGCATCACCGTGCACTAACAAAGGAAGTGTCGGTAAGGGTCAGCAGGAAGGCGACCAGGGCCGCTTTTTCCTCCGTATTCATCCCCAGCCGACGAATATTCGGACTGCGGTTCTCGGCGTAGTGGCCCCCGGAGTCGTAGTGCTCTACTACTTCTGCTAGGGTAGCGAAGCGGCCGTCGTGCATGTAGGGGGCCGTACGGGCCACGTTGCGCAGGCCGGGGGTGCGGAAGAGTCCGTTGTCGTACACCCGCCCGGTCACGGCTCCCCGCCCGGGGTCGGGGAAGTCCGTTAGTTCGGTCGCCCCGTCCAGTCCGTTGTTCGCGAATCCGAGGTTACTGAAGTGGGGCGGCGTATGGCAGTGGGCGCACTCCCCCTTCGGTAGTCCGGCGAAGGGCCCGTCCGGGTCGTCGGCCAGGTCGAAAAAGATGGCGTGGCCCAGTCGTTCCCGCTCGGTGTAGTTCGCTTCCCCCCGTAGCACCCGGTCGTACTTGCTGTCGCTCGACACCAGACTGCGTTGGTACTGCGCCAGGGCTCGCCCCACCCGTAGCGAGTCGATAGCGGGCGTCCCGAAGGCTTCGCGGAATGCCGCTACGTAGGCCGTATCTTCCTGGATACGCGCGATCACTTCCGGCCAGCTGCCGCCCATTTCCTCCGGCGTTCCGATGGGATGGAGGGCCTGTTCTTCCAGGTTAGCGGCGCGGCCGTCCCAGAATAGCCGGCGGTGGAAGTAACCGATGTTGGTCAGACCCGGGGCGTTGCGTGCCCCCTGTCGGCCGTAAACGCCCGTGCTGACCCGCCGCCCGTCGGTGAAGGCCAGTTCGGGTCGGTGGCAACTGCCGCAGCTGATCGTGCCGTCTTCCGAGAGGGAGGGATCGAAAAAGAGTGTACGCCCCAGTTCAATACCGGGCGGGGTGGTAGGATTGTTCGCGGGTTCGATGATGGCAGCGAAGGGGACTGACGCTTGCGGATTTTCTTCCGCGCATCCCAATAATTGCAAAGCCAGTATGACGTACCCCCAACGCACGCCCTACTCCGTTATCTCCAGCACGAACCCACCGGCCAGCCGCTCCCAAATATCCTGAGCCACGGCCTGATTCCCCCCGTGGACCGCCTGTTTCGCGGGGTCGGCGATATCGAAGGTATTCCCGTTGCCAGACAGCGCCGCCAGCACGTCGGCGACTACCGAGAGGCGGGTTTCGCTGCCGGTGCCTACGGTAAAGTCACGCTCGAAGGTGAGCACGGTATACAGCGGGTCGGCCCCCATGTGGTAGCTCAGTCCGGTATCGTAGGTACCGTCGTTTTCCAGGTCGGCATTAGCCTCGATCTTGGCGAAAACGTAGCGGGCCGTGGCATTCCAGAACTCCGTTTCGTTGAGTATGTAGTCGGCGGCGAAGTTATTGGGGTCGATAGCGTTCAGGCTCGGTTTCACGCCCAGTCCGAAGCGCAGTCCCCGGTAGGCACCCCGGGGTACCCGGTACGTTTCGGTTTGCATTGCACCCGCGCCCGCGCCCTCCCACTTCAGCAGGTCGATCTCATTCAGGAGCACCGGGTCACTCCCGTCGGCCGGTAGCAGTTCCAGGTCGGAGATGTAATACTGGAACAACAGCACCTTCAGTTCGGCCCCGGTGGGGTAGGCGTAGCTTTCGCTCTGAATGGCCAGGGGCCGGTCGTCGTACTCGGCTACGAAATCGACCATCAGGTCCGCCAGTGGTTCGACTAGCCGGGGGTCGTCATCATCCTCGCAGGAGAAGGTCAGCAGGAATAGCAGCAGAGGGAAGTACTTCATGGCTTCGGGATTTCGGGCGCGGACGCAGGTGCCAACTAAACTGGTAAACGAACAAGTCGAACAAATTACGACCGCCGGCTACGTTATCCCGCAGACAAATCCGCCGAACATCAACAATTTGCGCCCCGTTGGATTGATGTACTTACAACCAAAAATCAGATACCTCCATGGCCGATCGTTCCGCCAACTCCTCCTTAGATAACGCCCTCAAGCAGCTTTCCTACGGCTACTACATCGTGGCCACCCGCAAGGAGGGTGAAGACCTCAAGACCCGCGACGAGGACTGGGTCAGCGCCGCTACCGTCAGTTGGGCCATCCAGTCGAGTTTCGATCCGCCCCTGCTGACCATTGCCGTCCAGAAGGACAGCGACCTCAACGAGACCATCCAGAAGGCCCAACTCTTTTCGCTGACCGTACTCGGTAGGGACGACGAGGAACTGATCAAAAAATTCGCCCAGCAGACGGAGGTGGATTACAGCAATAACTCCGTCAACGGCATCTCCTACCAGGAAGGGGAAACCGGTGCCCCCCTGCTCGACTGCGGCGTTGCCACCCTCGAGTGCACGCTCGAAGACGCCCTCACCACCCCCGGTGACCACCTGCTCTTCGTCGGTCGCGTGGTGAAGGCGACCACCCAGGGAGGTGACCCGATTACCGAGGCCGATACCCGGAAGCACTACGAAGGCGTTAGTCCGCGGAGCTAGGGAATTTACGATTTACCATCTACAATGTACCATTGGGAATTTGCGGAGATGCTCGCTGCGCTCGTGCGGGGCTAGGCTAGGGAATTTACGATTTACCAT
>CAZQNE010000009.1:28353-63282 GCA_964594535.1 uncultured Lewinella sp.
TTATAATGTACCATTGGGAATTTGCGGGGATGCTCGCTGCGCTCGTGCGGGGCTAGGCTAGGGAATTTACGATTTACCATTTATAATGTACCATTGGGAATTTGCGGGGATGCTCGCTGCGCTCGTGCGGGGCTACCGCTTGCGCTGACCCGGATTGACGAGGCGGGCAAAGCCCGCGGAGCAGAGCCGCAAATTGAAAATCGTAAATGGTACATCGTAAATCGTAAATCCAGGAGAGCAGAGCCGCAAATTGAAAATCATATATGGTACATCGTAAATCGTAAATCCCCTTGAGCTTCCAAAAAGCCAATCCCCACCTAGCCCGGGATCCTAAGTTAGCCCCGCTGGTAGCCACCCTCACCCCGAAGGAGCGCCCCGACTTCGACGGCGACGTCTACTTCGGCCTCCTGCGCTCCATCGCCTACCAGCAGTTGAGCGGCAGGGCCGCCGGGACGATCTTCGGCCGCTTCCTCGGCCTCTTTCCCGACGGCTACCCCCACGCGGAGCGGCTTCTCGCCCTCTCCGTGGCGGACCTGCGGGCCGTAGGCATGAGCCGCTCCAAGGCGGCCTACCTACAGAACGTAGCCACGTTCTGGGAGGAGCGAAAACTACTGGCCCTGCACTGGGAGGAACTCTCCGACGAGGCAGTGGTCGACCTGCTGACCCAGATCAAGGGCGTAGGCCGCTGGACGGTCGAGATGGTACTCATGTTCGTACTGCGACGCCCGGACGTACTCCCGCTGGACGATCTGGTCGTACGCCGCAATATGGTGGCCCTCTTCGAACTCGACCACCTGAAGGGTAAAGCGCTCACCACGGCACTGACCGCGGCGGCCGAGCCCTGGCGACCCTACCGGACGTTCGCGAGCCGCTACCTCTGGGAGTTGAAGATGCAGGACTATCCGGCGAAGGAATAGGGCACGTTACCTTTGCCGCCACTAAACCATACGTATGCCCAGCGAACTGACCCTGTACAATAGCCTTAGCCGAAGTAAGGAAGTTTTTCATCCGATAGTGGAGGGGCACGTAGGGCTATACGTGTGCGGCCCCACGGTGTACAACCCCGTCCACCTGGGCAACTGCCGCACCTTCGTCAGCTTCGACGTCATCTATCGCTACCTGATGGCAAAGGGGTACCGGGTCCGCTACGTGCGCAACATCACCGACGTGGGCCACCTGACTGACGAGGGCGAAGATCGGATGAGCAAGGGCGCCCGCCTGGAACAACTGGAACCGATGGAAGTGGCCCAGAAGTTCGCCAATCAATTTCAGGATATGATGCGGACCTTCAATGCCCTGCCCCCCAGTATCGAGCCGCGGGCTACGGGCCACATCATCGAACAGATCAATATGGTGAGCGAGATCATCGATAATGGCTACGGCTACGAGGTGAACGGATCGGTCTACTTCGACGTGGCCGCCTACAATGCCGCCAACGACGACCGCTACGGCGAACTCAGCGGGCGCAGGATCGACGAACTACTGGCCGAAAGCCGGGAACTCAAAGCCCAGGACGAAAAGCGAAACCCCTCCGACTTCGCCATCTGGATGCGGGCGCAGGACGATCACATCCTGCGGTGGGACAGCCCCTGGGGGCCCGGATTTCCCGGTTGGCACCTGGAATGCTCGGCCATGAGCACGAAGTACCTCGGCGCGGAATTCGATATTCACGGCGGTGGTAACGACCTCAAATTCCCCCACCACGAAAACGAGATCGCCCAGAATGTCGGCGCCTGCCAACACGGGGGCGCCCGCTACTGGTTGCATACGAACATGCTGCTGATGAACGGGCGGAAAATGTCGAAGTCCGACAACAACACCATCACCCCAGAGGAACTCTTCAGCGGCGATAGCGAGCACGTCTCCCGGGGCTACGACCCGATGGTGATCCGCTTTTTTATGCTACAGACCCACTACCGCGGCACGATGGACCTGAGCGACGGTGCCCTCCAGGCCGCCCAGAAAGGATACACCCGCCTGCTCGATGCCTGGGATACCCTGGGGGAGCTAGAAGGAAAGGGGGGAGCCCAGAACGGAACGGTCGGAAAAGAACTGCTGGCGGGACTCGCCGCCGCCTACGCCGAGATGGACGACGACTTCAACACCCCCAAAGCCCTGGCGCGGGTATTCGAACTGGTCAGCCGAATCAATGCCCTGAAGGGGGGGCAGCTTTCCCTAGATGAGGTTAGCCAGGACACCCTATCCGATTTCCGGACCCGACTGGGCACCCTGCTCTTCGATGTATTCGGCCTGAAGCAACGGGGCGAGGACGCAGGTGCGAAGGACCGCGATGCCCTGGACAAAGCCATGCAAATCATCCTGGATATCCGCCAACGGGCCCGGGCGGATAAGAACTGGGCGCTCTCCGATCAGTTGCGGGACGCGCTGGCCGGGGCCGGCATCACGGTGAAAGACGGAAAGGAGGGAGCTAGTTGGAATATTGAGAATTAAACATTCTACACCGCCGCCACCTTCCGGTGGTGCCGCCGGTAGCCGTACATCGCCGCACCGACCGTACCGGCCGTGTTGCGCATTTCGGCGGGTTTGATCTCGCAGCCGCAGTTCAGGTACTTCTTATACTCCGGGAAGTGCTTACTGCCGCCGCCACCCAGTACGATCAGATCGGGGTTCAGGATGAAATCGATGTGCTTGAGGTACTTATTCAGCCGCTTCCCGAAGGTCTTCCAGTCCATATTGCTGTCTTTCCGGACGCGATTGGAGACATACTTTTCGGCCACGATGTCCATACCCTTCAGGTAGATCTGCCCGAGCTCGAAGTTGGGTACGAGCTCCCCATCCAGGAACATGGCCCCGCCGAGGCCCGTACCGATCGTGATCATGACCACGGTACCGTCCTCCTTATGCGATCGCCCGGTGCCGAAGTGCATGGTGGCGATGCCGGCCGCGTCGGCGTCATTAAGCGCATAAATGGATACGTCGCGGTTCTTTCCGAATGTCTCGGAGATCGACGTACCGATCCACCCCTTATCAATATTGGAGGCTGAGCGGGCGACGTTACGCTGCACGACCGCGGGGAATCCGACGCCCACGACGCCGCGGTAGTCAAAGTGGTCGATCAGTTGGCGGAAGGTATAGGCCATGGCCGCGGGGGTCGCCGGCTGGGGGGTATCGAAGCGGAACCGCTCGGTCACCATGGTACCGGTCTTGATATCGACCAGGCCGCCCTTGAAGCCGGACGCGCCTACGTCCACCCCCAGTACTACCGTATCTTTCTTCATGCCGCAAGCTTGTGCGGGGGCAATATAGGGCGTGCTACCGGACCAGCGTTATCTTCATGGGCACATCTTCCTGCGGGCGGTCGCCCGCTCCGGTGGTGACGGCGGCAATTTTGTCAATGACTTCCAACCCCTCGATGACCTGACCGAATACGGTGTAATTCTGGTCTAGGAAAGGAACTCCGCCCCGTTCCAGGTATTCCTCCCGGACTTCGCTGGGGTAATTCACGCCCGTCTGGCTTTCCTGACGGTTCAACTCCGCCTCGGTGACCGGGCGGCCGTGAACGATGTAAAACTGGGAGCCGGAACTCAGCTTCTGGGGGTTGTTCGTGCGGGCCGCGGCAATGGCCCCCTTTACGTGGGCGAGGCCGGAGTCGAACTCGGCGGGTACTTGGTAGCCGGGGCCACCGCTGCCGAGGCGGGCATTCGGGGCGGCATTGCGGCTGTTCGGGTCACCGCCCTGGATCATGAAGCCCTCGATCACCCGGTGGAAGAGCAGACTGTCGTAGAAATTTTCCTCTACTAGTTTAACGAAGTTATCCTGGTGCTGCGGGGTCTGGTCGGATAGTCGGGCCAGCATGTCCCCCTGGGGGGTCTGGATGCGGATCAGGCATTCTGGGGGTGGGGTCACGTTAATGGTTTGAGTGGTCGTGCGCGATTTGCCCTTTTCGTTCGTCGCCGTAAGGGAAACGGTGTAATCACCGGAACGGAAATAGCGAATGCTGGGTTCGGCGTCTGTACTCGTAGCTCCATTTCCAAAATCCCAGAAATAAGTTGCCGCCTTTTCGGAATCGTTGTCAAAGCGTACCGTATCGGCGGCCGCTACCGACCGGTCGGCGGGTACGAAAGAAGCAACCGGGCGGGCGCAGTAGGAAAGACAGAGCGCCGTACAGAGTAAAACGAGGATGCGCATACCAAATTTTAGGATAAATAACGGATGAATGGGGCCCTTCTTATTCGGCGAGAAAATAAGCGAGCATGCGTTCACGCTCCTGGCTGATCCCATCCTTCGGGCGGTCCCGGCCGGAGCGCTGGTACCAGTAGTCCGCGTTCATCTGGTCGCCCTCCACGCGGTGGAGGTGGGCGTGGAGCCAGGCTGCATCGGGGCCGGGGGTGCCGTCGATCAGATCGTGGGCCCGTTGCCAGTGGTTGTTGGCGATCCACCAGAGGGAGGACAGGGCCGGGCCGAGGTGGCCGGGGGGGTGGGCTTCGGTGAGCGAAGCATCGAATTGCTGGCGGGTCAAGGGGGCTTAGTTTGGTCGGGTGTGGCCGGTGAAGATAGGCCGGGCGGCCGATTAAACAACTCGCCACGGCTGGCGATTTACTTCCATGTACGAAATTGGAGGCCTGATCATCATCGGCGTAGTGGCGCAGTGGCTAGCCTGGCGGTTTCGCGTTCCGGCCATCCTGCCCCTGATTCTGGCGGGTATCCTCATCGGCCCCGGTTGGGAGTGGTACACCGACCACCGGCTGCTTAACCCCCGCTTTGACAGCGAGGCGGGTACCGGGCTTTTCCCGGGGAACCTGCTGTATAGCTTCGTTTCCCTATCGATCGGGCTGATCCTCTTCGAGGGGGGGTTGACCCTGCGCCTGAAAGAAATACGCGGTCTGGCGGATAGCATTTTCCGACTCACTACTTACGGGGCCTTCACGACCACGGTAGTCGCGGGGCTGGCCGCCCACTTCATCATCGGGCTGAGCTGGCAGATCGCCTTCCTATTCTCTACCCTGATCGTAGTAACCGGCCCGACCGTGATCGCACCTATCATGCGGCAGATCAACGTTAAGCGGCAGGTAGCGACCGTGCTGAAGTGGGAAAGTATCGTCATCGACCCGGTGGGCGCCTTCCTGGCCGTGCTGTTCTATAATTTTATCCTCGCTTATTATCATCCGGAGGCCACGGTTTACGAAGCGCTGGTTAAGTTCGTCCAGTCGGGGTTGGTGGGTATTGGGCTAGGTTTTGTAGTAGGGCACTTGCTTTTTCTGCTGATCTCGCGCCTGTACGTCCCGCGCTACCTGCTGAATATCGTGACGCTCGGGTTCGTGGTACTGGCCTTCCTGCTCTCCGATGTCATCGCCCACGAGAGCGGGCTGTTGACCACCGTAGTGATGGGTGCTTACCTGGCCAACCGGGAGGTGCCCTTCCTGCACGATATTCTCGACTTCAAGGAGAGCCTGACCCTACTCCTGATCTCCCTCCTGTTCATTCTGCTTTCGGCCAATATGACCGTCGACCAGATCACGCTGGTGCTGAGCCAGGAGAGCCTGTTGGTCTTTCTGATCGTCGTGTTTCTGGCCCGGCCCCTGGGGGTATTCTGGAGCCTGTCCACCTCTGAACTGAGCTGGCGGGATAAGGCCTTCATCAGCTGGGTCGGCCCCCGGGGCATCGTGGCGGCGGGGGTGGCGTCGCTATTCGGTATCGAACTGGCCAAGGAGGGCGTGCCCGGGGCGGAATACATCACCCCCCTGGTATTCCTCATCGTACTGGGTACCGTACTCCTGAACGCCACCCTGGCGGGCCTGCTGGCGCGTAAGCTGAAGGTCAGTCTGCCGGAGGGGAGTGGCGTACTCATCTTCGGTGCCGCGGAGGGGGCCCGTTTTCTGGCGACCTCCCTCCAGGATAGTGGTCGGGATGTCGTACTCGTCACCCCGAACCGGGCCGAGGCCGACGTCGCCGAAGAGGCTAACCTGACGGCAATCGTAACCCCCGTGGACTCCGACGAACTGGACAGTTTGGTGGATATGACCGACATCGGCTACGTGCTGGCCCTGACCGGAAACGACGAAGACAACTTCTACCTACTGAACGCCTACCGGAGCCGGGAGGGCATCCGGGGGACCTACCGGCTCATTACCCGCAAGGAGATTCAGGTGCAGCGATTCAGTCGGGAGGCACTATTCGGGCAGTACGCCAGCTATTTACTCTTTAACCGGCTGGCCCGCACGGTGGATACCGTCCACTACGTAACGATCCGGGGGGAAAATGAGCTGGATCCGCTACTGGCACGGCTCCGCGAGCGAAAGATCATCCCGCTCTACCTGCGCTGCGAGGCGTACGGCGACATCAATTTTATTACCGCTAATGATATTCCGCTGTCCGTCTCGGCCGGCGACCGGCTGTACTATCTGGGGGAGCCCCTTTCCGAGGATGCCTCACCGGTTTCCCGCGCCACTTATTCCAGAGAGCTGCCCGTATCCTGATCCAGCAGTCGCTCCAGCCGGTTGCCCCGGCTTCCCTTGACGAACACTTGCTTACCCTCCCACTGCTCCGCCCAGAACCAATCCCGCAGCGCGGTACTGTCGGCAAAGTGAGGGCGGTCGAATTCGCGGGCGGTATCCCGCATTTGATCACCGACCAGCAAAACGGTACGGGCTACCTGCCCCGCCCTAAGTACGACGCTACGGTGGGCCGCTTCGGAGGCTGCGCCGAGTTCAAGCATTTCCCCGAGAATAACGACGCTATCGGCCGGCTTGGTAAGGGCGGCGAAGGACTCCAGGGCGGCCATCACGCTACTGGGATTGGCATTGTAGGCGTCCCAGTAAAAGCGAACACCCCGGTGAGTCATCCACTGACTGCGGTGATTGTCGGGTCGATAATCCTTCAGCGCCGCGGCAATCTGCCGGCCGGCCACCTTGAAGTACTTACCGACCGCGATTGCCGTTTTGATATTCTGTAGGTTGTGCCGTCCACTGAGGTGGGTCGTCACCGAAATTAGTTCGCCGGCCGAGAGGAAGGAAACGGCAACGTTCGGACTGACGGCATCGGGTCGGATCTCCATACCCGGTACTTCGGGGGCCGGGTGCTCACTGTCCAGGTAATGGATGACGCGATCCACCCCGGCTGCCATATCGGCCAGATGCTCTTCATTTCCGTTGACGAAGGCGATGCCCCGGTGGGCGGCCAGGTAATCGTAGAGTTCTCCCTTCCCCCGGATGATGCCGGACCGACCCCCGAATCCCTCCAGATGCGCATCGCCAATATTGGTGACCAGACCGTGCGTAGGTCGGCCGATCCGGCACAGGGCGGCAATCTCCCCCACGTGGTTGGCCCCCATTTCCAGGAGTAAAAATTCGGTTCCCGGCGGGGTACTCAGGATGGTCAGCGGTAGCCCCAGGTGGTTGTTGTAATTCCCGGGGGTGGCGTGTACCCGATACTGGCGGCCCATCACCGCCGCGATCAGTTCTTTCGTGGTGGTCTTGCCGTTACTGCCGGTTACGGCCAGCACGGGCATTCGGAAGACGGAGCGGTGGTGGGTAGCCAGTTGCTGCAGCGCGGTCTGACTGTCCTCGACCAATAGGTACCGATCGGCCTCTCCCGGATTATCGGGTACTACCGCCGGGTCGTCGATTACGGCAAATGCGGCACCGTTGGCAACCGCGGAAGCCGCGTACTGGTTCCCGTCCACCCGCTCCCCCCGCAGGGCGAAGAACATGCCCCCGGCAGGTACTTTCCGACTGTCGATACTGACGGATGGATGCTGGAGGTAGCGTGCGTACAGTTCCGTGGTCGAACGGAGGGGCGGCTTCATCCCGTAAAGCTAATGGCTGAGCCGACAAAATGGGAATGCTCCGCCCGAAAGTTCGGGCGGAGCATTCCTTCACGCGCTACCGTACTGCCTTACCGGCGGGAGCGGCGGCGGTTTTTCTTTCCGGGCTTCATACCGAAACGGTTGGCCTGGGGGTCATCGTCGCCGGAGCTATTACCGACGCGGACCATGGCACAGCGAAAACCGATCGTTCTCGAGGCCCGGTCCTGATCCAGGAAGCGACGGGTACCGGGGCTGAGCCAGTAGGCGCGGTCGGCCCAGCTTCCGCCCTTGTACACACGGGCCTTGTCACTGATGAGCGTATACTCGTTGGTGGCGTACTCGGCACCGCTCTCCTCATCCCCGTCCAGGTAATCGTAGACCCGGCCGCGGTTGTAGTTATCGCGGTTGGCTACGTCCTCGTCTTCCACGGGTACGTAGACCAGGCGGCCGAGGCTGTCCTTCTCTACGGGGGCACCGTCCTGATCCCGCTTGATGTTCTGGTAGTCGTTACCGCGGAAGCTGTTGAGGTCGTGGTTTTCTACGTCTACGAGGGTTTGGGTCGTCAGCGGGCGGTACAGGTCGAGCACCCATTCGTTGACGTTGCCGGCCATATTGTAGAGGCCAAAGTCATTGGGGAAATTATCGAACACGTTGGTCGTGATCATCGCTCCGTCGTTCGGCTTCCCGGACAGCCCGCTGTAGTCACCGGCACGCCGCTTGAAGTTGGCGTACATCTTACCCTGGTGCTTGTCGTGGCGCTGGTAGCGCAGGCTGGTCCCGCTCCAGGGGTAAATACGGCGGTCGGTGTAGTTCTCGTCCTTTTCGTTTTCCTGTAATCCTTCCAGGGCCAGGGCGGCGTATTCCCACTCGGCCTCCGTGGGGAGGCGGAAGTCAGGCTGTAGCATACCGTCCGCCATGCGTACCGGGCGGGTGCCTCCGGTTCGCATGTCCTTCTTCCCCTTGCGTTCCACGCCCTCGTACTGTCCGGCCAGGTACGCATCGGTAACGAACACATCGCTACCGGCCTGGTCGGGACGCTCTTCCTGAATCCCCTTGTCGATCAGGATAGCCTCGTTGACGCGGTCGGTCCGCCAGCGGCTGTACTCCCGGGCCTGGGTCCAGGATACGCCGACTACGGGGTGCATACCGTAAGCGGGGTGGCGCAGGTACTGGGTTACGTAGGGCTCGTTGAAGGCCAGCTCGTCACGCCAGACCAGGGTATCGGGGAGGGCCCGCTGCAGTACCTCCGGGTACTCACTGTAGACATCGGCGGTCCAATCGAGGTACAACAGGTAGTCTTCATTACTGATCTCGGTCTGGTCCATGTAGAAACTGGCCACCGTCACCCGCCGGGGAATGTTATCCCAGTCGAAGGGTACGTCTTCCTCGGTATAGCCCATCACGAAGGTTCCTCCGGGGATGAGGACCATATTGGGTGGCGTTTCCTGCCCCTCGAAGTCGTCGTTACGCTCGTAGCCGCCCCACTTTTCGTCGTTGTACTTCCAGTTGGTGGTCCGGGAGCGGTCGCTGTCCCGGTTACACCCCACCAGTAGGAGCACGAGGCCGCAGAGGGGTAGGGTTCTGAGTAGTGTCTTCATGTATATGTTGGCTAAACCAGTTATCACGGTTTCTAGAACCCGTTACCGGGCCGGACTATTGTATCCAAAACCTTAAAACTAGGTTCAAGTTCTGTCACTTACACTGCACCCGCGTCCCCGCCCTAGGCATTTCGACGGTTGATCTCGTCCTGCAACTGGCGGCGTAGTTCCTGCTCCACGGTCAGTCGGCTCCGGCGGCTTTCCTCCAGTTCGGTGGCCAGTTTGTCCCGTTCCCGGATCAGGGCGGTGTTGTTGCCGGCGGCCACCCGGGTACTGGCGATGGCGACCAGGAAAGCGATGAGTAAGCCGATCACTAAGCCCCACATGATGAGGCTGTAGGTACCCTTCGCCAGTTGCATGCCGAGCAGCGATACGGTGTCCCGCTCCCGCCGCAGCTCACCGATCGTCCGGTCGCGGTCTGACACCTCGGAGGCCGTTTCGTCGATGCGGGACTGTAGGCTGGTCTGCTCGCGCTGTAGTTCGTCAATCTGGATGGTATAGGTGGAAATGGAGTCGCTCACGTTGGCCATAAAGGCGTCCAGGTAGTCGCGGGGCACGACTTTGAACTGCCGGTTCCCCTCCCGGTAGCGGTTGGACACCTGTAGCATATCCTCGAACTGTTGCCGAAGCGGGGCCTCTTCCGCCAGGGCCGGGTTTCCTTTCCGCTGGGCCGCGAGGGGAAGGCTGATTACCAGAATCAGAAAAAACAACAAACAACGCATAAGGGGTGAAATTGTGGGGTCCGTTCAGCCTCGGATTGGCAACAAGGAAGCGTAAAGGTACTATCCGCCCCCTTTTTTCGCCACCCGGCAACGAAAAAGCCGCCCGCAACGCTAGGCTACGGGCGGCTGGCTTCCGATCGGCCCGGGGCCGGTCTATAGCATCTTCAGCGACCGGTCGATGAAGTCCTTCAGCTCCTTACCCGACAGCAGTTGCTGGCTGAGCTGGGCGAGTTGGTAGAGGTACTGCGCGTTTTCCTTCGCCGCCTCGTCGTTGTCCGCTTCCAGCAGCCGCTCCCGGATGACGGGGTTATTGGCGTTGACCACCACCTGGTAGCTATCGGGGAACATGCTGGTATCCATGCCCTGCATCACCTGCATTTCCTTCATGCGGCGCATGAATTCGTTGCGCACGATCTGCACGGGGGCGTCCTGTACGTCCAGCGGCTTGAGCTCGACGGTGCCGCTGCCCCCCACCACTTCGGTAAAGAGGCTGCTCACGGTTTCCCGCTGCTCTTCTTCCAGCACGTGCTCCTTTTCCCCGTCTTTTTGTACGAGCTGGTCGGGGGTGGCCGAGTCTACGCGGACGAAGTTGAGCTTTTCTTCCTTCTGCTCCAGGGCCTGGATGGTCGGGGCGTCGATGGCGTGCTCGAACTTCAGGACGTCGTACCCCCGGTCCTTTACGGATTCCACCAGGGTGTGCTGGCGGTCGGCGTCAGCGGTATAGATGGCCACGAGCCGCTCGTACTTGTCGGTCTGGTTTTCGGCGATGCGCTCGCGGTATTCCTCCAGCGTGAAGAACTTACCCTCGGTATTTTCCAGCAGGGTGAATTTCTTGGCGCGGTCGTAGAACTTGTCGTCCGAGATCATGCCGTACTTCACGAAGACGCCCAGGTCGGCCCACTTCTGCTCGTAGGCCTCGCGGTCGTCCTTGAAGAGGCTATTGAGCTTTTCGGCCACCTTCTTGGTGATGTAGCCGGTGATTTTCTTGACATTGGTGTCGGCCTGGAGGTAGCTGCGCGAGACGTTCAGCGGAATGTCGGGGGAGTCGATCACGCCGTGCAGCAGCGTCAGGAATTCGGGCACGATGTCCGATACGTCGTCGGTCACGTACACCTGGTTGCTGTACAGCTGGATCTTATTCCGCTGCAGCTCCAGTTTACCGCTGACCTTCGGGAAGTACAGGATACCCGTCAGATTGAAGGGGTAGTCAATGTTGAGGTGGATCCAGAACATCGGGGGCTCGCCCATCGGGTACAGCTCGCGGTAGAAGGCCTTATAGTCGTCGTCCGACAGGTCGCCGGGCGATTTCTTCCACAGCGGCTCGGTATTGTTAATGATATTGTCGACCTCCGTTTCGATCTTTTCGGGGGCGGGCTTCTCCTCTCCTTCGGCGACCTCGCCCTCGAACTCCTTGTACTCCGTCTCGGTCTTGGTACCGAAGCGGATGGGGTACGGCAGGAAGCGGCAGTACTTCAGTAGCAGCCCTTCGATCTCGTCCTCCTCCAGGTACTGCTTGCTGTCCTCGCTGATGTGCAGGATCACGTCGGTACCCTGCATCTCGCGCTCGGCCTCCCCGATCTCGTAACTGGGGTCTCCCTCGCAGATCCAGCGCACGGCGGTAGCGTCTTCCCGGTAGCTCTTGGTCACAACCTCCACTTTGTCGGCGACCATGAAGGCGGAGTAAAATCCGAGCCCGAAGTGACCGATGATGCTCGCGTCGTCCTGGTACTTGTCCACGAACTCCTGGGCGGAGGAAAGGGCCACCTGGTTGAGGTACTTCTTCACTTCTTCCTCCGTCATGCCGATACCCCGGTCGCGGATGGTCAGGGTACCGGCCTCCTTGTCCACGAGGATGTCGATGGTCTTGTCGTTGAAGTCCCCCTTCGCCTCTCCCTTCCGGGCCAGGGTCACCAGTTTGCTGGTGGCGTCGGTGGCGTTGCTGACGAGTTCCCGCAGAAAGATCTCCTGATCCGAGTAGAGGAACTTCTTGATGATGGGGAAAATGTTCTCGGTCTGTACCGAAATGTTGCCCTTTTGCATACGTAGATAATTTTGGTTGGGTCCCGCCCCGTAGGATAGGTTCAACTACCGTTCCAGGCCGGGGGGACTGTCAATTTGTCGGGCGGCGGCGCGCGGGTGCGGGCTTAGCGATACAATCCGGAGCGTTCCAGTTCCTCCGCTACGGCATCCGGCACCAAATAGCGAACGCTATTCCCCTCCCGGATACATTGGCGGACGTAGGTGGCCGACAGGTGCATCAACGGAGCGTCGTGTACGGTCACGCTGGGATGGTCGGCCAGTTCGCTGTCCGTGCTTCCGGGCCGGCGGTAGACATCGATGGTGTAGTCGCGCAGGATGATGTCGGCATTTTTCCATTTGGGCAGGGAGGCCAGATTGTCCCCCCCCATGATGAGAGAAAAGCGGCAAGCCGGGTACCTTTCCCGCAGTACGGCCAGGGTGTCGATGGTGTAGGACGGTTTCGGCAGATCGAACTCCACCTTGCTGAGCCTCAGGCGTGGGGTTTCGCCGATAGCCAGTTCGACCAGGTGAGCGCGGTCGTGATCGCGGGCCAGGCTCCCCCGCTTTTTGAAGGGGTTCTGGGGGCTGACCACCAGCCAGACCTCGTCCAGTTCGGTGCGGGTGGCCATGAAGTTGGCCAGGATCATGTGTCCGGTATGTACCGGATTGAAGGAACCGAAGAACAAACCTATTTTCCGCATACACCCGATAGTCAGTAGCCGCTGGGAGAGTTGACCTCCCGCACGATAAAAAAGCCTTCCTCGCCCTGGGGCTGGTACAGTGGCATGAGTAAATATCCCGTACAGGGGGCGGCAATGGGACCCCTACCGTCGTCGGCAACGAGCTCCCCCCGCTCGATGGCGGCAAAATTGTGCCAGTCCGGTCGCATTGCGAAATCACCGGAACTATGGTCCAGTCGGTGTACGTAGGCCAGTTCCAGCAGGGGCGGCAGTGGGGGGGCTGCCCGTCGCAGTACCGTTTCGTGGTGGGTGCTCACGTCTTCATCCCGCACGCATCCGACCGCGCGGAGTAAATTGATCGCGGCGGCGAGGGCGCAGATCGGCGAATTCGGATCGTCGTGGCCACCCGCCTCGAAGGTGACGGCGCGGCAGGGTCGTTCCAGGTCGTACCGCCCCTGACGGAAGTAGCTGAGCGTTGTGCCCTGCACTCCGTTCAGCATCCCTTTGATGACCGGCACTCCCAGTTCCGAGGCCAGCATCAGGCTGCCCCGGTCGTCCCCCGTAATGGCGAAGACCCCACCGGTAGCGGTGGTCGTGTGCAGATCGAGGAGAATCAATTCATCGGCGGCTGACTCCCCCAGAGCGTGGTCAATGGCAGCCAATAGACTATCGAGCTCCCGGGCTTCGGACGTCGGATAGGGCTCGTCGGGACGGCGGTGCAGGGGGTGCCAGATGCGGTTCAGGTCCGTATCGATGTACCGGCGCCCGGCACGCAGGGCACTCAGGTTGCCACGCAGTGCCAGCAGCTCACCCCGGAAGCCGAAGCCCGGGTTGATCAGGGGCTCCTCCCGTAACAGGTCGAAGAGTTGTTCCAGCGCGAGCACCCCCGCCGGCTCGTTGCCGTGGATACCCCCGATCGCTACGACTAGCGGGCCAGGCTCTTCCCCGACATAGTGGCCGATCACCCGGGGTGATTCTCCGAGTTGGTTTCCTTCCGGTACCTCGTTGACCCCGTGCATCAATAGTAAATTTGCAGCGCCACGAACTGAGCTACGAAGCCGAGTAGATAGCCCGCATACAGTTGTACCGGCCGGTGCGCCCCGAGGGAAAGACGGGCCATACCTACCCAACCCGAAAAGACTACCGTTAGGATAACCATTACCGGTAGGCCGAAGGTCCAGGTCCCTACCGAGATTCCGTTGGGGCCGTAGAGGGCGACCAGAATCAGGCTTACCGCCGTCAGTCCCCCCATACCGGTCGCGTGCAAGCTGATCTTATCGAGTAGGTTGATGACGAAAGCACCCACCAGTGCGATGATGACCCCGAGCAGGAAGGAGTTGAAAATCGTCGGCGTCTGGTTGCTCTTACTGAAGTTCCAGAAGATCCAGAAGTACAGCACCATTACGAGGAGTAAGGGGCCGATCCGCTCCGTCTTTTCCCGGAGCATGATGCTGTTGACCATATTCAGCCTGACCATAATGAGCACGGCCACCACCGGAATGACGAAGGTGTCCAGAAAGATCAGGAGGAGATTACTCATGGCCCGGGATTCCCCGATTGCCGTGGTACCGAACAGATATGGATTGACGCCGGCCAGGAGCAGGAAGATATAGGTAGGTACCAGCAACGGATGAAACAACCCACTGACCAGCAGCGCCCCGTAGCGGGTAGTGGTCGGGAGAGGCGCGGTGGCCTGATCGTTTTCGGGCATGGCGCGAAATTACGGTCTAGAACAGCAACCGAAAGGTGGTCCTTCGGTTCTGGGCCCGCCCGGCCTCGGTATCGTTACTGGCTACCGGCCGGCTTTCGCCGTATCCGACTACGCTGATCCGGTCGGCCTCGATTCCCTTTTCCCGTAAGTACCCGGCTACGGCTGCCGCCCGCCGTTCGCTGAGTTCCAGGTTTTCGCTGTCGGAACCGACCCCGTCGGTGTGTCCCGCGATTTCCACGCCTACGCCGGGCTGGTTAGCGAGCAGCGCCACCAGGCGATCCAACTCCTCGGTCGAGATGTCCAGCAATTCGGCACTGGCCGTCTCGAAGAACACATTTCGAAGGGCAATGGCCCCATCCTCTTCAGCCTCTACGCTTACCACGTCCTCCGTCACCGGTTTCAGACGAACGTTCAGGCGAAAGGGTTCGTCGACGGAGTAAGCCCCGGTCAGCACGAAGCGATCGGAATAAAACAGGTACCCGGGCTTATCGATCGCGAAGCCGTAGTCGACGCCCAGGGGTAGCACGGTAACGTAGCGCCCCGCAGCGTCAGTGGGGCGGCTGGACACGCTGCCTTCCTGTCGCAGGGGATGTAGGCGCACTTCCGCCTGCAGGGGCTCACCGGTTTCGTCATCCACCACTTCCACTTCTACGTAGGTCGCCGGGGTCGGGCGGTGTTTTTCCGGAAGGTTGAAGGTGTAGATGTCCACGTCGCGGTCGATCCCCTTGCTGAAGAAGGCCGTTTTTCCGTCTAGTGCAACGAATAGATTCGTTTCCTCGCCGGAGGTATTGATGGGGTAGCCCAGATTTACCGGCTCCTTCCATTTATTTCCCGCCCCCACTTCGGTCCGGAACAGATCGGCACCGCCCAGTCCGGGCCTACCGGTGGAGGTGAAGAAAAGGGTTCGGTTATCGGCCGCCCAGAAGGGGTATCGGTCGTTGCCGGCGGTATTGACCGAAGTGCCCAGGTTGACCGGTTGGCTCCAGCTACCGTCGGGGCGGCGCCCGGAAACGTAGAGGTCGTCTTTGCCCAGCCCCCCGGTCCGGTTGCTGGCGAAGAAGAGCAACTGACCGTCCCGGCTGAGACTGGGCTGGCTTTCGGAGGCCCGCGTATTGATGGCCGGCCCGATATTTTCCGCCCGCGACCACCGATTGCCCAGCCATCTGCTTTCGTACAGATCGCAGGACCCCATCCCATCGCGGCGCCCGCAACCGGTGAATACCAGGTACCGACCGTCGGCGGTGATACTCTGAGCTCCTTCGTTCATGGGCGTATTAACCCCGGGCAGGGGGACCGCCTGATCCCAGGTCCCATCGGCCAGTCGGATACTTTGGAAGAAATCTTCCTGTTTTCGTTCCACCCGCCGGGTAAAGATCAGACGCTGACCGTCCACGCTCAGGCTCGGAAAGTATTCGAGGCTGCCGGGTGTATTCACTCCCGCACCCAGGGGGGTCGGTTCAAAGGGATAAGGATCGGCGGCCAGATCGGCGGCTAGCCGTGCCTCGCCGAGCATCTCTTCCGCCTTGCGTACACTCTGGGGGCGCCCCGCGGCTTCGGCCGCTTGCAGATAATCCCGGTAGCTATCCAGCGCTTCTACGTAGCGATTGGCCGCGGTGAGGGTTTCGGCCCGGAGTCGGTACCCATAGGATTTATCGCCTGTGTCTACGTCAAGACCCCGGTCGATCGCCGCAATGGCGCTGTCGTAATTGCCCTGGCCGCGGTCCATTTCCGCACTCAGGTAGTGCAGCTCGGCGGATTCCGGATACCGCTTGGTCAGTTTGTCCAACCGGGTATTAGCCTCGTCGTAGCGTTCCAGGGTCATCAAGGACTGCACGGCGGCCAATTCTTTCAGGTCCTTACTCCTGAAGGGTTTGGCGGGCGACTGCGTCCATAAAGACAAACTGAACGTGAGTAGAAAGAAGAATACGGAGTAGCAACGCATGACGAACCGCTTACGGTCTTAAACTAACGCGCCACGGGCCTGCTAAGTGTTTGTTCAGCGAATCAGCTGGATGACGGATTGCCGTTTTTCCCACTTGCCTGGCTCAGATGCCGCTCGATTTCACTCTCCGAAGGGGCTTTTCGATCCGCCGGCGCGGATAGGGCCGCTTCAAAGGCGGTGATGGCATCCCGGGGACGATCGGCGGTCAGGTAGAGCTTACCGAGCTGAAAGGCTACCCGCCGATCGTACCGCTCCAGGCTGGCGATACGCTGCTTCCGCTTAGCGAACATACCGAAGACGCGCATCGCGTCAGGTGGTCTGTCCAGTGCCAGGTAGGCATCCCCCAGGGCGACTTGCGCCTTCCAGTAGATGGACTGATGGGGAATACTGTTTTTAGTTACCGCTTCGAAGTCAGCTGCCGCCGCCTCCATCTGGTCTTCCTGCACGTAGGCCAGGCCCCGGCCGTAATAGCTCTCCGGCATCAGGGGATTGATGGAGATGGACTTCGTATAGTCGTAAATGGCATCCTTCACATTGCCGAGTCGGAAATTCACCAGCCCCCGCCGCTCGTAGGCCTGCGCGTGTCGCTCGAACCGCCCGACGACCTTCGTCATCATTTTCAGCGCGGCCTGTTCCTGATCGCGCTGATCTACCAGTTCCCTCCCCTTGTTGAACAACTGAACCGTCGTCCGATCGCTCTTCGGTTCCAGTTTATGGTGGTCAATCACCACGCCGGTACTTAAGCGCCACAGATTCAGGCTGCCGGCAATGCTGAAGGTGACCACCCGCTCCAGTAGATTCAGGGTATTGAGCCACAACCGTTCCGTGCTGATGAGTACCGTCCGGGGTACGTCGAGGGTGAGCTCGTCGTCCTGGAAAATAGCTTCCGGTTTGAGTAGAATGTCATTCTTGTAGTAGTGCTCCATCCGGTGAGCATACTGATCCCTGACCTGGTCGAAGGCCCGTTGGGAACCAAACTCCAATTGCCCCGCGATGATAACTCGGTATTCAACCATTTCCCGAAACCCTTTTACCCAGGGGCAGCATACGGCGAGGCGTCTACGACGTCTGCCTTACCTACGGCTGCATCCGCTGGTAGCAGGTCTGTCCTGCTCCTGGTTTGTAATGCGTGTCTTCCCTACTACAAAAGTGCGAATTATCCACCGAACCGACCCGGTGACGTGAAAAAGAGGGTGCTCCCCTGCGGGAAGCACCCTCCTTCAGTTTCATAAGCCGGGTGGCTTACTCATTACTCATCATCCGAGTAGGTTCGATAGCTACCGGAATGACAACGCGGTTTTCCCGCAACGTTTCACCAACCGGCTGATTTTCTCCGAAGCCGATGGTACTCAGTTTGGTGGAGGGAACACCCTGGTCCTCTGCGTAGTCCTCGGCAGACTGCGCCCGCCGCTGGGAGAGGTCCATGTTGTACTCGTCCGATGCCCGATAGTCGGCGTGGCCTTCGTAGCGGATACTGAACTGCTCGGCTCCCGGTAGGCTCAGGAAGCGCTCGATCTCCTCGATGATCTGACGATCGGGGCGGTTCAGACTGGCTACGTCGGTGGGGAAGTAAATCCGGTCGATTTCAATGGTCCCGTTGATGGAATCCACGCGGATGTTCTGGAAATCCTCGCCGGCGATTAGCTCACTGTACCGCTGTACGCGCTCGTCGCGGCTTTCGGGGCGGTCCTGATCGGGGCAACCGTTGTTTTCAACAGTGCCGGGTTCGTCGGGACATTCGTCATCCTTATCGGGGATACCGTCTCCATCGCGGTCGGGACAGCCGTTGGTGCTGGCGGGTCCGGGCTCGGCGGGGCACTCGTCGTCCTTATCGGGGATACCGTCTCCGTCTCCGTCGGGGCAGCCGTCGAACTCGGCAAGACCGGCCTCATCGGGGCACTCGTCGTCCTTGTCGGGGATACCGTCGCCGTCAGCGTCGGGGCAACCATTGGTGGCGAAGGGACCGGGTTCGGTCGGGCATTCGTCGTCCTTGTCGGGAATGCCGTCACCGTCACCGTCGGGGCAGCCGTTTAGTTCGGCGGGGCCGGCTTGGTTGGGGCATTCGTCATCCTTGTCGGCTACGCCGTCACCGTCAGCATCGGGGCAACCGTTCGTGGCGGCGGGGCCGGGCTGGCTGGGGCATTCGTCATCCTTGTCGTTGATGCCGTCCTTATCCGCATCCCGGGCACCGAAGCCTACGCTGTAGGTAAGCATCGTGAAGGCGTAGGTATCGTCATCGAGCGGGTCACCGGCGTTCTTTACGCCATCCAGCAGGTCGGTACCGGCAATGCGAAAATTATAGTCAATCCCTAGGGTGGAACGAGGGCTGATTCGGTAGCGAAGTCCTATTCCGAGGGGGATGACTAGCCCACCGGTTTCGTCGGCGGATTCGATCTTGTCCTGAGCGATTTCTTCCGCTAGGTCGTTCTGAGGCTCATTGTAGTCAGTTTCCACGTCACCCCAAATACCGTATCCCACACCTGCGGAGACGTAGGGGGAGATGCCCGGTTTGAACCGGTAGTCATCGGTGTACCGGTTCCCCAGAAAGGGGGTGAACTCCAGCAATAGGTTCGGCTCGATAATATTCGTCTCCGAGGAGAAACCGCGTTCACGGCGAACGGGATCGTCGCTGTCGTTGTCGTTACCCACCAACTGGCCGTATACTACCGATAAGCGAAGGGCCAGAGCATTGCTGATCCGACGACGCAGGAAAGCGCCGACGGCGGGCTGGGCACTGTTGAAGATTACGATGTCGTTGTCAATGAGGTCGCCCCCGAAGGCGGAGGTTCCGACCTTAAACCCGAAGGCCCAGGGATAGGGGCTTTCCGGATTCATATTGGCCTGTTCCATCTCCATGGCGTCGTCAGCCGGATCATCCTGTGCAATAAGGGGTATACTACAAGTGAGAACCGCGAAGACTAAAAGTAAGTGCTTGAGCATATTTGCGGGTTTGACGTTGGTTGTTTTCAATTAGTGGGCGTACTCTACCCCACAGTAGGATGAGCATCTACGGGTACTATCGCCTGACGTGATGATTTGTTCAGGTAGCTAGGTTTAAGCTGCAATTTTAGGGCTTTCTGCCTGAACGAAGGTAGAAAATGTTCCGCGATGACCCGGTTTACTGAAAATAATCACCTTTTTCGCCCCTCCCGCCGGTGAAAACGAAGCAGATGCCCCTCCGCCCCTTCATTGTATAGCTCCAGAACGAGCTCCCCCCGCCGCCCCCCGGGCGGCGGAAAGAGTATCTTAATCGGGTTGTGCACGTAGCCATCCTCACCGAACAGCGATAGTTGGTGTCGCAGTTTCGGCGGAAGACGAAAGGCCCGCAGTTCTTCCACCGTAGCGGGCACGGGTACGTCGCCGTAGCCCTGTTCCAGTAGGAACGAACGCAACAGCGCATACGTCTGGCTTAGCCTGCCCGCCCGGAACAGCGTGCGAAAGCAGTAACCATCGGAATAGCCACCAGCCGGGTTCGCTCCGGCCACGGGAAAGTCCGCACGAATAGTCCCGCCGACTTCGACCGCCCCGTTGTTATTTTCGGCCGATCCCGGTTGGTCTTCCGCCGCCTCCTCCTCCGAACGGTAGGTGGCTAACCGTACCGGACGAAAGAGCGGTCGCGCTGTCGCCGCCATACGCACGTTATTGAGTTGAGTCGCCCCAAAACTATACAAAAAGTTCCCTCCCGCCTAATTAATTATAATTTGTGCTATCCCATTCCTCCCTACACGAACGCCTAACTACCTACGTATCCCCCGCCGCGGTCGGTACTCACCGCCGCCTGACCCTCCCCGCCCTGATACGATTCTTTCAGGAGGCGGCCCTGCGAAACACCGATCGACTGGGTATTTCCAGTAACACCCTCATCGACCGCTTTCGCCTGACGTGGGTCCTACACCGGCAGCTGCTTACCGCCACCCGGTGGCCCGGTATCGGGGAGGAGATCCGCATCGTGACCGCCCCCACCCGGATTGAACGGAACCTAGTTACCTACCGCGACTTTCACCTCCTCGATAGCGGGGGAAACCGGATCGTATCCGCGACGACCGTCTGGACGCTCATGCACGTGAACAGTCGCCGCATCAAACCCATTCCCGCCGAAGTCAGGGATGGACTCACCGATTGGCCCGACCCTCAGGACTGCCTGCCGCCACCGGGGAAGAGGGTCCGGGTACCGGAACCGGGTGGGGACGTCCTGACATTCCGCGTCGGTTTTGCCCAGCTGGATTTCAACTACCACCTCACCAATCCAGCCTACGTCGAACTCCTCCTGGAACCACTCGGGCTGGACCACCTGACTCAGTACCTACCGGAACGGATCGACATCGAATTTCGTCGCGAAGCCCGCTACGGAGACCTGATCACCGCCACGGCGCAGCTGAGTGCGGATGCACCCCTTACCTTCGGTCACCGCCTGGAAAGAGACGACGATTTACTGGCCATCATGCACAGTTCCTGGATAATGATTGCACCTGCGTCCGCGCCCAAATATTAACCCATGCGACTGGCCATTCCGTTCTTCCTCCTGTCCTTTAGCGTGGTCGCCCAGTCCACCCTCGCCGATTCGATTCGCAGCGTACTCCAGGAAGGCATTGCCGCCGGAGCTTTCCCCGGAGCTCAGGTTCTCGTTTGGCACCGGGGCCGGCCGCTCGTCCACGTCACGGCCGGTTACCACACCTATTCCGGACATCGTCCGGTGCGCGCCGACGACGTGTATGATCTGGCGTCCATAACCAAGACCAGTTCGGCACTGCTCGTGCTCATGCAACAGTACGGAGCCGGTGAACTGGACCTGGACACCCCGCTGGGCGAGCTATTCCCCCAGTTCGCGGGTACCGACAAAGCCACCATTCCGTTGCGCTCCGCCCTGGCGCACCGGGCTGGGTTGCTTCCCTGGATTCCTTACTGGCAGACTGCCCTGCGCGGGCACGGTCGCTACCCCTGGAGCGGGCGGTGGCAGAACGACCGCACGAACGATTACCGCTTCCGCAGACGAACCCTGCGGCGGGATAGTTCGGCGCGCTATCCGATCCGGCTGACGGATGGGCTGTGGCTGCACCGGGAGTACCGGGAGGATCGCATCTACCGGGCCATCCGGAAATCGCCCCTGCGCCCGCCCGGCCGGTACGCGTATTCCGGCCTGCTCTTTTACCTCCTTCCCGATTACGTGGAACGGAGTACCGGGCAGGACTACCGCACCTACCTCCGCCGGCAGTTCTACGATCCCCTCGGGAGTTCCACCCTGGGCTACCGCCCGCTCGACCGCGGCATTCCCCGGGAGCGAATCGTGCCCACCGAGGTCGATACCTTCTTCCGTATGGATACGCTCCACGGCGTGGTCCACGACGAGGGGGCAGCCATGATGGACGGAGTCAGCGCCAACGCGGGGCTTTTTTCCACGGCGACCGATCTGGCCCGTCTGTACCAGATGCTCCTTAACGGCGGAACCTACGGGGGGCGGCGGTACCTGACGCAGGAAGCGGTTTCGGAATTTACCCGCTACCAGTATTCCCACGAGGGCAACCGCCGCGGCCTGGGCTTCGACAAACCGCTGCCGGACTACGATGCCGCCGCCAGTTCCGTAGCCGCGGCCGCCTCTCCTTCCAGCTTCGGGCACAGCGGCTACACGGGCACCTTCGTCTGGGCCGATCCGGAACACGAGCTACTGTATATCTTCCTGAGTAACCGCGTCCATCCCAGCCGCGACCGGCGCGCGATCTACACGCTCAACATCCGGCCGCGTATCCACGAAATCGTCTATTCCTTTATAAAGCGCCAGGAAGAAACGTCCGAGCCCCGCCTCAGGCGCAGGTAGTACACCCCGGCGGGGATGGCCGATACGTTTATCTCGGAACCCCTTCCTACGGCGACCCGCTGCCCGTCAGCCCGGTAAACCGCTAGGCGATCCGAGGGGTCGATATCCCCCGTCAGGTAGAGTCTCCCGGCGGTGGGGTTAGGGTACATATCGACCTGCCCGCTATCGATGCGCGCACTGACCGGGCCGAATACCGTTTCCCGACCATCAAAATCCACCTGTCGAAGGCGGTACACGTTCCATCCCGGCAGGGGTTGCTCGTCGACGAAGGCATAAATCCCCGAACCCGCCGGCACCTCCCCGACTACGGTATAGTCCACGCCGGCCTTGCTGCGTTCGACGACGAATTTTTCGTTATCGCGTTCCTCCTCCGTTTGCCAATCCAACCGGATACTGCGCACGGCGGCCGTAGCGGTGAACTGAGTCAGGGTCACCGGCAAAGCGATCGCCTGCACACAGGGCGAAGAGGTTTCGCCCGGCACGACCTGCGTGTGGGGGTGGTAGCCCCCGGCCAGGTTTCCGTCGGGAGACAGGACCAAGCTTTCCCCATCCGGAGCATCGGAAAAAGCCGCACGGGCCACTACCCGTCCGCTGGGGTCGCGTAGGCTTACGGTTTCGGGTGTATCGTCGTTCAGGCCCAGAAAGCCTCTGGACATATCGTGGTTACATGCGGCATCGATGCCCCCTCCGCTACCCATGCCGGCGTAGATCACGAAGCTTTCCCCGGGCTGCAGAATGGTCGCCTCCGGGAAGGTGAAGCGGGCGCCCGAGTTGGACGCGTCGTGCAGGGTATAGCCGGATACGTCCGTGGGTTCCTGACCGGTATGGAGAATCTCCACGAATTCATCGGCCGGGGTCACGCTGCCGTCTCCGTTGATGTCTTCCCCCGGTGCCGCCAGCACTTCGTTAATGACCAGGCTGCTGGGCCGGCACTGATCCCGTGGGTAGCTCAGTTCCAATTCCAGCGCGCAGTCCCCCCCATCGATCGTGAGTGCGTAGTCACCCCCCTCAACCAGTCCGCTCACCTCGATGATGCCATCGGCCACGGTGGCCGGATCATCCCCCCCTACGGTTGCTCCGACCACGGTTGTTCTTGCCTCCCTTTCGGCGCCTCGGTACGGTATGCGCACGGTCAGTCGGTCCGCTGCGGCGGTGAAGCCATCGCAGTCCGCCAGCGGGGTTTCCAGCCGGATACCACACTTGGGGGTACAGCTTCCATTCGTGCCACTGGCCAGTAGTTGTACATCGTCGATGGCGGCGACGTCATCCCCGTTCTGGTCGAAATAGACTACCAGGCGAGCGGTTTCCGCGCTTCCAGAAATGGCAATGGTGTCGTACACCCAGCCACCGGTCGAAACCCCGCCCCCGTTCCGACCATCCACCAGGATGCCGCTCTCCGCGATAAATCCATCCTGGTAGAGTTCGTAGCCCAGATCGTCCCCCCCGTCGTATCCGACGACCCGGTAGGCCAGTACGAACCGGGCTTTGGTCAGGTGGCAGATCGTGCCGGCGGGGAAGGAAAGTCGGCTTACGGGGCTGCCTGACTGACTATTGTCCACGTCCCGGGCCGCCCAGAAGTGCCCACCGGTTGCCGCCGTCTCGATGCCCTTTATTCGTTCTACTACATTCCAGGTAGGCAGGCCGCCGGTGCCGTAGGGCGCAATGTCCGGATGGTAGGGCAGTTCGGGGTCGGTCGTTTCTGCGAAGGTCTGCCGCAGGATGGTGTCCTGGGCGCGGGCGCGGGTGCAGGCTAAGAGGGTGAGCAGAAAGAATACGCGTAAGAGTAGAGTGTTTCGTCGCATCGGTTTTTCGCGCATAGGTAGGCGGCGCCACTCCACTATGGCGGGAGTGAGAAATTTTATTACACTTTGTCGTGGGCCCGGCCGGTCGCTCATTTTTTCGGAAAGCGGGGACCGTCCGTATCTTCGCGCTCCTATGGTTTTTCAGATTCGGGACGACGAGCGGAATATTTTCGAGGTGATCGGGCGGGCGGCGGAACAATTGAACTTCCCGACCTACGTGGTGGGGGGGTACGTCCGCGACCGGCTGCTGGCCCGGCCCAGCAAGGATCTCGACATCGTCTGCGTCGGTAGCGGTATCGAGCTGGCCCGGCGGGTGGGCGACAGCCTGCATCCCCGTAGCCGGGTGACCGTGTACAAGCGCTTCGGTACGGCGGCGCTCAAACACCGGGACCTGGACATTGAATTCGTCGGGGCCCGCAAGGAAAGTTACCGCAGCGACAGCCGTAAACCCTCCGTGGAGTCGGGTTCCCTGGCTGACGATCAGCACCGCCGCGATTTTACGATCAATGCGCTGGCCATCAGTCTGAACGAATCCGACTACGGCACCATCATCGATCCCTTCAATGGACTGGAGGACCTGGAGGCCAAGCGCCTCGTCACCCCCCTGGACCCGGGGAAGACCTTCAGCGACGACCCCCTGCGCATGATGCGGGCGATCCGGTTTGCCGCCCAGCTGGGCTTCAGTATCGAAGCGGAAACCTACTCGGCCATCCGGGAGCACCGGGACCGGATCCGGATCATCAGCTGGGAGCGCATCGCTACGGAGCTCAATAAGATTCTCGCTTCCCCCCGCCCCAGTGTGGGCTTTCGGCTACTGGAAGCTAGCGGTTTGCTGGAGTACGTTCTGCCGGAATTAGCCGATCTGCGTGGCGTCGAGAGCCGCAATGGCCGCAAGCACAAGGACAATTTCCTCCACACCATTAAGGTGGTGGACAAGCTCGCGCGCCGCAGTGACGATCTCTGGCTTCGCTGGGCCGCGCTGCTGCACGACATCGGGAAAGCTAAGACAAAGCGGTGGGAAAAGGAGGCGGGCTGGACCTTTCACGCCCACGATGCGGTCGGCGAACGCATGGTGCCGAAGATCTTCCGGCGGCTCCGGCTACCGAATGATCGGCTGAAATACGTGCAGAAGTTAGTCGGCCTCCACCAGCGCCCCATCGCCCTGACGCAGGAGGAGATCAGCGATTCGGCCCTGCGCCGCATCCTCTTCGATGCCGGGGACGATATCGACGACCTGATGACGCTCTGTGAAAGCGACATCACCAGCAAGAACCCCCATAAGGTCAGGCGGTACCTGAAGAATTACGAACGGCTGCGGGAGCGAATGCGGGAGTTGGAAGCAAAGGATCACCTGCGCAACTGGCAACCCCCGATCTCGGGGGAACTCATAATGAACACCTTCAACATCCCTCCGAGCCGGCAGGTCGGCCTGATCAAAGATGGCGTGCGGGAGGCGATCCTGGATGGCGACATTCCCAACGAATACGAGGCCGCCTACCAAAAGATGCTCGAAGTAGCCGCGGGCCTACAGCTTCACCCCGCCGAAAACTGGCGTTGAGGAAATTTTAACACTCATCCCTGACCTGACCCCACGGCCGTGGGGTAGTCCCCCCCGTGTTGCCCCCCTACCTTTGAATTACCGAAAGGGAATGGTGCAACATTCCCCCGGACTTTTCTAAAGCGTGTTCATTTGATTCGGTGGTCGAGATTGTTGGTTTTCTCCGCCACCCATGTTGAAGGTTTTTTTACCGGCGCAATGTGCGCACTAAGTTCCAGTTATTCCGGTAGCTAAAGCTACACCCCGAGACCCGCGCGGCTTCCGTGCGGGTCTTTATTTTTTATAGCATACCATTCACGGAGGGCGAAGATAAGCACGATACCGTATTCTACTCCCACCAACCAGAGGTTTTCCCGGTAAGGTACGGATGCGTAGCTCGCATAGGTCAGTACGATCAGGTAGGACCACACCAGCGGAAACCGCCAGGAAGTGAAGCAACACAATGCAATGGGAACGGCCAGGTACCAGGGGTGCACCGTCGTGGCGCATAGCAGGTAGCCAACGAAGGCCAGCATCCACGCTTCGGTTAAGCTAGCCCAGTCGGTCCGCCGGTCCAGGTAGGCGCCCAGTAGAATGCCCACCGCGGCCAATCGGGCCAGCAGGGGCCCAAAGCGTGCGATCTGATTCCAACCGATCTCGTAGTAGCCGTACGCTCGGGCCAGGTAATAGAGGCTGGCGTTGAATTCGAATTTGCGAAAGTATAGGTCCAAACTGCTCCCCAGGCCATTCAGTACCCCACTCCCCGCCAGGAGGGGAAGGAACAGTACCAGCAGGGTCGCCGCCAGCACCGAACCGTACACCCAGAAGGATCGCCGCCACAACCGTCGCAGCAGGAAGGGGAGGAGCATCAGGGGTAGCAACTTGCTGGCGATACTCATCCCCATCGCACCTGCGGCCGCGCCATACCGACTTCGACTCAGGAAGTACAGGGACGCCAGCAGAAAACACACCATGGCCCCCTCGAAGTGCAGATTGCCAACGATCTCCACGATAATGAGCGGATTGAGCCAGTACAGTAACAGCCGGTCCCGGGAGAGACCGAAACGCGGCAGCAGGTGCAGAAAACTAAATAGGGTGCCCGACTCAGCCAGGAGCAGAAATAGCTTCATGACGACCGCCGGCCCGTAGATGCTACCGGGAGCCAGCCAGGCCGCCAGGGCAAACACGCCCTGAGCCACCGGCGGGTAGATCGAGTGGTAGTCCGGGGAGTTAAGCTGACCGTAGAGTTCGGCGTTGAGCCCTTCCACCCGCTCGCCGCCCTCCAGGTAGTAGCTGGGAAGTTCCGCGAAGGGATTGTACCCCGCTACCAGCAACCGACCGTCCCAGACGAAGCGGTACACGTCATCGCTCAGGAGAGGAAAGGCAAAGACCAGGGCTATCCGTAACAGTATGCCCAGCACGATGGGAATATGCGCGCCCCCGCCGGAAAAGCGGATGATCAGCGCGTACCCGACGAAAGCAGCGGTGAACGCCCACAGCAGGGACGAGAAATCGGCGCGGTCCACCCTCCAACCTAAATACAGGACCCCGCCGGTAAGGAGTATCATCCCCACCCACCGGGCCAGCCGGATCACGGTGCGCCTACCTTGACGGCTACTGCCCGGGCGACGTTCTGCCCGTCCATGGCCGCGCTCAGGATGCCGCCCGCGAAACCGGCCCCCTCGCCGCAGGGATAGAGGGAGGCCAGCTCGGGATGCTGGTAGGTCTTCCGGTCGCGTGGGATCCGTATTGGGGAGGAAGTCCGGCTTTCGGTCCCGATCACGTTCGCCTCCTCGGTATAATACCCCCGCATCTTACGCCCGAAGGCCCGAACCCCCTCCCGCAGTCGACCGTAAATTCGTTCGGGCAGCAGCTCGTGTAGTGGAGCGGCGTGAAGGCCCGGAATGTAGCTGGTCGCCGGCAGGTCGCCACTGATCTTCCCGTTGACGAAGTCGGTCAGACGCTGGGTGGGAGCGCGTTGGCTTCCGTCGCCACTGGCGAACATCTTCCGCTCGACCTGGCGCTGAAATTCCAAGCCCGCGAACACCCCGGCCGCGGCGAAGGGGGTCAGGTCCTCCAGTTCGACGGCTACGACGGTTCCCGAATTAGCGTAGGGGCTATCGCGACGGCTCAGGCTCATGCCGTTCACTACGATCTCACCGGGGGAAGTCGCCGCCGGTACGACCAAGCCGCCGGGGCACATGCAAAAACTAAATACGCCCCGCCCCCTGACCTGAGCGACCAATTTGTAGCTACTAGCGGGAAGGTTTTCCTCACGTTGGGACCGTCCGTACTGAATGCGGTCGATTAGGGGTTGGGGGTGCTCGATGCGTACGCCCAGCGCGAAGGGTTTGGCTTCGATACGGATAGCGTGTCGGTGCAACAGACGATATACGTCACGGGCCGAATGGCCGGTAGCCAGTACGTAGGCGGCCGCGGTAAGGCGGTAAGTATCCCCCTGGGGGTTCTCGATGACCAGCGCCCGCAGGTCCGAGTCCTTCTCCAGGTCCACCAACCGGTGGCCGAAGCGGATCTCCCCGCCGTGATTAAGGATGGTCTGCCGCATACCGGCTACCACCCCGGGTAGTTTATTGGACCCGATGTGGGGGTGGGCGTCGATCAGAATATCGGGCTGGGCACCGTGGTGAACCAGGGTCTGCAGTGCCTTTTGGTAGTTCCCCCGTTTGAGGCTCCGGGTGTACAATTTGCCGTCGCTGTAGGTACCGGCGCCGCCCTCTCCGAAGCAGTAGTTCGAATCGGGGTCGACCTCCCCGAATTGCTGGATGGCGCGGAGGCTGCGACGGCGGGCCCGTACGTCCTTCCCCCGTTCGATGATGATGGGTTTGAGCCCGAGCTCGATCAGTTCCAGGGCGGCGAACATACCGGCGGGGCCGCATCCCACAATGGCTACCGCGGGCGCACCGCTTACGTCCCGGAGCTGAAAGGTAGGACCCAAGTCCGCGCCGGCGTCGTCACCGGGCTCCGGCACGCTGACCCGCAGGCGGAAAATCGGTTGACGGCCACGGGCATCGATGCTACGGCGGTCGATTTCCAGTTCCGGCAATTCGTCGGGGCGGCGGCGCAGCTTGTTGGCCACTACGCGCCGGAGGGCGGGTCGGTCATGTAGTTGGGCGGGCGGCAGGGTGACTTCTACGGTACGGGCCATCGGTTGCCAAGGTACGTACTCTCCGCAGGTGGTTAACGGCTTACCCGCGCGAAGACCCGATCGTCGGTCGGCTCGAAGTCCTCCGGTAAGTACACTACGATCATCACCCGTTCCTGGGCGATTCCCTCGGTTCCCTTCACCAACCTGCGTTTCGTATCGAAGCTACTCAGCGTCATGGCGTTCCCGTCCAATTGGGGTTGCAGTACGTAACGATTCTGCCGCATGTAGAAGTCCAGGATGTCCTGCTTGACGTTCTTGATCCTAACCGTAGTCTCGATTAGCAGATCGTCGCCCGGCCAGCGCCGAAATTCCAGACTGTCCTTAGGATAAATATCGAAACTCAACCGATCGACCCCGTCCACGTCCACCGTTTTGTGGAAGATGTCGGCGGGGTCCTGGGCCGCTAGGGGCAGCAGGTAACCGAGCAGAACAAGGAGAAGGAGGGTGCGCATGGATCGGGTTGCAGGGTGTGGATTTAACGGCGGCTGCCCCGGCTTTATTATGGCGTAGGTCCGGCCTGGGGTCTCCTTCTGGTTTTCGGGCCCCCGGCTAGCTCTCCGACTCGAACTCCTCCTGTGGTTCGCTGAGTGCCGGTTCCAGTCTGACCCCGAGGTAGACCAGGGTATAGGGGCCGGCGGGTAGCTCATCCTGTTTGATGGTGCCGGCCAGAATGTGCAGACTACCGTCCCCGTACTTCACGAAGAGGGGCACGGCGTATTTCTCCCGGTGGGCTTCGGCGACGGCTTCCTTCAGTTCGTGGTAGTCGCCGACCTGCCATTCGTGAATACTGGCCGCCTCCCGGTGGGCTTCACTCATATTGATGAAGTCGTCCTGGGGGCTGAACAGGTAGTCCGGGTCTTCGACGGGCGTTTCCCCCTTGAGTTCTTCGGCCGTGATCAGACGGTATGCACCCCGCTCCCCGAAAATATCCTCGTAGCGGCGGATGGCGTATCGATTGACATCGTTGCTACCGGTCAGGGCTAACATATACCCTACATCCAGGAGATCGTACTCGTCACTCAGGTCGGAACTATAGATATTGGCCAGCAACCCCCGGAGATCGCGGTCGAGCGCCCGCCGGATGTTACTCGGGTTACTGTCTACTACGACCACTTCGCGGCCCTGCTCCTTCAGATAGGTACCGATGGTGAGGGCGAAGTCGTTAGCTCCGAGGATAAGTACGCCGCTCGAAGAGTCCTGAATGACGTTGAGCAGGCGGGCCACCAGCCGGGCGGTAGTGGCGTTGATCAGTACGGTGCCCAGCACGACCATGAACACCAGGGGGGTGATGTACTCCGCTCCCGGTACCCCGTCGGCGGCCAATTTCAGCCCGAACAGGGAAGCGATTCCCGCCGCCACGATCCCCCGCGGCCCGACCCAGCTGACAAACAGTTTCTCGTTATAGCTCAGGCTGCCCCGGGCGGTGCTGATGAACACGCTCAGGGGCCGCAGGACCAAAATGACGCAGCCAAACAGGGCCAGCGGCCGCCCGTCTTCGGTGAGTAACCGCAGTTGGTCCATATCCATATTGGCCGCCAGGAGGATGAACAGGATGGAAATAAGCAGCACGCTCAGGCTTTCCTTGAACGATAGAATCTCCTTTATCCGCGGCACATCCTTATTCGCCAACACCAGCCCCATGACCACCACGGCCAGCAGACCCGATTCGTGGGCGAGCTGATCGCTGATTACGAAGACCAGCAGGACGTAGGCGAGGATAAATACGTTCAGCAAGTAGTGGGGTACCGACTCCCGCTTGATAATCTGGTAGAGACCGTAGCCGGCCAGAAAGCCGAGCGTACCGCCGTAAATGATAATCTGAATGAAGGTACGCACGGCCTCCCCCGTGAAGCCCAGCCCGTGGTCGGTAGAACTGATAAACTCAAACACGAGCACCGCAACCAGTGCCCCCAGGGGGTCGATCAGGATACCCTCCCACTTGAGCACCGTGCTGACGTTGCGGTTGAGGGGGATGTTCTGAAGGATGGGGGCAATCACCGTGGGGCCCGTGACGATGATGAGCGCGGCAAACAGAAAGCTGACGCTCCACCCCAGGCCCATAATGAAGTGAGTCGCCAGCCCGGCCCCCACGAAGGTGATCAGGCTACCGATGGAGATCAGACGCAGGATGGAACGCTGCGTCTCCTTCACCTCCCGGAACTGTAGGGTCAAGCCCCCCTCAAAGAGGATGATACCGATCGCCAGACTGACGAACCAGAAAAGGGACTCCCCGGGAAAGAGGCCTCGCCCCTCCCCGTCCGGCCCCGTCATTTCGAAGATGGGATTGATCAGTTTACTCCCGTCGGCGGTCACCAACGTGGATAGCGGGCCGACCAGCAGCCCGATAACGATCAACGGTAGAATAGCGGGCACTTTGATCCGCCAGGCGAACCACTGTGCGAAGATGCCGAGAATGATGATTCCCGCGAGTTCCTCCATTATCCGCCGAGTAGGCTCCCCAGTCCACCGGGCAGCATATTGTCCATCATTCCCCCGGCCTGCTGAGCCTCGTAGGCGGCGGCCTGCTCCAGGGCCCGGTTGGCGGCCACGACGAAGAGGTCTTCCAGCGCCTCCATATCCTCGGTGTCTACCTGTTCGGGGTCGATGCTGACGTTCTGGATGGCCCGCGTTCCGTCGCAGGTCACTTTGACGGCTCCCCCACCCGCCTCGGCGGTGAAGGATTGCTCGGCCAGCTGCTGCTGCATTTTGGCCTGCATCTCTTCCATCTGCTTCATCATGTCTCCGAACATGCTCGTGAGTTTTAGTGAGTTGGTAAAAGGGCGGGGCGGGCCTTTTAGTTTACCCTACCTTTGCCCGCTACCCAATAAAAGTAAGAAACGTATGGCTTTGTTAGACGGCAAAATAGCCCTCATCACCGGCGGTTCCCGGGGCATCGGCTCGGCGCTGGTCCGCTCGTTCGTGGAGGCCGGCGCCCGGGTGGCCTTCACCTACCGCAGTTCGGCCGGCCCCGCCGAAACACTCGTCAGCGAGCTGGGGGAGGGGGTGCGCGCCTACCGGAGCGATGCCGCCGACTATGGCGCCGCCGAGGAATTGATCAAACACGTCGTCGCCGACTTCGGGGGCTTGCACGTACTGGTCAACAACGCCGGCGTGACCCGCGACACCCTAATGCTACGGATGAGCGAGGAACAGTGGGATACGGTACTCGACAACAACCTGAAGTCCGTCTTCAATCTCACCAAACACGCCATGCGTTCCATGATGCGGGGCGGCGGCAGCATCATCAATATGTCGAGCATCGTCGGCATCCAGGGCAATGCCGGTCAGGCCAACTACGCCGCCAGCAAGGCGGGGATCATTGGCTTCAGCAAGTCCATCGCCAAGGAAATGGGCAGCCGCAACCTGCGGTGCAACGTGATCGCCCCGGGGTTCATCGAAACCGACATGACGGACGAGCTGCCCGAAAAGGTGCGCGACGGCTACCTGAGCAGTATTCCGCTCAGGCGCTTCGGCCGCCCGGAAGAGATCGCTAACGCCTGCATTTTCCTGGCTTCCGATCTGAGCAGCTACGTCAGCGGGCAGGTGATCAGCGTGGACGGGGGCCTGAGCTAGCGTATCTTAGGCGAAAGGTTCGTTCGTTTGCCACTCACCCAACCGATTGTCGATGTGATCATTCCCGCCTATAACGAGGAACGAAGTATCGGGTTGGTCATCGCGGAATTGCCCCACCACCTGATCCGGGAAGTGATCGTCTGCGACAATAATAGCACGGACCGGACGGCTCAGGCGGGCGCGGACGCAGGTGCAACGGTAGTCCGGGAAGGACGGCCCGGGTACGGTTCGGCCTGTCTGCGGGGAATGCGGCACATCGCCGAGCGACCGCTCGGGGAGCAGCCGGAAGTGGTCGTGTTCGTTGACGGGGACTACAGCGACTACCCCGAAGAACTGCCGGACCTTCTCCAACCTATCCTGTACGGTAATTACGATCTGGTCATCGGTTCGCGTGCACTCGGTGAGTCGGAGACCGGCAGTATGACCGTACCCCAGGTGTTCGGGAACTGGTTGGCTACGAATCTTATTCGCCTGTTCTACGGTTACACCTTCACGGACCTGGGACCCTTCCGGGCGATTCGGTACCGAGCGCTGCGGGGGTTAGGCATGGAAGACCCGGATTTTGGCTGGACGGTCGAGATGCAGGTCCGTGCCGCGAAGGCCGGCCTGCGGTGTACGGAAGTTCCGGTACGGTATCGCCAGCGGATCGGGACGTCTAAAATTTCGGGGACCGTACGGGGCACCCTGCTGGCGGGCCACAAGATTCTGTGGACCATCTTCAAACTGATCTGAACATGACCCTACTGGCCCTACTGGTACTGGCGGTATACACGGTCAGTTTACTGTACATCACCGTCTACTGCTTACTGCAGTTCAATCTACTCTACCACTACACGCAGAGCCCCCGGCCGGAGGGGGAAGAGAACAAACTGGCCGACGTCGCCTTCGGAAGCAGGAAGTACGGTGCCCAGACCCGGCCCCCTGCTCTGGCATCGACGGTCACCGGGTCGTCTTCTCCGGTCAGCAGCGCACCCGCGCGCCGCCGCCCCGGTGGTACTACCGTCCCCGCGCCCCCTTGGCCCTTCGTGACCGTGCAACTGCCCGTGTATAACGAACTCTACGTCGTCGGTCGCCTCATCGATGCCGTAGCGGCCTTCGACTATCCCCGCGATCGCTTTGAGATTCACATCCTGGACGACAGCACCGACGAAACCGTCGATCTGGTCGCGAAAAAGGTAGCCGAATACCGGGCCCGCGGTTTCCGGATCGAGCAAATCATCCGCAATCGCCGGGAAGGGTTCAAAGCGGGTGCCCTGCGGGATGCGATGGGGGTGGCGAACGGGGAGTTCATCGCCATCTTCGACGCCGACTTCGTGCCCGACCCGAACTTTCTGCGGCGGACGGTCCCCCATTTTGCCGACCCTTCCGTCGGGGTAGTACAAACCCGCTGGGAGCATCTGAACCAAAATTACAGCCTGATCACCCGACTACAGGCCCTGCAGCTGAACGTGCACTTCACCGTGGAGCAAGCCGGACGGATGCGCGGCGGGCACCTCCTGCAATTCAACGGAACGGCGGGGGTATGGCGGCGGGAAGCCATCGAGGCCGGGGGGGGCTGGCAACCGGACACGCTGACCGAAGACCTGGACCTGAGTATTCGTGCCCAACTGGCCGGCTACCGCATCCGGTACCTGGAAGAAGTCGGTAGCCCGGCCGAACTACCGGCCGAGATGAATAGCTTCAAGAGCCAACAACACCGCTGGATGAAGGGGGGAGCCGAGACGGCGAAAAAAATGCTGCCGGGGGTATGGCGCAGTCAGATCGGGCTGGGGCACAAGATCCACGCGACCGCTCACCTGCTGGCCTCCTCGATTTTTCTGTTCGTTTTTCTGTGCGGGGTATTCAGCGTGCCCCTACTGTACCTCTTCGGGGAACTGGCCGAACTGGGGTTCAGCAAAAATTTCTTTGCCTTTTTCCTGGCGGGGCTGCTGTCGGTGATCGGAATTTACTACGTCGCCAACGTACAGAGCGTGGCGAACAAGGAGCGCAGTTTCGGGAAATCCGTATTCAAATTCCTATTCCTCTTTCCCCTGTTCCTAGCCCTCAGCATGGGCTTGTCGCTACACAACTCGATTGCCGTGCTACAGGGGTACCGGGGAAAGAAGAGCCCCTTCGTACGTACGCCTAAGTTTAACATCCGCTCGGTGGGTGATAAACTGACGGCACGAAAGTATCTCTCCGGTAGCCTGAACCTGATTACGGTCGGGGAGGGGCTGCTTTGTATCTACTTCGTATTCGCGGTGTACAGTGCATTCACTTTGCAGAATACCACCTTCGTGGTGTTTCACGCCCTGCTGGCGCTGGGGTACGGGACGATCTTTTACTACAGCGTTCTGCATTTGGGGTTGAAGGAATAACCCGCGGAGTTTATTGATGAAAGCGCGGATATTCGGCAGGTTCGGCGAAGCCGCACCCGCATAAATAATCTGCGTACATCCGCGTAATCCGCGGTGTCATAAATCCACGGCCGCTAGTGATGCCGGACGGCTCTGAGGCGTACCGCAGATTACGGAGATGTACGCGGATGACCGAGAGGGCCGGCGAAGCCGCACCCGCACAAATAATCTGCGTACATCCGCGTAATCCGCGGTGTCATAAATCC
>CAZQNE010000009.1:63382-94282 GCA_964594535.1 uncultured Lewinella sp.
GATGCCGGACGGCTCTGAGGCGTACCGCAGATTACGGAGATGTACGCGGATGACCCAAAAGGCCCGCGAAGCCGCACCCACTCTTGGCGCAGCCCTTGACTGGAATAATGGAGGGAGCCCGATCCTGACTGAATGGGGTTCTCTAGTTTTAGCTTCCGAAGTCGTCGAAGGCGATGTTCTCTTCGGGGACGCCGAGGTCGTCGAGCATATTCTGGACGGCCTGTAGCATCAGCGGGGGGCCGCAGAGATAGTACTCGATCTCTTCCGGCTCGGGGTGATCCTTGAGGTAGTTATCGAGGACGGCCTGGTGAATAAAGCCGGTCATCCCGTCCCAGTTATCCTCCGGCAGAGCATCACTGAGGGCGATATGGTAGCTAAAATTCGGGAACTCTTTCTCAATCTCGTTGAACTCCTCGGTGTAGAAGAGCTCGGCTTTGGAGCGGCCCCCGTACCAGTAGCTGACCTTCCGGTCGGTCTTCAGGGTATGGAAGAGGTGGAAGATGTGACTGCGGAGGGGGGCCATGCCGGCACCACCACCGATGTAGACCATTTCCTTGTCGGTTGGCTTGATGAAGAACTCACCGTAGGGACCCGAGATGGTCACCTTATCGCCGGGGGTCTGATTGAAGACGTAGCTGGAGCAGACACCGGGATTGACGTCCATATATTCCCCCTTCTGGCGGTCGAAGGGCGGCGGGGCGATCCGGATGTTGAGCATAATGATGTCGCCCTCCCCGGGGTGGTTGGCCATGGAGTAGGCACGGAATTGTTCCTCGTCATTTTTCATGACGAAGTCCCACATACCGAACTTATCCCAGTCCGGCTTGAATTTATCCTTGGGGGCTCCCTTGTGGAAGACCGGGTGGGGGGTGATATCGAAATCCTTGAAGTGGACCTCGCACTGGGGTACGTCGACCTGGATGTAGCCGCCGGACTCGAAGTCCATCGTTTCCCCCTCCGGGAGGCGTACCACGAATTCCTTGATGAAAGTGGCTACGTTGTAGTTCCGGTCGACGGTGCATTCCCACTTTTTGATCCCGAAGATCTCCTCGGGAATCTGGATCTCCATGTCTTCGCGCACCTTCACCTGGCAGGCCAGCCGCTTGTGCTCGGCCACTTCCCGGCGGGTGAGGTGGTTGAGCTCGGTAGGCAGCACGTCACCGCCGCCCTTAGTGATGTGGCATTCGCACATGGCGCAGGTTCCGCCGCCGCCGCAGGCCGAGGGAAGAAAGACGCTCTTATCGGACAGGGCGGTGAGCAGCGTCGCGCCGGGCTGTACCAACAGGGGGTTTTCGCTGTCTCCGTTCACTACAATCTTCACCTCGCCCTGGGGCACCAGCCGCTTGCGGGCGAACAGTAGCACCGTAATGAGGGCCAGAATGATGAGGGTAAATACAACGACAGCAGCTCCTACCGTAATCATGACTTCTTATTTTACATGTAAGATCGCGGGCGGGCGACCTGTTTAGTCCGTGACGTAAAGATTACCTATTCGGCACCCTCCGCCCCACTCCATCCGGCGAAAACGGCCGGATCGATACCCGTAAGGCTCAGAAAGGCAATTCCCATCAGACCGGTAATGAGGAAGGCCATACCGAGCCCGCGCAGCGCGGGGGGCACGTTGCTGTAACGAATGCGCTCCCGGATAGCGGCCAGCGCGATGATGGCCAAAAACCATCCGAAACCGCCTCCGAGGCCGAAAGCGATCGACTCGGTGAGGTTGTACTCCCGGCTGACCATGAAGAGGCTACCCCCGAGGATGGCGCAGTTCACCGTGATGAGCGGGAGGAAAATACCGAGTGCGGCGTAGAGCCCCGGACTGAATTTTTCGATGACCATTTCCACCAACTGCACCGTCGAGGCAATGACCGCGATGAAGAGAATGAAGCGGAGAAATTCCAGCTCGGCCGGGACCAGGATGAACTCATTGATCACCCAATTAATCGGCATGGTGATACCGAGCACGAAGATGACCGCCAGGCCCAGGCCGGTGGCCGTAGACAGCGTCTTGGAAACGGCCAGGAAGGAGCACATACCCAGGAAGTAAGCCAGTACCATGTTCTCGATGAAGGCCGACTTGATGAAGATATTTAGGAAATCGCCCATGGGGAGGGAGTTAGAGGGTCAGAGAGGGAAGGGGGGGCACGTTAGGAGACGTCGACCAACTTCGTATTGTAACTGCGCTGGATCCAGATGAACACCGCGATCACGAACATGGCCGCGGCGGGCAGCACCATCAGGTTATTGTTGGCGTACCAGCCGAAAAAGCTACCGATACCGGTATCGGCGGAGGTGTCAATCAGATACTGCGTGGTATCGCCACTCGGTCCGATAATGTAGAGGGGGATCGGGGACCCGGCGAACAGACTACCCTTGCCGAACAGCTCGCGCACCACGCCTACCGCTACCAGGATCAGGCCGTAGCCGGCTCCGTTGCCGATACCGTCGAGGAACGCCCGCCAGGGCTTATTGGCCATCGAGAAGGCCTCCAGCCGACCCATAACGATACAGTTCGTGATGATAAGACCGATGTAGACCGACAACTGCTTATATACGGGGAATGACAGTACCTTCAGCGCCTCGTTCACGATGGTGACGAGAAAGGCGATGATCGTCAGCTGCACGATCAGGCGGATGCTCTTGGGCATCGTGTTGCGCAGCAGGGAAGTGAATAGGGCGGAAAACGCGCAAACGAACACTACCGCTACGGCCATCACCAGGGAAGGGTAGACCAGGGAGGTGACCGCAAGCGCCGAACAGACCCCCAGTACCTGGATCGTGATGGGGTTATTATCCAGTAGCGGGTCGACGAGCAGTACCCGTTCCTTCTTACTGAACCAGGGCTCCTGCTCCTTGGGCTTCGGATCGGCGACTACGCCGGTTCTGATTTCGGTGGTTTCTGCCATGTCGGTTTACTTAAGGTTCATGCTAGTGGTGGTGCCGGCGCGTTGCTCTTCAATGTAGGGTTGGTAGGCCTTAAGGCCGTTGTAGAGCATTTTTGTAACGCCATCGGCGGTAACCGTAGCACCGCTGAGGCCGTCAACTTCGTGATCCAGGTCGATGGCCCCGCCCTTGCGGACCAGGATGCTCACGAACTTATCGCCGTCGTAGATTTGCTTGCCCTCGAACTGGGCCTTCCAGCCGGCGTTATCTTTGATCTCGGCACCCAGGCCCGGCGTTTCGCCCGCGTGGTCGAAGCTGGCTCCGGTCACGGTATTGAGGTCGGAAGCCAGGGCGATGTTGCCCCAGATCGCGTCCCACAGTCCGTTGCCGCGTACGCTGAAGACGTAGTAGCTGTCTCCGTCAATCCCGAACTTATAGATGGGGTAGATGCGCTGGGCCTCGGGCTTCTTGTACTCGGCCGCCAGGTCGATATCGGCTACCTCCATATCGGCGATGGGCTCTCCGGCGGCGTTGACCACGATTTGGTCGACCTGATCCGCGAAGATTCGTAGGACATCGTCATCCGTGAGCGTTTCCACCGGATTACCGGCGGCCGCCAGTGGCTTGGCGACGGTAGCCAGGATTTCCCGTTTGTTGAAAATATCCTCGTTACGGGCGGCGGCTTCGGCCGTCAGCGTACGGAAGCCGGCCAGCACCAGGGCCACGACCACCGTCATGATTAAACCGAAAATATAGATTCTCTTCGTACTCATGATCGGGTTGGTTTAGTAGTTGCCCAGGTTACCGACGGGACGGTAGCCCTCGGCGTTCTGGGGGGTAAAGATTTCCGTTTCGCCGCGCTGTGTGATCAGCTTATCCCGGGTTTCGGCCATGGCGGCGGTACGCTTGGCGCGTCGCTTGATGTTGGCCTGGTACACGTAGTGATCGATCAGCGGAGCGAAGGTGTTCAGTAGCAGGATTGAAAGCATCCAGCCCTCGGGGTAGGCCGGGTTCAGTACCCGGATGATGAGCCCGATGAAGGCGATGAGAAAGCCGTAGATCCACTTACCGGTAGGGGTATCGGCGCTGCTGACCGGGTCGGTAGCCATAAAGGTGATCGCAAAAAGGAAGCTTCCCATGGCCATTTGCCGAAGCGGGTGGATGGCCATGAAGCGGAAGATACCGGGCGTATCGTCAGTAATGACGGACGGGGCGATGGCATTGAGCATAAGCGCGCCGACGAGGAAGCCGATAAGACCACCCACGATCGTGCGCCAATCGGCGATGCGGGTCACCATTAGGAAGATCATCCCAATGATAATGAGGGGAGCGCTCGATTCGCCAATCGATCCGGGAATCGTACCCCAGAATATTGCACCCTCATCGTAAACGGCGGATACGCCGGCCCAACCTTCCTTAGCGGCGATGCCCAGGGGGGTGGCACCGGTGTAACCATCGACTACGAGCTGCCCGCCCTGGCCGAACTGCGACCAGCCGAGGCCAGCGAAAATCCAGTCGAAAAACTGATGACCGACCCCGTAGGCCTCACTGGCGTAGAGCCCGACATCCACCTTCTCGATGCCGCTGACCCACACCTCGTCACCCGATATGGTGGTGGGGTAAGCGAAGAAGATGAAGACCCGCGACAGCAGAGCGATGTTCCAAATGTTCATCCCCGTACCCCCGAAGGCTTCCTTACCGAGCACCACGGCAAAGGCTACCGATACGGCCAAAATCCACAGGGGAATGTCCGGCGGCATGATGAGCGGAATAAGGGCCCCGGAAACCAGGAAACCCTCCTCCACCGAATGGCCCTTTTTGGCGGCGTAGAGGAACTCGATACCCAAACCCACGACGTGGGTGACGATGAAGATGGGAATGACCTGGATGAGACCGTACACGATCTTCAGGTGCAAGCCCTCCAGCAGCCCCATATGCTCACCGAGCGCCAAAAAGTGCTGGTGGCCAATATTCCAGGTGCCAAAGACGTAGAGCAGCTGTAACGCCAGTACGACGTGAACCATCTGACGTTTGAGGTCCATTCCATCGCGGACGTGTACCCCCCCCGTCGTAACGCTAGGCGGCTGGAACAGAAAGGTATAGAAAGCGTCGTAGGTCGTGTGCAGTAGCGGAGACTCTTTGTGGTCCGGCTCGAACTTGGTGACGAAGTCGTGTAATGCCTTCATGTTGTGCTTTATGAGGTCGGGCAGATAACAGAAAACAGCCCGGCAGTGCTATAGTTAAGTCTGCGAGATCATGGTGTCATGCCCCTGACGCAATATCTGCTGCAACGGCTGTTTGCTCACGCAGGAGAATTCAGCCAGGGCAACGTCTTCGGGGACGAGTTCGTAGATCCCCAGCCCCTCCATGCTTTCCAGATCGTTGATCAGGATGGCTTTCATGAGGTGAGTCAGGTAAATGTCCATGGGCATGACCTGCTCGTAATCGTTGTTTACGACGAAGGCACGCCGCTCACCGTGGGAATTGGTGGTGATGTTGATCTTATCGCTGAAAACGGGTATGGTCGGAGAGATGGAAGCCCGGGGTTTGAGCGGCAATAACCATCCGAACACCTCGGCCTCGTTACCCTCGGGGATAGCCGTGATCTGCCGGTCGAAGTACCCCAGGTATCCTTCCCCCGTCTTCTGGGTGCCGGAGAGCACGTCGCCGCTAATGATGCGTGCGTTGTCCTCAACGGAGGTTACCCCGAGCAATTCACCGATATTCGCGCCGGCGTAGGTGCGTACGTAAGAAGGATCGGCGATGGATCCGCCACCCAGCGCGACCAGGCGGGTGGTATCGTAGCGCTTGTTCTGGAAAATCTCGCCCAGGAGCAGAACCCCCTCAACGGTTAGGGTCCAGACGGTATTCTCGCCGGCACCGCAGGGATGGATGTGGTGAATGTGCACGCCGACGTTGCCCGCCGGATGTGCCCCCCGGAAGTACCGCTTCTCCACGCCACTGACGGCGGAGTAGGGTGTATCGGTATCTCCGCGACCGTCGAGACCGAGGTATACCAAACCGGGGGTGAGCCGGCGCAGCACGTCAATACCCGCCTGGAATTCCGCCATCCGGCCCCTGACCTGTAGCTTAAGGTCAGCCCCTACCGGCGAGGTATCGAAGGTGGACACGAAGATGTCGCGGGGTACCAGATCGGGGTCGGCAACGATATTGTACGGCCGCTGCTGAATGACGGGCCAGGCTCCGCTCTGTACGAGGAAGTCTACGAGTTCGTCGCGGGAGGCGTCGGCGGCGGGGGGGTCGTAGGTGCGGCTCTGCTGCTCCTTATCGGCCAGAATGACGACCTCGGAGATCGAACGCTTGAGCCCGCGATTGACCTCGATGACCTCACCGCTGACGGGGGCGGCGAACTTGATACGGTCCATCTGCTTGTCGTAAAATACGGGGTCGCCGGCCTTCACGGTATCGCCGACCTCCACCAGCAGCTTGGGGATGGGCCGGATGCCGAAGAAATCGGGGGGGCAGATGGCGTAGCGGGTCACCTTGGGTTCGTTGATCCGCTCGCTGGGCTCTCCTTCCATGGGGATGTCGTAGCCCTTGGTAAGGCGGTATACGTGAGCCTCCTTGAGGTAGTCCGGATTTTTGCCGGCAAACAACTGACGGAAGGAGGGGAAGAGCCCCGCCTTATTTTCGTCTTCGATTCCGATTTGCTTCGACTCGATGACCATGAAATTGTCCGCCACACTGACCACGATGAAGAAGAAAATGATCAGCGCCAGGGCGGCAATACCGTAGAACACCAGGTTGCTACCCGTGGCCGGAGCCTGGGACTGCAACAGCAGGGTCGCAGCAATCAGTGCGAGTGAGCCAGCCGTTCTCTTGAAAATAAGCATACGCAAGGCAGGAAATTTAGTAGCGAAACCCGGCCCCGACGGGACCGATAGCGGGCCGTCAACCGGCTGTTTCGGAATTGCCGCAAAGGTACGACTTCGGTAACATCTAATGTGCCAGAGGCTCCCCTTGTTATTACAGCTAAATTATTTAGACCTATTCTACCGAACAACGCGCGTTTTGTTCACCTCCGTAAGCCGATTACCCGGCTGAGCCGGCAGCCGCCCCGCTCGGCTCCCAAGTCGACCTCCGCGGCCTGCGACAGGTAGTCCCAATCCCCGTCGCTACAGGTAACTACCCGCTCCCCCACCCGGAACGTGGCGGTCGGTCGTGCATTCCCCACGGTAATGGGTGGGGGCGGAGTAGAATAGCCTATGGTCACCGCTTTACCCCGCACCTGCGCCCGCGCCCCCAGAAAACGAGCCTGTGGTTTGTAACTGCGGATCAGCAGGGTAAAGGGGGGCGCGAACTCCGGATCGGTAAACGCCGGTCGGTATAACTCGATCGCCGGCTGGAAATTGACGACGGACCGGCCCCGGTCCACCTGTACCCACATTCCGTACACCGCGTGCCCGAATAACGCCAGGGCCGCCAGCAGCAACACCGCCCCGACGTACCGGAGCGGACCGGAACCCCTTACCCAACGCCACCAACCCAGCGCCCCCGCCCCCAGCCACAGCCCGATCAGGGGAAGCAGGGGATTTTTGTACCAGAAGATTTTCGTCTCGGCCAGTGAGATAACGAGTAAAAAGCTGAGACCCACCGTGGCCGTCAGTAACCACACGCTACGATCCGCCCGGCGAACGGTAAGTAGTGCCGGTACGAACAGTAGGTTCAGGTAGCGGGTACCCTCGTCCACGGCCAGAAACCGTAGGTAGGTCGACCAAACGCCCCCGTGCCCCTCCCGCGCCCGGGTGAAGCGCCCCCCCACTTCGTTGTCCCACACCAAAGCCAGGTAGCCGGGGTCAATCGCCTCCCGGGCCAGATAATAAGCTACGATACCCCCCAGACCGAGCAGACCGGCCAGGTATACGCCGGGCCGTAGCAATTGGGGTCGTACGCGGCTATCAAAAAGCAACCACAGTCCCAGGCCCGGTAAAAAGAAGCAGCCGGCCACCCCCTTTGTCCAGCCCGCCAGCATGATGCCCAATCCGAAGGCCAGCAGGTAAATGGTATGCCCGCCACGGGCGTAGCGGTACAGACTGACCAGTTGCAGGAAGAGGAAGAACATCAGCAACGCATCGAAGTCGCCCGACCGCCCCCCGTGGTTGCCCATGAAGTCGGCGCTGCACAGGGTATAGAGCACCGCCCCCGCCCCGGGCAGGTAGGAACCCCAGTCGCGCCGGCTCCACCAGAGCAGTAACACCGAAAGAGCCAGCGTAGCCACCACGGAGGGCAGGCGGACGGCGACCTCCGAAACGCCAAGTAGGTACATGCTTAGGGTCTGCAACCAGATCAGCAGCGGTGGCTTAGTGCCCCAGTGATCCGGCCGGCCGGCGTAGGTGGGGACCAGCGGGTGGCTCTGCCCGGTGAGCATCTCGACCGCGCTGGTACCCCGGCGGGCCTCGTCAAAGGGCTGAAGGTGACTGTTGCCTAGGTGATGAAAGAGCAAGACCGCCGCCACGGCCAGCACCAGCACCGGAACCAATAGGGATAACCGAGGTTTCACCGGCGCAAGGTAAGCCAATCACCCGAGGGGATAATCGCCCCGCTGCGGCGCGGTCCGCCGGTACACCCGCACGTACCCCAGGAAGGTTTCGTAGTAGCCGAACAGGTACTGGTACAGTAAGCGCTCGGGAAAAACAACCAGGGGCCGGAAGGTTTTGACCAGTTGGAAGGAAGCGTGGCGATCCAGCAGGATGTCCTGCACTAACCGGCAGCGGTGCAGCGGGCCGCAGTGGTACACCCCCTCGCAACATTCGGGGATACCGAATGGGGTAGTGAGCGAGCGTTCGTACCGGCCCCCGATGCTCTCGTGAATGGCGAAATAGTCCAGTGGGATACTCTCGTAGTAGCGCCGGTTGGGCAGATCGACGGCGATCCCGGCCGTTCCGATCTTCGCCGGAGGGGGCAGTTCCCGGCGCGCCCAGTCCCGGAAGGCGTAGCGGGTGTCGAACCAGTGGTTGTACTGTCCTACCAGCGCCAGGCCGAGCGACCAGATCAAAACGAAAGCTACCCACCCCCGGCCGGCCCCCAGGCGGTGCAGTCTCCGGGCGGCCAGCAGGGCAACCGCGGGCATGAAGACGGCCGCCCGGCGGACGAAGGTGGTATCCAGCGCCCACAGTAGCGTAAACTCGGCGAGTAGCAGACCGCCGATGTAGAGTAAGGTCAGAGTGCCCGGATGGCGCCACCGCGAAAACCTTAGGTGCCGGCCGACCAGCGTAGCCGCTGCCCAGACCGCCAGACAAAAAGCCGGCAGTCCGATGCCCGCTAGTACCGCCATGGGGTAGGCGATCAGGTTGTCGCGCCAGTGGTCGTCTACTGCTACCACATCCGCGTTTTGCCGGCGCAACTCTTCGAAGCTGAAGCGGATCTCTTCGGCACCCCAACCGTAGGTCAGCAAGCACGCAGCGAACAGGGCCAACACACCGGCCATCAGCACGTATCCGCGTTGTGGCGCTCCGGCGAGTAGCAGCCCGGTTGCCAGAATCGGTAGTACGTCGAACTTAAAGGCCACCGCTCCCCCCGCCCCCAGGGCCAGCCAGGTCGCACCGCGCCAGTCGGGGTCCCGCAGTAAGCCAACGCCACCGTACACCGAGAGGTAAACGAAGAATACGTAGCCCGAAAGCGGTAAGCCGTAGTGCCCGTAGCTCGCCAGCAGGTCGCAGCAAGCCACCAGGCCGGCGGCGATGCCCGCCCCCCGTAGCGACAGCCCCAGGCGTTGGCCTAGTAGGTACGTGAGGAGGACTAACAGGAGGGAAAAGGTCACCGCCAGTCCGCGATTCACGGCCACCACGACGCCGAACGTAGGGGTGCGTCCGGTCAGTACGTGATAACCGTAGAGTGGGTATGCCGCCGTACGCCCGTAGCCCTGAACGTTGAAGGAGCGAAACTCGAAGGGATCCGCGATCGTATCCCGCCCCGCCGCCAGCTCGTTGTAGCGGTCCACGGCAATGGCCATGTGCTGCTCTTCATCAGCCTGAAAGAGGCCCCACCGCTTCATCTCCTCCTGCGTAAAGCAGCCCGGTACCCGCAAGAGTGCCGCCAGCGCCAGTGCCACCAGTAGATACCGCATGCCATAATGATACGCCCCCTATTAACTTTGCGCCCCCTCCGGGCGTTCCCTTCACTCCTTCACCTATTCAGTCCTTCACCTATGTTTCCCACCTACGACGTCATTGTAGTCGGTGCCGGTCACGCCGGTTGCGAGGCCGCCGTGGCCGCCGCCAACCTCGGTGCCCGGGTAATGCTGGCGACCATGAACATGCAGACCATCGCCCAGATGAGCTGCAACCCCGCCATGGGGGGGGTGGGCAAGGGGCAGATCGTGCGCGAGATCGACGCCCTGGGGGGCTACTCGGGCATCGTGACCGACGAGACGATGGTGCAGTTCCGCCTGCTCAACCGCTCGAAGGGGCCGGCCATGTGGAGCCCCCGTGCCCAGAGTGACCGGATGGCCTTCGCGCTGAACTGGCGGGAAAAACTGGAGGCTCATCCGAACATCGACTTCTGGCAGGAGATGGTGACCGGGCTGATGGTGAAGGACGGAAGGGTAAACGGAGTGACTACGGGGCTGGGAATGGAAATTCCGGGCCGCAGCGTGGTACTGACAAACGGCACCTTCCTCAATGGCATCATTCACATCGGCGAAAAGCAGTTCGGGGGGGGGCGGGCCGGGGAGCGCTCCGCAAAGGGGCTCACCGAACAACTGAAAGAACTGGGCTTCGAGGCCGGCCGCATGAAGACCGGCACCCCCGCCCGCCTCGACGGCCGCACCCTCGACTTCAGCGTGATGACCGAACAGCCCGGCGACGAAAATCCCGGCCGCTTCAGCTACACCGAGACGCCGCCGCTGACCGACCAACTGCCCTGCCACGTCACCTACACCAGCAAGGAGGTACACGAAACGCTAAGGGAGGGCTTCGACCGTAGCCCGATGTTCAACGGTCGTATCCGGGGGCTCGGCCCGCGCTACTGCCCCAGTATTGAAGATAAGATCGATCGCTTCGCCGGCCGCGACCAACACCAATTGTTCGTGGAGCCCGAGGGCCGGAATACCTGCGAGATCTACGTCAACGGCTTCAGCTCCAGCCTGCCGGAGGACGTGCAGTACAAGGCACTGCGTAAGATCCGCGGCTTCGAGAACGTGAAGATGTTCCGCCCGGGCTACGCCATCGAGTACGACTTCTTCCCACCCACCCAGCTCGGCCCGACGTTGGAGACCCGGCTGGTAAACGGACTTTACTTCGCCGGACAGATCAACGGCACCACCGGCTACGAGGAAGCGGGCTGCCAGGGCCTGATCGCCGGCATGAATGCGGCACTGGCCGTACAGGAGCGCGACCCCTTCATCCTCAGGCGTAGCGATGCCTACATCGGCGTGCTGATCGACGACCTCATCAATAAGGGCACCGAAGAGCCTTACCGCATGTTCACCAGCCGGGCCGAGTACCGCATTCTGTTGCGGCAGGACGATGCGGACCTCCGCCTCACTCCCATGGCCGAAGCCCTGGGCGTACGGGGTATGGAGGGGCGCGGGGCGCGGGTGCAAGTAAAGCGGGAGGCCGTAGCGGCCATCAGCCGGGGACTGAAGGCAATCAGCGTCACCCCTGACCAGATGAACGGATTCCTGGAATCAGTGGGGGAGACTCCGCTGAAGCAGGGCGTAAAGTTGGATTCCGTGCTGGCCCGCCCGGCTATCCACCTGGATCAACTCCGCACCTGCGTCCGCGCCCTCGACGAACTCCTCTGGCCCTACGATGCCGAGATCGTCAACCTCGCCGAAGTGACCCTGAAGTACGAAGGCTACATCGAGCGGGAGCGGCAGGCCGTGGCGAAGATGAGCCGCCTGGAGGGCATCAAGTTGGGCCGCAGTTTCGACTACGAGCAACTCACCGCCCTCAGTAAAGAGGCCCGCCAGAAACTCAACCAGCTCAAGCCGGTGACGATCGGTCAGGCTAGTCGGATCAGTGGGGTGAGCCCGGCGGACGTGAGTGTGTTGCTGGTGCATCTGGGCCGGTAACCGCAGTACAACGCGAATTGCATTCGCGACAGCAAGCCGCGACGTGTCGTCGCGCGCTCCGGTAAGACGGGCGGCACCTACGGACGGCTACGCTCGCGCTCAGAGAGCGCCACGTCCTCCCGCGAATACAATTCGCTGCGTTTCACAATTCGCTGCGGTTAGGCATTAACGTACCCGTACAGTTGCCACACGAACAACCCCACCCCCGCAATACACAGGTACACATTCGTAGCCCGGTAAAAGGCCCCGAAACGCTGCCGCCCCCGCCACCGCTCGATCACGAACACGATGGGAATGAGCGCCGCGATCTGCCCCAGTTCCACCCCTACGTTGAAACTGACAATCTTGGCCAAAAACTGCCCCGCCCCCAGGTCGAAGGACTGCAGCCGCGTCGACAGCCCGAAGCCGTGGATGAGCCCGAACAGGAAAACCATCCACAGTAGATCGGGGCTGCCACCAAACCACTTGTTGAAACCCCCCAGATTCTCCAGGCCCTTGTAGAGCACGCTCAGCGCGATCACCGCGTCGATCAGGTGCTCGTCAGCCCGGATGCCGAGGTAGGTCGCCCCGATTAGTGTTATGCTATGACCCAGTGTAAAGACGCTGACGAACTTGACGATGTCCCGGAAGCCACTCAGGTAAAAAATCACCCCGACCAGAAAGAGCAAATGATCGTAGCCGGTGACCATGTGCTTGGCCCCCACCCAGATGTAGGCCAGCAGCCCCCCCTCGCTCAGTGTCTGCTGGTCGCCGGCACTGACCCCGTGTGCTGCCGCCAGGAACGGTAGGAGAAGCGCCACGAGGCCGATCCAGTGCCTCATCTATTTTGCCGGTTGAAGTACATAAACAACGCCCCCACCAGCAGCAAACTACCAATCCAGTAGGCGTAGCCGGGAATGCCTCCCGCATGCTCGTGAGCGTGTACCTGATCGTGATCGTGGCTGTGCTCCTGCCCGTGGTCGACGCCGAAGGTCAGGGTGGCCCAGTTCGATTCGTGGGTGAGGCCCTCCTCCTCTATTTCTGTCATATGGATGGTCCGGATGAACCAGCTACCGTCATTGGTGATCGGGAAGGTCAGGATGCCGCTCGCGTCCGTTCGCAGCTGGCTGCCGTCGGTGTGGGTATGGTTTTCGGCGCCCTCCCCGTGGTCGTGCTCGTGGTCTTCAGCACCGTGATCGTGCCCGTCGTCGGCGGCTTCGGAGTCGACGATGACCAACTGTCCGGCCAGGGGTTCGCCGCGTAGTAACAAGCGTACCGATAGCGAATCGCCCCGGTGCAGATCGTAGGGGTTGCTCAGGGGGACGAACTCGATGGGGTAGCCCAGTTCGGTTTGCCAGTCGTCGGTGCGTTCGCTGCCGACCTGGAAGATGGTCTTGACGTGCTTCGAGTACCGCTCGGTGGCCTCATCCCCATCCTTTCCCGTAGCGCGGCGCTCCTCGAGCATATCGATCACCCCGTCGTGTTCCAGGTAGTTGTTAAAGGCCTCGGCGTCCATGGTCAGGGCGCGGGCGCGGGTGCTCACGCCGGCTACGTAGGTGCCCGCCCCGCCGGTCATCAGGTTGAGGACGGTGGTGTTGCCGACTTCGGTCCACTGGTTGGTATCCAGGGGGGTCCGGTTGCCGCCGCCGATCAGGCTCACGTCGAGCATCCGGTCGCGGTCGATGGTGTTATCGCTGCGGGCGAACGTACCATTGTACAACTGCACGGTAGCTACTGACTCGGGCTCCAAAAAGTAGCCGTCCAGCTTGAGGTACATATCGTGGCCGCTTAGCGCGATCAGCAGCAGCAGCAGAATAAGGGGGGTGCGCATCGGGTGAGTGTTAGACCGGCTAAAGTAAGCCACCGATCAGAATAGGGTGAGGGGTTGTTGCGGCGGAGCGCAGGTGCGGTCGGGGAAACGGCAAATCAGCCGAATGCTTCCAGATAAGAGTTGCGCCCCAGCACCGTATAGAAGAACACCCCACCCAGCCAGCCGTGGTAGATACCGAGGGCGATCAGGTTATACCCCCGTAGGTACAGCCAGGTGTAAGCCAGTCCGAGTGCGAACGTAGCTACCATCAGTAACGGAAACGGGTAGTGAATCAAACCGAAGAGCCCGCCGGTAGCCAGTATCACCTGCCAGTCCGGCCGCCCACCGCCCCACCCATCGGCTAGGTTACGCGCGAAGATGCCCAGGGCCAGAAACTGCTGCACGATGCCCCAAAGCGGGTACACCAGCAGGATGACGAGCAGCGACCAGTCTACCACCTCCGTGCCGTAGTACCGCCCGTAGCCGAAAAAGGTGGCCATCAGCACTATCGCTACGGGCAGGAGACTCAGCCACGACGACCAGAAGCCCCGCACCGTGAGTCCCCAGTACCGGCGCAGACCGGGTAGCCGCCGCAGTCGGTTCCATACGTAGCCTCCGATTCCGAAGATGACGACGGCAATGAAGGGCAGCCTCCATTCCAGTTCCACCATAAACAGCAACCGCCCCAGGGCCAAACCGGCGATGGCAGCTATTTCCCACCCGCGTCGGACATCGGTGATCGGTGGCAGGTAGCGCATGATGTACTAAAGGTACATTCATCGATTCGGCCGGACGCTCGGTGGTCCTGCTGACACTCCGAGGCCCTACCGTGCTTCGCCTACCTTTGCGGTATGGTTGCCATTATCGACTACAATGCCGGGAATATACGCTCCGTCCTCTACGCCCTCGAGCGGATTGGCGTGCCCCACGAGCTGACGGCCGATCCGGGCCGTATCCGGGTGGCCGATAAAGTGATCTTCCCTGGCGTCGGGCACGCCGCCTCCACGATGGCCCACCTGAACGCCACCGGCCTTTCCGACGTCATCCGCTCCCTGACCCAGCCCGTCTTCGGCGTCTGCGTGGGGATGCAACTGCTCTGTAGCCACTCGGAGGAGGGAGATGTGGACTGCCTGGGCATATTTCCCGAGCGGGTCCGTCAGTTCAGGCCGGCGGCGGGGGAAAAGGTGCCGCACATGGGTTGGAACGACGTCCGACTGAACCAAACAGCCGACTGGCTCAGCCCCGAGGTCAACGGCGGCTACTGCTACTACGTCCACAGCTACTACGTCGAGGCCGGCCCGGATACCGTCGCGACCACTCACTACTGCGGCACGGACTTCGCGGCGATGATGCGGCGGGATAATTTTTACGCCGCCCAGTTCCATCCCGAAAAATCGGCGGCGGTGGGGGATCGCATCATCCGGGATTTTTTGGCGGTGTAGGTCGTTCTTACTGTTCCTATCGACCCACCGAGGCTTCGCCGCACGGAGGTATGCACGGAGTTAACACGGAGGTACGCGCCCGAATGGCTCTCCACGGGTAGGTCAATCATCGTCTCCGAAGAAGGTAGTCGTCAGACTGATCCGCACCCCGAAGTCTTCGTACCGCCCGTCCCGGAAACTCGTCACGAACTCTAGCCGCGCCACCCGGAAGATGTTATCCAGGGAGTAGCCGACCTCGGCGTAATGATCGGCGGTGGGCGTATGGAGGTAGTTGACGAAGAGGTCTTCTTTCAGCCCCATAAGGTGCAACTGCCAGATCTGGGTGAGCAGGAACTTGCGAAACTGGTAGTGCACGTAGGCCTCCAGGTACTCCTCCGCCGTACTGTTGCGGTAGTAGGGCAGCAGGCGGTAACTACCGATGGGGTCCAGCCGCGTCAGAATGATCTCGGAAGTGGCGAAATGGCGGTAGTCCGGAAAATCGACGAAGCCCTTACTCACGAAGCCGCCCCCCCGCAGGAGAAGGTGCACGTCCCCCTTCCGGCCCGCGGGAAACCGGTGGCGGAAGCTTCCCTCCAGCAGGGTGAAATCGGATTCGCTATCGCCGATGGACGGTAGCCCCGACTGTAGCCGGAACCCCAGAGTGGGGGCCGAGTTGTCCACCATACGCCTGCGCCCGTTCCGGATGACGTACTTCAGCCCCGGCCGGAACTCACCGTTGACCTCCACCAGGGCGGCATTGCGTACGTCGGTGATCAGTCCGGCTTCCTCGTTAAACGGGTCGTTGGGAGCGTAGGCGAATTCATCCGGCCCGCCCCAGCGTTCGTTGGTAGTATTGGCCACGCTGCGGCGGTCTTCGTAGGTCAGGGTCCCGCTGAGCCGAAGGGCATCGCTGAAGCGGCGCTCGTACCCCAGGGTGCCGTACGCCCGCTCGTACAATCGCACGTAATTATCGCCGAACAGGAGGGCGGTGAAGGTATTGATGGTCGGATCGATGGCCGGCGTGGCATCGAATTGCCGCAGGTAGCGACCCCCGCGGACGAAGTAACGGCCTACATTGTCTTTGTTGGTCCAACTCCGGTAGCCGACTTCCCAGTTGCCCCGGTCCCAGGAGAAGCCGTAGCGCCCCCGCAGGGTAAATTCACCGATCTTTTGTTTGTAGGTGGTGGTGTCGTCCTTCACCTTCTCGATGCGCAGTGATTTTTTTAGGGTGGCCCCCGCCGCGTAGCCCTCTACGGGGTTGAAGCCGCCTTCCGGGGTAACGTCCCACCGCAGCCAGCGGGGGCGGGATTTTTTCTTCTTGCCGGTCCCCCCGTCGCCCGTGTCTTCTCCGCGGGCTTCGGCGATCGAATCCAGTTTCGCCACCCGGGCCAGACTGTCCTGATACTTATACCCATCGATCTCTTCCGCCGTCAGGGGGATGGGCCGGATGGCCTCCCAGGCGGCGCTGTCGGTGATGGTCCTGACGCTATCGTCGATGAAGGTGTAGTTACCGACGACTTCCGGTTCCTCCCGTTCTTCCCGCTCCTCCCGTTCGTACTCCCGCATCAGTTTGCGGAGTTCCTTACGGGTGAGCTCACCGCCCTCCTGGAGGGTGGATTCGTAGCCGGCCACCTTGTTTTCTTTCCGGGTAGCGGCGGCTACGTCCGGATTCGTTTTTTCGTCGATGACCTCCACGTAGCCGCCCAGGTCGGGATTCAGCGTGATGTCGTAATTGCTCGTCGTGGCGATGTAACTGATCCGGAGCTTGATTCCGAGCAGCCCGCCGAACGCTTCGATCGCCGTGGTGGTCGGCAACCAGATGTGGTCCTCTACTTCATTGTAGTTGATTCTCACGTCGATGGTGAAGCCCATTTTGTAGGTGCGCAGGTCCAGGCTGTGGAGCGACCAGTCGTCCTGCACGATGTACACGTAGCCTTCGAAGACATCCTCCCCCCGGCTGCGCGGGATCACCCGGATCTTATTGATCAGCTCCCCCTGGTCGACGAATACCCCCTCGTGCTCGAATTTGTAATAGGCGAAGGAGCGGGGAGAAAGGGGACTGACCACCCCGGCGACCTCCGGCTCGTAGAAACTGGAGAAGACGTACCCGCTTACCGAAAAGTCTTCCTCCCCCACTACGTACTTCGAGATCACTTCCTCGCGGTAGGTATGGGGGCGTTCGTAGACGATGCGGCTGGTCGTTTCGCTGGTAAAGTTCCTGCCGACCACCTCGTCGATCTCCTCCCGGTCTTCCTTCGGGGCCAGTTTTTTCAGCAGCCCGGGTATCTTTTCCACGATTCCCTTCCCCTTCAGGTAGACGTCGGCGCTGAAGCCATCCAGTTGGTTGCGGTGGTAATCGGCCTTGGCAATGGCCCGGCGGATGACGCTGTAGCTCAGGTCTTCCGCTCCGCTGAGCACCTCCACCTCATTCAGGTCGAGCGCTTCGGTGCGGAGTTGTACGTCGAGGCTGCCGCGCCCGCTGTTTACCTGTTCTACCCGGGTCTGGTAGCCCAGGAACTGGTACACCACGGTGTTGTTCCCCGGTCGCAGTTGTACTTCGTAACGCCCCTCGATGTTCGTGGTGGCTCCCTTGCCGGTTTCCTGAATGTAGATGGAAGCGTAGGGCAGGGGCTCGCCGGTAGCCTCGTCGGTGATGCGCCCGCTGAGGGTCTGGGCGGACAGTAGCGCCGGGAACAACAGTACGCCCAGCCAGCTCAACCGGTAAGGCGGGCCGACAACGGTAGTGAAGTAGCTAAGTTGAAAACATACGGGTTCGGAATGCACGACGGAAGGGGATAAATGAAGCCCTAAACTAAGGCCTGACGAACGGGATACCGGCACTATTCGACGAACGTAGGCCCCCTCCCCGCCGGGGGCGGCTCCGCGGACGGTCAGTGTGCCCTGGAGTGGAGCACGACCAGGAGCCCGGTACCCAGTAGCGCGATCGCCATCACCCACCACCCGATACGTCCGCCCTTCCGTTGTACGGCGACCGGCCCCTCGCGCCCCTGCAAAACCGGTGCCCCCCAGTAATAAGGATGCCCCAGTTCCGCCCCCACGCCGTCCAGGTAGTCCATCTTGGCCGCCCGTAGCGCGGCCGCCCGATCTTCCCCCTCCGCCAGCCTGGCCACGAAGCGATCGATCAGGTCGGCGTTCGCGCGATCGTCTACCGGCCAGAGGGTGTTCACGGTGCTCGCACAACCGGCATAGCTGAAGGCATAAGCGATGGAAAGCATACCCTCCCCGGGGGTCAGCCGACCGATACCGCTATCGCAGGTACCCAGTATCGATAAATCCGCCGGCACGCTGCCACTGAAGATTTCGGCTACGGACCAGAAGCCATCGTCTTCACTCCCGCCGCCCCGCCCGGCCAGTTGAATGCCGGAGCGCAGCGGCATACCCGCATCCACCACCCCGTGGGTCGCGAACAGCAGCACATTTCCCGCGCCCAGCACCGAGCGGACGTTGGTTTCCGTGGCTTCCCTCCCGAGCAGGGCCCGGCCGGCGTATTCGCTTCCCAACCGCCGGGCCAGCGAAAGGGCGAACGGCTGACTGACCGCCTGCGCATTGACCTCCGGCGCGAATCCGGGCGCCACGCTCACCAGCCCCCCCGCACCGGAGACGGGGCGACCGGCGGACTGCCGCTCGTACAGCGCTACCGAGTAGGCGTAGGTGATGTGGTAGTCGCGCAATAGATAGGCCCCTTCCCCAGGCGAGGTGCTCAACGCATCGAAAGCGACGGAATGGATGCTACCGTCGGGGATAATCTTGACGCGGTTGCCCCGCAGAAAGGGGGCGACGGGCACCCATAGGGTTTGGTACAGTCGATGCCCGGAGACCAGGTGGTGGTCCGTCAGTACCGAGGCGATATCCCTCCGCCAGGCGGTGATCAGGGAATCGATTACTTCCGGGGGGCCGCAGAATACGGCTTCCGTAGTATCCTGGCTTACCAGCAAGGCGTAATAGCCGTCCCGTCCGAGCATATAGATCAGGTGGGTTTCGTCCGATTTCGGGGTCCCAGCCCGCACCTGCGTCCGCGCCCCCGCCTCCTTTCCCAAGGTCAGCGAGTAGTAGTCGGGGTACCGGTCCGCCACTCGCATACGCAGGCTATCGTAGGCCATCCGGGTGGTGAATAACCGTCGGTCGAGACTATCGCGCTCGCCCGCCGCTGCCCCCTGCCGGGCGTAGTACAGTGACTCGATACGTTGCTGGAAACCGGCAAGCGCGGCCGTCACGCTGTCCGGGACGCCACGGAAATCGGGAATACCGACCCGCAGCTGATCGCGGATGGACGTCGCTTTCCCGTACTCGGAAAGTTCGTACAGGCGATCGAGGAACTCCCGCCGGCCCGTCTGTGCGTAGAGATTGAAGTAGTGGGTGATGGACTCGCGCAGGAACTGCCCGGCACGGTCGTTCAGCAATCCCTTCGTGTAGGGGTCGTGAAACTGCATGCGGGTACGTTCGGCGGTTTCCACGAAATCCCCCTCGAGCGTTCGAAATAAACCGAGATGCTCCTCCGTAGGATCGGCCTCGTAGAGCGTGAAGGCCGCCGCGGCCAGTAAGCGGAGAATATCCGCGGAGGCGGTACCGAGTTCGTACTCCCCCTGCCGGCGGATACCGGCGAGGGCTTCCTCGATCCGCAGTTCAGTCTCCCGGGACCGCCCGGATTCCGCCAGCCGCATGGCGTAACTGCCCAGCGTACGCCCGTACAGATCGCTTTCTTGAAAGCCGAGGCGGTCGAGTACTTCCCTGGATTCTTCGATGCGGGCCAGTGCCGCTCCGTTCCGCCCCTGCTCCGCGAGTGCCGCCGAAAGGTTGTAGAGCGATATGGCCAAGCGGTCGGTTCCCGGGCGACTGTTCGCCCGAAAGGTTTCGATCGCGCGCCGGTGGTAGTGTACCGCCGAATCCAGGTGCCCTAGATTGAAGTACGCCAGACCGATTTCATCGTAGTACCCGGCGATTACGTCATTGTCGCGGTCGACCGATTGCCGCGTCCGCCCGATGAGCTCCCGGTACGAGCGGATGGCCCCCCGCTCGTCGCCGCTTAGGCCCTGCAGAATGCTGCGCGCCTGGTAGGAATTGGCCAGGGAGGGGTGGCCCGGGCCCAGCAGTTCCTCCCGGATGCGGATGGACTGCTCCACGTACTGAGTGGCCGTACCGAAGTTGCCGACCATGTAGTGATTGACGCCAAGATTGAAGAGTCCGATCGCGTAGTTATCCTCCAGCCCGAGGGACTTGGAGATGCGGAGTGCTTGCTCCCTCAGGGTAAAGGCCCTGGCGTACTTCCCCTCGTCGGCGTACACATTGGCGAGGTTATTGTACAGCAGCCCCATCCGCTCGGAAGTGGTCTCTCCGTGCCGACGGAGCAGATCGATGCCTTTCCGGTAACATGCCTTGGCCTCCGGAAGCCGCCCGGCTTCGTAGTACACCACGCCGAGCTGATCGTAGAAGTACCCGAATTTGATGTCACTGGTATCCACCGCCCGCCGGTAATGCTCGTGGGCCCGTTCGGCAAAGATCACCGCGGAGTCGGGCAGGTGCATCCGCTTGTAGGTAAGGGCAATGTCCATCAGGGTCTCGGCGGTGGCGGGTTCGCCGGTGCGGGCCTGTTCCCCGGCGACGCGACCGAGCAATTCGAGGGCACTGCGGTAGTTGCCGTTTCGGGACATGGCCCTGCCCTTCATACGCTGGTAGCGAAGCCTGGACGAGGGTTGTATTTCCGACCCGAGTAAGGTGTCGGCTACCGCGGTGAGGGAGTCGACCCGGGCGTAATCGGTCCGGTTAATGGCGAGTTTGATGAGGGAGGTATAGGCCCGCAGCCGCACGTCGGGGGTGTCGATAGCAAGGGCCCGGCTATAGTAATGGTGGGCCGAATCGGGGCGGTCGGCATCGTAGTGGGCGTGGCCGCGATCCAGTAGCTCCGTCCCCCCCTGAGCGGGCAGGGCGGCGGCACCGAATATCCCGAGCCAGAGTAGCAGTCTTCCCATCCCCCTTTATTCTCGCTCCCCCAGTTCGCCCGCTAGTCGGCTGGCGCGGTCGAAAAACCGATTATCCGGGTCGGCCAGGATGTACCCGAGTTCGTCGCGGGCCAGTCCGGTGCGGTCGCTTTCCAGGTAGGAGAGGACTAATATCCACCTCGCCTTGTCCCGGAAGAGGGAGGTCGCATCGTTAGCTACTGCCTTCAGCCGGGGCGTGGCCTGGCCGTACTCACCCGCGTAAAAGGCACTCACGCCCGCGTAGTAGTTGAGGGTATCGTTGGTTGCCGTTCCGTTCGTGAGTGCCCCGAATTCAGCCGCCGCCTCCCAGTACCGTTCCTGTTTGAACAGGGTCATGGCCTCGGCGAAGGCCGGGTCTTCCGCTACTCCCATGGCGACGGGCAGCCCGGGGTCGCGGTACCCGTACGCGGCGTACCGCCCCTCCTCGGCCGGTTGCAGCCACCACAGCCCGGCGAACACGATCAGTACGACCGCCGCCGCCACTGCGTACCACACCGGTGCCCGCCGTACCCGGGGCGGGGCGGATTCCCGTTCGTGCAGGGCTTTCAGGTCTTCCCGTATCCCCGCGGCGAACACCGCCGTGCGGGCCGCCCGTTCCGCTGCTACCTCGGCGCGTAGCAGTTTCTTCCCCTCCGCGTCCAGCCCGGCGGAAAGCTCGGCGAAGTCCATTTCGCCGTTCAGGAAAGCCTCGATGCGGTCCGATTCCTCCTCAGTCATGGTCGTCTTTGAGCCTGAGCCGCAGCTGTTGCATGCAGCGGTACTTACTGTTCTTTGCCGATTGTTCGGTAATGGTCATCAATTCGGCGATGCGGCGGAGCGGTAACTTCTCGTAGTAATAGAGGCGGAGCAGGCGGCGGCACCTTTCCCCGAGCCCGGCGAATGCGGATTCCAGCACGTCCACGCGATCGGGCAACTCGTCGTCGGCCCCTTCTTCGGGGAGTGGCGGGCTTGCGTCCAGGGCGACCACCGGGAGTTTACCCGCCTTCCGCCGTTTGGCGCGCCAGACGTTTTTCCCGATCGCCTGCAGGTAGCTCCCCAGACGGCCGTCGTCCCGGGCTTGGAACGTCCCGTTTTGTACGTTGAGGTAGAGGGCGATCACGCTGTCCTGAAACACGTCGAGGGCGTCTTCTTCCCCCCCGCTATTCTCCCTTACGTAGCGTTCGATCCCCCGGAAATACCGTCGGTAGACCAGCTCCAGTACGGTTCGATCGCCGGCTCTGAGGCCCTCGTATATCGTGCGATCGGTCATGGCATACGGTGAGGTTAGGCGGTTAAAATAAGATTTTCGGGCGCGGGCGCGGGTGCGGTGTCGGTACCGGATGACCTTTTGCCCCTGACGGACAGGGAAGGGTAAGCAAACCGTACGCACTTATGTCCAACACCTTTACACTGCTCTTCGTATTCGCCATGCTGTTCGCCCCCGCTCCGGCCGGGGCCCAGGAAGAAAGCGAACCTAATAATACGCTCGCATCGGCCGACGCCCTGCCCCCCGCGGGACTTACCGGCCGGATCGGCTGCGAGGGCGCCGCCGACCGGGACGACTATTTTCGGGCCGAATCGGAGAATGACGGGACCCTCCGCCTCCTGGTCACCTACACCAACCGGAGTGGAAATTCCGGCGCGGACGCAACCGCTTACCTATTCGATGGAAATGGAGCCTTACTGCTGAGTCAGTCGCGATATAACGTACCCGCCGGTAGCACGGTGACCGACACCCTTACCGTATACGGACGCCAGCGCGGGCCGGTCTTCTTCCGCCTGTATTCTACCTTCTGCTTTGATTATTCTATCCAGTACGCCTTACTTCCCGCACCGACCGGCAATGACCCCGAAGACAACGGTACCCTCGCGACCGCCGGTGCCCTCGAACACGACCGCCAGGCGGAGGGGCGTATCGGCTACTCCTCCAACGGCGGGCAGGACCGGGACGATTACTGGCGGGCGGAGTTGCCCGACGACGGCACCGTCCGGCTATCCCTCACGCTGATCAACACCAGTAACAACGGTGGCGCGGATGCCACGGTGTACATCTACGACGGCGACGGAACCCTGTTAGCCAGCCAGTCGGCCTTCAACGTTCCGGCGGGCGGGACGAGAGAGGTCGATCTGAGCGCCTTCTGCCGCGCCCGGGACGAAGTCTTCTTTCGCATCTACTCGACCTTCAGTTTCGGCTACCGGATCCGGTACGTCGTCGATCCGCCCCCCACGGACGGCGACCGGGAAGACAACGACAGCTTCGCCACCGCCGCGGAGATCGATCTATCCGCGGATACGGAGGGTCGGCTGGGGTACCTGGACGCTACCGATCAGGATCGGGACGACTATTTCCGAACCGAGCTGAACGACGACGGCACCATCCGGCTCATCGTGACCTATTTCAATACCAGTAACAACGGCGGGGCCGACGCCACGGCCTACATCTACGGAGATGACCGACGGCTCCTCCGGTCCAGTGCCACCTTTAACGTGGCCGCCGACGGAAGCCGGACCGATACGCTCTTTGCCACCGGGCGGGCGCGGGATGAAATTTACGTGCGGCTCTATACTACCTACTGCTTCGGCTACTCCCTCCGCATCGATCTCCTGGAGCCCGAGACCGGCGGCGACGAGGAACCGAACAACAACATTTCCACGGCCGCGCCGATCGCCCACCGTACCGCGACCGAGGGGCGGGTCGGCTTCACCAGCGGTACGGGGCAGGACCGGGACGACTACTTCCGGGCCGTGCTCCCGGACGACGGCACGGTACGGTTGACGGTGACCTACCTCAACGAAAGCTCCAACTCCGGAGCCGACGCCACCGCTTACCTATACGACGGGGACGGCACGCTGCTCACCAGTAAGAATAACTTCAACCAGCCGACGAACGTCGTCCAAACGGACACCCTCCACGCATACGGGCGGGCGCGGGACACCGTTTACTTCCGCCTGTATTCTACCTTCAGTTTCGGCTACCGGATCGAATACGAACTACTTCCCGCCCCCACGGCGCCGGACCCGGAGACAAATGATGCCCTCACCACGGCAGCCCCGATCAGTGTAAATACCGAAGAAGCGGGGCGCATCGGCTACTCCGACGCCACCACTCAGGATCGGGACGACTACTGGCAGGCTATCTTACCCGATGACGGTACGGTACGGCTCAATCTGACCTTCGCTAATACCAGCAATAACGCCGGGGCGGACGTGACCGCCTACATCTACGACGGCGACGGCACCCTCCTCACGAGTAACACGCTCTTCAATCTCGCCACGAATGGTGAATTCGACCTGGAGCTTACCGCCTACTGCCGGGCCCGGGATACGGTCTACTTCCGGATCTACTCCACCTTCAGCTTCGGGTATCGCATCAACTATGAATTGCTGGAGCCACCGACCGGCCCGGACCCGGAAGCCAACCATACGCTAACTACGGCCGCACCCATCGGCTTCGACGAACTGACCGACGGTCGCATCGGCTACCTTGCTGCCGCCACTCAGGACCGGGACGATTACTGGTACGCCGTTCTGCCGGACGACGGAGCCGTGCGCCTGGCGGTTACCTACTACAACACCAGCAACAACGACGGGGCCAATGCCACGGCCTATATCTACGACGGGGCCGGCCGGGTACTCACCAGTTTGAATAACTTCAACCAGCCCACCAATGCCGTCCGTACGGATACCCTTATCGCCTACGGGCGGGCCCGGGATACGGTATACTTCCGGGTGTATTCCACCTTTTGCTTCGGATACCAGCTACGGTACGATCTGATTCGCCCCGCCTTCGCGGCCGACACCGAACCGAATGACGTTCTGGCCGACGCCACGCCCATCGGCACCGGGGCGGGGATCACCGGGCGCGTAGGCTTCACGGACCGGGCGCAGGATCGCGACGATTACTTCCGCCTGGTGAACGAAGAACTGGCCAGCTTCACCATCCACCTCGCGGGAGAGAACGCCAGCAACAACGCCGGGGCCGATCTCTTCCTCTACGTACTGGGGGAAGGCGGTCGGGTCCTGCAGACCTTTTCGGAATTCAATCTTGCCCCCGGCCGCTTCAACCGGACCTTCACCGTCAACTGTGTCGACCGGCAGACCGTATACCTGCGGCTGTACTCCACTTTCGCGTTCGCATACGACCTCGACTTCGAGGTGACCGCCGAGCAACCCCACGCCTCGATCGAGTACAGCCGCTTCGGCAACCGCTTCGCCTTCGTGGCCAACAGCCGCCGGGCGGAAACCATCGAGTGGGATTTCGATGACGGGATGACCTCTTCCGCCCGCTACCCGGTAAAAGAATTCCCCATCGGTGCGTACGACGTAAGCCTGGAAGCAAGCAATACAGCTTGCGATGTCACCTCTATCACGGAAGAACGCATCGTAGTGAACGGAGTGGAATCCTACACTCCCCGGCGGGCCGGAAAGGCCGAGGATTTCGGCTACTTCAGTTTGCGACTGTTCGGAGCCGGATTCTCGCCGGATACCCGGGTAACCCTCTCGCAGGGCGGCACGGTCGTGACCCCCGCCAGGATGCTGGTGCCGGAAGACGTGGAGCTCACGGCCCTCTTCGAGTTCGACGGGCTGGAGACCGGATTGTACGATCTGAGTGTAACCCTGGCTTCCGGGGAAACCTACGACTTCCCCGATGGCTTCGAGATCTTCGCCGATGCCCCGGGCTTCGACATTGAGGTGGACGCGGTGGGCCCGAGCCGAATCCGGACCAATCGCTGGACGAACTACACCCTTAACATCACCAACGACCGGGCACGACTGGCCAACGGCGTAGTGGTCGGGGTGGTCATCCCGGGAGGGGTTGAATCCAACCTGGACGACGTGATCAATCGCCGTAGCGGCCATCTCGCGATCAAGGGGGACGTATGGGATATGCTGGAGATCAACCGCGACGACTTCAACGAGGAGTTCTTCGGTGGCACCTTCGATCCGAACGTTGACACCGTATTCGTCGACTACGACCTTCTCGACGAGCAACTCGGCCCGGAACGCGGGATCGCGATCGACACCCTGTATAACGAACCGCTACGGGGTACCCTGTACCTGATCTACGTGCCGGCCGTACTCGGGGAGACAACCATCCCCTTCCCCTTTCAGCTCCGTAGCCCGACTAGTCAGTCAGTAGCCCTGACCACCTTCGCCCGGCCGGAAACCTGGCGGAACAACCCGCCGACCGGCAAACAACTCGACGCGACCAAACAGACCGCCCTGGAAGCCGCCGCCATCCTGGAGCTGACGGGCGTGCCGGCCTTCAAGGTCCTGGGCGAGTCGGTTGGCTACGTGGACATCGGTAGCCAGGTGCTGTTTACCGAGTTTTTCGATGCCTGGTACGGGGTCAATAACGCCGATGCCGGTTTTTACCGGGATCGGGCGATGGACCTGGCCGTAGAAGTAGGCGGGAAGTATATCCCCTCGGCAAAACACAGTGCGAATAGCTCCTTCGCCGCCGAGCAGGCACGGGCGAATATGAAGAGGACTTCCAAAAATATAAACAAGGTCGAATCCCTACTGGACCGTACCGGCAAGGGCCGGCTGAAAAAAGCCAGGGCGAAAAACCTGGCCAAGCTTAGGGAAATGCGAAGAAGGCTGGAACAACAGGGGCAGGCCCTCACCGAAGCCGAAAAGCAGGCGTATCTCGCCGACCTGGAGACCTATGTCACCAAAAAAGGCATCAACTACGCCAAGAACGAAATACAGGATGCCCTCGGCGACGACCCCGGCGACGCCTGCAGCACTCGCCCGAAAAAGATCAAGAAAAAACCGGTCACGTCCATCCGCTCCTTCGATCCGAATGCCATCTACGGGAACCCGGGAGTCGGCCAGCCACGCTACGTACGCCGCGATGAGCCACTGAACTACCTCATCACCTTCGAGAACGTCGATACCGCCGAGGCCGCCGCCCAGATCGTACGGGTGGAGACCCGGCTCGACCCGGCCGTCTTCGACCTGTCGGCCACCGTAATCGGCGACGTATTCATCGCGGAACGGATGTACACGCTGGAGGGTGACCGCAGCGAATACTTTGCCGACCTGGACCTTCGCCCCGCCCAGGACCTGATCGTGCGGGTGAACGCGAAACTGGATACGGTCAGCGGCGACTTCGTGTGGCAATTCACCTCCCTGGACCCCGCAACGATGGAACTCACTCGGGATGTCGATGCCGGCTTCCTGCCCCCCAATGTCAACGTGCCGGAGGGGGAAGGGGGCATCTACTTCACCACCCGCCTCCGGGCGGATACGGAGAACGGGGATACCCTCTCCGCCCGGGCCTCGATCTACTTCGACGACAACGACCCCATCCTGACCAACACCTGGTCCAACGTCATTGACGAAGCCCCGCCCGCTTCCCGCCTGGAACCCGCCTACACCCAACTCGACGATACCACCGTGCGCGTGACCTACTTCGGTGCCGACGGTGCCAGCGGGCTGAAGGATTATTACCTGCGGGCAAGACGTGCCGGAGAAGCCTGGTCCTCCGCTGAGTTCCCCCTGCTAGCTAACGGAAGCTCGGAGCTTATCCTGGATCGCGACGTGACCTACGAATTCTACGTCGTAGCCCAGGATAGCGTGGGCAATCGCGAGGTCAAGGCCCCCCGGGCCGAACTTAGGGTAACACTCGGGACCGTGTCCACCGGGTCCGTTGATGATCGGGCGACGTCCATACAATTGTACCCGAACCCCACCCGCGCCGACGTCACGTATCTGCTTCCCTCCGAATCCCTTCGCGGTGTGACGATTACCGTGGTGGACGCCCGCGGTCAGGTCCGACACCGACTGCGGACGGACCTGGTGGCGGATTCTCCCTTCCCCTTAGCTACCACCTCCCTCCCGGGCGGGGTGTACGTCATCCAGCTCGTCGAGGCCGGTCGGGTAAGGTGGGCTGACCGACTACTGGTGGTAAGGAACTGATCCGACGGGGAACTCCGCGTTTCTCCACTTACTTCTTCGCCCGCGTGTACTTCTCACTGAACTTCCGGTACAGCTCGGCCTGCTTATTGTCCAGGCTCACGTCGCGGCCGTCGATGAAGGCCCGCTCGACCGCGCTGGTTCGCATGTCCAGCACATCCCCGGCGACAATGATGAAGGTAGCCGACTTACCCTCCTCCAGACTACCGTAGTCGGCGTCGATACCGGTGATGCGAGCGGGGGCCAGGGTGATCGCCTCCACGGCTTTTTCATACGGCAGCCCGAAACCTACGGCCTGGCCGGCCACGAAGGGCAGGTTGCGCTGCTGCCAGTAGCCCTCGTGGCTGATGGCGAAGTCCACCCCCGCCTCGGCCAGGAGGGCCGGGTTGCGGTAGGGTTGGTCGATGGCGTCGCCGGGGCGGTCGGGCAGGGCCTGGGTGGAGCTCAGGATGACCGGCACCGCCTCCCGCTTTAGGAATTCGGCGATGAGGTAGGCCTGGTACCCACCGACTACGACCGGCTTGGCCCCTATTTTCTTCAGCAACAGTACCCCGGCCTGGATATCCCGGGCCTCATCGGCGTGGAGATAGGCATTCGCGTCACCGCCGGTAGCCTCACAGAAGGCTTCGAGTTTGAGGAGGCGATCTCCCACTTCATCTTCCCGGTTGCAGTAGGCCACGGCCTGTTCCAGAAATAGCTCCAGCGCACGGACGCGCTCGGCGTAGTTTTCGCTTTCCCTCAGTTCGCCGGTCATCCAGTTGTAGCGGTAGCGGCTGGGCCAGTTCACGTGGATACCGTCATCCACGCGCACGGCGGCATCCTCGTAGTTCCAGCCGTCGAGTTGCACCATGCTACTCCGGCCGCTGACCAGGCTGCCCTCGGGGGTGGTCTGAGCCAGTAGTACGCCCCGGCTGCGTACGGTGGGGATGACCTGAGAATCGGTATTGAAAGCGATCACGGCGCGGGCATTGGGATTGAATACGCCGACTTCCCGCTGGTCGTTAGTGGCCCGCACGGCCCCGATCTCGGTGAGGCCGAGCTGGCTGTTGAGGGCGATCAGGCCGGGGTAGACGTCCTTTCCACGGCCGTCGACTTCATCGTAGCCGGTCGGTACGCTGATGCCCGTGCCCACCCGCTCGATACGCCCGTCGCGGAAGAGCAAGGTAGCGTTTTCCAGTACCGTCCCGTCGCCTACGTGGATGGTCGCGCCGGTCACGGCCACGGGGGCAGCCTGTTCCGGAGCGGGGGTGGGGTTCTGGGCGCGTACGCAGGTGCCGGCAACCACGAAAATCAAAAAGAAAAATACGCGAAAAGGAGATGCAATCATGGCTAGTGGCTTTCGTGGTTCAGGCTATCGCAGTGGAGGAGGCGGCGGCGCATCCCGCGGGGGGGCTGGGTCTTTCCGCCCTTCTTTTTTTCGTCGAGACTCGACTGGATGAGGGCGTTGCGCTCGGCGAGCATGTCTTCCCGGCGTGCTTCGTATTCCTCCCGGTTGAAGTACTCTTTGCCGTCGATGAACGTCCGTTCGGCGCGGGCGTAGATGCTCATCGGATGGTCGTTCCAGAGGACGAGATCGGCATCCTTTCCCTCCCGGATGCTGCCCACCCGATCGTCGATGTGGAGCATTTTCGCGGGATTGAGGGTCACGAACTTCCAGGCCTCCTCCTCGCTCACGCCCCCGAAGAGGACGGCCTTAGCGGCTTCCTGATTCAGGCGGCGGGCCATCTCGGCATCGTCGCTGTTAAAGCCCGTGAGCACTCCCTGCTCGTGCATCAGGGCACCGTTGTAGGGGATGGCCTCATTCACCTCGTACTTATAGGCCCACCAGTCGGAGAAAGTGGAACCCGCCGCCCCGTGCTCGGCCATCTTATCCGCCACCTTATACCCCTCCAGGATGTGGGTGAAGGTATTGACGGTGAAGCCGTAGCGCTCGGCCACCTCCATGAGCATGTTGATCTCTCCCTGTTGGTAGCTATGGCAGGAAATGAAGCGTTCCCCGTTCAGGATTTCCAGTAGGGTCTCGAGTTCCAGGTCCCTGCGGAAGTCGGCGGCCCCTTGGGATTTTTCCTCACCGTACTCCCGGGCCCGGCTGAAGTAGCTTTCGAAGATCTGCTCCACGCCCATGCGGGTCTGGGGGTAGCGAATGCGGTTGGCGTCCCCCCAGTTGGATTGTTTCACGTTCTCCCCCAGCGCGAATTTGATGAAGGGGTCGGCCCCCCCGAACAGCATGCCCCGCGGGGTTTCCCCCCAGCGCATCTTCACGATGGCCGACTGCCCCCCGATGGGGTTGGCCGATCCGTGTAGCAACTGACTGACCGTAACCCCGCCGGCCAGCTGGCGGAAAATATTCTCGTCCACGGCATCGACGACGTCTTCCATGCGGACCTCGGCGGTGCTGGACTGGCTGCTCTCGTTCACGGCCGTCAGGGCAATGTGGCTGTGCTCGTCGATGACGCCCGAAGTCAGGTGCATACCCGTAGCGTCGATCACCTCCGCGCCCCCGGCGGACAGGCCCGTCCCGACCGCGACGATCTTACCCTTGTCGATCAGGACGTCGGCTTCCTCCAGGATGCCATCCGCCTCGTTGGTCCAGACCGTAGCGTTGCGGAAGAGCACTCGGTTGGCGGTCGGCATCTCTTCCAGTCCGTAGGCCAGATTGGGGTAGGTGAGGCGGCTCACGTAATTCGTTTCACCGTCTTCCTCCTCCGATTCGTCCGCTTCGCTTTCCCCGCCACCCGGCTCATCAGTTGGCGTAGCGGTGAAGCTGACCAACTCCCCCCGCGGGCCACGGCCACTCCCCGCGTACCCCTGTCCGTCGGGGGTGGCGTTGACGCGGTAGAAGCCGCCGTCTTCTTCCGTCCGGAAGCGGAAGGTGAG
>CAZQNE010000010.1:0-83080 GCA_964594535.1 uncultured Lewinella sp.
TCAAGATGATTCACCGGTCACGCCTGCCATTGATCTTCGGGTCGATCCGGTGTACGCTGAGGAAACGAACGAGTCTATGTAGCAGGTCGCCAACGATTTACGTCTACTCGGTAATCCCGATCCCACAGATTCGCCGGTCGGCCCTCCGGGTAGTGGTGGAGATGACATACCCTGTCCCCCGGGCGGAAAGACATTTTGCCCATAACGAAGACAGAATCTCTAGATTTCGGCTCTCCGATACGGATGTATATCGGGACATCAACAATTGGTTTGATGGAGGACAATAGTTTCACGTTACCGCTACATTCGGTACTTCCGAACAAACAGTAAGCAGCACCAAAGCCGTATTCAATATTGCTGATCACCGACTAAAGGATTGCAACTTCTTGGGGGGCTGCGATCCACAAGTCGTAAGTTTAGATCACGAAATTTTTCGTTGGCGCCTGGAACAGAACGGACTAAATATGAAATATGTATGGCTAGAATGGGATCCAGGCGATATTTTCAAAACCACTACAAATCTGATTGGACAGGATCAACAGGGGAAAACCGTAAATTACGGGTCCGTCGAAATCACTAGAACAGATAAAAGGTGGGACCTAGGGGAGGATATCGTGGATTACTGTGACCCTGTTTTCAATGGTGGCGACGAGAACTCTACGGGGTCCGTAATTTACTGGATCGATCAGGAATGGAATTAAGATGGCTGCTGCCTCTCTGTCATCGATCATAGGTAACAAATTACAATTCATACTGTACGTTGCCCTGTTATGCGGTCAGGTCACCGGCGCACAGATTACTATCAGCGCCGAGGCCGGACCCTTAGGTGTGACCGATGCTGCTGCGGTTTTACAGTCACCTCCCGGCATCATTGCTGAAATGCGAACTCCGCTGGGCAAGACGGTATATCGGTTATCCCTTGGCTTACCCCTGGGCGACGCTATGTACCACCGATTAAATATCGGATTAGAACGTAATTCCACATCTCAGTCCTTGCGTCTGCTGCACGATAGGCAAAACCCGCAGAGTAGTATCCCCCCTTTTGAAACTCGGGTAGTAACGCACGGACGAGTTACCTTAGGCGGCTTAATAGGATACGAGGGCCTTTTGACGCGGGCGGGTAGGGTAAAGGTTTACATCGGTGCGGACCTACTATTGCTACATCAGTACATCCCCTACACCACCAAACTACCTGAGTATATGATCGATGAGGTCGTCGATTACTACAGTGAAGTACTAAACAGTATAAAGCCGATAAACTACCGGGCTAGGATCGGTACACGGTTCACGTATTGGCGTTTTTTCGTCACCTACCGGTACGATATACTACGACCGCGATCCGACCATACTACTATCCACCTCCGAGACGATTCATACGGTACGTTAAGTCACTATCGGGGTCATATCTGGACTATTGGGTATAGCCAGCCCATTATGACACGGGAAAAAAACCCCCAACTAAATGTTGTATTTACACCTGAATAGGCGTGTGAGGATTACACTAGTATTCGATAGCAATGGGCTTTCTTAAGGGGGCCAGGGCTTCACTTGATGGTATATTTGGCCGACGCGTTAGACTAGTATCCCCGTGGTTGTGTATCAAGTGCTGCCGTTGTTTCATGGCAGCATGCTGACTTAGCTCTAATCTAGTGGACCAGCCGGTAAGTCCTGTTACACCCAAGCCTTGGCCTATCACCTCCATGCTGCGTTACCAAAATCCTCATGGCTTCACCGTGGGGCCCCTCCCCCACGCTTCGCGGCGGCTGCACTCCGGTTTTGCTGCCTTGCCTGGAAGCGACATGCCATCGACTTAATATAACGATACTTACCGTCTGATCCACTAGTAGAGTCAAGCGTACGGCAAATCAAATATATCGGAGCGTCCTACCGGTTCTTCTGATTATTCCCCGGCGTCACGCCCCCCTCCACCTGGTTAGCGGGGTTGGTGGTCGAAGTGGAAAAGGCAGGCTCGTATTCGTCATCCGTGTAGGTCGGATCAACGAGTGTGTCGCGGGCCCGCATCAGCGAGTCGCCCAGTTCGGTGTAGTTGGTGGTGTTTGTCGTGCTGGGGCCGCGGGCGGATTGCTCCACGAAGCTGATCTCCCCGTCCAGGTCGGAATCGATGTCTTCATAATCCGGTGCCTGGCTGACGACTTCGTCCGGGTCGATTTCCCCCTCCCGGATATCCGTCCCGCCGCAGGAGACAAAGAAACCGGACAGAAAGACTACCGAAAGCAGGTAGGTGAAATTCGTTTTCATTGGAAAGATGGATTTATAGGTTAGTCAGTTCGCTCTCTACGGTGTACCGGTAGATGGCGCACATGCCCGAGCCATTGTCGGGTAATTTGCCACTCTCTACGTTGTACACGCGGGCTCCGGACTGGTGGGCGCTTACGGCGGCCAGGTTAAAGAGTTCACGGGCGTTTTTCTCGGCATCGGTCAGTATGGTCACGCCGTTATTCGTGGCGTCGTAGCTACCGTAGGCGTGACGCTCGCGATCGAGCCAGAGGGCGGCGATGCGTCCGTTGACGGCGGCGGGGATGATGGTTTCCAAGTCCGAGCCCGCCTCTCCGGCCGCCTGGTTGTCTCCGTATAACTTATAATCCCGGAGCGCCTGTTCCCGAAAGTGCCCCCCGATGACCGCCCAGGCCTTTTCGTGCAGCATACCGGGTCCTTCGTTTTCGAGGTTACCGCTCACGTGCCCCCCCTCGTACAGATGCGCGTAGGAGTTAGCTTCCCGGTAGATGGGGATCAGTTCGTCCACCCCGCCAAGCAACAGTGGGGCCTTATCGTCGCAGAGGTAATCGCTGACGCCGGCGTCGACGCGGTCGAAGTACGTTTTCAGGTCGGGAACCTCGTCCCCCGTCTGTCCGCCACGACCGAAGTAGACTTGGTTGTCACTGCCCCGCTGATTTTCGGCACCGCCGGCCCGCCCCAGGTTCGCGTCCGGCGTATCCTGCATGAGGGCGGCATCCATATTTTGGGGCACCAACCCCGATAGATCGACCTCAGTGATGCTGTATTCGGTCGCCGTGTACAGCTTGACCGCCCCCCGGCTCAGGGCCAGCAGGTGAAACGTCGACTGCCCGGAAAGGAGGGGGACCAGCGGGCGGAGATAAAACTCATTCATCACGTAGACCATCGGCTCGAAATTGATCGGACAGGTGTAGTGACTGAAGTGATCGGCCGCTACGAAGACCACCAGGCCGTCGCTCTGCTGTCCCCAAAATTCCGGATCGTCTACTAGGGCGGCGGCGCGCTGGAGGAGGGCTTCGGCCTCGGGTTCGGTGAAGGCAAAACGCTGTTGTAATTTTTCCGAAGCCTGGGATACGGCGTTCTTAAAGCGGATGCGGTCTTCCTGCTGCCTGCCCGCGCGGTAGGTGGGGACGTAGATAGTAACTCCCGGCTGGGGTTGGGCAGTGGCGAGGCGATCGAAATCGGTTTGGTTGAACATAAGATTGGCTGGGTGTAAGAATAATGTTGATCAGGCCCGACGGCGGCCCTTGGCAAATAGGTAGATGAAGATCGCCAGAAAAACGACGACAAGGATGATCAGAAAGATATTGTCCTCCACCAGGTTAGGCCCGTCGTGGGTGTCGATCGTGGACGAACTGTAGGGACTCTCTCCCTCCGGCTGCTGCCCCATCAGGGAGTAAACGGTAAGGAGGGTCAGCGAGGCGGTAGTGTAAATCCGGGCGGGAGTAATACGCATGGTAAAATGAATGGATGTGAAAGGCCGCGGACGGGTATTCCCGTCCGCGGCCTGAAATTCATACTAAACCGGCTTAGGCTCGGTTGAACAGCCGGGCTACCAGACTGATCACCAGCAATACCAGGAAAATGTAGAACAGAATCTGTGCAATGCCGGCCGCCGCGCCGCCGATACCTCCGAACCCGAGTAGACCGGCGATGATGGCGATGACGAAAAAGATAAGCGCGTAACGTAGCATAGTGTTGCAAATTTTATGGAAAGAAGGAAGTCGCTGCTTCAACCTATCAGCTGTCGCGCGGCCTTTGCCAGTATAACCTATCCGACAATTAGGATGTTCGGTCGTCACCACCGGCCGGGCAAGGAACTTCACGGCGCATCAGGCGTTGGCTTCGGCATGAGTTCCGACTACACCGTTCATTTTCAGAACGTAACCAGTGAAAAACTGAAGGGCTGGTTCACCGAAACCCTGTATGCCTACCCCGAACTCCGCGACCACTCCATCTACCTGCGCAAACTGCCGATGAAGTACAGCACGATGCGCGCGCAGCCGGTGATCAACTGGTCGGTTTTCCGCCGCCGTACCCGCCACTACCGGGTCGACTTCAGCAACCACCTCGAAGTTACCGAGCACGTCCGCGTTCGGGAATTGCCCCGGGAGGTGGTCGTCGGCTGGTTCGCCCACGAACTGGGCCACGTGGTGGACTACCTGCACCGCCCCTGGCGCGGCATGATCGCCTTCGGCCTGGGCTACGCCCTCTGGTCGCGCTACATGCGAAAGGCGGAACGACGGGCCGATACGATCGCGGTCAACCACGGCTTCGGAGCCGAGATCGTAGCGACCAAAAAATACCTGATGGACCACGCTACCCTGCCCCCCCACTACAAAAAGCGACTCCGGAAGTATTACCTTTCGGCGGACGAGATCGAGGCACTCATACTGGCTTACGGGGAGCGGGGAGAAATGCCGGACATCGTCGAAATTTAGCAAGCTAAACCATTCACACCGTGTCCGCTCACGATTCCGCCTACCAACGCCGGCAGTGGCTCATTAAGGCTCCGCTCTCCCTGGTCATCATCGGCTTCGGCGTCAGTCTGGTCAGCGAGGCGGCCATGCTGAAATACGGCGGTGGGGCCACGCTGAACTGGGTACTCTACGGAACCATCGCGCTAATCGTCCTGAATGCCGGTCTCTGTGTCCTGGTGGATGCCGGTAAACACCGCGCGCACTACGAGCGGCTCCGCGACAACACTCCCGAAGCCTAAATCTGCTTCCCATTGCGCCTTTTCAGAATACTGGGTAAACTGTTGCTGGCCCTGCTGGGCGTCATCGTCGCCTACCTGGCTCTGGCCATCGTACTATCACTCATTCCTACCCGACCAGGACCAATCAGTAACGCGGAACGCCAACTGATGTACATTTCCAGCAACGGCGTGCATACGGACTTCGTCATCCGTCGCGACCACTTGCCCGCCGATCTGCTCGGTGAGTTGGGTGAGCTGGCCACCTACGAATACCTCGGCTTCGGGTGGGGTGACAAGGGCTTCTATCTCGACACGCCTACCTGGGCGGACCTTGAACCGGGTACCGCCATCCGCGCCATGTTGTTGCCCAGCCCGACGGCCGTCCACGTTACGGGCTACGATACGGTCGGCGACGACTGGGCTACCCTGGCCGTGACCGCCTGGCAGCTCGAGCAACTGCTGGTCTACCTACGCTCCACCTTTTCCTATGGCGCTACCGGTCAAATCCAACCTATCGACCACCCGGGCTACGGAGACAATGACCGCTTTTACGAGGCGGTAGGCTCCTATAATGCGATAGTCACCTGCAATACCTGGATCAACCGCGGCCTCAAGCGGATGCACGTGCGTACCGCCCTCTGGGCCCCGTCGGAATGGGGCATCATGCGCTGGCGGCGCGAAGCACTCGGTTGAGTCCCCTTACGTACCTTACGCTGAAACCTCCCATCCCGCTATGCTTCGCCACCGTCCCTTCTACCTCTGTATGCTGTGCCTAGCATTTTCTCTCGCCAGTTGGCCCGGCACCCGCGCCCGCGCCCAGGTGAACCTGGACTACCAGGAACCTCCGGAGGAAATCAAAGAGTTGTTCGACGTGCCCCGCGCCCCCACCGTCCTGATGGACCACGAGCGGGAAACCATGGTATTGCTCTACCGCGACGCCTATAAAAGCATAGCCGACCTCTCCCGAGAAGAGTTACGACTGGCCGGCTTACGTATCGACCCGGTGACCAATATCGGCAGCCGCACGACCTACTATAATGACATAAAGGTACGCGCCGTAGACGCCGAACCCGGTTCGGAACGCGCGCTGAGTGGCCTGCCCGAATCCCCCCGACTGGCGAACATCACCTGGTCGCCCGACCAAAGCAGGGTGGCCCTGACCCATACGACCGATACCGGCGTGGAGGTGTGGGTAGCCGACCTCGCCGCGGCCACCGCCCGCCGCCTGACCTCCGCCACGGTGAACGCCAACATGGGTGATGTCATTAACTGGGACGAGGATTCCAAATCCCTGCTGGTCAAGATGTTACCCCCCGACCGCCAACCGCTGATCGATGCCGCCACGACCGTACCGACGGGTCCGACCATCTCTACCGCCGATGGGGAGAAAGCCCAGAACCGCACCTACCAGGATTTACTGAGCAACCCCAACGACGAGGCTAACTTCGAGCAGCTCGCGCGGTCCACCGTCAAGCGTGTCGACCTGGAGGGGAAGGTTTCTGATTTCCTGCCGACGGCCATGTACGACCGGATCAGCTTCAGCCCGGACGGCACCCACGTGCTGGTGGAGACCATCAAACGCCCTTTTTCCTATTTAGTCCCCTACTACCGCTTCCCGACCACGACGACGATCTATACCTCGGGCGGGCAAGCGGTGCAGACCGTAGCCGAGCTACCCCTGATCGAAGTGCTCCCCCAGGGGTTCATGGCCACCAATACCGAACGCAGAAACATTGGCTGGCGGGCCGACAGGGGCCACACCCTCACTTACGTGCAGGCCCTGGACGAAGGGGACCCCGAAAACGAGGTCGAATACCGCGATGAGTTGTTCGAGCTCGAGCCCCCGTATACCGGCGACGGGCGTAGCTTGCTAAAGGTCAAAAACCGCTACGCCGGCGTCATCTGGGGCGACGACGACATCGCCATTGCCTACGACCGCTGGTTCGACACCCGGAATATGAAGGTGTACGTCTTCAGTCCGGAGGGCGGCGGCGCGCAGGTGCCGGAAATCCTCTTCGACCTGAATTACCAGGACCGCTATGCCGACCCGGGGCAATTCGTGACGGCCCGCAACGACTACGGCTCCTACGTTCTCGCCCTGGAGGGGTTTCGGGCCTACCTGATCGGTGATGGCTACACCCCCGAAGGCCAATTTCCTTTCCTCGAGGAAATGCACCTGAAAAGCAAGCAGCGGGACCGCATCTACACTTCTGCATACACCGACCGGGTCGAAGACCTGCGGGACTACGACGTAGAAGCCGACCGCCTGCTGGTGCGCATCGAGTCGCCGACCGACTACCCGAACTACTATTTCCGCGATCTGGACGGGGGGGAATTACGGCAGATCACGGACTTCGAAAATCCCTTCGCGGCCATTCAGGACGTACATAAGGAGGTCATCACCTACGAGCGGGAAGACGGCCTGGAACTATCGGCCACGCTTTACCTTCCGGTGGGTTACGATACCCTGGAAAAAGAAAAGATGCCCATGATCGTATGGGCCTATCCGCGGGAGTTCAAGGATAAGGCCAGCGCGGGCCAGACCACCTCCAACCCCAACGAATTCACCTACCCCTACTACGGCTCACCGGTGTACTGGGTGACGCGGGGCTACGTCGTGCTGGACGATGCGGCCTTCCCGATCGTCGGCGAAGGGGAGGAAGAACCTAACGACAGCTTTCGCGAGCAACTGGTCGCTAACGCCAGGGCGGCCATTGACGCCGTCGACGAACTGGGCTATATCGACCGGGACCGGGTAGCCGTAGGCGGTCACAGCTACGGGGCCTTCATGGTCGCTAACCTCCTGTCGCACAGCAATCTGTTTGCCGCCGGCATTGCCCGCAGCGGGGCGTATAACCGTACGCTGACGCCCTTTGGCTTTCAGTCCGAACAACGCAACTACTGGGAAGCCCCGGAGGTGTACTATACCATGTCACCCTTCATGCACGCCGAGAAAATGAAGACGCCGCTCCTCCTCATCCACGGCGAAGCGGATAATAACTCGGGAACCTACCCCCTGCAGAGCGAACGCTACTTCAACGCGCTCAAGGGCTTAGGCGCCACGGTGCGGTTGGTGATGTTGCCCAAGGAAAGCCACGGCTACCGGGCCAGGGAGAGCATCCTGCATCTACTTTGGGAACAGGACCGCTGGTTGGAAGAGCACGTCAAGAACCGGGAGGTGATGCGGCGGTAGCCAGGAGCTACTGCTTTAGCCAGTCGCGGCGGCGCGCCAGTCGGTCCTCCGTTACCGATTCCACCACCGTAGTGCGGATACTCGGGTCGGGGGTGGCGGTAAAGGTGCCCTTGCGTTCCCGTCCGAGTTGACGGAAGGTGATGGGGTAGTCCCGGCCCACCTGAAGATCACCGACGGCGGCATGCCAGTCATCGAGGCTAGTGACGTTTTGGCCATTTATGCTGATGATGGTACTGTTCCGGTTCAGGCCCGCGGCGAAGAGCGGATTGGTCTCGTATACGGTACCGGCGACGACCACCGCGGAGTCCCGCTCGACAACCCGCAGCCCGTAGAATCCCACCGTATCCGGCAGGCGCAGGGTAACTTCTACGCCATAGTCGCCGAGCAGGTCGGCATAGTCCGGTAGCTGGCTGTCGTAGATGTGGCGGTCGAACCAGCCGGCCGCCCAACTGCTGTCCTGAGTGATCTTCTCGAGGGCGAGTTGCAGGTCGCGAATGTGATAGGGTATTTCGGGTTGCCCGTAGTCTTGCCACAGCCGGGTCATCAGCTTATCCAGCGTGTGCCCCCGCCGGCGGAGTTCCAGATCCAGCCCCAGTCCGAGGACGGCACCGTAGGTGTAGTAGCTGACGAAGGTATTGCCGAAGTTATCGGGGTCGTTTGAGGTCGCGGCATCTACGAAGGGGGCTTGCTGGCTCATCTCAATGGGGTTGCGGTAGCTGCGGCCCGGCCGGTGCATGACGTAATTCAAACCGCCGGCCAGCCCCTCGATGTATTCCTGCGGCGTCATCAGGCCGGCGCGGGTTAGGGCCAGGTCGTCGTAGTAACTCGTAAAGCCCTCGGCGAACCACAGTTCCCCGCTCATATTGACGTGGTCGAAAGCGAAGGGTTCCAGGCTGGCCGGGCGGATGCGTTCCACGTTCCAGGCGTGAAAAAATTCGTGGCTCACCGTGCCGATCAGCCGGTCCTCGTTGCCCCCGAGCGGGATCGGCGCCGAGCAGATGGTGGAGTTGCGGTGCTCCATCCCATCGCCGCCGATGTAATCGTTGTAGGCGCAGAGAAAGGTGTAGCGGCCGTAGTCGAAGGGGGGTAACTCCCCGTAAATTGTCCGTTGTTCCCGCACTACGCGTTCGACCATTCCGAGGTAGTGCTCGAAGGTTTCCCGGCTGCCGTCGTGCATGACCACCAGTTCGATGGTGTCCGTCCGTTTCCCGCTGGTTACCGTGAATTGGTCCCGCATCATTTCCCCCACCAGGGTTGGAGAATCGAAGAAGTAAGCGTAGTCCGGCGCGGCGAATGTCCGGTCGCCTACCCGGACTAGCTGGGTCGCCACCTGCCACTCGGGGCGCTGGTCCGCCGCCAGCTCAATCATTACCGGGCGGTCGTTCAGTTGGTCGCTGTACACGAAGGTCGCGGGCATATTGAGGTGGAGTTTGCGGTCGTCGATCCCGGAGTAGGTTCCATCCCCCCCATCCGCGAACAGGGTGTACTGGAAGGTCACCCGGCCCCGGTGCCCACTCACGGCCCAGGTGTTAGGGTCGATGCGATCCACCCGCACCGCACCCGCGCGCCGCCGCCCCTCCGTAACCCGGACATCGTACACGTTCTTGGCGAAGTTATGCCGGGCGTAGCGGCCCGGGCTGGACTGGGGCATCTTCACGTAGAAAATCCCTTCCGGCACGGCCGGGAACTCGACGCTGATGTGTAGTTCGTGCTGCTGTACGTCCCGCATATCCAGGCGGTAGACGATGGTTGCGGGGTGATCGGCTACCCAATCCAGTTGGGCGTGGAGCATACAACCGGACAATAGGAATAAGGGGAGAAAAAGCGTACGCATACACCGAATTTAGGAGAGGGAAGCCAGATCGCGCAAAAATGGCTCATATCCCCGGGCCCGGACGGTGGGAATGAACTCACGGGCGGCCCCGGCGGAGGTGAAGGAACCCAGGACGACCCGGTACAGCCCCCCGCTTTCCCCCACGATTACCGGCTGGTCGAACTCGGCTTCCAATTTAGCGGTCAGTTGGAGCATGCGGCTCCGGTCGCTGAGGGCACTAATTTGCAGGCCATACCCCTTCCGTTCGACCGGGCGGGTCTTTACCCGGAATAACTCCCCGGCCCCGCTAGAGGAAGGAGTGGGGGGACGCGAAGGGGTGAGCACTTCCCGGACGGCCCGGAGGGCATTGACCCTCCCGTAGCCGAAGCGTTCGCTGTATCCCTGACGATCGTAGGCGGCGGCACCCCCGATTTTATCGGCCGTGCGTTCCAGTAGTGCCTTCACTTCGGTAGCGGTGAGCCCGGGCCTGGCCGTCAGGATCAGGGCACAGATTCCCGCGACCAGGGGAGCGGCGGCGGAGGTGCCCCCGAAGTGTTTGTAGTGAGGGCCCCGGTCCACCCCATCCACGTAGTACCGTTTATTCGCCGGCAGGTCCGTCAATCCCGGATCCCAGCTGGCCCGCGCCGCCAGTACCGGCCAGCCTCCGTCACTGGGAGCCACCACGCTGATGCCCGGTCCGCGGTTGGAGTAAGGCGCGTGGGTATCGTTACTGGTGGAAGCCCCTACCCCGATGACACCGGGGATGCGGGCGTAGAGATTAATGCCGTACTTCCCCTCGTTGCCTACCGCGAAAATAACCACGCAACCCAGCCCGTTACGGCCCCGAGTGATTGCATGGCGGATGGCGCGCTCGTGAAACCGGCCCGGTCGGAAGCGGCCCTTGGTCGTTCCCCAGGAGCAGTTGATGACGGCCGCCCCCCGGTCGGCGCAGTGGCGGAACATCCGTTCGGTGAGGTAGGCCGAGTAGGTCAGTCCCTGGATCGGCATCAGGCGGGCATTCGGCGCGGCCCCGACGATGCCCCGCCCGTTAGCGGGTGCCACGGCTATACTGGCGCAGGGCGTACCGTGACTGCCCGCTCCCCTACCCTGCGGCAGCGCGGCTTGATTATTCGCCACCGTAAGCGGATGTGCCATACGGCCACTCAGATCCGGATGGTCGCGGTCGAACCCGTTGTCAATGACGGCAATGGTAAGGTCGGACTCCCCCAGGGACCCGAGTTCGCGCCAGGCTTCCCGCACCCCCGCATCCGCCCCTACCCGCAGCGGGTAGGAGGGGGCCACAGGAATAGAGCCATCATTATCCAGATACCACTGTTCGGAAAGCAGTCCGTCGCGCGGTTCACTGAAGTAGGGCCGGAGGGGGACATCGATATCGGGCTCGGCGGAGGCAACAATGGCGAGTCCCTGGAGGGCGGCGGCGACCCGGAGGGGGTTGCGGGACCGCTCGGTGACCGATAGGGTGACGGGACCGTTCTCCTCCCACTCCACGACCCGCAGTCCGTGCAGTTCGAAGATTGGGCTCAGTTCGGCCCGGGAGGCACCGGCGGAGGGGGTGCAGTAGATAATTCCGGTGGGCACGACGGGGCGTCGGTGTTCGGGGCTGAAGTAGACGTGGGTGCCTACTTCGACGTCCGTGCGTTCGCGCAAGTCGTCGAGGGAAGATTCCACCTCCCCATGCGGGGGGACGGGCAGTAGACTAAATCCACCCAGATCAGCAATTGACGCGGCTAACTCTTCGGAGGGCACCTTCGTTCGTACTCCGACAATGTCACGGCTTTTCTGTAGGGCGATAGCCTCCCCGTCATGTTGTACGTGAATCACGGGGGAAATATACGTCCCCCGGTCAGAGGGCGGACGGTAGTTTCGGCCGGAGGCAGCGAACGTTCGAAGTTTTCCGTTTACCTTACGGTATTTTCGGGTCCACCTCCCCCAATCGCTGGCTGACCCACCGTACCCTTTGTTCCTGTCTTATGCCTTATTCTCTTTCCGTTGCCGATGAAACCCACTTCGTTGCCGCCCTCTGTCGGGGCGAGCGAGAGGCGCAACGGTTGCTGTACGAAACGTACTACGGACCCCTCATGGCTATCTGCCAGCGCTACGCCGGCAGCGAGGATGAGGCGATGGATTTGTTACACGAGAGTTTCATTAAGATCTTCAGGAAGATCGAACGCTACCAAAGCGGTACCGCGCTACTGGCCTGGATGCGCCGAATCACCGTAAACACGGCCATCGATCACTACCGTCGCTCCGCCCGCCGGCGCACGGAAGATATCGAGCGCGCGTACCAACTGAGCACGGACGGGCCCGACGTCATCAGTCAGTGCTCGGCCCGCGAAATTCTGGCGGCGGTCCAGCAACTGCCGCCCACCTACCGGACCATTTTTAACCTCTACGTTATTGAAGGCTACAGTCATAAGGAGATAGCCGATCAACTGAAGATTACCGATTCCACCTCCCGATCAAACCTGGTTAAAGCCCGGGCCAAGCTACAGAAAACGCTAACCGCCCCGGGTCGCTAGTTATGAAACAGAACAACCATCCAACGGACGTGGCAATCCGTGACAAGATTGCCGGTATCCCCCCCCCCGGGCCCGCAAAGGGGTGGGAGGAACTGGAATACCGACTCGACCTGCGAACTAAGCTGGATGGTCTTGCACCCGGTGCCCCGGCCGCGGGTAGCTGGTCGGCCCTCGAAAAGCGAATGGACGGGGAAGCCGACCCCTTGGGAGCTACCGATGCCGTGCTGACCCAAAAACTTGCCGAAGCCGAGCCCGCCGTCGTCTCGGGATGGGCCTTGCTGGCCGCCCGCCTGGAGCTGATCGGCCGGCGGCGGGAGATGGTGGGTTGCATCAAAATTTCGGAAGCGGCGCTCCTGCTAAGCGCTCTACTTCTGTTCTTCCGGCATTCGATCACCGATGCCACTACCGATCCGCTGCGTTCACCGCAGGCCGCCTTTCCGATCGAGGCTCCCGCCGGGGGGGAACTCGCCGTTGCCGCAGCTACTTGGGAGAAGACGCCGGCACCTGTCGCCGCTCGGTCCGTTCACGATACCAAACCCGTACCCCGGGTCGCTCCCCTGGCTACCCTCCCGCCGCGACCTCTCAAACGGGAAGTCGCACTGCCGCGAGTGCGTAATGGTGCATTGGCACCCATTGCCAGGGAAGATCAGCGGGCGTACTTCCACACCTCTACCGCGAACCCATTATTGCGCCTGCCGGAACTGCCCGTCGCCGTTCCGATCCGGTATTACCTCAACCTCTTCGTATCCCCCCTCGATGTCAATCAGGTGGTTACCCTGGCCAACCCGAACCTCGGCATCAGCGACCGCAGCTCTCTTTCTACCGGCTTCAGCCTCGGTGCGTTAATTGACATCGAGCAGGGGCGGCACGCCCTTCAGACCGGGCTGCTCTACGGGTACCGATCCTACACCCCGGGGGAAATTTTGCGACTGGAGAACAGTAGCCAGAACTCCGACCAGCAAGACGTTCGCTACGGCCGCCTGAAGTACCACACGGCTTCCGTACCACTGAACTACTGGCGAACCCTACATACCACGAACAAATGGCGTATTTCAGCCGGGATGGGCCTTACCGTCAACCTTATTCTGTCGGCTGAGTTTCAGCTCGGCGAAAACGTAACCCGGAAAGACCTCATCCGCGAACTCGACGCCTTCCGTCGCTTAGCTTCCGAGGAAGGTAGCCCGAAGGCCTTCACCAGTGTCGGGGCCACCAATCGTTTCGTCAATCCATCCCCCGGCATCCTGGATGGTGGTGGAACCCTGGAAAACAGTAGTTTGTACGTGGGCGGGTCGCTACGCGTAGAACGTTTGCTGTCCGAACGCTGGAGCGTCTATCTTTCCCCGACCGTCACCAGACTCTTTACCGTGCGGGACGACGACGGTGGGAAGGGCCCCCTTACCGATCGCATTCACAATACCATGCTCCGTGCCGGTGCCCGTATGCGGCTGACCGACAAATAGATTGCCGGTCAAAACGTTTCCTTTAGTATGATCCGAATCTTACTGTGCGCCGGTACTCTGCTGTCCGGTTTGCTATCCGCCCAGCAGTTGGCCCCGCTGCCGACTACCCCGGAAGAGGCACGCGAGCTGGCGGCAACTATCCGGGCGGAAGACCTTCGCCAACACCTGACCGTACTATCTGCCGATGAGATGGAAGGTCGGGAAACGGGTGAGCCCGGCCAGAAACGGGCCGCGGCTTACTTAGCCAAGCAGCTCAGAGAAATGGGCTTTCCCACTGTCGGCGAAGATGGGGGGTATTACCAGACGATCAAATTCAGCCGGCAAAAGTGGGAAGACATCGGTCTTTCCATCAACGGGCGGGAACTGAAACACCTCCGGGAATTCTATAGTGCCCCGGGCCGGAACTCGAGCCGTTCCGTCGTGCACATAGATGAGGTTACTTTCCTCGGGTACGGTATCGACGATCCGCGTTACTCCGACTACGTGACCCGCGACCTCACCGGAAAGACCATTCTGATCTTTGCCGGAGAGCCCCGGGGGCGCGACGGTCGGTTCCTCATCACGGGAAACAAATCTCCGAGCGATTGGAGCCTGGACGACGGTAGCAAGCTGCGGCTAGCGAAGTCTAAGGGAGTGGAAACCGTGCTGATCGTCGACCCGAATTTCAAAACCAACGTTCAGCAGGTCCGCAAGGAGGTACTGGACGGACGTATGCGCATGGCCGAGCGTACCGAAGCGGAACGTGACGGGGCGAACCACGTCTACATCACCCCGGAGCTCGCGCGACAACTGTTGGAGAAGGACTACCGTAGGGTGGTCAGAGCACGTAAGCGCATTGAGCGGAAGGGCCGGCTCCGTCCCGTAACCGTGGATACCGATCTCAGTCTGGTGCAGCGGAAGGACGTTACCGAATTGGTCGGAGAGAACGTACTGGGGTTTTTGGAGGGTACCGACCCCCTGCTTAAGGACGAAATTTTGGTCGTCAGCGCCCACTACGATCACATCGGCCGGCGGGGGGATGCCATCTTCAACGGGGCCGATGATAATGGATCGGGCAGCAGCACGGTACTGGAACTGGCCGAGGCATTCACGCAGGCGAAAGCATCCGGACTGGGCCCCCGGCGCAGCGTCCTGTTCCTCTGGGTCAGCGGGGAAGAGAAGGGGCTACTCGGGTCGGAGTACTACGCAACCCACCCGGTGTTTCCACTAGAATCCACTATCGCCGATATAAATGTCGACATGGTGGGGCGGGTCGATGCCAAACACGCCGGTAACCCCTACTACGTCTATGTGATCGGTAGCAACCGTCTGAGTACCGAGTTGCACGACATTGGCGAGGCCGTCAACCGAAAATACACCCAATTAGAGCTCGACTACACCTATAATGCCAAAGACGATCCGAACGGCTTCTACTACCGTTCCGACCACTACAACTTCGCCAAGCAGGGTATTCCGAGTGTCTTTTTCTTCAGCGGCACCCACCCCGACTACCACCAGGATACGGATACGATCGAAAAAATCAACTTCGACAAAATGGTCCGGATCGGTCGCCTCATTTTCCACAATGCCTGGCAGTTAGCCAATCAGCAGCGGCGGATCGAGGTGGACGTCGAGTAGCTTTATCCCGCGTTTTCTACGATGGCCGCTCCGATAAAGGCAGCTACGGCCAGGATTAGGCCGTAGAGAAAAACGTTGTAGCAAATCCGTAGGTAGGCGTACTTTTTGGCCAGCACGACGCCGAGATAGTACAGGTCCCGCGTCATGGAGGAATACAGGAAATCCTCATCCCGGATCATTTCGGTCATACCGTAGTGGAAATCGTCCAGGTCCATATTGTAGAAGTTACCGAAGAAGAGCAAATTCGTCCGGCGGGCCTTGATGTCCTCCATGCTGCTGTTGCCCTCCGTCACCTTCGGTCGGGTGGCCTGAATTGCAAAAAAAAGGGAAGCCAGGCAAACTCCCGACAGCACCACGGTCGGCAGGGTCAGGTGGGGGTTGCTATCGAGCTTGGGGATGAGATTGGCCGCGGATATGCTCAGGATGATCGCGTTGACCGAAAGCATGATGTTGGCCTTGTTATCGGCGATGCTACTCAGGTTGACGTGGGTCCGGTAGGTGGTGCGGTACATGGTTTCCACCCCGCGGCCCGGTTTGAACGGTTCACTGGCTTTGGACGGCTTGTTCCTGAATTTTTTCTTTCGCTGCTGTTTGACCCGCTCCAATTCCTTCAGATTCGTGGGGGTCTGGTCCGGGTAAAGCGCTTTCTTTCTTTTGTACAGCTGCTTGACGTGTTTTTCCTTCCGGTCGCCGAAGAGTTCACGGGCCGCTTCGGTATGAAACTCGTGGTCGAGCATGAAGCCCAGTTCGAAATCGATCCATTCCTGGTCCGACATGATCAGGTTGCGCGTGATGGCGAATTCCTGGCGGACGCGTCCGCAACGATCCCAGTAACTTACGTCTCCGAGGTGGCTGAGGTCAGCATCGGCGACGATCTCTTCCAGGATACCCCGGGGTCGTTGGGGTACCTTCGTGGCCAGAATGGCGCCCCGTACGTCCTCGATCAGGCTCCGGTCGTCAACGCGGTGTTGGTGGAGGAAGGCTTCGGCTATATCGGCGCCCCGGAGTTCGTGCTCCTGCCAACCCTCGTCGTATCCCGTATCGTGGAACCAGGCGGCGAGTTGAATGACCGTACGGTCGCGTTCGGATAGTTCGTAGTGATCGCTGAGCTCCTCGGCGGCTTCCACCACCGCGCAGGTGTGCTGAAAGTTGTGGTAGACATACCGCTTATCGACCCGCTCCTTGATGTAGTGCTCGACGTAAGTTTCCACGTCGCTGAGCAGATCCGTCAACTTGGCGGTTGTTTCCATACGGGGTAAAGATAATGGCTCGGGCGGCAGTGGTTAACCGGATTGGCCGTCGGGGCGTTCGTTAGGAAGCACAATCGTTAAGTATGAAGCTCCCCTTCTACCGCCGCTACTTCAGTCGTTCGGAATTTTGGGCTAAGCTGGGTCAACTGGCACGCGTAGCCGGCACGCAAACCCTCTACCGCGCCCTGCTCCTCTACTATGCCTACGAACGTAAGGACACCCCCAAGTGGGCCAAACGCACCGTGCTGGGCGCGCTGGGGTACCTCCTCATGCCCCTGGACGCTATTCCCGACCTCACCCCTATCCTGGGGTACACCGACGATTTTACGGTGCTTGGCCTCGGCCTGGCCACGGTAGCCGCCTACATCAACGGCGACGTACGAAAACAGGCCCGGAACACCCTCAGGCGCTGGCTTCCCGAACCGGACGAAGAGGAATTGCGCCGCGTGGAGGACGAGCTCTGAGCCCACACCCTATCTTTACCGTTTAACGACCGTACATGTCCAAAAACAACAACCGCTTCGCAAACGCCCTGATGCGGGCCCTGGAAAAGAAGAACCTCGACGGGTTTGACTACCTCGAATTTAAGCAGTCGGTCACGCGACTGACCGAGACTGGCATGGACCTCGATACCGCCATTAATTCTGCGTTCATCACCGGATCGAGTATGGGGCTGACTAAGGAAAAACTGGTCAAGACGGCCAACTACTACGCCGAAGTGCTCCAGGACGAAAAAGCGCAGTTTATGCGCAGCCTGGAGAAACACCTCGTCGACAACGTGGAGGGCAAATCGAAACAGAGTGGGGAACTGAAGAAAAAGATCGCTAACTGGGAAACCAAAATTAAGCAGCTGCAGGAACAGATCGCGGCCGCGCGCAAGCAAATCGATAGCGCCGACAGCCAGATCGAAGCCGCACGCACGAAAGCAGAGGAAAATCAGCGCGGGTTCGAAGAGGCCCTGCAGACCATCACCAACACCATTCGGGAGGATGTAGAACACATTCAGCGCATCATCTCCTAGTCCGTATACCGTATGCAGAAGCCCGCCTCCGCCAAATCGTTTTGGAAGCGCCCCGAAGGTGTTACCGGACTGGTCTTTTTGGTCGCTTTGCTAGCCGGACTAGGCCTATTGTTCACCACCTTTAGTGCCGTCATCGGTCCGTTTCTGTCCACCACCCTGGGGTTGGTAGTTGCGGCCGCCGTGCTGCTGTCCGTAGTGTTCGCTATCGTAGATCCCCGCACGCGGACGCTGATCTCCTACCTGTACAAAAGCGCCATGCGTAAGGTAACGGGAGTATTCGTCACCATAGACCCCATCGGGATCCTGAAGTCGTACGTGGAAGAACTGGAGCGGAATCTCCAGGACATGCGCAAGCAGATCGGCAAGATCCGCGGTCAGATGCGCCACCTCAACACCCTGATGGAAACGAATGAGAACGAGATCAGAAAACAGCTCAAACTAGCCGCCCTGGCGAAAGAAAAGGGGAAAAACCAGCAAATGATCCTCAGCAGCCGCCGCGCGGCCCGCCTGCGGGAAAGCAACCAGAAATACCAGGTGCTGCTGACCAAAATGGAGGTCCTCAACCGCGTACTCAACCGCATGCACCAGAACAGTGAGGTCCTCCTGGAAGACACCCGCGACCAGGTCGACCTGCGCATCCAGGAGCGTAAGGCCATCCGGGCCAGTCATGGTGCCATGAAGTCCGCAATGAGCGTCATCAACGGCAATCCCGACCAGCGTGCCATGTTCGATCAGGCCATGGAAGCCATCGCCACCGACGTAGCCAACAAGGTGGGAGAAATGGAGCGAATGATGGACCTGAGCCACGATTTCATGGCTAGCGTAGACCTGCAGAACGGAGTGTTCGCCGACGAGGGGCTCCGCATGCTGGAGGAATGGGAAAAGAAGAGCGAACTGCTCCTCAGCGAAGGGCATATTTCCTTCGACCTGGACGACCGGCCGGCGGCCGAAGATCAGCTCGATCTGAAGGAGTTCGACCGCACCCGCCCCAAACCGGAAGCCCGCCGGGACGCCTCCGCCTCCGGCTACGATCAATTCTTCTAAGGCTCGACCCACCCGGCACCGTATTCCTCGACCAGCACGTTATCGTAGTAGTCCGCCCGGGCAAACAGATGCTCGAACCGCGGCAGGGCGGTAGCGACCGTCAGGTACCGGTCGTAGATCAGTAACGACAGGATGATGTCACGCCCGTAGGTGGAAAAGGACAATTGCTGGAGCCGGGCATTTTCCCGCAGCAGGTAGGCGTAGAGCCGGGCGGGGGCAGCTTCGGGGATACGACACAGGTAGGCGTCGCCGGTCACTAGCCCGCTGTCCTCGTGGTAGGCTAACTGGATGGTTGCGCTCCCTTCGCGAATACTCCACAGACTCGGCCCCCTTCGGGCCAGCAGGGGATCGTGATCGGCGGCCCGGATGATGTCCTCCAGCGTGGCATTTACGCCCGAAGGCGTTGCGTCCCTGAGCTCGGAAGGATGTACCATACGGCTTCCGCAGGACGGGCAGACCCCGGCCCTCCGTATCATTCCCGAAAAAACAATCGTCCGACAGGAGAAACACCGGGCCGCCGGCTGCCCGCCCCCGGTCAGAAAAGCCCGCAGTTCCTCAGCTACGGCGGCTGCGGGGAGGGCCAGACTGCGGGTGGGGTCTTCGGGATCGTCGCCCACATTGAGTCCGACAAAGCGATCCTCCCTGTCGAATAGTGCCGCACCGGCCTCGGTCCTGCCCTGCCGGGCGTCGTGAACCAGGAGGTCCTGGTGGTTATGGTGGCGCGAGCCGACGATCCGCCCGTCGGCGTGGCGGGGGCGTTGCCCGAACAGTTGCCACCTCGCCCGTACGGTATCGCCGGCGTCGGCAGAGGCCGGTGCCCAATCGGGCCGCACCTCCGCAGTACCGTTAATGCGCAGAAAGGCCAGGTCGTGGAAGGCGTCCAGGTAGACGACCCGGGCCAGGCGTTCGTTCATCCCCTTACTGCCCACAATGATCGAGGCGGTGTCTTCCACTACGTGGGCGTTGGTGGCAATCAGCCCGTGCCGCCCCAGACGTACCCCCGCCCCGGTGGCAAAGGGGGTGGCAACCTGAACGATTTCGGTAGACATACGCTTATTTTAGACTGGAGCGGAGGGGCCCGGGTGGCCACAATTTACCATCTTTGCGGCGTGAAAGATCCCCACGCTTACTACCGGGAGGTTGCCGCCACGAGTCGCCGGGCAGCCGCCCGGTTGCGGAAGCGCTACGAACGCCTCGCCCTGCTGCGGCTGATCCTCTTCTTTTGCCTGGTAGCCGGACTTATCCTGATTTGGTCCCTGACCGTTTTGGGCGGAGCGATTGCGGTCGCCATCGTTCTCCCCCTGGCCGGCTGGGGCATCCGGCACCACTCCCGAATCAATGAACGGGGGGCGCGGACGCAGGTGCGGGCTGAGTTGGCGGAACAAGAGTTGCGTGCGTTGGATCACCGTTTTTCCGACTTTCCGGACGGTAGCGAATACGTGGACGCGGCTCACCCTTACGCTACCGACCTGGACATCTTCGGGCCCAACTCCCTCTTTCAGTACCTGAACCGTAGCAGTACCGCCATAGGAGCGGATCGCCTGGCCGATTACTTACGCTACCTACCAACCATCGAGATGGCTGAATCGCGAGTAGCGGCGGGTCGTGCCCTGGCCGGAGACCCCGATTGGTGCCTCGACTTCCGGGTGCTCGGTCAGGAATTCGCCGACAACCGCGAGTTTGCCCGGCGGCTTACGGAATGGGTACGGCAGCCGGCGGTTACCGAAGGCTCCCTCGTCACGGTCATGCGGTGGTTGGCTCCCCTCCTGACCACCGCCGGTCTGTGGTTCTGCTTTACCCAACAGCCCTGGCAGGTCGGGCTATTGTTTTTCGTCCCGGCCTTCCTGTTGCTGAGAAAGTACCGTGAGGCAGCCAGCCGGGCCCATGCCTACACGGCCACCGCCGGTAAACTGCTGACCGGCTACGGGGCCCTATTCGACCTCATTGACCGCCGCTATCCCGGGCATGGCATTCCGGCGGCCTCCGCGATCGGCCGGCTGTCCTACTTCATCAGTCAACTCGACGTTCGGTACAATCCCTTTGTTTTTTTACTCGAAATCAGCGGGATCTGGAGTCTGCAGTGGTTGCGTGAACTTGACACGTGGCGGAAACGCTACCGTGATGAACTGCCCCGCTGGCTCGATACCCTGGCCGAGATTGACGCGCGGGTAAGTTTGGCGACGCTTCGTTTCAACCACCCGGACTGGACCGATGCGGAACTAACCCATGACCCCACCGTAGACGGTATAGGTTTAGGTCATCCCCTCATTCCGTCCGATGTACGCGTTACGAATGACCTGACCATGGCTACGGACGGGCACATCCACCTCGTGACGGGAAGCAATATGGCCGGTAAGTCCACCTGGCTGCGAACCGTAGGACTGAATTTGGTACTGGCCCGGATGGGTAGTCCCGTTTGCGCCCGGCACCTGCGCACCGCCGCCCTCCAAATCTGGACGTCCATGCGCACTCAGGATGATCTGAGTGAGCGTACCTCAAGTTTTTTTGCCGAACTCAAACGGTTAAAAGCTATTATTACGGCCGTGACCGATTCCGAACGACGGGTCTTCTTCCTGCTCGACGAAATCCTGAAGGGAACCAACAGCCGGGACCGCCACACCGGAGCCCGCGCGTTGATCCGGCAGTTGATACGGGAACGGGGAGCGGGAATCATCGCCACCCACGATCTGGAACTAGCCGCCCTGGAGAACGAAGCCGGTAGCCGGGTGGAGAACTACGCCATGGAAGTGCGCACCCAGGGGGAAGAACTCGTCTTCGACTACAAACTCCACCGGGGGGTAAGCCGTAGCTTCAACGCGACGGTGCTGATGGCCCGAATGGGGATCGATATCGACCCCCGCGACGTATCACTCACTCACGATTAACCTACTAGTATGAGCAAAGGAAAAATTCTGGTCACCGGCGGTACCGGCTACATCGGAAGCCACACCGTGGTCGATCTGATTGAGAACGGCTTTGCGGTGGTCAGTGCCGACAACTACCACAATAGTAAGGCCGGCGTGCTGGACGGTATCGAGGCCATCACCGGGGTGCGGGTAACGAACTACGAAATCGACCTTTCCCGACGGGACGACACCGCCCGGCTGTTTCGGGAGCACCAGTTTGACGGAGCGATTCACTTCGCGGCCTTCAAGAGCGTAGGGGAAAGCGTGGACAAGCCGCTCGCCTACTTTCGCAACAACCTCAACAGCCTGTTCAATATTATCGAGGGACTGCACGGGCAGGGCAGTTCCAATCTGGTCTTCTCCTCGAGTTGTTCCGTGTACGGCAACGCCGATGAGCTACCGGTAACGGAAGACACCCCCCGTAAGGAAGCCGAAAGCCCTTACGCCCGCACCAAACAGATGGGGGAGGACGTGCTCACCGATTACTGCGCGGCGTATCCGGAGTTTTCGACGATTCTGCTCCGGTACTTTAATCCCGCCGGGGCCCACCCGAGCGGCCACATCGGGGAGGATGCCAGCAACCCGGCCAGTAATCTGGTCCCCGTCATCACGGAGGTGGGAGCGGGGAAGCGGGAGCAGCTTACCGTATTCGGGACGGACTACGACACCCGGGATGGCAGTTGCGTGCGGGACTACATTCACGTATCCGACCTGGCACACGCCCATACCCTGGCGCTGGAGCTTTTACTGGCGGGTAAGGCAACCACCAACCCGGCCCTGTTCAATTTGGGCATCGGCGAGGGCCTTACCGTACTCGAGGTCATCGAGGCCTTCGAAAAGGTTGCCGATCGCAGCCTGAACTACGAAAAAGGCCCCCGGCGGCCGGGTGATGTGGTTGCCGTATACGCCGACCGGAGCAAAGCCAGCCGGGAACTAGGGTGGGAGCCAAAATTTGGCGTAGAGGATATCATGCGTAGCGCGTGGCGCTGGGAGGCCAAGCGCTAGACGGCACCATGCACCTACGTCTGCTCGGTACGGCTACCTCCCAGGGGGTCCCGGTGATTGGTTGCGACTGCGCGGCCTGCCGGAGCCATGACCCCCGCGACCGGCGCCTGCGGTGTAGCGCTCTGCTGGATCTAGGCGACCGCGTGCTGGCCATCGATGCCGGTCCTGATTTTCGGGAACAGATGCTACGGGAGGGGGTGAGCAGGTTGGACGGCATCATCCTGACCCACGAACACAACGACCACACGGCCGGTCTGGACGACGTACGCCCCTTCTGCTTCATGCAGGGAATCGACATGCCCATCTACTGCCTGGACCGGGTGGCCGCTGAATTGGAGCAGCGGTTCGCCTATGCGTTCACGGATTATCCGGGCGTACCCGGGCTGGACCTGCACCGGATTACCTTCGGGCTACGGGGGCTCCCGGACGGGACTCCGGTCCAAATCCTGCGCGTCCAGCACGGGCGCTTGCCGATTGTCGGGGTGCGAATCGCGGACCTGGCGTACCTGACGGACGTAAAGGTGCTACCGGAGGAAACACTGTCGGCACTAACCGGACTGGATACGGTCATCCTCAGCTGCCTGAATCGCCGGGGAACCCACAGCCATCTATCGTTGGACGAGGCGCTGGCGTACGTTGACCGGATTCGTCCCCGGCAGACCGTACTGATTCACCTGTCGCACCGCTTCGGCCCCCACGCGGAACTGGAAGCCAGTTTGCCTCCGGGAGTAGTAGTGGGCTACGACGGTATGCGGCTACCCATCGATCGGCCCGGGTTAAGGGGGGGTTAAAAGAGCCGCGATCACCTACTGCTAATGGGGGGCAGTCGTTATTCTATACGTATCCGTTTGACCACGCCACATGCGTTCTATCCTTTGTGTCTTCCTCTTTCTCTTCACTTCGGGGCTATTCGCCCAGGGGGTGGACACGAGTGGGCGGGAAGTGGTCAGTATCGATCATGCTGACGAGCTGCGGATGCAGCAACAGGGGCGGGTGCAACGGCTCATTGGGGAAGTGGAGCTCAGTCAGGACAGCATCTACATGTACTGCGACAGTGCGGAACTGGTTAGCGAAGTCCAGCTCTACGCTTACGACAACGTAACAATCCAGCAGGGGGACAGCATTGCCGCCTTCGCGAACTACCTGGATTATAATGCCGAAAGTCTACTTGCCAAACTGCGGGATTCCGTCGTTCTGAAACGGGGGGATACGGAACTGTACACCGAGGAACTCGACTACGATCTGGCCACCAAAGTGGCTACTTACCATACCGGGGGTCGGGTCAAACAAAACGAGACGGAACTCAGTAGCACCCACGGCTACTACTACGCCGGCACCCGTAATGTCTACTTCCGGGATAGCGTAGTGGTAGTGGACGAGCGGTTCGAAATGCGAGCCGACACCCTGCGGTACGATCTGGCCAACGAACGGGTGTACTTCCTGGGGCCTACCGTGATTCGGAGCGATACCCACCGGATCTACTGCGAGGCCGGGTACTACGACGTCGGGCTGGATGAGGCCGTATTCCGCTCCAATGCCCAGTACCGCAGCGGGGATCGGTTGGCCGCGGCGGATTCCATTCAGTATTTCGGAGACCGGGAAGTGTACGTGCTGTTGGGTGATGCCTACGTTGCCGAAGGGAATTTTCAGCGCGCCACCGCCGACCGTATCGACTACTTCCGCGCCGAAGATCGCTACCGTTTAGAGGGAAATGCCCGCGTGGTCGACAGCCTACAGTCAGTAGCCGGCGATACCATCGATTACGATGCCCTGACCGAATCCTACGCCGTAGCCGGCGGTAGACCGCGGGTGTCGAACCCCCCCATGATCATGGAGGCGGACCGCATGTTTTCGGATGAAATTACCGGTCAGGGCCGCGCTTCCGGGAACCTCGTATGGCGGGATACCTCGGCCGGCATTCAGATCCAGGCCGAACGTGCGGATTATACTCGCGCTACCGGCTACCTGAAAGCGTACGGGGGGCGGCGGGACCGTCCGCTGATGACTACCTTTTTGGATCAGGACACCATGTACCTGGCGGCGGATACCCTGCTATCCTACGAACGAAAGGAAGGGGCGGACAGCGTACGCTACTTGTCAGCATACCGGGACGTTCGAATTTTCAAGTCCGACCTCAGCGCGGTTTCCGACTCCCTGGGCTTCAACACCCTGGATAGTATTCTGACTCTCTACCACGATCCCATACTGTGGCAAGATACCAGTCAGCTCACGGCCGATACCATCGATCTGTACTTACACGATAACGCTCCCGACCGCGTCCACCTCAAGCGTAGTGCCATGGTCATCACTTCGCCGGACCTGGTGTTTTTCAACCAGGTTCGGGGCAAGGACATCGTGGCCCATTTCGATAGTAGCCAGCTGAGCCGGACTGAGGTAGACGGGAATGCCGAGGCGGTCTATTTTGCCCAGGACGAAGTGGGGGCGTACATCGGCGTAAACAAAACCGCCTGTAGCCGCATGGTACTGTATTTCGGCGGGGGTGCCGTGGAACGGATCCGTTTTCTGGGCGCGCCCGCGGGCAGACTCGACCCGATGGACCTAGCCCAAAGCCCGGAATTTCGACTGGATGGATTTCGGTGGGTTACGGACCGCAAGCCGAGTTCGCTGGAGGATCTGTTCATAGATGCCCCACCCCGTCCCATTCCGCCCGTAGGGGAAGACCGGCCGGAACCTCCTACCGAGCTACCCGAAGGGAGATAAGTAAGTTTGTAGAATGACAGGTAAGATTTTCGTCCCGTTACTGATCCTTGTCGGAACCACTTTCGCATCCGGACAGTCGGAAGCACTTCTCGGGGAAGCGCGGCGGGAATTAGGGGAGGGTAATTTTATACGCGCCGTAGAACTACTGGATAGCCTGGAGGGCCTCGGTGTAATCAGCCCCTCGCTATACCTAGCGCAGGGCAATGCGTACTTCCAGACCGGTCGAATCGGGCGGGCGGTCCTCGCCTACGAACGGGGTCTGCGGTTGCGGCCGGGAGATCGGGACCTGGAGAATAACCTGCGCTACGTGCGCGAAGAGGCCGGAATTCTTACCCGTACCCTTCCGGAGTTCTTTCTATTGCGGTGGTGGCGGGCCGTCGCCGGATGGCTCGGGGTACGGCTGGCCGTTTACATGGGGCTATTTTTCCTCTGGCTTGCGGTAGCCGGGGCTACGCGCTGGTACCTGTACCGCAATACGATGGCGGAAAAACGACGGTTCGCCCTACTTCCCCTCTCGGGACTCTGTTTGGTACTGGCGCTATTGATATTCGCGCTCGCGCAGTCTCGGTACCACCATCTGAACCGCACGGACGAAGCTATTCTGCTGGCCCCATCGGCGCAGTTGAGGGTCTCGCCGACCGGAAACAGTTCCGTGGAAGCTGAATTGACGGAGGGCGTTCATCTGAGTATTACCGATCATCTTGAAAATTACGTGAAGGTCCGTCTACCCGATGGAAGGCAGGGTTACCTCCGTACGACGGAAGTCCGGGTAATTTAAACAAACTCCCCGCTCTACAGTAAGTCCTTAAGACTCACGTAAAGCCCACCCACCACGCCGACCAGACTCAGCAGCACCGTAAGCCAGGGGTTCGTTCCCAGCTGACCGTCCAGGTATAGCCCGATGAAGATACAGACCCCGATGGTACCGATCAATTGAGCGCCCGTGCCCATATACTTCGTCCAGGCGCGACTGTCGTCGCCGGTTCGGTCAGGAGGCTTCGGCGGGGACACGTTCTTCGACTTGGGCGGGCTCCTCAATCGGGGCGGGGGCGGGCAGGGCGGGAGCCGCCGAGTCCGACACACTAATCGTACCCTCTAACCTACTTCCCGCGGCGACGGCTAGCTTTCCCGCACGGATGCTTCCGGATATGCGGGCATCCTCCTTGACGGTCAGCAAATCGTGGACGACAATGTTGCCCGTGTACTGGCCTTCGATAAGCGCGGTATCGCATACAACGTCTCCGGTCACCGTACCGCTGCTGCCAATAATCAGGCGGGCCTGGCACAATAAATTGCCCATGTGATTGCCGTCGATCCGTATATCGCCGGCCGCTTCCAAATCGCCGGTGATGGTAGTTTGCTCGTCGATCGTGTTGATTCCGGCGGGGTTGGGCCCGCTCGTTTTAGGAGTACGATCCGGGCGACCCCGGTAATCCTTCTTCTTGTTTTTTCCTCCGAACATGCGCTTGGTCAATAGCCCCCGAACTGTAGTGGATCTTAAAACTGCGGGCAGTATACCCCACGCCGCTGGCTTCCGCAAATTTTGTACTGTAGCGATAACTCGAAGCCACCGTTACCGTCAGTGGCTACGCTGAGGCCGCTCGTATTGATGTCGTAGCTGAAGCCCAGGGCAAAGTTCTGGTAGTCGAAGCGGGTGGACAGAATGAGGGCATCCGTGAGCACACTGCTATCGAGACGGTTGCTGATGCGGGTCCAGAGACCTACCTGAAAGGACTGTGCCGGTGCGTTGCGCCCACTGTCGAGCAGAAATTTGACGCTGGATCCGGCGTTAATTTGGAAACTCGGCCCCTGGGTCATCAGGATGGCCCCCGGTACCAGTCCGAACCGCTGGTTAAGCATAAACTCTCCCCCACCGTGGACGGTGAACCGGCTGTAAATCAGGTCTTCCCCGTTAGAGCTGAAGCTTTGATTAGCCCGGTTCAGATTGTGAAAGGCCGCGCCCGCGTAGAGGCTATTGTTTTCGTCGAAGACCATGAACCAGAGCAGACCACCGGCCAGATTAGCGAACAGGAACTGATCGCGGTCCAGTCCGTCCTCACCGCTCGGCGCGCCGGGGTCGAAACCGCCGTCGCCATCGTGTTGACTACCCCACCTGAGGGCTAAAAAATCAAGACTGCGCTGCGCTACGCCGGCTTCCGCGCCGGCCACCAGATAATTGCCGTACTTGCGGCTTCCCCCGAGTTTTTTAGAATAGCTGCCGGACAATTTAGCGGTGGTGGTGGCGAAATTCGCCTCACCCGCCCGGTCGCCCCAGAAAGTACCCCCGATGCCGAAGAAATCATCACGCCCCACGGCGATCCGTTGGTCGTAGCTGACGCTGTACGTTTGAAAGGCGTTCGCCCCTAACACGGAAGCCCACTGGCTGCGGTAGTTGACCGCGATGCGGCTATTGCAGTTCATCACCCCCGTCATGGCCGGATTCAGATTGAGGGGAGACATATAAAACTGGGAGAAGTGGATGTCCTGAGCCCGTAAGCCACCCAGGGTGATCAGCACGAGGAGGAGAGTAGGGATTAGCTTCATAATCGAGGCATGGCGGTTTGGTTGGTAATGGTGGGGGTACATTACCCGCTATAAAACAAAAGTAGGCAAAACTACTAGCCCATACTGGGTCTAGTCAGAATACCAACGCTAGCCGACCGTCGTCTAGTCTCTGGGACATAAAAAGACCGATCGCGCAAGCGGGATCGGTCCGGAAATAAACACCTAAAACCCTATTAATATCGTTGGCCTCCCGCCGCGGCGGGGAGGGCTTTGACGTGCAGTTGACAGCCGGCCGGATATGTAAGCATCACGACCGAACGCGATTTACCCGTCGGAAACAAAAATAGGTGGAATATCTGAAATATGAAACCCCTATCGCAACGTCATACCCTGCAACAGCCTAAGGTGAAACACCTATAGTTAAGGACAACCGGACATTGAGGGTCTTTCACCACCAAATAAAGGTCATTCAGGCTTGTTTTTAAGCAGTGTACCTACATTTATTTGCCGACCCGTTCATCGCTGACAATCTCCTGAAGCGGAAGCATTTTGATCCCTCGTTCAGTAAAATTCCTTCGATCATCCCGCTATTCTTCCCGTACCAGCTCGATGTAGCCACTGACCGGTGTATCGCTAATCACGGTACCGCTCAGTCTGCGCTCGAAGATGAGCCCCTTATAGAAGTAGGTTCCGGCGGGCAGGTTTTCCCCGTTCAGGTTGTTGCCATCCCAATTAATGGCCGGGTCCTCCGTCTGAAAAACCAGTTGCCCCCAGCGGTTGAAAATTTGCAAGTCCACCCGCTCCACAAAGCACAATCCCCTGGGTACGAATAGGTCGTTGCGGCCGTCTCCGTTGGGCGTAAACACATTGGGTAGATCGTAGATCGGGCAGTTCACGACGCAGACCTGGTTGCTTAGTTCGCTCTCGTTCCCGTTGCCGTCAACGGCGGTGACATAATAACAGCCCACGATCCCATCGTCTGGCGTATGGTCCAGGGTAAGCAGGGTCGAGCTCTCGACGTTAGCAATCAGCGTGGGCCCGCTCAAGCTATCGGATGAAAAGTACACCCGGTAGCCCGCCACGTCCTCTACCCCGCACACCTCGCTGGGTGCTAGCCAGGTAAGGGTATTGAATAGATTCGACTCGTCGGTGCAGTCCACCCCCCGGTCACATACACTCTCGACGGAAAGCACGGGGGGGCAGGGAGGGATGTCGTCTTCCACGGTCAGGCAGAGTTCCTGGCTCCGGTTCAGTAGCGGGCCGGGAATATCCTCTACGCCGTAGCTACCCACCGCCCGGATCACATAGCAGTAGGTCAGACCGTTCACCAGGCCGGTGTCCCGGTAGCTCTGTTCGGTTACGCTAGTGAGGCTGTCCAGGGTTTGGCTGCCCGGGTCGCGGCGGAAGATATCGTAGGAAGCGTTGGTCCAGGGAACGATCTCCGCCCAGTCCAACTCCGTGGCTTGGTCGGTCGGGTCGCCGGACAGGCGTACGCTCGTGGCGGGCTGGGCCTCTCCCACGGGTTCGTTCTCCCCCTCCACGAACAGTTCGATACGGTAACTGTAGGCGTTGTCCCGTGTATTCAGGTTAACGTCCGAATAGCAGGTATCTACCGGTTCGGCAAAGAATTGACGGTTGAAGGTAGCGATTTCGGTGAAGGCGGCCGGATCCGTGGTGAGCCCGGTGGCGCGACTGAGCACGTAGCGGTAGGGCCCGGCATTCGTGAGAGTATCCAGGCTGTTGGGCTGCGGCAGGATCCAGCATACGTCGATGGCCCCGGAAACCGCATCGGTCTCCGTAACGTCTACCTTCGTCAGCAGCGGAATATCACGGGCCAGTTGCACACAGATTTCCTCGGAGGGAATGGACTCGATTTCCTCGAAAATTAGGTTGCGCACCTCCGTGCGGCGCGCCATTAGCGCCACTACCCGGTAGCAGTAGGTCCGACCCCTTTCGACATCGGTATCGACGTAAAAATAACGGCCGTTCTCCTGCTGGCTGATCTCATCGGGGGTCAGCAAAGTGTATCCGCGACCCTCGAGCCCGGTTTCGCAGGTATCCGGGGCGAAGTTGTTACTCCCCTCCCGTCGCCAGACCGTGAAGCCCTCGAAGTTCGGATCGGTGCCATCCTCACAGGCGTAGGGGGCCGCCCAGCTCAACCGGATCGCCTCGTCATCGAGTTCGGTCTGTAGGTCCTCCGGTGGGGGCGCGACTACCTTTATGGAAATTGTCTTCAGCGTAGCCAGTCCGTTCGGACGGGGCGGACCGTTATCCACCGCACGCAGGACGACGAAATACTCCTGGTTGCTGATGTCGTCGCAGCTGGTTTCCCAACGGAAGCGCCTGACGACCGGATCTTCGCGGGGAGTCACCACGTCGGGCAGAAAGGTTGCCGGGAAGGTCACGTCCTCGAACGGGCGACCGTTGGCTTCCAGTGAGACCAGCTGATCGGTGTCGGTAAGCGGGGCCGTGGCCGTCACGTCAAATTCGATAATCTCCCCCGCCACCACGCAAATTTCTTCCCGCTCCACGATGATTTCCGGCGGATCGTTCGCACAGTCCTCCACGAAAACTTGCATGTCGCGTACGACCGTATCCAGCGGAATGCCGTTTCGGAACGACTTGATTAAAAACGCCAGGTTGTATTCTCCCCTTTCTACCGGGGTGTCCCAGGTGATCTGACCGGTGCGGGGGTCGATCTCCAGGCTACCGGTGCTGCCCCCCACCATGTTCGGGAGCAGATAATTCGCTATGGGAGTGCGCCGGGTGAAGGACGGGGTGGTGAACTCAAAGGCCAGGCTGTCACCGTCCACGTCAAACGCACCGGGATTGTGCGTCCAAACCGAACCCGTACAGGCTACGTCAATGGGATCCTGCGTCAATTGGGGAGAGGTATTGCAGCCCCCGAACAGGGGGTCGATGAGCAGGTAGCTGGTATAGACGCTAAACGAGATATTGACCGAATTGGAAATATTGCGAACCCCCCTCACCCGGTTGACGTCCGAGAAGCTCAGCACGTAGCGCCCCGCGGCCGGATAGCGGTGGCAAAAGGTGTACTCGTTCCGTTGAATGTTAGGGGCCACCGTGACATCGATGGCCGTGCGGCCGATCATTTGGGTGGTGCCGTCCCCCCAATTGAGTTCCAGGCTATCGCGGTCGACCTCCGTCTGGTCGGTTTCCGTATAGGTGATGATGGTTGCACACACGCTGAGCTCGTCGCCCGATCCGCACTCCCCCGCCCGCACGACGATCTCCCCCGCCCGGTTGTGGGTGGCGGTGGCCACCAGGGGAAGGAATAGCAATACAAAAAGGGAAAGATGCTGGCGCATGGAGGCTACGGTTTGCGCGGGGCACGCCGTGCCGCCGTTACCGAAGAAACGCATAAGTACCGAAATTGCTTTACCGCGCCGGCAGGGAAGGGGCAATTTGTCCGCCCGGGTTCTAACTCAGCAAGCCCTGTAGTTTCATCGCCAGACCCATATCGCCCTTAATTTTGACCTTGCCGCTCATCATGGCCATCATGGGATTGAGCTGACCGGTACGCAGTTTGTCCAGGACGTCCACCGTGGTGGTCACGACGGTATCGGCCGCCTTATCCTCGTTGGTCACCCTGGTTTCGTCGCCGGTCATATCGATGTGGATGACCCCTTCGTCGAGTTGAAGCTTAATGCTTTTCCCCAAATTCGGGGCGTCCCGGGCGGCTTTAGTTACTCCTTCGTTAAGTTGCTCAAAGGTCATGATTCTGAATTTCGGGTGAAGGTAGCATTATTGGACTTTGCGGCGGGCCTGCTCGAGTACGGCCGGGATACCCGCGGGGTCTTTTCCTCCGGCCGTAGCGAAGAAGGGCTGCCCTCCCCCGCCGCCACGGACCAGCTTGGACAGTTCCCGAATGATGGCACCTGCGTTCAGCGCCCGCTCCTCAGTCAGCTCCTTGCCGATCGCCAGGGTCAGTAGGGCCTTTCCTTCGTTTTCACTGGCCAGGAGCACGAAGGCTCGCTCGGTCTCGCTCGTCAGTTGAAAGGCCAGGGTTTTGATCGCCGCGGCATCCCGTAGGGGTACCTGCACGGCCAGGAAATTCACCCCGTTGATGTCCTCGAATGATCGCAGGAGATCGCCCTTCAGGTCGCCGGCCTTGGCCGCCCGCATCTTTTCCATTTCTTTCCTGAGCCGGCGGTTCTCGTCCTGCAAATTCCGTACGGCCTCGACCGGGGCATTCCCGCTTTTCAGGGTTTCGCGAACGTCCTGCAGGGCCGCCAACCGTTCATCGACGTAGTCTTCCGCCGCCCGACCCGTGACCGCCTCGATGCGCCGGATCCCGGCGGCCAGGGAGCTCTCGGAAACAATCTTGAACAGCCCCAACTCGCCGGTGTGTTTGACGTGAGTTCCCCCGCAAAGCTCGCTGCTGTATTCCGGATCGAAGGTGATAATGCGCACCCGATCCCCGTATTTCTCGCCGAAAAGCATCGTAGCGCCCGATTGCCTCGCTTGCTCAATGGGCACGTCGCGTTGTTCCCGGAGAGGGATATTAGCGCGGATCCTGGCATTGACCAACCGCTCGATCCGGCGAAGTTCGTCGGCGCTAACGCGAGCGAAGTGGCTGAAATCGAAGCGGAATTTCCCGGCTCCGACATCCTGCCCTTTCTGTACGGCATGTTCCCCCAGCAGCCGGTGGAGCGCGGCATGGAGCAGATGGGCGGCCGTGTGATTATTGCTGATGGCCTGACGCATCCGGGCGTCGACACGGGCCGTCACCGGAGCCTCCGGATCATCCGGCAGTCGATCCACGATATGCACGGTTAACTCATTCTCCTTCTGGGTATCCGTCACGTGGATGGCTTCAGCACCAATAGTGAGGGTGCCACGGTCCCCGGCCTGTCCCCCACTCTCTCCGTAGAAGGGCGTCCGGTCCAGGACGAGTTGGTAGCGATCGGCGTCTTTTGTTCGCACCGTCCGGTACTTCGTCACCCGTACGTCCGCCTCGGTGAGGCGGTCGTAGCCGGTAAAGACCGAAGGGGCATCGTCCAGGACGGTCCAATCCCCGACTTCCCGGCTCGCGTCGGCCCGGCTCCGGTTTTTTTGTTGTTTGAGCGCATGCTCGAAACCGGCTTCGTCCACCTTCCAACCCCGTTCACTGGCCAGCAGGCGGGTCAGATCGATGGGAAAGCCGTAGGTATCGTACAGTTCGAAGGCATCCGTACCCGCTACGGTATTCCGTTCCGGCTGCAATTCCGCGAAGCGCCCCAGTCCCCGCTCCAGCGTCTGTAGGAACGATTGCTCCTCGCTTTTGATGATACGGGCGATCTGTTCCTCCTGCTGGCCCAGTTCCGGAAAGGCGTGTCCCATTTCGGCGACCAGTACGGGCATCAACCGGTAGAGGAAGGGATTCCGCTGCCCGAGAAAGCTATAGGCGTAGCGAACCGCCCGACGGAGGATGCGCCGGATGACGTAGCCCGCTCCCCCACTTGCGGGTAGCTGCCCGTCGGCAATCGTAAAGGCGACGGCGCGCAGGTGATCGGCGACCACCCGGAAGGCCATATCGGCACGGTCGTCTTCGGCGTAGCTCCCCCCGTAGGTCCGGCCGGTGAGTTGTTCTATTGCCCGGACGATCGGGGTGAAGATGTCGGTATCGTAGGTAGCCGTCTTGCCCTGCAGGATCATACAGAGCCGCTCGAAACCCATTCCGGTGTCGACGTGCCGCTGGGGCAGATTGTTAAGGGTCCCGTCGGCTTTGCGGTCGTACTGGATGAAGACGTTATTCCATACCTCTACTACCCCGCTGCCGTCGACGTTGACGAGTTCCCGGCCCGGGGCGCGCTGACGTTCCGCGGGGCTGCGCGTGTCCACGTGAATTTCGGTGCAGGGGCCGCAGGGACCGGTATCCCCCATTTCCCAGAAGTTATCCTTTTTGTTGCCGTATAGCACCCGGTCCTGGGGTAGGAACCGGAGCCAGTGGCGATGCGCCTCCTCATCGCTGGGGATGTCTTCGTCTTCCGCTCCTTCGAACACGGTGGCGTAGATGCGGTCGGCGGGAATACCGAAGCGGTCGGTGAGCAATTCCCAACTCCAGGCGATGGCCTCCTCCTTGAAGTAATCCCCAAAGCTCCAATTCCCTAGCATCTCGAACATCGTATGGTGGGTGCCGTCGCGGCCCACGTCCTCCAGATCGTTGTGCTTTCCGCTCACCCGCATGCATTTTTGGGTATCGGCCAACCGGGGATGTTCGGGCTTTTTGTTCCCCAGAAAATAGTCCTTGAATTGGTTCATGCCGGCGTTGGTGAAGAGCAGCGTGGGGTCGTCCTTGTTGACGATCGGGGCGGAGGGGACGATCTGGTGTTCCTTTTCTCGGAAGAAGTCCAGAAAGGCACGACGGGTCTCGGAGGCGGTCATGAATAAGCTTTGGGGCGGGCAAAGATAATCCCACAATTTTACGACCTTTGCCCACCTGAAACCACGGGGCCCCCGGCGGGCCCACAACTTAGGGGAATGCGTCTGCTAAACTTTTTTAAACAGGAGCTGGCTATCGATCTCGGTACGGCTAACACCCTCATCATTCAGGACGGGGAGGTGGTGGTCGACGAGCCCTCCATCGTGGCCATCGACCGAAAGTCGGAAGAAACCATCGCGGTGGGCCGGCGGGCCATGCAGATGCACGAAAAGACCCACGAGAACATCCAAACCGTACGTCCGCTGAAGGACGGCGTGATCGCGGATTTTCGCGCCGCGGAGCAGATGATCAAGGGACTGATCGAGATGATCGGCCCCCGGCGGGCCTTCTTTTCCCACCTCAAGATGGTCATCTGCATTCCCTCCGGCATCACCGAGGTAGAAAAGCGGGCCGTATTCGAGAGTGCCGCCCGGGTGGACGCCAAGGAAACCTACCTGATCTACGAACCGATGGCCGCCGCCCTGGGGATCGGCTTAGACGTGGAGGAACCCATCGGTAACATGATTATCGATATCGGGGGCGGCACCACCGAAATTGCCGTCATCGCCCTATCCGGGATCGTGAGCGACCAGTCCATTCGTATTGCCGGGGACGAGTTGACGCAGAACATCCTCAACTACATGCGGAAAACGCATAACATCCTGATCGGGGAGCGCACGGCCGAGCAAATCAAAATTCACGTCGGTAGCGCGCTGCCCGAACTGGAGAACCCTCCGGCTGACTTTTCCGTCAACGGCCGCGATCTGCTCAACGGCATCCCGCGGCAGATCACGGTGACCTACCAGGAGATTGCCGGGGCGCTGGACGAGGCCGTAGTTCAGATCGAGGATGCCGTGATCCGAGCTTTAGAGACGATCCCGCCCGAACTAGCCAGCGACATTTACAGCACCGGCCTTTATCTGACCGGCGGGGGGGCCCTGTTGCGGGGTCTGGACAAACGGCTCAGCAAAAAAACCCAATTGCCGGTCCACATCGCCGACGACCCGCTCACGGCCGTAGTGCGTGGCACCAGTAAGGCGCTACAGGACACCCAGCGCTACAAGGCCATCCTGGTCCCCGCCAGCAGCATCAGCTAAGTGGGGCGGCTGCTGCGCATACTGCTGCGGAGCGGGGGGCTATTCACCTTTCTGCTCCTTGAACTAGTGAGCCTTTACGTGCTGGTCCACCATAACGACGCCCAGCGCACGATTTGGGTGGAAACGAAGTCGGTGTACGGCAGCTTTGTTTCGGAGTGGGTCAATGAACGACTGGCCTTTCTTGACGTCGCCCGGGAGAATGAATTGCTACGGCGGGAAAATGCCGCCCTGTTGGCCCGCATCCCCGCCTCCGGCTACCCTATTGCCGTCGATACCACGGAGGTTATCGATAGCGCGTATCAGCAACGGTACACCTTCCTCGCCAGTCGGGTAGTGAATAAATCTCCCTACGGACCGTACAATACCTTGGTCATCGACCGGGGCAGGAACCTGGGGGTCCGCCGCGGCCAGGGAATACTGGCTGACGGGGGGTTGCTCGGCGTGGTCAGCGAGGTAGGTTCCCGCTACGCCCGGGTGCTCAGCGTGCTGCATCTGGACACCCGCATCAGTGCCGGACTGGATAACCGGGCCTACGGGACCCTCAGGTGGGATGGGCGGGATCCCCGCCGGGTAACCATCACCGACATGCCGGATTACGTGCCCGTCAGTACCCGGGATACCGTCTACACCACGGGCTTTTCGAACGTTTTTCCTACTGGCCTGCCCATTGGTACGGTAGAAAGCAGCGAAGCTTTGCCGGGCACGGGGAGCCAAAATCTGACCGTTCTGCTCCATAACGATCCGCTACTGGCGGTGAATGGCTACGTCGTGCGGGATTTGTTCAAGGCGGAGTTAGACAGTCTCAATCGCGTACGATGACGGCGCAGGTGGTCCTGAACAATGTCTTCCGCTTCCTGCTGCTGGCCGTCCTGCAGGTCGTCGTCTTCAACCAGATACGCTGGGGGTGGGGCGGGCGCGAACTGCTGTACGTATTCATCTACCCCCTCTTCGTCGCGCTTCTGCCGCTACGGATGCCGCGTCCCCTGGTCATTATACTCGCTTTTTGTCTGGGCATTACGGTAGACTTTTTCAGCGAGACCTTGGGTCTGCACGCCGGGGCGCTGACCTTTACCGCCTACGCACGTCCGCTGGTGCTATCGCTGCTCGAGCCCCGGGATGGCTATCCCACCAAAGCGTACCCCGTTCGCGCCGATTTGGGAATCAACTGGCTGATACGGTACCTGGCGGTCGTTTTACTCGTCCATTCCCTCGTCTTTTTCTTACTCCAGGCGTTTTCCCTGTACTTTGTGACGGAGATACTCACCAAAATTCTGTTCACCCTTCCGGCCAGCTTGATCTTTCTGGTTACGGCCGTGCTGATATTCGATCCCAAATCCTGACCCCCGCCCATGGCTAGAGCCTCTACCGACATTCGCGCGCTCAGTATCCGGGGATTGCTGATCGCCATAACCATATTATTGGTCGGTAAAGCGTTGCACCTGCAAATAGTCAGCGAGACCTGGCGGACGCGGGCGGACGGAGTCGGCAGCAGCCGCATCGAACAGTACCCGGCCCGGGGTCTTCTGCTGGATCGCAACGGCAAGCTGCTCACGATCAATGAACCAATTTACCAGATCGAGCTGACCTACAATCAGTTCGCCCGCCAGGCCGAGACCTTCGATACCAGCCGCTTCTGTCAATTGCTGGGGATCACCCGGGATTATTTCGAAGAGGCAATTCCCGAGCAGTGGGGCGGGCGCTACAGCCCGTCCAAGCCGTTTACCTTTCTCGCTAACGTATCTCCGGCCCTCTACGCTACTTTTCAGGAGAACCTCTTTCAGTTTCCGGGCTTTTCCGCCACCCTCAGGTCATCCCGCAACTACCCCCAGCCGGTGGCCGCCCACCTGCTCGGCTATATGGGAGAAGTAAGCCAGCAAACCATCGACCGGGGGGAGGGCCGCTACCATACCGGCGACTACCACGGAATTTCCGGCCTCGAGTACCAGTACGAAAGCACCCTCCGCGGAGAAAAAGGGCACCGCCTGGTCTACCGCGATCGCCTGGGGCGGGAAGCCGGCGAGGTACTGGAGGGCTCCCTCGACCAGGACGCTACGGTCGGCACCGATTTGGTCACTACCATCGACCTGGACCTTCAGGCCTACGGTGAACGATTGATGCAAAACAAAATCGGGTCGGTAGTAGCCATCGAGCCGGCTACCGGAGAAATTCTGACGATGATCTCCGCCCCCACCTACGACCCACGCGATCTGCGCATCGGACGTGACCGAGGCCGCTCCTTCCTGCGCCTGCAGCGGGATACGCTCCAACCCCTACTGAATCGGGCAATCAACGGCAAGTACCCACCGGGCTCCCCCTTCAAAACCCTGGTCGCCCTCATCGCAATGGAGACGGGTACGCTGATGCCGGATCGGGCCATCTCCTGTCCGGGCGGGTTCGCCAGCGGTGGGCGCGTACTTCTCGGTTGCCACGGGCACGCCACCTGCCGCTCGGTGGAAGACGCCATTGCCCAAAGCTGCAATGCCTACTTCGTCACCGCCTGGTTGGAGAACATCAATCGCTACGGTAGCCTCTCCCCTACCCGGGGGCTGGACGAGTTCAACGATTACCTCTACCAATTCGGCTTGGGGAGCAAGCTCGGGGTTGACTTCCCCGGAGAGATCGCGGGTAACGTACCTACTTCGGAGTACTACAATCGGCGATTTTCCGGAGAGCGCTACTGGCGGTCCATCTGGATCCGTTCCCTCGCCATCGGGCAGGGGGAGTACGAATTTACTGCCCTGCAAACAGCCAATATGGCCGCGGCGATTGCCAACCGGGGCCACTGGTACACCCCCCACTTGGTGCGGGAAGTTCAGGAAGGGAATCGGGGGCGGGTCCGCCCGATCGTCCCCGAGCGGCACGACATTGACATTGACCGCGATCACTTCGAAACCGTTGTGAGGGGCATGCGTAAAACCGTCACGGAGGGGACGGCCCGGATCGCCGACGTACCGGGTATTGACATCTGCGGTAAGACCGGAACCATCCAGAACGCGCACGGAGATCATAGTAGTTTCGTCGCATTCGCCCCGGCTGACGACCCCCAGATCGCCATCATGGTTTACGTAGAGAACGGAGGCTTCGGCGGGTCGGTGGCCGCCCCCATCGCCAGTCTGATGATCGAGCGGTACCTGAGCGGAGGCATTGCCGACAAGCGCAGGTGGGTCGAGCAACGTATGCTCGAAAAAGATATGACCCGGCGGGGGGAAAGCACCATTCGCGTCCGCTAGTCTGCGTCCTACTTTTTACATTTCTACCGAACGTCTACCGTAGGATTTGCGTTGCACCACCGTAAGCCTCTGGCTACGGAGGTCCCCACACATCACTTTTTCTCATCTCAGGGATTATCCCGAATTAACTAAATTTATGAGTACCACCAGCAACGAACAGACCAAAGGACTGAACAAGCTTATCACCACCCTCTACGACGGAGAAAATGGCTATAAGGAAGCCGCCGAGGAAGTAGACAGCGTAAGCCTGGCTACCAAGTTCCGCGAATTGAGCCAGCAGCGGTACAATTTCGGCCACGAGATCAAGCCCTTCATTACCCAGCTCGGTGGCGAGGTGGATAAAGGCGGAAGCACCGGTGCCGCTCTGCACCGCGCCTGGATTGATATCAAGTCAGCCCTCGCCAGCCAGGATGAGGCCGCCGTACTCAAGGAGTGCATCCGGGGCGACGAGAGTGCCATCGAAACCTACCGGGAGGTACTCAACGATACCACCTTCACCAGCGATGCCCGCCAGGTGATTACCCGCCAACTCACCGCTTTCGAGCGCACGGTAGCCGAACTCAAGCAGCTCGCCCGTACCTACGAAAAGGCCTAGGCAGATACTCGTCATACGACAACCCGCAGCCCCCGCACGATCCGTACGATCGGCGGGGGCTTTTTTCGTCTATCTTTGCCCCCGCCGCGATACCCGTCGGGGCCGTCCACCCCCCCCTCCTACCGTTACCGTATGCTCGAAGCCGCCCAGATTGAGAAAAGCTACGGCGATCTCCGTGTACTGCGCGGCGTGGATTTACACATCGCTACCGCCGAGATCGTCAGTATTGTAGGGAAGAGTGGAGCGGGTAAAAGTACCCTCCTGCACATCCTGGGAACGCTCGACCGCCCCGACAGGGGGGAATTACGGATCGCCGGCGAGCGGGTGTTCAGTTTAGGAAACCGGCAGTTGGCCGCCTTCCGCAACGAGCGCATCGGCTTTATTTTTCAATTCCACCACTTGCTTCCCGAATTTACCGCCCTGGAGAACGTCTGCATCCCCGCCTACATCGGAAAGCAGGACGCGGAGGTAAGCCGCCGCCGTGGCCGGGAACTGCTTGATTATCTCGGCCTGGCCGACCGCATGACCCACAAACCCGCTCAGCTCAGCGGGGGCGAGCAACAACGGGTAGCCGTGGCCCGGGCTCTTATGAATGAACCCGCCATCGTATTCGCCGACGAGCCGAGCGGCAATCTCGATTCCGTCAGCTCCAGGGAATTACACGATCTGCTCTTCCGGTTGCGCACGGACTTCGGCCAAAGTTTCATCATCGTCACTCATAATGAGGAACTGGCCCGAATGAGTGATCGCCGCCTGGAAATGGTGGACGGCATCCTGGTGTAATTGCCTCCGATGACCAACAATAAACCCTTCGAAAATAAAGACGAGATTACTCCCGGGGAGGGCGGTATCCAACAGTGGTTCCGGGAGTTTATGGACCTGCGGGAGGGCAGTGATCGTAGCGGAGCGGTAGAGTCTATCGTGAACGGCAACCTCATGCGGGGTAGCAATGCCTGGATGCTAGTCTGTTCCATTATGATCGCCAGCCTGGGACTGAACCTGAACAGCGGCGCCGTCATCATCGGAGCGATGCTTATCTCTCCGCTGATGAACCCGATCCTGGGGGTCGGACTGGCCGTCGGAACCAACGACCGCGACATGCTGGGCTCGGCCCTGAAAAACTTCGGAGTGGCCATTGCCATCGCACTGGTCACCAGTTCGGTCTACTTCGCCTTCACCCCCCTGGACGTATTCACCCCCGAGATGCGGTCACGTACCGAACCTACCATCCTGGACGGATTGATCGCGGTATTCGGTGGGCTGGCCGGCATCATTTCCGTGACCCGCTCCGACAAGACTAATGCCATACCGGGGGTGGCCATCGCCACGGCCCTGATGCCGCCGCTCTGCGTGGCCGGCTACGGTCTGACCGAAGGGGTCAGTACGGGAGACTTTGGCGTGTTCTGGCGCGCCTTCTACCTGTTCTTTCTGAACAGTTTTTTCATTGCGGTGACGGCTTACCTCATTATCCGCCTGCTCCGCTTCCCCTTCCGGAAGTATATGAATAAGCAGGAAAGCCAGCGCAGTCAGTTAATCGTAGGCCTGATCAGCGTACTGATGATCCTGCCGGGCTACTTTATCCTGACCGATGTAATCGACCGGCAGCGTGCCGACCGGGCCGTGGACCGGTTCGTAGCCACCTACTTCCCGTCCAGTGCCAGCTCCGCCATACTGGATCGTCGTAACCCCCGGGAACCGTTGCTGATCTTCCCGGTCATCGACCGTCAGGTTCCGACCGATAGTCTTCCTATCTACAGCGGAATATTACAGTCCGATCCCTACAATATCGACGGAGCCCGGGTAGTGGTAGACACGAGCTTCAGCCCCGCCGAAATCGCCGGCATCAAGGGAGAGCTCGCTACCCTGGATGACATCAACGGGCGATTGCAGACCCTGGAACAAGCCGAGGTAAGTCGCCAGCAGGCCAACCAGGGCATAGTCGACGAACTGGCAACCTACCGAATGGATTCCAGTGATTTCATCAACTTCTCCCGCCAGTTGATGGTAGCCTTCCCGCGGGTGGAGGGCGTGCGGCTGGCCCGCGCGCAGAGCACCCGACGGTTCGGCCCCGACGACCGCGCGCCTTACTCCGCCGCTGTTCCGCTGGTAGCGATCCGGGAATCGGAATTGCTGGTATCCGAAGTTGAGGATCGACGGCTGCGGGAGTTCCTGAAGCTACAGTTGCGTACCGATACCGTACTGGTTATAAAGGAGCGGTAAACACGTCTTACTGTCCGGGGTTGAATGCACAATGGACGAGGAAGTCAAAGACCTAACCACCGTTTTCATCGACTGGTGGAATGAATTTTTGGAAGCAATCCCGGGCCTGATCATCGCCCTGATCATCTTCGTTATCGGCCTCTTCGTAGCCCGTACGGTCGCCCGGTTCTTCGGCTCGAAAATTCTGAGTCGGATGGACGACCCGCTAATGGGTCGGTTTTTAGTCACCTCACTACGGATCCTCATCATAGTCGGTGCCGTTATGCTGGCGCTACGGGCCGCCGGGTTAAGTGGAGTGGCGGGTGCCATCTTCGGGGCCCTCGGGGCCAGCGCGGTCATCCTCGGATTCGCCTTTCGCGATATCGGGGAAAACTTTATCTCCGGGATCATTTTGGCCTTCAATCGACCCTTCGAGGTCAACGACACCATCCGGGTCGTGGGCCACTTCGGTAAGGTTAAGAGCCTCCAGTTTCGCTATACCCACGTCAAGACCTTCGACGGTAAGGACGTCTACATCCCGAATTCGGATGTACTGACCCAACCGGTGCAGAACTATACGGCCGATGGCTTCATTCGCTATGACTTCATCGTGGGAATAGCCTACGAAGACGACATCGAGGGAGCCAAACAGGTCATCCAGCATACCCTGGACAACCACCACCTGGTCATCTCCGACGACGATCACGTCAATTTCGTAGCCGAGGAGGAACTAGCCGCCAGTACGGTTAACCTCAGGGTGTACTTTTGGGTCAATACCAAGGACTTCCGCGCCGGGGCCCTGAAGGTAAGGGGGGAAGTGATCCGCGACGTGAAAAATACGATCGACGCCAACGAGTACAACCTACCGGCGGACATCACCGAGATCAGGTTGTACGGAAGCGAGCGGGATATTCCGGTGCGTGTCGAATTCGACGATACCCCCCATTCGGAAGCCGAAAATCTCTGGCCCAAACCAAGCAAAAAGGGCGGGGACGCAGGTGCGTAGTGCGCCCAAATAAAAAGTCGCCCTCCCCGGGGGAAGCGCGACTTCGGTCATTGGTTAATGTTGGTAAGACACTATGAATAGGCGTTGCGGCCTTCGGGGAACGGGATGGTCAGTTCCTGGCCGGGGTAAATTTTATTCGGGTCGTCGAGCGTGTCCGCATTAGCGGCGAAAATCTTCTTGTAGGCCATCGGATCGTTCAGGTATTCCTTAGCGATCTTACTCAGGCTATCGCCCCGTTCCACGGTATGCTTAGCGTAGTAGCTGTGGTTGCTCACCTTAATATCGGCCTCGATGTCCTGCGGGTTCTCGCCACCGACGCGCTTGATCTCGTCCCACATCAGATCTTTTTGCCGCAGGGTCTCGACGGTGCCCCCCACCCGGAGTTTGCCGTCGGCCTCCTCTACGTAGCCGTCGCGGGCATTGAAGTCTTCCCCCATCCGCAGTACGCTACGGTATTTATCCTTTAGGCTCATCGGTAAGCGATTGGTATACCGGCAGAAACCGGCCCTCCGTTCAGTTGTTTGCCAGGTCGATGATCTTTTCGACCTCCCAGTTGGCACGGAGTGGCTCGATCTCGAAGCGACGGACGACCTCCGGAGTCTGACCGAAGCGCAGGTCGCCGGGGTCGAACCGTTGGTTGTGATTACTGTCGTAGATCAGCTCCAGCCGGTAGGTGTCCGGCGACAGCCCCAGGTAGGTCACCGTATAGTCGAAACGCTTTTCAATGAAGCGGCGGGTGCCGGTAATAACCTGCCCCTCCGCATTCACGAGTCGCATGATGTAGCTGGCCGTCCCGATGAGGTTATCGAGAACGATCGTCAGGTCGCCAAAATCCCCAACGGGTGCCACTCGGATGTCCCGAATTAGCGTATCCACGTTAGTGAGTCCGTACCAGTCGGTAACCGCCCCGGGCAATACCTCCACGCGGTAGGGCAGCTCCGGGTCGAATCCTCCCCTCAGGATTAATTCAGCCGGACCCACCGTATCCGCTTCCACCGTGAAACGAACGGGTTCGGGAAGCGTATCCTCGTACACTTGAATGAGCGAACGGTCAATGGTGTCAATGGGCCGGTTAAAGGGGAGTCGGACGCCGGTCTTGGGGTTTTCCCGGCCCTGGTTTCCTCCCAGTAGGCGCAGATTACCCAGTGGAGCATCGCCGGCCTCCTCCCCGGTCACAAACAGCGTGTCGGTGAAGGTGCTATCCCGACCCAGGATCAGTGTATCGGCGGCGGCGGCACGGTAGTATAACCGGAGGGTATCGCCGACGTTACTCCGTAGGTAGTCGCGTTCCGTATACAGATCGACGTTCTCCGCCGCCTGGTTCACCGCGATTTTAATCGTACCGTAGATGTCGGTTATGGCCGCCGCGATACGGGGGGGAACGGGAACTTCCGACAGCCGCACCGCCCCCAATTCGTTCGCCCCGTCCTCCACGGTCACGATGCTATCCACGAAACCGGTGGCCAGCGGCGGAAACACCCCCCCGAAGTCAGCGAAGTAATTCCGGGCGCCGGGGTTCCGCAGAAGGGCCACGACCCGGTAGGGCCCCGGTTTCACGTTACTGATTTCAAAATCTCCCTCCTCGTCGGTCCGCGCGAAGTAGGTCGGGTTTTCGGTGAATACCGCCGTGTCGGCCAGGTTGCCGTACAGCGTCAGGGCGGCTTCCGCTACCGGTTCGCCGGTGTAGGCATCCACGACCTTTCCGCTGACGGAGGCGGTGTCCAGTTCCGGGCCGGTGGCGAAAACGAAGCGGAGGTTTTCGGTAGGGTTACCCTCATTCAGGTCCTTAATGGCCGTTCCGATGTTGATGACGTACGTGACACTATCGAGGTAGTCGACGCCATCCAGCGGAATGACGAGGGTCCGGCGTTCCAGCCGGGGCTGCCGGTCCCCGCTCAGGTCCAGCGGCGGGGAGGTCAGGATGGGCTGCTGAAAGTCGAGCTCCACCCATTCGTCGAAGGTCAGTTCGATCTCATCGGGGCGGAAGTTCGTCCGGTAGTTTGGTGTGCTTTCCTCCGCCACCAGCACCGGGCCGATACTATCCACCGGGCCGCCACGGGGCGGGGACGGCGTCGCGCAGTGGGTAAGCGCGAAAAGTTGGGTAAGCACGGTGCAGACCAGCAGCAGCCACCCGAGTAACCAGCGCAATTCGGACGTCCGGATCACCGCAGCAGTTGTATTGTTCCCCGTTCAACCTCCCGCCGGCCATTCCGGAAGGTGACGTCCATCACCCAGACGTAGGCTCCCGCCGCGGCGGGCTGCCCCCGCCCCACCCGACCGTCCCAGCCGAGTTCCGGAGCATTGGGAAGCAGGTCGGTGGATTCGTACACCAGCCCCCCCCAGCGGTCGTATACCCGTAAGACGTGGACATTCAGCAGATCCCCACTATCCTGGGGGAAAAAGAAGTCGTTCACCCCATCGCCGTCCGGACTGAAGGCATTCGGTAAATAAAACTCCCGGCAACTCACCCGATCAACGACGATCTCGTCCTCGAGCAGCACACAGGGATGCTCCAGATAAAACCCGTAGCGCCCCGGCTCGAAGAGGGTAATGCTATCGAAGCGGGTCCCGTCAGACAGAAAGGTTTGGCCCTCCGGATACTGGCCGTACACTTTGTACCCCTCTCCGACACAGAGGGTGGTATCGGGGGGCCCCACCGCAAAATCCGGGATAGTATAGGTGCCTACTTCGATCCGGTCCGAGGCGGTGCAGATGATGTCGGTTCGGGTAGCCGTTACGGTGTACGTGCCGGCGGTGGTAATGCTTACGCTCGGCCCGCTGAGGGTGCTATCGCTCCACCGGTACACGGCCGTCGGTACGCTCACGTCCAGCAGCAGGGGGTCGTTCGGGCAAATGGTCGTATCCGGGCCGAGATTGACGAAGGCACTATCGCCGGCTACGGTCACCGTTACCCGGTCCTGCACCGGTATGCCGCAGTCGTCAAACAGCTTCACGGTATAGGTAGTAGTGGTGTCGGGGCTGGCCTCCACGCTGGCGGCCGTAGAACTATTTAACCCCGCCGCCGGGCTCCATTCGTAGCGGGTCGCCCCCGTGAGATCGAGCAGCGCCTTACCGCCCGGGCAGACCGTCACGTCCTCGAGCTGCCGCTGGAAGGAATTGAAGCGGAAACACACTTCCTGCACGTTCGTCTCCCCCCCGGTAGCCCCCGCGAAACCGTAGTACACAAAGGGGTCACCGCCAAAAATATCGCGCACGATATCCCCCGTGTACTCGAGCCGGAGCTCACAGTCGAAGTACACCCGTAGGATCGTACGGCGGGCGTCCCAGGTGACGCGCAGTGGAAGGAAGGTACACGTCTCGATGTTCCGACTGTTGGCGCGGGCCTGCACCGGGCCGGCTAAATTATTGGGGCCGCTGTGGGTGACCTGACCGTTGGCCATGATGGCCACGTGATCGTAGGTGGGGTCCTGGCGGTTATCGTTGTAATACGTATCGAACTCAACGCCCAGGGAGGGGCGGACGCCACCCAGCCCCAGCCCTTCCCCGGCCTCCCCCACCGAGGCACTGATGGGTTGCAGACCGAAGACGATGCCGTCCGCGCCGGGAGAGTCGCTACAGCCGAAGAACATATCCATCACCAGATCGAAATCATTACGCAGATCGACCTTTTCCGGGTACCAGATGCTACCGACCTCGAAGGTTCCGACATTCTGGGTCAGGCGGAAACAACTGTCGTTGAGCTGGGTAGCCGTGCCGTTCACGAAAAATGCATCGTTTTGCGCGAAGACAGTACGCATCCACGGACCGACCAGCAAGACCAGGAAAACCGAATATCGCATGCCACGAAGGTACCGTTTATCGCTTCCCGGGCGACTCAGCACCCGCACTCCGCTGCCCAATCGTATCCACCGTTGCCAAAATTCCGTAATACAGGGTGGTCACCAGGCACACCCCCCGCCAGAACGCACTGGGCTCGGGGTAGTACCATACGTTCATCACCGCGGCCGCGATAAAGCCGACCGTAGCGATGAGGGTCGCCACCCACCAGCGCCCCCCCCGGCTCGGGTAGGGGAACAAGACCGGCACGAAGTGCAACACCGTAAAGGCAACCACCCCCGTCACCACGGCCCAGGCGGGAAGGTTGGGCAAAACGAAAATGAGAATATACACCACCATATTCCACAGGACGGGGAAGCCGACGAAGTGCTGGCCGTCAGCACTCACCATATCCTCGATGCCGTAGTACAGAGCGGCGGACATCAGCATACAGCAGCAGCACAAGAGCCGCGGCCAGTAGTCCAGCGTGCTGGCTTCGTAAAACAGGAAGGCCGGCAGGATGGCGTAGGAGAAAAAATCGATCACGTAGTCGATCGTTTTGCCGCTCACCCCGGGCAGGGTCTCCCCTACCCTGGCCAGCCGGGCGAAGGTGCCGTCGATACCGTCGATGACCAACTGGACCAGGATCCACAACATCGCAAGGCGGAAATCACCTTCGTGGGTGGCAATCAAGCCCATAAAGGCCGCCAGTAGTCCGGAGGCGGTGAAGGCATGTACGGACCAGGCGGCTACTCGTGACGGCATGGCGGTCAAGATAGGGCGCGTGCGGCTTTACGTTCGGACTTGCGGCGGCGTTTGGCCGCTTTCCGTTCCGCCTTCCGCCGTTCTTTTTCGCTCATTCGGTACCCAACGATGTGCAGGTCGCTTTTCTCGCGCAGTACGATGGCGGCGGCTACCGAGGTCACCAGGGGGCCCAGAATAGTACCGAAGAGCGGCACCTTAAGCATAATAAACAGGGGCAGCCCGAGGCCGATGCAGATGCCGATGTAGTTGCGCCAGAGGTGCCGAAGGCTCTGCCGTATGGTGAGGTCGAACTGCTCGTTGTAGTTGTCGGCGATGGCGTAGCCCAGGATGGCGGACTGCACCAGGATAGCAAAAGTACCGTAGGTGAATGCCGGCAGAACACCGCCGCCCACCCCCAGCAACACCTCCTGCAGGACGACGGCCATGAAAGAAACCTTGACCATGCGAATCTGTGCCTGCAAGAACGGCTTAAAGGTGTGGGCGGCTTCCACGTCCTTGCCCAGTACCACCCGTAGCGTTTGCCGGATAAAGTGGTAGATAACCACCTCCAGCAGCACGAGCACCACCCAGTTGAGTGCCCCGTCGGACAGGCTGACGTAAGCGTCATTGAATAAACGGAACAGCAGGCTGTCGGAGCCGATCGCCATCGCGTAGAGGGGGTCCTCGCTGTGGCTTTCGAACCAGTCCACCACTTCGCTGATCATAAACAACCCGACCAGCACGCCGACGACGACCAGGGCGCGGGATACCCAGCCGTACTGCCGCAGCCCCACCCAGAGGCGGTGGTTGCGCATGAAGCGCCAGGCCCGCGGAAAGGTCATGAGGGTGTAGCAGAACTCGTGGACGCCGTATTTGAATCTGGTCAGGCGGTCGCGGTCCATTTAGCTTCCCGTTTGGCTCCGGCAGCGGGCCAGTTCTTCGCGCAGCCGCTCGTTCTCCGCGCGTAGGTCCTGTACGTTTTCAAAGGTCGCGGGCGCATCGCGGGGGGTATTTTCCCGACTGGGCTCTACGGTCTCTACCGCGTCATCGTGCATACCGAGCCAGCCCTTTACGTTGGCCACGGGATCTTCCCCGTTGTAGTAGGAGGCGGCAAAATATATGATGGGCAGGGCGATCAGCAGAAAAATGAGCAGGCGGCTGAAGCCGGTGAGTCTGGTCCTGGGCATGGCAACAAATTTTCTCCCAAAATACGACGGCGCGGACGCAGGTGCAAAGTGGATGGACGGGCAAGGGGAATTACTCGACCGGCTAAACCTCCAACCTCATCATAATACTATAGCTTTACGACAAATAGCCCCCCCGCCCCTTGCCCACCGAAGCGTTTATTTACGATGCCCTCCGCAGTCCCCGTGGCCGGGCAGCCCGCCCCGCCGAACTCTACGAAGTCAAGCCGATCGAACTACTCGCCCAGTGCCTCCGGGCTTTTCAGCGCAGAACGGGGCGGGAAAAGCTGCCGGCCGACATCGACGACCTGATCATCGGCTGCAACACCCCGGCCGGCGACCAGGGCTACAACATCGCCCGGGCGGCCCTCCTTTACGCCGGTTGGGCGATGGCCCGGGGTGGCCTGCAGATCAACCGCTTCAACACCAGCGGGCTGGAGGCCATCAATCTGGCGGCGGCCCGCATCACGGCCGGCTACGGCGAACTCATCATCGCCGGGGGGCTGGAGGTCATGTCGCGGGTACCGACCTACCTCAACAGCGGCCCCATGATGAACGACCCGGCCACGGTCATAAACAGCCACTACATCCCCCAGGGAGTGGCCGCCGACCTGGTAGCCAGTACCCACGGACTGAAGCGGGACGTGCTGGACGCCTACGCCCTGGAAAGCCACGCCAAGGCCGTAGCCGCCCGGGAGGCCGGTCACTTCTCCCCCAGCCTGGAGTCCATCACCGATCAGAACGGACTACCCATCCTGGAACACGACAGTCTCCCCGATCCGGAATTGACCGCGGGCGACCTCGCCGAACTCCCCCCCCGGTTCGCGGAAATGGGCCTGGCCGGTTTTGACGAGATGGCCCTCCACCGCTTTCCCCTGGTGGACAGGGTGGACCACGAGCACACCGGCGGCAACACCAGCGCTCCGGCGGACGGATGCGCCCTCTGTTTGCTGGGGAACCGTAGGGCCGGCGACGAACTCGGGCTATCCCCCCGGGCCCGGATTCGGTCGGTGGCCATGTCGGCCGTAGATGCCACCCTGCTCACCGGGGGGGTCAATGCCAGCGAACTGGCACTAAAGCAAGCCGGCCTGAGCCGGGAGGACATAGACCTGTGGGAATTCAACGAGAGTTTTGCGGCCCCCTCGATCCGCTTCCGCCAGCGGCTCGACCTCGATCCCGAACGCTTCAATACCCTGGGGGGCAGCATCGCCCTGGGCGAACCCCTCGGGGCGGTGGGCGGCATGATGCTCTGCCAGATCCTGGACGAACTGGAGCGGCGGGATTTCGCCCTGGGCAGCCTGACCATTGATGCCGGAACGGGCCTGGCCGTCTCCACCATTATCGAACGACTATGATCCAGTACCGAAAAGACACCGACCAGATCGCTACCCTGATTCTGGATATGTCGGGACGCAGCGGCAACCTGCTGAACCACGAGATCGTCTCGGCATTCGCCCCGGTCATCGAGCACCTGAAGCAGGAAAAGGCGGCGGGCAAACTAAACGGGGTGATCATCACCTCGGCCAAGAAAGATTTCCTGGAAAGCGGCGATCTGGACTATCTCTATCACCTGCGGGACCCCGCTAAGGCCTTTGCCGCCGCCGAGCAACTGAAAGCCTTTCTGAGGGACCTCGAAGTACCGGGGGTGCCCGTAGCGGCCGCTATCAACGGGGATGCGCTGGGCACCGGCTTCGAGTTGACGCTCGCCTGCCACTACCGGGTCGCCCTGCGGGACAACCACATCCGTCTGGGTCATCCGGAGGTCAAGATCGGACTGATTCCCAGCGGTGGGGCCATTATTCGGCTGATGTGGTTGCTGGGTATCGAACGGGCGTACCCCTTACTGCTGGAGGGCCGGAGGTATAGCCCGAGGGAAGCGATGCAGGTCGGCCTCGTTGACGAACTGGCCGATACCCGGGAGGAGATGCTGGCGCGCGCCAGGCGCTGGCTCCTGGAGCACCACGACGTGCGCCGTACCTGGGACGACCCCGACGGTCAGATACCGGGCGGTACCGCGGCCGACCCCAATTTAGGCCACCGAATCCGGCTGCTCACCGCCCGCTTGTCGGCCCGCACCAACGACCTGTATCCCGCCAAACGTGCCATCATCGATTTGCTGGCCGAGGGTAGTAAGCTGGACTTCGCCACCGCCTGCCGGCTGGATAGTCGCTACTACGCGCGGGTGGCGACCGACCCGGTCACCAAAAATATGATCTCCACCTTCTGGTTCGACAAACAGGCCGTTCGCGCCGGGGAGGGCCGCCCGCGTGGATTCGGCAAGTTCCGGGCGCGCCAGGTCGGCATTATCGGGGCCGGGCAGATGGGAAGCGGTATCGCCTTCCGCTGCCTGCGCAACGGCCTGACGGTGCACCTGAAGGACGTAAGCCAACCCATCGCCGACCGGGGAAAAGACTACGTGAGCGACCGCATCGACGAATACATCGAGCGGGGCACCTTTCAGCGTGAAGAGCGGGAAGACCTGCTCGCCCAGGTGCATACGACCGACGAGAGTGAGGCGTTCACCGAATGTGACATCGTGGTGGAGGCCGTGTTCGAGAATAAGTCGGTAAAGACGAAAGTAACCCGGGAAGCCGAAGCGTACCTCGACGAATACGCCGTCTTCGCCACCAATACCCTGTCCATACCGATCACCGAATTGGCCCGGGAGAGCATCCGACCGGAAAATTACGTCGGCCTTCATTTTTTCTCCCCGGCCGAACACACCAATGTGGTCGAAGTCGTCGCGGGGGAGCGCACGAGCGAGGAAACCATTGCCCGGGCCTTCGACTTTGCCATCTCGATCCGTAAGCTCCCCATCGTAGTGAAGGACAGTTGGGGCTTCTTCGCCGCCCGGGTGCTCAATACCTACATCCTGGAGGGAATCACGATGCTCCGTGAAGGCTACCCCGCCGCCCTGATTGAAAATATGGGCAAACAGGCCGGTATGCGACGTGGCCCCCTGACTATGGCCGACGAGTTGGGGCTCAAATTAGTCCTACGGTACGAAGAACAGGCCGCCGAACACTACGGCAAGCGCTACCTACAGCATCCGGCCGTACCCGCCCTGCTGCACATGCGGGATGAACTGGACCGCACGGGCAAGAGCAAACGGGCCGGATTCTACGACTACGGCCCGCACGGGAGCGGGAAGTTATGGGAGGGTATCGCAGAACACTTCCCGGTGACCAAGGACGATTACGACCGGGTCAGAATGAAAGACCGGTTCTTGTTCACCCAAGTGATCGAAGCCGGTTGGTGCCTTCAGGAAAACGTCATCGGCCACATCTCCGCGGCCAACCTGGCCAGTGTGTATGGCTGGGGATTTCCCGGATATACCGGAGGCGTGGTGCGCTTTATCCACGACTACGGCAAGGACAATTTCCTGCGCCGCTGCGAGGAACTTAGCGAACGGTACGGACAGCGGTTTACCGTGCCCCGCTACATTAAACAGTTAAACCCCGGCCAACTGGCGCTGGGTTCCTAGTAAATTCAATAAATTTGGGATCTACATGCCGGGGGGAATTATTTATGTTAATCAATACGTGCGGTACCGATACCTATGGCGGAGACTTCCAATCCGATCAACTTAGTTCTCAACAATCTGCCAGTACCTGCCTTCGTAGCCCGCTATGACGGTACCTTAGTGCACGCTAACCCGGCCCTTGCCGCCATTGCCGGCCAGCCGAATCTCGTACGGCTGGATCGTTCCCTCTTTAGTCTCGGGGTCTTCAGTAATGCGGCGGAGTATCAGGGTTTTATCGCCAGTTTCCGTCATGGGGGTAAAACCCGACGGCTGGTCCTTCCCGTAGGTCGTCTTCGATCTTCCCAACAGTCGCTGATTCTCTTCGCTACCCTGATCGACTTTGGGGGTCAGGCCGCCGTATGCGGGGTAATCAGCCAGGCCAAGGTACCCAACGAATTGATTATGGGCCGGGGGGCCCACGATGACACGAGCCTACTCGATCGCATTGAATGCTACGCGTGCCGAATTTCCAATTCCGGGGAAATTCTATCCATGAACTCGTCCCTTCTGATCGAGCTGGGAACCAATCGGGCCGACGATAGGGTAGTAAACTGGACTGATTTTGACGTGGAGCAGGACCGAAAATCCCTTCTGGCCCTGATGAAGCTGGCCCGTACCCGGGGTTCGGCTAGCTTTGAAACCATCCTGCAACGTGCCGACGGGTCCCTATTCCCGGTAGCGGGTGCCGTTAAGCCACTGCCCGGAGTGCGGTACAAGAATCAGTTCATGATCTCGGCCCACGACCTCAGCGAACGGCGCGGAGAGCAGCAAAAGCTCCGCAAACTCGAACTGGAAGTGGAAAATTTGCGGGTCCAGCTAGCCCGACGTAGCGTCCTAATCAGTGAAAAATTCAGTACCCAGGACTCCTTCAGTATCGTAAGCGAGAGTTCCGCGTACGAGCGGATCCTTAAGCAAATCAAGCTGGTAGCCCCAACCGATAGTACCGTCCTGGTCACGGGGGAAACCGGTACGGGAAAAGAGCTCATTGCCCGGGCTATTCACGCCCGCAGTCTGCGCGCGGCCCGTCCGCTGCTCATCCTGAACTGCGGGGCCCTTCCCGCCGAACTTATTGAAAGCGAATTATTCGGCTACCGGAAAGGTGCTTTCACCGGCGCCCGCGCCGATCACCTGGGCCGATTCGAACTGGCCGACGAGGGGACGCTCTTTCTGGATGAGATCGGCGAGATGCCCATGCTGCTACAGACCCGGCTGTTACGGGTGTTGCAGGACGGGGAGTTCACCCCCCTGGGGGCAAAAGAAAGTATTCATACTGACGTGCGCATTATCGCGGCCACGAACCGCAACCTCCGCGACCGGGTAGCCGAGGGCGCTTTTCGGGCCGACCTTTACTTCCGTTTGAACGTGTTCCCGATACACAGCCCCCCCCTGCGCGAGCGCCCGGAAGACATCCCCCTGCTTGCCAACCACTTCATTGCCAAGTATACCCCGCGGGGGCAGCCCCGGCGCAAGCTTCACCCCAAGGACGAAGCCCGTCTGCTACGGTATGACTTTGAGGGGAACGTACGGGAACTGGAAAATTTGATCCAGCGCGCCCTGATCGTCAGCGAGGGGGAATTCCTCCGTATTCACTTAGAAGGTACGTCATCCCCCGCCCCGAACGAGGAAGCCGGGCCGGCGGTAAGGGGCGAAAACGCGGAGGTACTCAACTTTACCGAGGCCCAGCGGCGCCACATCATTCGGGTACTTAAGATGACTGACGGAAAAGTGAGCGGAAAGGGGGGGGCGGCTGAATTACTCGGGCTCAACGCCCAGACGCTCTTCAGCAAGATGCGCAAATTGAATATCAGTCGGAAGAAGGAGCAGTACTCCTGACGACCTCGAAATTGATGAAGACCAGATTCCCGCTGCTCCCGTAGATCGGGCGGTAAAGCACCTTTATCCCATGGTCGTCTTGAATCAGTTCTTCGCTCGTATAGTTCACCTCTTCGAGCGAGCTGCCCTCTTTGATCCGATTCAGCGCCGCCCGGTAGCGTTGCAGGCCGGATTCCGATAGGAAATCCGACAGCTTAGATCCCTTATAACTGTCGCTCCCCCGCTCGAAGGTGGGCATTTCGTTAACGACCACGATAACCTCGTTCAGGTCCAGCAGCCCGGCATCCTGTTCCAGCATTTGTAGGACGTCCTGGAACTTTGCGATGATGGCGTTCGCTTCCTGCCGCTCTACTTCGACCTGGGTAATGTCGTGAACGATAATCATAGCCGAGCCGTCGTCGTTGCCGCCATCAGTCCGATCGATGGGTAGTACCTCGATGGTGGCGTAAAGGGTTCCGGCGGCGGCGTCGGTCGACAGGTCGATGGATTCCCCTACTACCTTTCTTTCATCGTAGGCGATACGCAGCGCGTCATTGAGTTTGACCTTATCCCGGTCGTCCTGAATCAGATCCGTGAGGTAGGTGTGTACCAGTTGCGCGCGCGTCTTTCCGGCCAGCGGCCGGTTTATTTCCTCTATTCGCCCGTTAGGGGATGAAATGATAATGACTTCCTGGGTATTGTTGAAGATAGCCTCGTACTTCTTAGCCATCCCGATCAAGCGGTGGCGGGTGCGGACCAAATCGTTGATGTCTACGAAGGTGATAACGGCCCCCTTCACTTCGGCCCGATCGGTGAGGTAGGGTCGGATGCGAAGCAGGAAATAATTTCCGTCATGATCCCGAACTTCCTCGTCGTGGCGGCTATGGTTCTCGACCACCTCCCTGCACCGGGCCGGTATGTCGAGGTCGAATGGAGTGGCGAAGGCGGACAGCGGCCGGCCGATATCTCCGGCATGCAGATCGAATTGTTGCCCGACCCCCGGCGTGAAGCTCCGAATCCGTAGTTGATTGTCTACGAAAATGGTACTGATCTGGGTGCTCTTCAGTAGGTTGCTGAAGTCATTGTTCATCTGGTTGAGTTCCTCGTTCTTACGCTGGAACTCGCTGTTTACGGTATACAATTCCTCGTTAACCGACTGTAGCTCCTCGTTGGTGCTCTGCATCTCTTCGTTCGAGGCCAGTAATTCGCGGTTACTGGACTGAAGTTCTTCGTTAGTTGCCTCCAGTTCGTTATACAGCCTCTGGCCGTGCTGCTCGCTGCGCAGCAGTTCGGCCTCCAGTTCGGTGATCCGCTCCTTCAGCCTTTCGTCCACCGAGTATACTTCCGCCCCCTCGGAAGTATCCGGTTTAGCGGCACCATCCTCCTCCTTAACCGGGAAGAAACTGAGCACTACGACGGTATTGTGAAAATTTTCGAACTCGTGGGTCCGGAAACGAACCCTGACCCACTGCGGGGCGTGGCCGGCAGGGGCGACGTTGACCCGTTCGTACATTCCGCTGTTGCCAGTAGCCAGCACCCGGTCAACCCCGCTCGTCAATAGGGTGTTCGCATCGTCTTCCATTACCGATTTGAGCGACAATTGAGCGTGGTAACGGGGCAATCGGAGAATGCCACTCAGATCGCCGTGGAGATAGAGTATGTCGTACTGAGGACTGACGAATAGCGTGGCCGGGGCGTGCTCCTCGGAAAGGTAGCGGGCAAAGACGTCCACCTGCGTGTTTGGTCGCGGCAAGGATGGGTAGTTTGGGTTTCCCCTCGGTTGGTGTACGATCGGTTTTTCGGAAATGACGCGAATGGTAGGGGGGGAAACGGTGTACCGTTCCATGCTGGATGCAATGGCCCTGCCGGTCCCGGTGTAAGCGCCCATTCGTTTTCGGTAGACCTTCCAGCGCCGGTTGATGGCAACGAAGGCCTTGTCCAGCCCTCCCAGGGACTCACTGGGCCCGAGTAGTAGGCAACCGGCCGGATTGAGGCTAAAGTGAAAATTGGAAAGGATTTGCTGCTGGCTTTCCGTATTGATATAAATCAGGAAATTGCGGCAGGAAATGAGGTCGATGCGGATAAAGGGGGGGTCGTCCAGCAAGTTCTGTACCGCAAATAGAATGTGCTCCTTCACTTCCGGCCGAACTTTAAACCCCTGGGGAATGCGGCTGAAGTATTTCGACATGTACTCCTTCGGTATGTCACCCAAAACGGCCTGATCGTAGACTCCGGCCGCGGCGGTGAGGATTGCGCTTCGGTCTACATCGGAGCCGAAGATGCGGAACTTCCGGTCGCTGCCCACCGATTCCAGATACTCCCGCACGATCAGGGCGATGGAGTACACCTCCTCGCCGGTAGAACAGGCCGGCACCCAGATCCTGACTTCCCCGCCGGCGGAGCGTTCGAACAACTCGGGGATAATTTCCTCCCGCAGTATGGTGAAGGCTTCCCGGTCCCGAAAAAAGCGGGTCACCCCGATCAGAAAGCTGCGCCGTAGCGTCTGGAGCTCTGATTCGTCCCGCAGGGCTTCCGTGAGGTATTCGTTCATCGAGGGCTTCTGCTGGATCAGCATCCTCTTTTCGATTCGGCGAAGAATGGTTGCCGGCCGGTAGCGGTTGAAATCGATCCGCACCGCGGTACGGATACGATCAAACAGGTTCTGCAGTAATTCATTCTGACTCAGGTTCTCCAGGTCCTGAGACTCCCCCCCCCGGAACGAATTGCGCAGGATCGTCGTTAGTTGGCTGGCGAGTTCACCCGGAGGTAGCACGATATCGGCCAGATTCTGCCGCAGCGCGGCTCTCGGCATACCGTCAAACTGGGCGGACTCGGGCTCCTGGACCATCACCAAACCGCCCTGGCTTTTGATCTCCTTGAGTCCGCGACTTCCGTCGGTCCCCATCCCCGAAAGAATTATGGCAATCGCGTTTTCCTTACGGCTATTGGCCAGGCTGAAGAAAAAATCATCGATGGGCAGGTAAAGGGCCGGGGGGGGGAGTTGCCGGGGTTCCACGTGCAGACCCCCCTCCTCTACGACTACCTCCACCTCGGGCATCTTCATGTAGACCCGGTTGGGCTCCGGTACGGTATGCTTATCCAAGCGCTGAACCCCTAAATTAGTGACCCGTTGCAGGATCTCAGCCATCGAGCTCGCGTGGTCCATGCTAAGGTGCTGAACTACGACAAATGCTACCCCGAGATCATCGGGAAGCTCCGAAAAAAAGGTTTCCAGTGCCTGCAATCCCCCGGCGGAGGCTCCGACACCGACGATGCGAACGGACATAAATCAATCTGAAGGTGTACCTGAGCGGACGCGCAATAGTACAAAGAAAGAACCGCCCCGCCCGGGAATTTACGGGGGTAGCGGTTCGCTAAACAGGGAAGTCAAATGCTCGTGTTAATAGTAAAATAGAGTTTGTGGTGTTTGTCTAATTACTCAGAGAAATTTTTCCAAAGGGCGTGCCAGCGATCCAGGATGCGGGAGTCCCGGCATTCCTTGCGCAGCAGGATCGTGCCGGTTTTGACCTGATAAGCGACCACGTTGGGTAACATAGACCGGTGAAGAACCTCCAGGTTCTCCCTGGCTTCTCCCGTGCTGCGCAGCAATTCATGGCGGAAGTAGGCCAGCTTACGGCGGGTCGCTTCCCAGGTATCCCTCATCTCGGACCGGGTTTCCGGCCGCAGGGGCAGATCGCGAAGAAACCGGACTACGGTAGCGGACGTACGATCCAAACGGTCGATGTAGGCTACGGTAGGGTTGTCAACCGCGGCGGCAATGTTCGGGGAGTTAAGCATACAGTGGGTGTTCTACCGAATCCGGGGCAACTACCGTGCCAAATTATCAATTCACTGGTTACCAGTAAGTTACTGGACGGGACGATAGAATATTATTGATATAAATAAATTAAACTTGCCTATTTATGAAATTCCGTATGCTCAGGTTGGTGAAGGACCTGGCCCTGAATTACCGGACGGGACGGTGGGGTGGTCGGACCGGGTCGCGCCCCGAAGTCAAACGCGCTCAATCATCGCCGAATCGGAGAAGTTGTTCCACAGCTCGTTCCAGCGGTCAAGGTAGTTTCGATCGGCACAGGTGTCCCCGATCATCATAGCCCCGAGTTTTACCTGGTAGGAAATAACGTCGGGCAACAGGGCACTGTGCAGGGTGGCGAGTTCTTCCTGCATTTCTCCGTCCGAACGTTCAAGCTCCCGGAGAAAGTAGGCCAGCTTTTGGCGGGTGATCCGCCAGGTTTGCTGTAGTTCGGACCGTAGTGGGAGGGGCATGGGCAGATCGTCAGCCATATCCACGATGGAGGCGGAAGTCTGGTCCAACTGCTTGATGTAGCGGACGAGGCTGGTGTCAAGTCGTCCGCCGGCGGTTGCGTCTTGCCGTGTGAGCATATGAGAAGGTGTTTCGCGTTAACGTGTCAACAACCATGCCAATCCTATAAATAGTTGTTTATTAATTAGATACACGTTAGTTTATACTACATATATTAAATATACTAAACAGCCCCGGTACCCATTACCCATAAACTTATTACATCTAACAAACTAGGCTTCCTATCAGCGTGCGGCCGCGGATTCCGTCTCGGCTTTGTCCGGTAGGTCCCTGGTCTGAATATGCTGTTGCACGTTCCGGGCGCGCTGCTGCACCTCGTCGGCCCTACGGCGGTAGTCGTTGGCCAGATTCCACTGTCCGGACTCCTCCAACTGGGCGGCCAGTTTATCCAGGATGATGCGGCTCTCTTCCATTCCGCGCATAACTTCCCACATCCCTTTTTCGATGTTCTCATTGACGCTGGCCAGCAGGCTATCGGCCGAATGGGCGTGGCCGGTATGGCAGCGGAAGCGTATCAGTTTGCCCTCCTCGAATTGGGTCAGGGCACCGTGGCATTCCGGGCAGGCAAGGGCGGAGCGCTTACCCTCCTTTAAAATACCCATTTGCAGTCCGTTCTTCCCTTTAGCGATGTCAACTTCAATCTGCAGCAATTTTTCGTTACTGATCCCCGCGGCGTGCCCCCTGGGGGGCGCTGGCCGTTCACAGAGGTCGCCAATCAGTTTTCCAATTTCGGATGCCGGTACCCGGTGATCCACGTCGACGTAGTCCATTACGCTGACCGGCATGTCGGCGAACAGAGCGTCATTCGGGTCCTGCACAATGGTGGTTCCACCCAGCCGATCGATCATCCACATCCCCGAGGTACCATCATTGAGCGCACCGCTCAGAATGATCCCGATGACCCGGTTTCGGTAAGCGTGGGCCGCCGAGCGAAACAGCGTATCCACCGCGGGGCGGAAGCGGTTTTCCCGGGGCCCCTTGCTTACTACGATCCGACCGGGCTCTACCAACAGGTGGTGGTCGGCCACCCCTACGTACACCAGGCCGCGCTCGATCGGCTCGCCATCTTCGGCCTTTTTGACCCGCAGATCCGTGTAGTTTTGTAGCACCCGGTCCAGGTTGCTCCGGCTGAAGGCCGGGATGTGCTGCACCACGAACACGGCGGCCGGCAAACCGGCGGGCAGCATCTTCAGCACCTGAATGATCGCCTCTACCCCACCGGCGGAGGCGCCGATTACGATTACTTTGTCGATTGAACCCTTCGCTTGTGGCATCTGGTCTATTTCCGTGGTTTAGGCTGGGTGGTGCAACGGGGGCGGGGACGCAGGTGCAAGGTAACTAAGCAACGTCAATTATACCCCATGTTTATCCAAGAGGTCGCCCTATTCCCGGTTCGCATTCCCCTGTACCGGCCCTTCGTTATATCCCTGGGCCCGCTCACTCACGCCGAGAACCTGTACGTCCGCATCCGTACCACCACCGGCCGGGAAGGTTGGGGGGAGGCCAGCCCGTTTCCCACCATTCACGGTGAGTTTCTGGAGGGGGTTACGGCTACCGTCCGATTTCTTGCCGGGCACCTTATCGGTGCTCCGATCGACCCCGCACCCGCGCTCGCCGCCCGGATGAATCGCCTACTGCACGGCAACTCGGCGGCCAAGTCGGCACTGAATCTGGCCATCTGCGACCTAGCCGCCCGGCAAGCCGGCCTGCCGCTCTACCGCTATTTCGGTGGGGGTAAGGTACCGGATATGTGTACGGACTATACGGTCAGCCTGGCCCCGGTGGCCGATATGGTCCGCGATGCAGTGGAGGTCAAAGCCCGCGGGTTCACGGCGGTAAAACTCAAGTTGGGTCGGGGAGCGGAACACGATCTGGACCGCGTCCGCCAGGTTCGACGGGCCCTGGGGGAAAGCCCCCCCCTGCGGCTGGACGCCAACCAGGGCTGGACGTTCGAAGAAGCCCGGTGGATCCTGCCCCGGTTGGGGGGCCTGAACATCCAGCACTGCGAGGCCCCGATTGATCGCTACGACTGGAATCGACTGCCCGAGTTGCGCCAACTGAGCGCCGTTCCCCTCATGGCCGACGAAAGCTGCTGGACGGCCGCCGACGCGCGCAGGCTGAATCGCATCCAAGCCGTGGACCGGATCAACATCAAGCTCAGCAAGGCGGGGGGGCCGCACGAAGCCCGCGCCATCATTGCCGAAAGCACGCTGCCGCTTCAGGTAGGGGGCTTTCTGGAATCCCGCCTCGGGTTTACCGCCGCGGCCCACCTGGCGGCCAGTAGCGACCGAGTCCGCTTTTACGACTTCGACACCCCGCTGATGCAGACCGAAGACCCCGTGGAAGGTGGAATCACCTACGGTGCCGGCGGCCGGATACGACTACCCGCTGGCCCCGGACTGGGCGCCCGCCTGAGGAGGGAATATCAACTACCTTCGCGTCCCGAAAATATGATCGCATGAGTACCCGCACCGAAAAAGACAGCATCGGAACCATTGACGTACCCACTCACCGCTACTGGGGGGCCCAGACCCAGCGCAGCCTGACCAACTTCGACATCGGGGGGCAGCGGATGCCCCGGGAGGTGATCCATGCCTTCGCCATTCTGAAGAAAGCCGCCGCCCGCACCAATGCGGACCTCGGGGTGCTGGACCGCCGCAAGGCCGAACTGATTGAACACGTAGCTGATGAAATACTGAAGGGAGAGCTTGACGACGAATTTCCACTAGTCGTCTGGCAGACCGGCAGCGGGACCCAGAGCAACATGAACGTAAACGAGGTCATCGCCAACCGGGGCCACGTGATCGACGGTGGGCACCTCACCGATGCCACCAGGCGCCTGCACCCCAACGATGACGTGAACAAGAGCCAGTCCAGCAACGACACCTTCCCCACGGCCATGCACATCGCGGCCTACCGGATGCTAAGGGATACGACCGTCCCCGGAGTCGAACGGCTGCGCGACGTGCTGCGCGAAAAATCGGAAGCCATGCGGGAGGTGGTCAAGATCGGGCGCACCCACTTTATGGACGCCACCCCCCTGACGCTAGGCCAGGAGTTTAGCGGATACGTCAGCCAGCTCGACCACGGGCTCCGCGCACTGAAACACACCCTCGGTCATCTGAGTGAAATTGCTCTGGGTGGAACCGCGGTTGGAACGGGACTGAACGCCCCGGAGGGCTACCCCCGGCGGGTCGCCGAAGAGATTGCCTCCCTCACCGGCCTTCCTTTCCGCACGGCGGAGAACAAATTCGAAGCCCTGGCCGCCCACGACGCGATCGTCGAAAGCCACGGCGCCCTGAAGACCCTGGCGGTGAGCCTGACCAAGATCGGCAATGACATCCGGATGCTCTCCAGCGGCCCGCGATCGGGGATCGGCGAGATTACCATTCCGGCCAATGAGCCCGGCAGTAGTATCATGCCCGGCAAGGTCAACCCCACCCAGTGTGAGGCGCTCACGATGGCCATGGCCCAAGTGATCGGCAACGACGTGGCCATCAACGTGGGGGGCATGACCGGCCACTTCGAGCTCAATGTTTTTAAACCGATGATGATTTATAATTTCCTCATCAGCGCACGCCTGATCGGGGACGCCTGCGTGAGCTTCGCCGACAACTGCGCGGCCGGCATCGAGCCTAACCACAAGCGGATAAACGAGCACCTGAATAACTCCCTAATGCTGGTCACGGCCCTCAACACCAAGATCGGCTACGACAAAGCGGCGACCATCGCGAAGAAAGCCTACGCCGAAGATACTACGCTGCGGGTCGCCGCCACGCAGCTTGGCTACCTCACGGAAGCGCAGTTCGACGAGTGGGTGCGGCCCGAGGAAATGACCTGAGGCATTTGCAATTTACCATTTACCATTTTTGATGTACGATTTGCCCGCATGGCCGCCGTACGTCTCTGCTCCCTGCGGTCGTGAGCGCGACACCCCGAGCAGTGCCGCAAATTCTACCCCGTACATTGAACTTCGCCAGCCAATTTTTCTGGCTGCTAGGCTCCTTAGCTCCACCCCTGACGAGGCGGGCTGCGCCCGCCGAGCAAAGTCGCAAATTCAAAATCGTAATTTGTACATCGTAAATCGTAAATTCTTCCCTCCCCCTTGTCCTTCCTCTATCCTACCGCCCTCTTCGGACTGGCCCTGATCGCCCTTCCGATCATCATTCACCTGTTTTACTTCCGGCGGTTCAAGAAGGTGTATTTCAGCAACGTCCGCTTTCTGCAGGAAGTGAAGGAGGAAACCAGTATGCGCAGCCGGCTGCGGAACCTGTTGGTGCTGCTGCTGCGGTGCCTGGCGGTAGCGGCGATCGTTCTCGCCTTCGCCCAACCCTATATACCGGCACCCGAGGGTACGCGATCCGGAACCCGGGCCGTGAGTATTTATGTGGACAACAGTTTCAGCATGGCGGCGGAGGGCGAACGGGCCCCCCTGGTCCAACTCGCCATCGACGCGGCCCGCGATATCGTATCCGCCTACGGCCCTGAAGACCGGTTTCAAATACTGACCAACGCATTCCGGGGCCGGAGTCAGCGGCTGCTGGGCCAGGAAGAGGCGCTGCTGGCCCTGGATGAGCTAGCCATCGGCCCCGCCAGTCGCAAGCTATCCACCGTAGTGAATCGCCAGCGGGCCGCCCTGGCCGGGGCGGAGGTGGACGAGCGGATCGCTTACCTGCTGTCGGATTTTCAGGAGAACGTTACGGACCTGGAACCCGACCCCGATAGCACCCTTGCCGTTTACCTTCTACCCCTACAGGCACCCCGTGACCGCAACGTGGCGATCGATTCGGTGTGGCTGGCCGCTCCGGTAGCCCTGCTCAATCAGAATAACCTTTTGCTGGTGCGTGTACGCAACTACGGGGAGACGGCGGTAAGCGACGTACGCCTTACGGTTGAATACAACGGACAGACGAAACCCGAGGGAACCCTGCGTATCGGACCGGGGGAAACCGTGGTCGATAGTCTTTACCTCAATATCAACCGCCCCGGGGCGGGTTCCGCGGTCATCAGCCTGACGGACTTTCCGGTCACCTTTGACGACGACTACCCCATCGCCTTTCGGACGAGCGACCGCATCGGGGTCGTTCACGTCACCGACGACACCTCCCCACCACCAAGCCTATCCGCCGCACTGGGCTTAGACGTATTCGACCCGACCTTCGTAAGTTCCCAAACGGTAGACTACGGGGAGCTCGCTCGCCAGGACCTGATTGTAATCACCGGAACTCGGGACTGGTCGAGCGGACTGGCCGAGCAACTTGGTCAGTACCTGCGGGAAGGGGGCAACGTATTGCTGTTCCCCCCCCGCGATGCCAGCGTCGAAGCGTACAACCGCTTCCTGCGGACTTTGCCGGCGGACGAGCTCGGCCCGTTCGAGGAGCGGGAGCGGGAAGTGACGGGCGTAAACGAGGAGGAGTTCATCTTCCGCGACGTATTCGAACGCCAACGGGGGGCCCGTGAACTACCGGTAACGCTGGGCAACTTCACGCTTACCCGCTACGCGAACCGCGGACAGGAACGACTGCTCACCTACCGCGACGGAGGCACGGCGCTCGCCAAATACGGCGTGGGTGAGGGCAACCTCTACCTGAGTACCGCGCCCTACGATACCGAATACAGCAGTTTGCCGAACAGTCCGGAACTGCTCATTCCCATGCTCTATAAGATGGGCCTGAGCACCGGTAGCCGCCGGCCCCTTGCGTACACCGTGGGGCGGGACGAGACGATCGAAGTCGCAGGGCGGGCTACGGGCGACCGGGTGTACCGACTGGAGGGGCCGGGGGGCGAGTTCATTCCCCAGCAACGGGGCATCGGCAACCGGACCGTGCTCAACCTGGGCGAGCAACTCACGGAGGCCGGGGTGTACCGCCTGATGGTCAGTGACGAAGAGGTGGAACGTCTCGCATTCGTCTACGACCGGCGGGAAAGCGAGCTGGGTACGCTGTCCCCCGGTGAGCTGGAAAGCCGGAGCGGGGCGGAGGTAATTGACCCCGGCAGCCTGAACAGACTTGAGGAACAAATCCGCCAGCGCAACGAGGGCCGCCCCCTCTACCGGTACTTTCTGTGGGCGGCACTGTGTTTTCTGCTGGCCGAGGCCATGGTCCTTCGCTTCTGGAGGGTGTAGCCTACCTTTGCCGGCCATGCTGCTCCGCGACGTACTCATCATCGATCCCCGGGGGCCTCACCACCGTCGCAGGATGGATGCCCGGGTGGAAAACGGCCGTATCGCCGAGCTTGCCGCTCGGCTCGAAGCGCGCCCGGGGGAAGAGACCTTCTCCGAACCGGAAGCCTACCTCTGCGCCGGATTCGTTGACATCGGAGCCTACCTGGGCGACCCCGGGCACGAGGAGCGGGAGGATATCGGGAGCCTGGCCGCCGCCGCCCGCGCCGGTGGCTACACCTCCGTGGCCGTCCTTCCGAATACCGAACCCGTACGGCAGAACGTAGCCGATATGAGCTACCTGGCGACCCGTAGCCGGGGCTTGGGCGTCGACCTACTTCCCCTGGCCGCCCTGAGCTACGATACGGCCGGAAAGGACCTCACCGAGATGGCCGGATTAAGCGAAGCCGGTGCCCTGGGCTTTACCGACGGGCCGGGCCGCTCGGCCGGTGGCAGTCTGCTGAAGCGAGGCCTACAGTACGCCCGTTCCTTCGGGGGCCTGATCGTGGAAACTCCCTACGACGATGAACTGGCACCGAACGGTCAGATGCACGAGGGGCCTATCAGCGTCCGACTGGGGTTACCGGGAATTCCCACCCTGAGCGAAACGATTCCCCTCCGCCGGGCCCTCACCCTACTGGACTACACCGACTCCCGGCTGCTCCTGCACCTGATCAGTTCGGCGGAGAGCCTGGCCTACATCCGGGAGTATATATTACCGACCGGCCGGCTCTCGATCACGGTCAGCGCCCACCACCTTACGTTCACCGACGAGGAATTACTCGCCTTCGACCCAAACTTTAAGCTCACCCCCCCCCTGCGGGAGACTACGGACCGGGAGGCCCTGCGCGATGGAGTGCTGGACGGTACGATCACCGCCATCGCCAGCGCGCACCGGGCCCGGCACCGGGAAGAAAAGGACCTGGAGTTCACCTACGCCGCCTCCGGTGCCCGTGGGTTGGAAACCGCATTCCTGCAACTGCTGCCCTGGATTGACGGGAGAGAGGACTACCTCGACGCCGTGGTCACGGCCCTGACCGACGGCCCCCGCGACATACTCGGTCTTCCCGAACAGCGCGTAGCCGCGGGAGCACCCGCCGCCCTAACCCTGTTCAGCACGGAGGGTGAGCGTGTGGTAGGGCCTCACCACTTCGGCGGCAAAACCACTAACAGCCCCCTACTGGGCCGGACTCTCCGGGGCCGCATCCTGGCTACCGTCAACCACGACTGGCTATGGACATCAGCGTAGTCATCCCCCTGCTCAATGAGGCCGAATCCCTACCCGAACTTACGGCCTGGATCGACCGCGTCATGCGGGAGCACGACCTGAGCTACGAGATCTGGCTGGTCGACGACGGCAGTACCGACGATAGCTGGGAAGTGATCCAGCGGCTCAGCTCGGAAAACGACTGCCTGAAAGGGATCAAGTTCCAGCGCAACTACGGAAAGAGCCCCGCCCTGAACGTCGGTTTCCAGTATGCGGCCGGCGAGGTCATCATCACCATGGACGCCGACCTGCAGGACAGCCCCGACGAAATTCCCGCCCTCTACGGTATGATCGTACGGGATGGGTTCGACGTGGTATCCGGGTGGAAGAAGGAACGACGGGACCCCCTCGGGAAAACCATTCCCTCCAAGTTCTTCAACTGGGTCACCCGCCGGGTCAGCGGCATCGAATTGCACGACTTCAACTGCGGACTGAAGAGCTACCGGCGCAACGTCATCAAAAGCATCGAAGTATACGGCGATATGCACCGCCACATGCCGCTGCTGGCGAAATGGGCCGGTTTCACGAAGATCGGTGAGAAAGTGGTCGAGCACCGGGCCCGGAAGTACGGTCATTCCAAGTTCGGGCTTTCCCGCCTGATCACCGGGTTTCTGGACCTACTATCGCTGATGTTCGTCGGGAAATTCGGCAAGCGGCCCATGCATCTCTTCGGCACCATCGGTACGATCATGTTCCTGGTCGGACTCACGGCGGCCATCTACATCGGCTCGGCCAAGGTGTACGCGCTGGCCAACGACCTACCGAGCGTACTGGTGACCCAGAACCCCTGGTTCTACATCAGCCTGACGACCATGATTCTGGGTACGGTACTGTTCGTCACCGGCTTCCTGGCCGAACTCGTGAGCCGGTCCAACCCCGATCGCAACCACTACCTCGTAGAAACCGTGCTCGATGCTTGAGGTCTATGACGACGAATTTTTCATGCGGCAGGCCCTCTTTCAGGCCCGGACGGCGGTGGCAATGGGGGAAGTACCCGTCGGGGCGGTGGTAGTCACCCAGGGGCGCATCATCGCCCGGGGGCACAACGAGACCGAACGGCTCGGCGACGTGACGGCCCACGCCGAGATCATCGCCCTGACCGCGGCGGCCAATCATCTCGGTGATAAATACCTCCGGGGCTGCACCCTCTACGTGACCCTGGAACCCTGTGTGATGTGCGCCGGCGCCCTGGCCTGGTCCCAGGCGGAGCGGGTCGTCTACGGGGCCAGCGACGACAAGCGCGGCTTCATGCGCTTCGGCCGCGAGCTCCTGCACCCGCGTACCCGTCTGGAATTCGGTATCCTCCACGACGAATGCGCCGATCTGGTGTCCGGCTTCTTCCGGGCCCGGCGACCCCGTTAAGGTTCAATTAAAGCCCGGTTTAGCTTGCACCTGCGTCCCCGCCCCCCGCTTTATTTGGGTACAACTTACCGAACCCTCTATGTTCCGCTTACTTGCCCTCCTATTCTGTGCAACTTTCCTGTTCACCGGCTGCGGTCCGAAACTAGCCCCCTTTACTCAGGAGCTTTACGAACGGCAGGGATGGGGCGAAGACGAACTGCGTAGGATTCAATTTTATCTATCCGAAGACGTGACGTTACAGCGCGAACTGCGCAACGACCGCACCACCATCCGCAACGGCAGCGTGCGCGTGATCGACGGTCGGGAGGTCGAGCAGATCGTGTTTCGCCGCAATACCCCCGGGGTGTTCACCTTCAGTCCGAAAACCCAGCGGGTGGCGATCACCTTCGAAGAGGACGGCGACAATTTTCTGGTCTTCGGCCCCAACCCTAAGAACGGTAACCGCTACACCCTGCTGGCGAGTGACTGGACGCGCACGCGGGGCACGGTCACCTACGCCGGTCGCGAATGGACGGTCAGCAGCGCCGATGCCTTCGCCAACCTGCTCATTCCCCTGAAGCGAACGCGGGAGGGCGATACCCGGGGGCGGGTGGTGGGGGGTCGCAAACTTTAACCGCGCAGGAAATCGCGGGTGAGTTCTTCGGCTTCCGCCAGGCAGACGGTCAGCTCATCGTTGACCAACACCCGGTCGAAGCGGTCGCCGTAGCTGAGTTCCTCCGCCGCCCGGGCCATCCGCACCCGCAGGCTTTCGTCGTCTTCGGTACTCCGATTCCGCAACCGCTGAAACAGTACCTCAGGCGAGGGGGGGGAGACGAACACGGCGAGGCTGTTTTCGGGATAGTACCGCTTGATATTCGTAGCCCCCTTGACCTCGATATCGAACACCACGGCGCGGCCGGAGGCCCAAATGCGGCTGACCTCCTCGTGCAGGGTACCGTAGAAGCGCCCGGGGTACACCTCCTCGTACTCGACGAAGTCGCCGGCCGCAACCCGTTGCAGAAATTCTTCGTTCGAAAGGAAGTAGTAGTCTTCCCCGTGTACCTCGCCGGGGCGGGGCGGCCGCGTCGTGGCCGATACGGAGAAGGCCAGCTCCCGGAAGCGGTCCAGCAGGTGATGCACGATGGTGGTTTTGCCGGCACCCGAGGGGGCCGTCAGGATGAGCAGCTTCCCGGGGGCGGGTTCAGGCGACATTAGCGAGCTGTTCTTTGATCATCTCGAGTTGCTCCTTCATATTGACCACCAGTTTCTGTAGGTCGGTGGAATAGGACTTGGCCCCCAGCGTATTAATTTCCCGGCCCATTTCCTGGCTGATGAAATTCAGTTTCCGCCCCTTGGTCAGCTCGTCATTCTCCAGGATTTCCAGGAAGTAGGCGCCGTTCTGGGCCAGGCGGACCTTTTCCTCGTTAATGTCCATCTTCTCCAGGTAGAAAAGCACTTCCTGCTCGTAGCGGTTCTGGTCCACGTTGGCCCGCCCTACGTATTCGGCCAGGTGGCGCTGCATGCGTTCGCGGGCGGTAGCGATCCGTTGCTCGGTGTAATCGTCGACGCGGTCGAGCAGATCGAGGATGGTACGCACGCTGGTGCGGAGGTCTTCGGCGAGTACTTCCCCCTCCTGCCGGCGGTACTCGCGCAGTTTGCCGAGACAGTCCTTCACGGTGGCGAGCAGTTCCTCCCAGTCGGTATCGGCCAGTTCGGCGGTACCGGCGACCACGATACCCGGCGTGCGCAGAAGGGCGGGCACCAGCCCGTCGAGGGTAGCTTCGGGCAGCCCGGAATTCAGGTTCCAATAAATATTTTTGCTGAGGCTGGCCAGCAGGGGTAGGTCTACGCTCACGTGACCGCTGCCGGTTTCGTCGGTGATCTCCAGATTCATCTCCAGCTTTCCGCGCTCGGTTTGCTGCAGCACGAGTTTGCGCAGTTCCATCTCCCGCCGGTGGAGGGCGTGGCTACTCTTCAGGCGCAGGTCGTGCTGTTTGCTGTTGAGGCTGCGCAGTTCGACGGTAAAGGTCTTGCCGCCGGCGGTGTGGGTGGCGCGGCCGTAGCCGGTCATGGAAAGGAGCATGGGGGGGCGGTTCATGGGGGGGGCGGCGAAGATAGTCAGGCCACGGAAGATTGGGCGGCGGGGCGCGGGTGCAAAGATGACCGAAAGGGGACAAACCCGGCTAACTGACTGATTGTAAATAAAATAGTGTACTTTCTTACCGGAAAAATCAAAAAAAGCGGATATTCGCCCCCGCTTTGTTAGAGCATGTTTGGACGTTGCCGAATTGGCCGCTTTGCCGTCATGTTGGTCTTGACTGAGGCGCAAAAACCGGAGTGTAGCACCGCTACAGGAAGATTGTTGTACCGAAGGTGAAGGCCAGAAGGGTGCCAATAAGGTCCAAACAAGCTCTTAGAACCCCCAGTGGAACAATATACCGTATGAGAAAAGCCGACCTAGTAGCCAACATCGCCGATAAGACCGGAATCGCCAAAGTGGACGTATTGGTCTCCCTGGAGAGTTTTTTCAAAGAGGTGAAGGGCAGCCTGGCCGAGGGAGAGAACGTGTACATCCGTGGATTCGGCTCCTTCGTAGTGAAAAAACGGGCCAAGAAGATCGGCCGCCACATTCAGGAGGGCCGCTCGATCGAGATCCCCGAGCACTACATTCCCGCCTTTAAGCCCGCCAAGATTTTTGTCGAGCAGGTGAAGGACCAGGTGAGCTCCCTGCCTAACGAGGAGGACGACTTCGACTGATGCGCCGGCCCCAGTACATCGCCGCGGCCATCACCCTACTGCTGGTGGCAGTGACCTACTGGGGGTGCCCCGTACGGCCACCCGAACTGGAGGAAGGCTTCCGCCGGGGCCCCACCGCGGCAACGGGGCTGGAGAGCCTGGTCCGCGAAGCCCACGCCGAAATATCCCCCGCCCGCCAGGCCACGGTGGCAACGCTGGAGGAGCGACTCGAAAGCCAGCGTGACGATAGTGCCCGGGTGGAATTGCTGCAGCAACTCGCTTCCGAATGGTACCAGGCCGGCTATCCCGCTATTTCGGGAGCCTACGCCGTCCGCATTGCCGACATCAGGAATACCGAGGAAGCCTGGTCGATCGCCGGCACGACCTTCAGCCTGTGTCTGCAACAGGAGGATATCGACGGGAAGACGCGGGCCTACTGCGCCGACCAGGCCGAGGCATCCTACCAGGCCGCCATCAGCCTCAATCCCGACAACCCGGCCAACCGCATCAACCTGGCCGTGACCTACACCGACAATCCGCCCCCGGACAACCCCATGAAGGGCATCCTGCTACTGCGCGAACTCGAGCAGCGGTACCCCGACAATCCCCGGGTGTACATCACCCTGGCGCAGCTGGCCATCAAAACTAACCAACTGGAACGGGCGGCCGAACGGTTGGCTAAGGCGGACGAGTTAGCCCCCGGTAATCCCGACGTCGTATGCCCCCTGGCCCGGGTGTACGAAAACCTGGGCCGGGCCGGGGAAGCCGACATCTACGCCCGCAAGTGTGCCGCGCTCTTGGAATAATACCTTACCTTTGCGTCCGCGATATCGCCTTCTGGTGAGTGTTCGCACAACTAATCGCTTCCGCTAGCTGTATTTAGGGGGAGTAAGTTCACCATTTTACCGTACTAAACGATTACCTATGCCGTGTGGAAAAAAACGGAAGCGTCATAAGATTGCAACCCACAAGCGGAAGAAGCGCCTGCGCAAGAACCGCCACAAGAAGAAGAACCGCTAGCCCAGCCTAGCACCTGCCTCCGGGGGTGAGGCCCGCTTCACTCGCGCTTCGCCCCCGGTCGGTACCCAGCGAGCTCCGTATCCGACCTTAGGGTGTTGCTCCGCGAGAGGCCGTTCTCCTTCGATGCCGCACCGCCGGGCTTCCCGCCCGCTGCCGCCGTAAAGAAATTGTCCGCCACCTGCCGTCCACCTCGACGAGCGGCGGACCTGAACCCCCGGGCCCGCCCACCGGCCGCCCGCGCCTCTTCGCCCGACCTACACCCGCGTTCGCCTCGATAGGGACTGCCGGTTACCGATTGGTAGCCTGTTTCACGTATTCGGATACAAGCCCAAACCCGTACCCTCCGCCCGTGGAGGAACGGGAATGCTTGTACCTACCCAATCCTGTCGTACAGTGGATAAAGAAATGATTGTCTCCAGCTCGGGCAAAGAAGTAGAAGTAGCCCTGCTGGAAGACGGAAAGCTGGTGGAAATTCACCGCCAACGCGCTACCGACCAGTTTACCGTCGGTGATGTGTTCCTCGGTCGCATCAAACGCGTGACCGCCCCCCTCAACGCGGCCTTCGTTGACATCGGGCACAAGAAAGATGCCTTTTTGCACTACACCGATCTGGGCCCCAAGGTGCGCACCCTACAGAAGTATGCCGACCGGGCCATTAAGGGTAAGCTTCCGACGCACACCCTGGACAAGGTAGACTTCGAGCCCGAAATCGTCAAGACCGGCAAGATCGACGAAGTCTTCAAAAAGAAGCAAGTCGTGCTGGCCCAGGTGCTGAAGGAACCCATCAGCACCAAGGGCCCCCGCCTGAGCTGCGAGATCACGATCCCCGGTCGCTACCTGGTCATTACTCCCTTCAGCGAGACGGTGGCCGTGTCCAAGAAGATCAGCACCAGTGAAGAGCGCAAGCGGCTACAGTTGCTCGTCGAAAGCATCCGCCCTACCAACTTCGGGGTCATCGTGCGCACCGCCGCCGAGGGCAAGGGGGTAACCGAATTGCTGGAAGAGATCACCGCCCTGACCGAGAAGTGGAAGACCATCATCGAAAGCGCAAAGAACGCGACGCCCCCGGTCAAACTACTGAGTGAGGTGGATAAAACGACGGGCCTGCTCCGCGACCTGCTCACTCCCGACTTCTCCAAAGTCGTCGTGGACGACAAGGCCCTGTACGAGACCATCCGCGAGTACGTTCAGGATATTGCCAAGGAGCGACCCAATTTGGTCACTCTTCACAAAAGTAGCCGCCCCATCTTCGACGCCCACGGAATCACGAAGCAAATTAAGAGTAGCTTCGGCAAGACGGCCACCATGTCCAGCGGCGCCTACGTCGTCATCGAGCATACGGAGGCGATGCACACCATTGACGTGAACAGCGGCAACAAAATGCCCAGCCAGAATCAGGCCGAGGCCGTTCTGAAGATCAACCTGGAAGCAGCCGAGGAGATTGCCCGTCAGCTTCGGCTGCGGGACATCGGCGGTATCATCGTGGTCGACTTCATCGACATGCGGGACGGGGAGCACCGCAAGAAACTGGTGCAGACCATGCGCGCCGCCATGAAGAACGACCGGGCCCAACACACCATTCTGCCGTTGAGCAAGTTCGGCCTCATGCAAATTACCCGGCAGCGGGTGCGCCCCGAGGTTAAAATTACCACCGCCGAGAAGTGCCCGACCTGCAATGGCACCGGCAAGGTCAACGCCACCATCCTGCTGACCGACGAGATCGAGCGCGACCTCAACTTCATCATGGAGGCCCGGCCCAAAGCGAAGCTCAAGCTAAAGGTGCATCCCTACGTAGCCGCCTACCTGAAACGGGGACTGCCCTCCGCCCAGATGAAGTGGTACATGAAACACTACCGCTGGCTGGACATTCAGACGGACAATGACTTCCCGATCACGACCTTCAAGTTTTACGACGGGAAGGATGATGAGATTAAATTGAAGTGAGGGGGGCGTGGGTCATGGGTCACGGGTCGTGACACATGACAGATGACCCGTGACCCGTGATCCACGACCTACTTTATCTAAGTCGATCCGCACTGCGTACCAGTCTCTCATCCTTCCCGATGGCCCTTCGGGCGAGCAGGGCGAAGATGATCGCGAGCGGCGGGAGTGCGACGCCTAGATCGGGGTTGGCGGCGGGGCCGGCGGAATCCGTACCCCAGAGTAGTCCTCCGTAGGCCGAGTAGGCCAGGGTGATCAGGATAGCGACCAGACAGAGGATCATTTGCAGGCGGCGGTTGCGGAAAAGAAAAATAGCGGCTACGGCAAGCAGGATGGTGGCTACTACCCCACCGATCAGGATCGGACTATCGAAAACGGTCAGTTCGGCGTCGTTAAACACTTCGCTTCCGGCGATGGCGGTATCGGTATCGGCAACATCGGCTCCGAAGAGCCCGGCCGAACAGAGGGCAACCAAAGCTAGGTACACGGACTGAATGCGCTGAATCATAGGGAAGGGATTAGGGGGCGCAAAGGTAGCCAGCGCCGGGGAGAATCTGACCAGGCAGGCTACCTTTGGCGTATGCTGCTACGGATGTTTCCGCTGCTGGGCCTGGTTGCCAGCCTCACCGCCTGTATCCCCCCGGAGGAACGACCGGTCAGCGAAGCGTCACCCCGTATCAATCTGTCCGACGTCCAGACGCGCCGCATACTCAATCACCAGACGGTGCGCCAGGAGGACAGTCTCCGGCACCATTTATCCTCCTCAAGTCCGCAACATCGTTACTTGGCGGCCCGGGGGTTAGGAAGCTTTAGCCAGGTACAACCGGCAACCGTAGACTCCCTGGTCGCCCGGCTGACCGATCCGGCCCCGGCGGTCCGGGAAGTAGCGGCGTATGCCCTGGGGCAAACCGGTTCCCGGGTAGCACCCGCCCTGGTCGACGCCTTCGATTCCGGGGCTACCTTTTCTTCCGTAAACGCCGCCGTGCTGGGGGCGGTGGGGCGTACCGGTCCGGACAGTCTGGTCGACTATCTGGCCCGCATTGAATCCTACGGGATACAGGACACCTTACTGCGGGAGGGGCAGCTTCGGGGATTGTACTACGCCGGATTGCGGGGGATAATTCCAGCGGCTACGGGGAACGTTATCGCGTCATTGCTGGAGAGTCAGGAAACCCCGGAGCGCATCAGGCGACTCGCCGCACTCTATCTGCACCGCTTCGCCGTACCCACCGATAGCCTGTACGGATCACGGCTCATCGATGTACTGCGGAGGGAACGGAATCCGGTAGTCAGTATGGGGCTGGTCAGAACACTGGGACGGTTGAATAACGCACCGGCCCGGGTGGCGGTACTCCGCCAGCTGGAGGGTGCCGATGACTGGCGCGTACGGGTAGCGGCCCTGAGGGGGCTGACCGCGGCACCCTATGCCAGCGTACGGGAAAGTGTCATCGAAGCCCTGCGCGATCCCCACCCCCTGGTGCGGCTGACCGCTGCGGATCACCTGTTGGAGCGGGCGAACGAAGAGGATGCCCCCTTCTTTTATCAGCTAGCCACGAGTACGGCCGACACCACGATCGGGGTACGACTGCTGGGCGCGGCAAACCGTCACCTATCTCCCTACCTGCCGGACTACCGCGACCAAATAAACGCACGGTTGCGAAGCTACTACGGAGCGTCCGACGATCCTTTTCTGCGGGCGGAGACCGTTCGCGCCCTGGCGGAATTCCCCTGGAACTACCGCCAGCTGTACGCCTTGCTCACGGACGAACGGAGCCCTACCGTACGCACCGTCGTCGCCGAACAACTGGCGCGCATCAGCGGGCGGGATGACTTCGCGGAATGGTTCCGGGGAAGCTCGGCGCGGGTACGGCGCGAATTGGCCGATTACTTCCGTCTGCTCATCGGCGGTCGGGAGGAGGGACCGGCCTACCACGCCGCCCGCGCATTAATCGTCGCCCCCGAATCCTACCGCGACCGCTACCCCGACCTGAGCTGGCTCGATACGGCCCTGGTCGGATTCGACCGCCCCCGCAGACTGGAAACCTACCGGGAAGTCGCCCGTGCCGCCGCCGCCCTCCGGGGTGAACCGGAACCAACGTTTACCCCTCCCCCACCCCGGCCCATCGAATGGGATCATCTAGATGAGGGAACCCATAGCGTAGCGATCGAAACCGACCAGGGCACCATCCGTTTGCGCCTCTGGCCCGAGGTCGCTCCCGCCACCGTCGCCAGCTTCATGCGCCTGACGCGTGAGGGGTACTACGATGGAACGGTCTTCCACCGGGTGGTGCCTAACTTCGTGGCCCAGGGCGGGGGACCGCGGGGGGATGGCTTCGGTAGTGAGGACTTCGTACTACCCACCGAAACGCCACCCGTGTTCTGGGATCGCGCCGGGCTCATCGGGATGGCTAGCGCCGGCCGGGATACGGAGGGCGTGCAATTTTTCATCACCCACCGGCCGGTTCCCCACCTGGACGGGGACTACACTATCTTCGGGGAGGTCACGGAGGGGCAGGATATCGTGGATCGCCTGGTTCCGGGCTCCCGAATCGAAGCCATTCGCATTGTCCATGAATGAACTCCGCACCCGCGTCCGCGCCCTAAGTCAGGAATTTAGTCCCGACCTCGTCCGGATTCGTCGCCACCTGCACGCCCATCCCGAACTGAGTTTTGCCGAGCACGATACGGTCGCATTCGTAGGTTCCGAACTGGACCGCATCGGTATTCCCTACCGCCGGGTGGCGGGTACCGGGCTGATCGCTGAAATCCGGGGGGGGAGCGGACCTACCATTGCCCTGCGGGCCGATCTGGACGCCCTACCCATCGGGGAACAAAATGAGGTAGACTACCGCTCCACCCGGGAGGGGGTGATGCACGCCTGCGGCCACGACGTACACACGGCCTGTCTGCTCGGGGCGGCCCGCATCATCGGGGAGGTGAAGGATTTCCTGAGGGGGACCGTTCGCCTGCTCTTTCAGCCGGGGGAGGAACAACTGCCGGGCGGCGCTACGCTCATGATCCGGGACGGGGCGCTGCAAGATCCGAAGCCTAGGGGCATCTTCGGGCAGCACGTCCACCCCCCGCTGGCCGCCGGCTCGGTGGGCTTCCGGCCGGGTCTGTACATGGCCAGTACCGACGAACTTTATTTGACGGTGCGGGGGCGGGGCGGCCACGGGGCCATGCCGCATACCGCCGTCGACCCCATCGTAGTAACGGCACAATTGATCTCCGCCCTGCAGCAATTGGTGAGCCGGGAGTCTGACCCCACTCTACCGGTGGTCCTCACCTTCGGGCATATTGCCAGTGAGGGGGGGGCTACGAACGTGATCCCGAATGCCGTGCGCCTAAAGGGGACGCTGCGTACCCTGGACGAGGCCTGGCGCAAGGAACTACATCTCCGTCTGCAACGAACGGCGAACGGACTGGCCGGGGCACTGGGAGCGACGGCGGAACTCGACATCCGTCAGGGCTACCCCTTCCTGAAAAACGAGGAAAGACTGACCCGCTGGGCGATGTCCGAAGCCAAGCAACTACTGGGAGAAGAACGGGTGGTGGAACTGCCCATCCGGATGACGGGGGAAGATTTCGCGTTCTATACGCATCACGTGCCAGCCTGCTTTTATCGCCTGGGCGCGCGCGCGGGTGCAGCGGGGACCGTGAAGCCGGTACATACGGATACCTTCGACGTCGATGAGGGGTGCCTGGAGACGGGGGCGGGGGTGATGGCCTGCTTGGGGGTGGGGGGTGTAGGTGGGGGGTAGTAGGTAGTAGCTAGGGGGTAGTAGGTGGGGTTATAGAGTTTGAAGGTTGGATTGCCAGTCCAGGAGGAGGTAAACGCCTTTGTCGGCGGTGATGAAAAGGTCGTCGCCTACCACGCAGAGATTGACGGCGGTGTGTTCGGTAGGAATTTTGCCGAGGAGGTTGCCCCGAAGGTCGGCAACGTAGACGCCATCCCCGCCCCCTACTAAAAGTCGGTTGCTAGTGGTGATAGAGCCGTCGGGAACACCTTCGTCGACCCGGAAGGCGTAGCGGGGGTTGTCCGTAATCTCTCCGGTGTCGGCACGGAAGGAGAAGGCGTAGACGGAGCAACGACGACCTAATTCGACGCCCTGCTCTTCGTGGGCGCCGTCGTTGCTCGTATCGGTGATGAAGAGCGTAGCCTCATCGGGGGAAAGCGCCAGGCCATGGGGCATTTGGAGGGCGCAGCGAAAACAGGTCGGCTCGCCGGTGCTCGGGATAACATATATACTGGGCTCAAGCTGCGGCGGGGGTCGGAAGCCCTGGCGGAAACCGTAGTCCGGATCGCTGACGATGAGGTGGCCCTGGCGGGATTGTTTGACCTTATTCGGGCTATTCAGCGGCTGGCCCCGGTAGTTGTCGAAGAGCACGGTACGGTTCTGGTCGGATAGCCCAATCCGGGTGACGGCGGCGGGCGTATCGTGGTCTCCCTGCTCACAGACGAGGAGGGCCTGGCCGTCATTGCTGAGGCAAAAGCTGTTAGCCATATTGGCATCGCGAATCCATTCGACCGGTTGCATGGACTCGACTTGCTCGCGGTCCAGGGCCGCGAAGTTGGTCTTGCCGTAGAAGTCGAGGTAGGAGATACCGGCGCGGGGCTCGTCGAGTTTTTTGGTCGTAGAAAAATAGAGGCGGGACTGGGAAGGAACCCAGACGCAGCCCTCGTGCGCGTCGCACGGGATGAAGAATGACGTATGATCGGCCACGGATGTGCGGGATAGTGTTGCTGCTAGAAGGGGCGCGGCCGCCGGGGTGTTCGGTACCTTCGCCGGATGCGCGCCAAGAAATCCTACGGACAACACTTCCTGACTAACGAGCACTACGCGCGGCAAATCGCCGAAGCCCTGGAACTGACCGATCGCTACGACCACGCCCTGGAGGTCGGCCCCGGGCAGGGGATGCTGACCAAATACCTGCTGGAACGGGAGGAGATGTTCCGGCTGAAGGTCTCGGAGGCCGACCGCGATATGGTGAGCTACCTGCGGGCCCACTACCCCACCCTGGAGGGGCGCATCCTGGAGGGTGACTTCCTGCGGCTGAATTTGGCAGCCGTCTTCGAAGGTGCCCCCTTCGGACTGGTGGGCAACTTCCCCTACAACATCAGCTCCCAGATCCTGATCAAGCTACTGGACAACTACCGGCTGATCCCCGAGATGGTCGGCATGTTCCAGAAGGAAGTGGCCGACCGGGTGATCTCCGGTCCGGGGTCGAAGATCTATGGTGTCATCGGGGTGCTGGTGCAACTGCGCTACACGCCGGCGCTCTGCTTCAACGTGAGCCGCGGCAACTTCGCCCCGCCGCCGAAGGTGGAAAGCGCGGTTATCCGGTTGGTGCGCCGCCCGGAGCCGCTTTTGCCCGACGATCACTACGGCACCTTCAAACACGTGGTCAAGAGCGCCTTCAGCAAGCGGCGGAAGATGCTGAGGAACAGCCTGAAGTCCATATTCCCCACCGAATTCATGGCCGAGCGCGAAATCTTTACGCGTAGACCGGAACAGGTGAAGCTGGAAGACTTCGTGGAGCTGACCCGTTGGGCAAAGGATCCCGATACCACTAAGTAGCTATGCATCAGCCGATTGGAAATAATTCATCCGAATAGATGACCGATTTATGAAGGAACAAAAAGGCGTTAACTGTCCTGGCAAAATTAAAATTGGCATTCCATCTTTGTAGCAGACAAAAGGAAAGGAGCAAACGAATTTCCGCCAAACTGCTACTATGCTTAACTCACCTAGCCCATACGAACGCTACCTCCGCAACTGCCAAAGTGGCTTGAGACTACGCCTCCGTCTCGGCTCCCCCCGGTTACCGGACTGCGGCGGTATCGGCATCTGCCGCATGGAGATGGACACCGACGAAGCCAGGGACGCCTGCCCCAACTCCCTCACCGCCTACTGCCGCCTCGACGAGCCGACCGGGCGACTGTTGCTGCACATCGATAGTGACACACTCACCCCGAAGATGCAGTCGCGTCATTTTCGGGGTGGGTACCTGAGAATTCCTCTGCCGTTCGTGGTACCGGCCTGGGTGCAGGAATGGCTTGAGGTTGGCAATACTCGTCCTCGAATTCCGGCCGGGAACTATCCGGTTTTGGATGACGGAACATTCCTGACGGTCTCGCTGCCCCTGAGAGAACGCAACCATTCGGTCATCTCCCACCGACTCAGGGCGGCATAAGACACCGCACCCGCGCTCCGCCGCAACAATTCATTCTTCAAACCCCTACTCATGCCTACCGAAGCGCCCCGGCTCTTCCCCTTCCCGCTCGTGGAGGGGGTCGAAGGCCTGCACGCCCGCCACCGAATGACCGGTCGGGCCATTTATCTCACCGTCGTAAGCGTCCTACTGCTCGTCGCCGCCTGTTTGCCCCTGATTGAGGTCGACGTAAATAGCCGTAGCCGGGGAGTCCTACGTCCCGAACGGAAGCACACGCCCGTGACCACTGCTACCGGCGGCCTGATCACCTTTGCCTACCTACCGGAGAACGGAACGGTAAGTGCGGGGGACACGCTACTGCGGATCGCCACTACGGAACTGACCGCGGAAGCCCGCCACCTACGCGATAACCTTACCGAGCGTCGTAGGCTACTGAGCGATCTGAACGCCCTGTTGACCGGGGAGGCCCCTACCCTGTTGACCGCCGTGTACCAGCGCAGTCACCGTGAGTATCTGCGCCGCCGCGATGAACTCGACCTCCGACTGGCTCACGCCCGCCGCAATCTAGCCCGACAGCAACAGCTAATGGAGACGGGCTCGGTCGCCCGCATGGAACTGGAACAGGCCGTCCACGACGTCAGTCTGCTAGAAGCCCAGATCAATCAACTACACGAGCGGGAGCGACAGCGGTGGACCGAAGACCGGCAGCGTATCCGCCGGGAGCGCGCCGACCTAATCCGGCAAACCGAGCAGGTGGAGGAGCGGGCGGACCGCCACGTCGTTACCGCCCCCGTCGCCGGACAGCTGACCCAAACCCTCGGCTTGCAAACCGGTGGGTACGTAACCGCCGGACAGACGCTGGCCCAGATCAGCCCCGACGGCGAGCTCCGCGTAGAGGCGTACGTGAGTCCGAGCGACATCGGCTTGCTCCGGGAAGGCCTGCCCGTTCGCCTGCAGCTGGACGCGTTCAACTACAACCAGTGGGGCATGGCCCGGGCTACCCTCACCGAGATCGGCCGCGACGTGACGACCGTGGAGGGGCAGGCCGTCTTCCGGGTCGTCTGTAGCCTCCAGGATACCGAACTGCGACTGAAAAACGGCTACGTCGGCAGTCTACGCAAGGGAATGACCGGCACCGTTCACTTCTCCCTCACCCGCCGCACCCTCTTCCAACTGCTCCACGACAAGGTGGACGACTGGATCAATCCGCTATACAACTAGGTCCCCTCACCCCCGCCCCTCTCCGGAATGGAGGGAGGACCCAATCATACGCAATGAAGAGAACGATCAAGCAACACGATATTACCGACTGCGGCGCGGCCTGTCTGGCCAGTATCGCGGCACACTATAAACTCGGGCTGCCCATCGCTCGCATCCGTCAGCTGGCCGGTACCGATCAGAAAGGGACCAACCTGCTGGGCATGATGCAGGCCGCCGAAAAACTCGGCTTCAGCGCCCGGGGCGTGCGCGCCGAGGAGGAAGCTCTGAAAAACGAGGCGGAATATCCCGCCGTGGCCCACGTCATCGTCAACAAGCGGCTGCACCACTTCGTCGTCGTATACAAAGTGACCGACACCTACGTTCAGGTCATGGACCCCGGTCGCGGCCGAATGGAAAAGCGCAGTTGGGAACAGTGGCGGGAAGAGTGGACCGGCGTACTGCTGCTCGTGGCCCCGACGGAGGACTTCGTGGCCGGCAACCAGAAGGTATCGACGCTGGCGCGGTTCGGCGCACTGTTGCAACCCCACCGGTCGACCCTGCTGCAGGCCCTGTTCGGAGCCATCGTATACACCGTGCTCGGGCTGAGTACCTCTATCTACCTGCAAAAGATTACCGACTTCGTGTTGGTCAACCAGAACGCCCGCTTACTGAACCTGCTCAGCGTGGCCATGCTCGGCATTCTGGGGCTTTCGCTCTTCATCGGGGCCATGAAGTCGGTAATGGTCATCAAATCGGGCCAGCTCATCGACGCCCGCCTCATTCTGGGCTATTATAAACACCTGCTGCGGCTACCCCAACGCTTTTTCGATACCATGCGGACCGGGGAAATTATCAGTCGCATCGGGGACGCGGTCAAGATCCGCGCCTTCATTAACGACGTAGCGATCAACCTGCTGGTGAACGTTTTCATCGTGTTGTTCAGTTTCGGGCTGATGTTCACCTACTACTGGAAGTTGGCGTTGGTACTGCTGACCGTCGTACCCTGCTACGTAGCCATCTACTGGATCACCAACCGGCTGAACCGGAAACGGGAGCGGGAACTGATGGAACGCTCGGCCGAACTGGAGAACCAGTTGGTGGAAAGCGTCGGGGCGGTCCGCACCATCAAGCAACTCGGGCTCGAAGAGCATGCCAATATGAAGACGGAAACCCGCTTCGTCCGCCTGCTCCAGACCACCTATCGCTCGGGCATGAATAGCATCTTCAGCGGCACGGCCAGTGAAGGAGTGAGCCGCTTATTCACCATTGTTCTACTCTGGGCGGGTGGATACTACGTCATGGAGGGGGTCATCACACCGGGTGAGCTACTCGGTTTCTACGCTCTGATCGGCTACTTCACCGGCCCGGCCAAGGGACTGATCGGTATGAACAAGACCATCCAGAACGCCCTGATCGCGGCCGATCGCCTGTTTGAAATAATTGATCTGGAAAGTGAGGAAGAGGCCACGGAACTGATGGACCTCAGGCGCGAAAATATCGGAAATATTCGCTTCCGTGACCTATCCTTCGGTTACGGTTCCCGCAAGCACGTATTCGATAACCTGAACCTAACGATCCCTGCCGGCCAGATAACCGGGCTGGTAGGGGAAAGCGGCTCGGGGAAGTCGACCATCGCGGCCATTCTTCAGAAATTGTACCCGCCCCAGAACGGGAAGGTCCTGATTGGCGACATCGACCTAGCCTACGTGAACAACCAGAGCCTGCGCGCCCGCATCGGCGTCGTGCCCCAGGAACTTCACCTATTCGCCGGTAACCTCATCGAAAATATTGCCGTAGGGGATTATACCCCGGATATGCAGCGCATCATCACGATTTGCCAAGAGCTGGGATTGATGACCTTCATCGAATCCTTGCCGAACGGGTTTGCCACCTACGTCGGCGAGCACGGCACCAACCTCAGTGGTGGGCAGCGGCAACGTCTTGCGATCGCCCGGGCCCTCTACCGCGATCCCGACATCCTCATACTGGACGAGGCTACCTCGGCGCTGGATTCCGCCAGCGAGCAATTCGTGCAGAATACCCTGGCGAAGCTGCGGCAGGAGGGTAAAACCCTCATCGTCATCGCTCACCGGTTAAGCACCATCATGGATGCGGACAAAATCATCGTCCTCCGTGAAGGACAATTAGTCGAAGAGGGTACCCACGAAACTCTACTGCAGCGGACCGGGGTATACCGGGAGTTGTGGAATAAGCAATTCCCTACCCGGGTAGTCCGTCGTCTGGCGGCATAGGGGGCGGCGGGGCGCGGGTACCGGCTAATATCAATCCATATAAATCAATCCAACCATAATATTATGTCCATGCAAAATCACCTCGAACGGTTCCGGCGGATGCACCGCCTGATCAAATTCAGGCGCACGGGAAGCCCGGAAGAATTCGCTTCCCGCCTGGGGGTATCCAGTAGTTTGCTGTACCGCCTACTCAATGATTTAAAATCAATGGGTGGCCCCATCGTGTACTGCCCAACGAACCGTAGTTACGTATACGGCGAAAACGTCGATCTGCACCTGGGGTACGTGCGCACCGAACGGCCGTCCTCGACCACCTCCGTGCGGCGGCAATTGGTACCCGATACCTACGTACGCCAGATCATCAGCTAACTCAACCGTTCATTATGAATACCAATCAGGTAGATGCTACCACCTGTCCTCATACGGGCCGGCCCCTGCATCCCACCCCGCATAAAGATCGGGATGATGCCTTTCAGATGGCTAACGTCATTTTTCTGACCGCCCCGGTCAAAAAGCGGGCCGCCTGACCCCACTCTACGAATTGTAGAGTGGCGGGATATATACTTGCGGTATAGTTGGGTAGAACGCTACCCGGTCTTTGTATTGAAGGATAATCTACCCACGGAGGCTTCGCCGCACCGAGGTATTCACGGATGGACACGGAGCACGCCTCTGCGCAACTCCGTGCAGCCCTCCGTGCGCGGCCGCAGGCCGACTCGGTGGGCTACTCCAAAAACGCATTAAAATACCGTAAAATAATTTCCCCACTCCACAAATAATAGAGTGATGGAATATATACTTGCGGTATAATCGGGTAGAACGCTACCCGGTCTTTATATTGAAGGATAATCTTCCCACGGAGATTTCGCCGCACCGAGGTATTCACGGATTGACACGGAGCACGCCTCTGCGCAACTCCGTGCGGCCCTCCGTGCGCGGCCGTAGGCCGACTCGGTGGGCTACTCCAACAACGCATTAAAATACCGTAAAATAATTTCCCCACTCCACAAATAATAGAGTGATG